>CAVOOH010000009.1:0-95777 GCA_963697495.1 uncultured Gammaproteobacteria bacterium | reverse complement strand
AGACAGACACCACTCCGCTCAGCGGGCTCCAGTCAATAGCGTAGCGATGTCCGCAGACGGCAATTACCAGGTGGCCGGCGAAAGCGGCGGAGATATATGGACATCAAGCGATTACGGCCATACTTGGACGAACAAATCTCAGACCGCAACGTTCCATAATAGCAACTATTATGGCGCTGCAGTTTCTGCAAACGGCCAGTATCAGGCGGCTGCTGGCGGCGGAACGGGAATTATCGTGTCATCTGATTATGGCCAAACCTGGAAAGATACGACGGCATCATATCCGTTTGCCTCTGGCGACTGGGACGATGTCAGTATATCTGCAAACGGCCAACATATGGTCGCGGTCACAGACAATGATGGCGTCTATATTTCTTCGGACTACGGCCAGACCTGGACGCATCCTACGTCGTCCGGTCCATTGAGTAGCGCGTATCTGTGGACCGTCACCATGTCTTCTTCAGGAAAAGTCGCGTACGTGCCAGAGTATGGCGGAGATATTTGGAAGTCAACGGATTACGGCCAGACCTGGACAGACATCACTAATGGTACACCTGACTTATCCAGTGCGCAGGTCTACTTCATTTCAACTTCAGCCGATGGTGAAAACGTCGCGTTCGCGGCATATAGTGGCGATGTGTATGTTTCGAATAATGGCGGACAGAGCTGGACTAACATGACAACCGGGACGAGCCTTTCCAATGCTGGTTTTTATCCGCTGGCATTTTCGGGCTCGGGTGAATATATTACGAGCGATCTGTACGGTGAAGGTATTTACGAGAGCCACAACCATGCGTTGGCGGTAAATGAATCTTCCAGCGTGGCAAGTACCGGAAATGGCGCGGAAGTATCGATAATGACACCTACCGGTACTAACATTACGTGCAAATCTTCCGCTACCGAAGCCAGCCAGGCATCCCAGGACAACAACTATTCGTATCCGCTGGGACTGGTCAAGCTTTGCTACAAAACGATCAATGGCGCAGACAAGGTATCGATTTCGTTTGAAACCGATCTGAAGCCGACGGATGTCGTCGCGAGGGATTATAATGCAGCTACGCATAATTGGATGACGATTCCCGGCGCGGTCATTACCGACAGACCCGACAGTGGCGGCACCACGTTCAACGGCGCGATCCCTGGAACACCGGAACTGGACCGCACCCAGATCGGCTGGTTGCCGAAACGCGCGCCGGTGTGGGCCGAACTGACCGTCGACGAACATCTCGACGCGCACGGCCGCCTGCGTGGACTGGCCGGCACCGGCGCTGCGCCAGGCGCGCACCGCCATCATCGAGCGGCTGGAGCTGCAGCCGCTGGCGCGGCGCGTGGCCGGCGTGCTGTCACAAGGCCAGCGCCAGCGACTGGGCCTGGCCTGCGCGCTGCTGCACCGCCCCGCCCTGCTGGTGCTGGACGAACCGGCCAACGCTCTCGATCCCGTGCAGGTGGCTGCGCTGCGCAAGCTGATCCGCGAGCAGGCCGCCACCGGCACCGCGGTGATCCTGTCCACCCACCTGCTCGCCGAGGTGACCGCAGTATGCGATCGCGTGGCGATCCTGCACGAAGGCACCCTGCGTCACGACGGCCTGGTGCGCGCCGACGATCATGCGGCGCTGGAGAAAACCTTCTTCGGGATCGCGATGAACGGCAGCATCGAATCGGCGCGCGCCGCATGAGCCGCGCTTTCGTGGACACCGCCGCCGTGACCCGGCTGGAATGGCGCCGCCTGCTGGTGCGTCCGCTGGCCTGGGTGCTGGCGGCGCTGACCCTGGCCTGGCTGGCGTGGAACTTCACCTTGTTGCTGGGCGGGTTCCTGGCCGGGCAGATCCAGCGCGCCGCACTGCCGGACGGCCCCGGCTTCACCGACCTGGTCGGCGTGCCGCTGCTGGCCCAGCTGGCCCAGCTGGCGTTCCTGGTGGTGCCGCTGCTGTGCATGTCGACGGTCGCCGGCGAGCGCCGCAACGGCACCCTGCCGCTGCTGTTCGCCGCGGGCATGCCGGCCTCGCGCATCGTGCTGGGCAAGTACCTGGCCGTGCTGGGCTGGCTGCTGCTGTGGTTGCTGCTGACCCTGGCGATGCCGCTGACGCTGATGCACGCCACGCATTTCGACTGGGGCAAGCTGGCCGCCGCCACGCTGGGCCTGGCGCTGATGCTGGCCGCAGTGGCGGCGGTCGGCGTGGCCTGTTCGAGCTTCGCCTCGCACCCGGCGCTGGCTGCCGCCGCCGCGCTGGTGATCGCGCTGGCGCTGTGGAGCGTCAACCTGGGCGCGCAGATGGCCGGCATCAACGGCGGCGCGATCAACTGGCTGGCGATGAGCACACATTTGCAGCCGATGCTGCGCGGCCTGGTGTCGAGCACCGACATTGCCTGGTTCGTGCTGCTGACCGCACTGGCGCTGGCGCTTGCCACGCGCCGGCTCAACGCCGACAGGGAGCGTGGCTGATGCGCCATCTGTTCAGACGTCTGGACGGCTGGCTGTTCACGCTGCTGCTGATACTGGCGGCCGCGGCGGTCGGCTACCTCAGCACGCGCTACGCGCACCAGGTCGACTGGACCGCGAACGGCCGCACCAGCCTGTCGGCGGAAAGCCGCGCGGTGCTGGCCCGGTTCGACGGCCCGGTGGAGATCGTCAGCTACGCCAACCCGCAGGGCAACCTGCGCCAGACCGTGGCCGGCTTCCTGCAGCGCTACCAGGCGGTGAAGGCCGATCTTGGCCTGCGCTTCGTCGACCCGCAGCTGGACCCGGCGAAGATGCGCGAACTGGGCATCACCGTCGACGGCGCGCTGATCCTGCACTACAAGGATCGCGAGCAGCGGCTGGACGAGCTGTCCGAGCGCAGCCTCACCAACGCGCTGGAACGGCTGCTGCGCGGCAGCGACCGCATCGTGGCCTTCGTCACTGGCGACGGCGAGCGCCGGGCCGACGGCCAGGCGAACGCCGACCTCGGCACCTTCATGGCGCAACTGGAAGCGCGCGGCATGCGCGCGGTGCCGCTGAATTTCGCCCAGGTCGCCGCGGTGCCCGAGCACACCGACCTGGTGGTGCTGGCCAGCCCGACCCTGGCGCTGGCGCCGGGCGCGGTGCAGGCGCTGGTCGGCTACGTGCAGAACGGCGGCAACCTGCTGTGGCTGAGCGAGCCGGCGAACGACGACCTCGGCCTCGGTCCACTGGCCGATGCACTCGGCGTGCGGATATTGCCCGGCGTGCTGGTCGACGGCTCCGGCAGTGCGCTGGGGCTGCGCGATCCGCGCCTGATCGCGCTGGGCGATTACCCGCCGCAGGCGATCACCCGCGGCTTCACCCTGGCCACGCTGTTCCCGCAGGTCTCCGCGCTGGCGCAGGTGGCGCAGGGTGGCTGGGCGGTCAAACCGTTGCTGCGCTCCGGCGCGCAGAGCTGGACCGAGTTCCAGCCGATCGACAACGACAAGCCCTCGGAAATCCGCTACGACGCCGACACCGGCGAACTGAAGGGACCGCTGGACTTCGGCTTCGCGCTGAGCCGGCTGTCGCCCAGCCCGGACAAGAGCGAGCAGCGCGCGGTGGTGATCGGCGACGGCGACTTCCTCTCCAACACCTTCCTCGGCAACGGCGGCAACCGCGCGCTGGGCGAGCGCGTGTTCGACTGGCTGCTGGGCGACGACAAGCTGGTCGAGCTGCCGCCGCGAGGCGCACCGGACCGGCTGCTGCAGATTTCGCAAACCGGGCTGAACGCGCTGAGCATCGGTTTCCTGGTCGCACTGCCATTGTTGCTGCTGCTGATCGGCGGCGTGATCGCGTGGCGCCGGCGCCGCCGCTGAACGATGCGACGCAGCGCCCGCCAACGCTTGTCCCTGCTGCTCGCCGCGCTGGCCCTGCTCTTGCTGGCCGGCTGGCAATGGCAGCGCGATGCGCGCAACGCCACCGGCAAGCTCACCGCACTCGACGCAGCCGCCATCAGCCGGATCGCCCTGACCCTGCCCGGCGCGCCGACCCTGCATTACGAAAAGCGCGACGGCCACTGGTGGCGCGTCGACGGCACGCCAGTGCGCGCCATCGACGCCCGCCTCGGCGACCTCGCCGACACCGCCGCGGCGCACGTACTGAGCTGGCGCCCGGCCAGCGACTTCGAGCCGGCGAAGATCGGGCTGGCACCGCCGCGGGCGGTGCTGGTGCTGGATGGCCAGGCGCTGGAATTCGGCGAAAGCTCGGTCACCGGGCCGCAGCATTACGTGCGCGTGGGCCAACGCGTCGCGCTGGTATCGTCGCGCTACGTGCCGCGCTCGCCGGCGACGGCGACCACCGAACTGCACTGAGCCGCGGGACAACAACTTGCCTGAACTGCCCGAAGTCGAAACCACACGTCGCGGCATCGCGCCCTATTTGATCGGCCGCCGCGTCACCGGCGTGGTCCTGCGCCGGGCCGACCTGCGTTGGCCGATTCCAGCCGAGATCAGCGAACTGCTGCCCGGCCAGCGCATCGACGCGGTGGAACGGCGCGCGAAGTACCTGCTGCTGCGCACCGAAGTCGGCAGCGCATTGCTGCACCTGGGCATGTCCGGCGTGCTGCGCGTGCTGCCGCCGGATGCGCCGGTGGGCAAGCACGACCATGTCGATATCGCGCTGGAACGCACGAGCGCGCAGGCGCCGCGCATCCTGCGCTTCACCGACCCGCGCCGCTTCGGCTGCCTGCTGTGGCAGCCACCGGGCGAGGTCCATCAACTGCTGGCGAAGCTCGGTCCGGAACCGCTGACCGACGCCTTCGACGGCGACCTGCTGTGGCGTCTCTCCCGCGGCCGCACGGCGGCGGTGAAGCTGTTCCTGATGGACAACGCGGTCGTCGTCGGCGTGGGCAACATCTACGCCAGCGAGGCGCTGTTCTACGCCGGCATCGACCCGCGCAAGCCGGCCGGCAGCGTCTCGCGGGCGCGCTACGCGCGCCTGGCCGCCGAGGTGAAGCGCCTGCTGGCCTGGGCGATCGAACGCGGCGGCACCACCTTGCGCGACTTCCTCAATCCCGATGGTGCCCCCGGCTACTTCTTCCGCGAACTGATGGTCTATGGCCGTGCGGGCGAACCGTGCCGCGTGTGCGGCACGCCGATCCGGCAGGTCGTGCTGGGGCAGCGCTCTACGTTCTGGTGTCCGCGCTGCCAACGCTGAGCCGCGAGGCGCGCGTCACTCCGGCCAGCGGAACTCGACGTGGGTATTGTTGAATTCGGGGTCGTCCAGGCTGCCGCCGGGCTGGGCGATCAGGTCCGCAGGCAGGCCCTCGACTTCGAGCGGCTGGCCGGCGCTGAAGTGCGCGCCCAGCGACAGCAGTTCGACCAGCCGCTCGCACAGCACCCCGGCACGGTCGACGTCGCGATCGGGCACGTTGCGCAGGCTTATGTCCGGCCTGGCGAACTTGCGCATGCCGCGGGTGTGGATCCACGAACGGTCGGCTGCATCCCCGGCGCTGCGCAGGATCAGCACGTGGTGGCGCGGCGGCGCGCCGTCCTTGACCAGGTAGTGGCGGCGCCAGTGTGCCGCGTCGAACAGGGTGAGGATCTGCGGATCAAGAATTGCGTTGCCGCCCACATCGAGCATGCCGGCCAGCACGCCGAGCGTGTCGCGCAGGTAGTCGAGGCTGGCGCCGTCCTTCAGCACGCCGCGCACCACCAGCACCTCGGGCGCGACGCGCGCCTGTTCGTACGCTTCCGGCGTGTCTTCCTTGATGAGGCCACCCAGCGCGCCGTTCAGCGGATAGCCGTCCCACTGCCGCAGCACGGCATTCTGGAAACGCTGGATCTCGACACCCGCGGGCAGGCCCGGGCTGCCGTAGCGCGGCGACGGGATCAGCAGCTCCGGCTCGAACTTGCCGAACACGTAGAACTGCAGCACGGCCTCTTCTTCGCCTGGCTGCCAGTACGGTCGCGGCCAGCCGGCGGGTGTGATGGCTTCACTCATGCAGGTTCCTTGATGGGTCGGTTCAATCGCGCTCGCCCAGCGGCAGCACGGTCTGCTGCAGCTCGATGCGACCGTTGCCCGCGCTGACCTTCTTGAATTCGGCGCGGCTCACCGAGACATAGCGTTCGTTGCCGCCGATCTCAACCTGCGGCCCGTCGGTGACGGCGCGGCCGTGCTCATCCACGCGCACCACCATGGTGGCCTTGCGCCCGGTATGGCAGATCGTCTTGATCTCCTGCAACTCGTCGGCCCAGGCCAGCAGGTAGCGGCTGCCCTCGAACAGTTCGCCGCGGAAATCGGTACGCAGGCCGAACGCCAGCACCGGGATGCCGAGCTCGTCGACCACGTCACTGAGCTGCCATACCTGCGCCTTGCTGAGGAACTGCGCCTCGTCGACGAACACACAGTGCAGCGGCCCATGCGCGCCGACGTCGGCCTCGACCAGCGCCAGCAGGTCCTCGTCGCCGCGGAAGCGCCGCGCGTTCGCCTTCAGGCCGATCCGCGAGGCGACCACGCCTTCGCCGTAGCGGCTGTCCAGCGCCGGCGTCAGGATCAGCGTGCGCATGCCGCGCTCGTGGTAGTTGTACGCGCTCTGCAGCAGCGTGGTGGTCTTGCCGGCATTCATCGCCGAGTAATAGAAATAGAGCTTGGCCATGGGTATGCGCCGGGTTCGGATCGCGCATGGTAGCGCGCCGGGCGGCGCCCGACTGCTCTGTTACCATCGGCCGCCGCCTCACGCGTCACTGATCCATGCTCAACCCACAACAATTGGCCGCCGTCGAACACTGCGACAGCCCGCTGCTGGTGCTGGCCGGCGCCGGCTCCGGCAAGACCAGCGTGATCACCCAGAAGATTGCGTACCTGATCCAGCGGCGCAAACTGGCGCCGTCGAAAATCGCCGCGATCACGTTCACCAACAAGGCGGCGCGCGAGATGCGCGAGCGCGTGGCGAAGCTGGTCAGCAGCGAGGACGCCGCCGCGCTCACGGTGAGCACGTTCCACGCGCTGGGACTGAAGTTTTTGCAGATCGAGCACGGCCGCGCCGGCCTGCGCCGCGGTTTCTCGGTGCTGGACGCGGACGACAGCGGCGGCATCGTCAAGGAACTGGCGCCGAAGGGCGTGAAGCCCGACGTGCTGTTCGGCATCCGCAACCTGCTCAGCCGCGCGAAGAACGGCGGCCTCTCGCCGGAAGAGGCGCTGGCCGCCGCACGCAGTCCGCGCGAGCTGGAGGCGGCGACGATCTACGACCTGTACCAGCAGCGCCTCGCCGCGTTCAACGCGGTGGATTTCGACGACCTGATCCGGCTGCCGCTGCGCATCCTGGAGTCGGATGCCGAATGCCGCGACGCCTGGCGCGAGCGCCTGCGCTACCTGCTGGTGGACGAGTACCAAGATACCAACGACGCACAGTACCGCCTGCTCAAGGTGCTCACCGGCGAACGCGGCGGGATCACCTGCGTGGGCGACGACGACCAGTCGATTTACGCCTGGCGCGGCGCCAACCCGGAGAATATCGACCAGCTCGGCCGCGACTGGCCGAACCTGCGCGTGATCAAGCTGGAGCAGAACTACCGCTGCGGCAAGCGCATCCTGCGCGCGGCGAACCAGTTGATCGCGCACAACCCGCACCTGCATGAAAAGAAGCTGTGGAGCGAGCACCCCGAAGGCGCACCGATCCGCGTGCTGGAGTGCAAGGAGGCCGAACACGAGGCCGAGCGCATCGCCGCGATCGCCACCACGCTGGCCGAGAAGCACAAGGCGCGCTGGGACGACATGGCGATCCTGTATCGCGGCAACTTCCAGGCGCGGCCGCTGGAGAAGGCGCTGCGCCTGGCGCGGATTCCGTACCACCTCACCGGCGCGCTCTCCTTCCTCGACCGCGCCGAGGTGAAGGACCTGCTGTGCTACCTGCGCCTGCTGACCAACCCCAGCGACGACGCCGCCTTCCTGCGCGTGGTCAACGTGCCGAAGCGCGAGATCGGCTCGACCACGCTGGAGAAACTGGGCCAGATCGCACAGTCACGCCACTCCTCGCTGCTCGACGCCACTCGCAGCGACGGCGTGCTGCGCCAGCTCACCCCGCGCCCGGCTGCGGCGCTGGCCTCGTTCGCGAACCTGCTGGACGAACTGCGCAGCGCCTCGCTGCACGAGAGCGCGGCCGACCTGGTCGAGCTGATCCTGAAACGCACCGGCTACGCCGCGCAGATCGCCGCCGGCACGTCCGATGCGACCGTGCGCGAACGCAAGCTGGGCAACCTGCAGGAACTGGCCGACTGGTTTCGTGCCATGCAGAAAGGCGGCAACACGGCCGGCGATCTTGCTTCGCAACTGGCCCTGCTCAGCCATGCCGACCGCGACGAGCCGGGCAACGCGGTGCGCATGATGACCCTGCACGCGGCCAAGGGCCTGGAGTTCCGCTTCGTCTTCATCGTCGGCTGCGAGGACGGCACGCTGCCGCACGAGGGCGCGCTGGACGAGGGCCGCGTCGACGAGGAACGCCGGCTGATGTACGTCGGCATCACCCGCGCCAAGGAACTGCTGACGCTGTCCTGGTCGGCGCAGACCAAACGCTACGGCGAAGTGCACCGCAACCAGCCCAGCCGCTTCCTGCACGAGCTGCCGCAGGCCGACCTGCACTGGCAGGGCAAGGACCCGGAGGCGGACAAGGAGGTGACCCGCGAAACCGCCGAGTCGCACATGGCGCGGATCAAGGCGATGCTGGCGGGAAGCTGAGTCATCCGCCCGCAGGGGGCCGGGTCATTTCCAGCCGTTGATGAAGACCGTGATGACGATGGCGTTGGTGAAGTCGATCAGGAACGCGCCAACGATGGGGGCCACCAGAAAGGCGCGCGGCGCCGGGCCGAAGCGCTCGGTCAGCGAACTCATCACCGCCATCGCGTTGGCCGTCGTTCCCAGCATGAAGCCGACGAAGCCGCTGGCCATCACCGCGGCATCGTAGTCGCGGCCCATCAACTGCAACAACGGCCAGCAGCAGAAGGCCACGACCACGATCGACTGCACGCACAGCATGACCAGCATGGGCGTGGCCAGTCCGGCGAGGTCCCACAGGTGCAGATCCATCAGCGCGACGACGAGAAACAGCGAGAGCGAGGTGTTGCCGATGACGTCGATGCTGCGCGGCGACAGGCCGAACCAGCCGAAGTGGTCGTCGATGTTGCGGATCAGCGCACCCATCAGCATGGCGCCGATGTAGCTGGGCAAGACCAGGCCAAGCGCTACCAGCCCGCCGCTGATCCAGGCACCGACGCCCATGGCCAGCAGGATCAGCACGAAGCTCTTGAGTCCGGCGTAGGCCTGCTCTTCGGCGCTGTTGACGTTTGCCGCAGCGGGAACGGCAGGCGGTTGCGGGACCGCCAGCGTAGTGCCGGCAGTTTCCAGTGACTGCGGGGTGCGCAGCTTGAGGCGTTCAATCAGCATCGTCGCCAGCGGCGCGCCGATCACCGAGCCGAAAATGATGCCGGCCATCGCGTTGGCCAGGGCCACGCTCGCTGCGCCCGGCACGCCGGCCTGCGCGAACAGCGGCGCGAACGCCAGGCCGGTGGCGGGGCCGCCGGTGAGCGTGACCGAGCCGGTGATCACGCCGAACAGCGGCGGCAGGCCGAACGCCTTGGCCAACGCGATGCCCACCACGTTCTGCACCACCGCGAGCCCGGTGGCGAGGCTCAGGAACAGCACGATCTGACGGCCACTGACCTTGAGCAGGGACGTGCTTGCGTTGAAGCCGATCGCGGTGAAGAAAGCGATCATCAACGGCTGTTTGAGCGCCGTGTCGAAGCGCACCGGGGTGACGTCCCACTGACGGCAGGCGAGCATCGCCAGCGCCACCAGCAAGCCGCCGATCACGGGCGCCGGAATGCTGAAGCGCGACAGCAGCGGCACGCGCCCGCGGATCGCATACCCGGCGATCAGGAACAGGCCGCCACAGGCCACCGTCTGGACCGGGTCGAGGCTCAGCATGCGGACGCCCTCCGCCCGGCGGCCCTTCGCTGCGTGGCGCCGGTTCGACGCGTCCGGTCCGCAGGTGCGCGAGCGACGCCCACCCTCACCCGCCCCAGAACGCCGGCAATGGCGGCAGCAGAAAGCCGCCTTGCAGGCTCACGCCGTCGGGATAGTCGTCCTGCAGCCAGAGCGGACCGTCCAGGTCGATGAACTCCGCTTCGCGGGCTATCTCCAGCGCCGGCGTGATGCCCAGCGAGGAACACACCATGCAACCGACCATGATCTTGAAACCCTCGCGACGCGCGGCCCGCAGCAGACGCCAGGCCTCGGTCAGCCCGCCGGTCTTGTCCAGCTTGATATTGACCGCCTGGTAGCGGTCGCGCAGCCGCGGCAGGTCCGACGTCACGTGACAGGCCTCGTCGGCGCAGATCGGGATGCGGCTGGAGAAACCCAGCAGGGCATCGTCCGCGTCCACCGGCAGCGGTTGTTCCAGCAATTCCACGCCGACGTGCTCTAGCATCGGTTGCATGTCGCGCAGTATCCCGATATTCCAGCTTTCGTTGGGATCGACGATCAGATGGGCCGCCGGCGCCGCCCGCCGCACGGCCTCGATCCGTGCCGCGGGGTCGTCGGCATCGACCTTGATCTTGATCAGGCCGGCGCCGGCGATGCGCGACGCCGCTTCCCCCATCCGCTCCGGCGTGTCGATGCCGACGGTGATCGCACTGAGCAGCGTGGACCGTGGCGGACGCGCCAGTTGCACCCATACGGGCACCGAGCTGAGTTGCGATTCGAGATCCCACATCGCCGCGTCCAGCGCATTGCGTGCAGCTCCCGCCCGAAGCCGGGACTGCAACTCATCGCGCCCCATGCCGGCGGCGAGCTCGGCGCGCAGCGCCTCGATCTCGTCGACCACCGACGCCACGGATTCGCCGTAGCGACCGTAGGGAACGGATTCGCCCCGCCCGATTCTGCCCGCCTGGTGCAGCTCGACCGTCACCACGTCAGCGGCGTACTTGACCCCGCGGGCGATGCGAAAAGGCGCCACCAGCGGATAGCTGCGGTGCGTGACATTCAGTTCGCGAAGCATGCGAGCAAGTGGTCCACGATCGATTCGACACCCATGGTGACCGGGTCTTGGCAGGGCAACTGCAGCAGGTCGGTGACCCGCCGGCAGGCCGCCAGCGCTTCCGGCCCCGACATGCTGGAGGTGTTCAGCGCGACGCCGACCGCCTTGACCGCCGGATTGGTCAGGCGTGCAGCGGCGAGGTTGGCTTCCAGACAGTGTTGCAGATCGGGCAGCGGGTAGTCGCGTAAGCCACGCATGTGCCGCCGGGTGGGTTCGTGGCACAGCACCAGCGCGTCGGGTTGCGCGCCGTGCAGCAGGCCGAGCGACACGCCGGCGTAGGAAGGATGGAACAGCGAACCCTGGCCCTCGATGAGGTCCCAGCCGCCATCGGTGCGGGCGGGCGAGATCCACTCGGCGCCGCCCGAGATGAAATCGGCGACCACCGCATCGATCGGCACGCCGGAGCGGGCAACGAAAATGCCGGTCTGGCCGGTGGCGCGAAAATCCGCCACGCAGCCGCGCTGACGCATGGCGCGCTCCAAGGCGAGCGTGGTGTACATCTTGCCGACCGAGCAGTCCGTGCCCACCGTGAGCAGCCGCCGGCCGGCCCGCGGGCGACCATTGCCGACGGGAATACCCGGCATGGGGTCGCGGGCATCGAACAGCGTGCGGCCGTTGCGCCGCGCTGCGGCCACGATATCCGGATTCTCGCGCAGCTTCTGGTGCAGGCCGGCCACCACGTTGAGGCCGGCGTCTAGCGCCGCGATGGCGTCGGCAACGATCTCCGGCGCCATCACGCCGCCGGCGTTCGCGGTGCCGATCATCATGGTATTCGCGCCTTCGGCCTTGGCCTGGGCCATGCTGATGTCGGGCAGGCCAAGCGTCAGCTTGCAGTCGGGATGCCGGTACTGGCCCACGCACCATTCCGGGCGCCAGTAGGCCACGCCCCGGGCCGTCTTGATGGCCAGGTCGTCGGCCGGGTTGCCCAGGTACAGCAGGTAAGGCGGACCCCAGTGACCGGGCAGGGTCGCATCGCCATGGTTCGACATGAAAGGGTTACTCCACATTGACGGCCACGCCGTCGACCAGATGGGGGATGTCCGTGCCGACCGTTGTCCAATCGGTGGCCGCGGGTTGTGCAGATGGGCCGGCGCGTGACGCGGAAAGGCATGGCCCGCATCGGGCTATCCGGCATGTCGGTCCGACCTGTACGGTGCAGGCCACGCCGTCAGCGCGAGGGCCGGCCGGCGATCCCTCGGTTCGCCCGGGCCGTGCCACTTTTTCCCGGCAACACCGGCCCCGTGACTCACTGGATGGTTTCGACCTTGCCCAGGCCATTGGGATTGCGTGGGTCACTGGCCGCCGTCTTGACATCGGTCGCCTTGTCCCAGACCACCACGTTCATGTTGCCCCACGACTCCCTGTCGTTGATTTCGTAGCCCATCGCTTTCAGCTTCGCGAGCACATCGGCCGGGATGTCGCTGCCGGATTCGATATCGACGCGATCGGGCATGAACTGATGGTGGATGCGCTTCTGCGCCGTGATCTCGCCGGCGCTCTTGCCGTCGATGAAGGCCAGGATGCCGGCAAACACCTGGGTGATGATGGTCGAGCCGCCGGGTGAGCCGATCACGGCCAGACGATCCTTGCCGATGACGAAGGTGGGCGACATCGACGACAGCATCCGCTTGCCGCCGACCGGCGCGTTGGCCGTGCCGCCAAGCAGGCCGAATGCATTGGGCTGGCCGGACACCAGGGCGAAATCGTCCATCTCGTTGTTCAGCAGCACGCCGGTTTTGCCGGCAACGAAACTCGAACCCAGGGTGGTGTTCACCGTGGCCGTCATCGACACCATGTTGCCGTCCTTGTCGATGATCGAGTAATGCGTGGTGTGCATGCCCGGACTCTTCGCCTTCACCGACGGCAACCAGGCGGATTCGGTGGCCTGGTCGGGCAGGATGCTCTGGCGCAGGCCATCGGCGTAATACGGCGAGAGCAGCATATCCAGCGGCATCTTCACGAAATCGGGGTCGCCCAGATACTGATTGTGATCGCGGAAGGCGCGGCGCATCGCCTCGACGAGGTAATGGATGCGATGCGCCTCGTCGAAGCTCTTCAGGTCGAGCGGCGCGATGATGTTCAGCATTTCGGCGATGGCCACGCCGCCGGAGGACGGTGGCGGCGCGGTGATCACCTTGTAACCGGCGTAATTGAGCTCGATCGGCGCCCGCTCCTTCGCCTGATAGCTGGCCAGATCGGCAAGCGTCCAGGTGCCGCCGGCGGCCTTGACCGCCCGGACCATCTCTTTCGCTACCGCGCCCTTGTAGAAACCATCGGCCCCTCGTGCAGCCATGGCCTTCAGCGTCGCAGCCTGACCCGGATCGCGGAAGATGCCGGTCTCCCGTGGCGCCTTGCCGCCGGGCAGGAACTTGCTGGCCGAGGCCGGGTAGCGACCCAGCACCTCGGCCTTGTGGCCGATCGAACGGACCAGCGCGCCGGTGGGATGAAAACCCTCGTCGGCCAGCCGGATCGCCGGCTGCAGCGACGTCGCAAGCGGCAGTTTCCCGTACTTGCCGGCCATGTACGCCAGACCGGCCGGCATGCCGGGAATGCCGGCGGCGAGTGGACCGTTTTCCGAGGCATCGCGGTTGGGGGTGCCATCGGCATTGAGATAGTGGGCTTCGCTGACGGCCTGCGGCGCCATCTCGCGCGCATCGATGAAGGTGTCCTTGCCGGTGGCCGCATCGTGGATCAGGGCCAGGAAGCCACCGCCGATACCCGAGGCTTCCGGCTGCACTACCGACAGCGACGTGGCTACCGCAATCGCCGCATCGACCGCATTGCCACCCTTGGCGAGGGTTTCGAAGCCGGCTTCGGTGGCGAGGGCATTCGCACTGGCGATCGCGGCGGTGCCCGTTGTCGCGGTTCGGGGTGTCGCGCCGTTCTGTGCATGCGCCAGCACGCTGAACGCGGCGATCGCCACCACCAGGACGGGTCGGTACCACCGCAGGGTGCGACGGCTCGGTGTCGTCCGGCAGGCCGGCTTGGCCTGCGGTCGCGGCGTGTTTCGGTCGGACATTCGTTCACCCTCCACAGAATGGGTCGAGCATAGTCACGCGCAGGCGGGCGCCACCAATGAAAAGACTGCGGCCTTGCATAACTGGTGGTTGTAGATGTCTTCGAACCGCAACGAAAGCCCCGGCATGGACCGGGGCTTTCGTCGTGTCTGCGCGAACGCGATCTACCAGTGGTACTGGACTTTTCCGTACACGAACGCGCCCTGGAAGCCGAACGGCGAACTCGAAGAATACGGAAACGCGCCGTTCTGGTCGCTGTCCTGGCGGGTCTTCGCGGGATAGGTATTCAGCACGTTGTCGCTGCCCACGGTGAACGTCCACCGGTCCACGTTGTAGTTCGCCGAAAGATCGATGAGCCACTTGTGCGGGTACACCTGATCATCCAGGTAGCTGGTCGAACCGTACGAGGTGATGCGGCCATAACGGGTCGCGGTGGCGGTCAGCCCCCAGCGGCCCAGGTTGTATGTCTCGGTCAGGATCACCTTGCTGCGCGGCGCGGTGTCGGCCAGCAGACCCTTGGTCGCGCTGCGATTGAGGCGCAGGAAAATGGCACCCAGCGAGTCGAGTACGGCCGGGTTCGGACGCACCCCGGTGACCTTGTTCTTGTTGTAGGTCGCCGAGAGTGTGGTCATCAACGTGCCGCCGTTGCTGAAGTCGCTGCGGTAGCTGGACACCCAGTCGATGCCCTGGCTGCGCACTTCACCGGCGTTGGTGAAGTAAGAGATGCCGCTGTACTGCAGGTTGGTGATGCCGTTGGCGGCCAGGTAGCTCACCACCGCCGGGGTGGAGGTGGACAGCGTACTGGACAGCGCAATGCGGTCGCTGATGTTGATCTGGTACGCATCGATGCTGAGGTTCAGTGCATCGGTCGGATTCCACACCATGCCGAACGTGTAATTGCGCGACTTCTCCGGCTTCAGCGGCTCGCTGCCGAGCAGCCTGGCCATCGGGTTGTTGACCGGCACCAGTCCGCGCAGGTAGATGCCGGGCGGCAGGCCCAGCGAATTGCCCGCACCAAAGGAAGCCGAGGTGGACTCCTCATAATGTTGCTGGCCCAGTGTCGGTGCGCGGAAGCCGGTGGAGATGCTGCCACGCAGGGCGAACGTGTCGGTGAAGTCGAAGCGCGCCGACAATGCGCCAGACGTGGTGGTGCCGAAGTCCGAATAGTCCTCGTGGCGCGCCGCCAGGGAAACGCCCAGCTTGTCCGTGAGGTTGGTTTCCAACTGCACGTATTCGGCCAAGTCCGTCCTGGCCACCGACATCGCGTCCTGCGGCCCCCAACCGGCGAAACCCTGGGCGCCGCCGCGCACGCCGGAGGTGCCGACATAGTACGAGCCCAGCTCGCCCGCCTCGACCCTGTAGGCCTGGCGCAACCATTGCGCGCCGAAGGAGACCGTCACCGGGTTCGGCAGCCAGCTGACTGCCATCTCCTTGGAAAGGTCAACGTCGAACGTCTGCTGCGCGGCCGTCAGGGTGCCGTCGTGGAACGCCGTCGGGCTGCTGCCGAAATCGTTCAGCAGGGCGTAGTTGGTTGTGTTGAGGGTGCTGTAGAAGACCCGGTTGCCACCGTAGTTCCCGCTGACGTCCCAATGCCAGCCGTTCACCGTTCCGCGCAGTCCCGCGACCAGCGAGCGGTCGATCGAGACGCCGTGTTCCTTCGGCAGAAAGCCATCGGGGTAGACCAGCCCGATCAGCGGATTGTTCGGACTCGGGGTATTGGTGCCGTAGCGGAAGAACCCGCGCGGCTCGCCGACGCGGCGCCCGTAATGCCCGAACGCGTAGAACTGCACGCCGGGGGTGATGTCGTATTCGGTATTGAGGAAGAGGTTCTGGTTCTTGAACGACACCACGCCGTAGCTGAATTTCTGACCCAGCTGGGTGAAGCCGGGCCGGCGGTCCACGCCGGCGCGGTTGGCCGGACTCTGGTTGCTCATCTCCATGGCGAAACGCATCCAGCCCTTGTCGCCACCGAGCGGGAAACCGAAGCTGGTCGAGCCCTGCCATTGCCGGCCGTCGCCGGCTGAATACTGCCCGCCGATGGCTTGCACGTCGCCGCCTTCCGCGCCTTTTTTCAGGATGATGTTGATGACGCCGGCCAACGCGTCCGAACCGTACTGCGCCGAGGCGCCGTCACGCAGCACTTCGACATGGTCGATGGCGGACATCGGGATCGTGTTGAGATCGATGCCCTGCGAGCCCTGACCGATCTGGCCAAGGCTCAGCAATAGTGCGCCGGAGTGCCAGCGCTTGCCGTTCACCAGCACCAGCACCTGGTCCGGTGACAGGCCGCGCAACTGGAAGGGCCGCTGGAACGCAAACGTGTCCGAGGCCGGCGCGAACGGGAAGTTCAGCGAGGGAATGGCCCGAGCCAGCGCCTGGGTCAGGTCGATCGTGCCGGTCTGTTTCAGCACATCGGCGGAGATCACGTCGATCGGCGTCAGCGACGAATTTTCCGTGCGGTTGCCGGCACGGGTGCCGGTCACCACCACCGCGTCCAGGTTCTTCGCCCTCGCCTTCGCCGACGCCTCGGTCGAGGCCTTGGCTGGTGCATCGGCCGATGCCGGCGGGCTCGCGTTCTGCGCCGCCGCCGTGTGGGTCAGTGCAAGCAGTACCGCAGCAGCCAGCAAGGTCGGAGTGATCCGACCGGAACGCTTGTTCATGAAGTTCCCCCCAGTGTTTTGCCGCAACAAGACCGCCACAAGCCAAACAGCCGCATGGCTTTGCCAGTCAACGGATGTACCCCTGCAGATACTCTTGAAACTTGCTTCAATCGGAACGTGTTCTCGCTGGTGCACGGTCCTGCACACGGGTCGGCGCGACTACCGTCGCCGGGAGAACAGGCCGGCATGACCGCAAGGTGCCGCGATGCGGTCTTGTCCCGCAAGCAGACTCTGCGCGCTGCCGTGACGCGTTTCGGCCGGATAGTCGCCCCCTTTCGCAGCACGAGGCTGAGGATAGGCACAGGCATGCGAAAGCCACCAATGAAAAGACCGGCACTTTGCATAACTGCAGGTTGTGGACGCTTCAGTCCCGAACGGACGAGCGGGATGCCTTCACGCCAGCATCCGCTGGGCAAGCTGGCGCACCAGACCGAGGAAATGTTTCTGCACCGGGTTCAGCGGGCTGTCCAGTCGGTAGACCGCATAAAGCACAACGTCCAGCTGCAGCTTCAGCGGGCGCGTCTGCACGGTTTTCCCGCTACCCCGCGATGCCGTGAATGGATCGACCAGGGCCAGGCCTTCACCTTGCGCGACGAGTGCATACGCCAGCTGGTAGGTCTGCACCCAGACCGAGGTCTGCGGCGCCGGGACCACTTGCGTCAGGTGGCTTTGCAGCATGCGGCCCAGCGCGTCCTGCATGGCGATGCCGATCATCCGCTGGCCGGCCAGAGCGGTGACCGGCAACGGTTGCGACAGCTCCTGGGCAGACCACCAGCCCGGCGGCGCGATGACCATGACATGCCCGTGGCACAGCGGTTCCTGGCGAAGCCCGTGCTGGCCGGCTTCCTGCAGCGTCAGACCGATGTCGGCTTCGTGGAGCATCAGTGATTCGCACATTTCCGCCGAGTGCTGGGTAAACAGCTCGGCCGTCGTGCCCGGGAAGGCCTTGCGCAGCAGCGTGGTCGCATCGGGCACCAGCGCCTGTGCCAGGGTTGGCGTGCACGTCACCCGCAACGGGTAACTTTCCGGACGGCCGATGTTCGCGGTGAGACGCTGCAGGTCGTGCAGGTCCTGGATGATCTTCTCGGCGCGGTGGCGCAGCAGCAGGGCTTCCTGCGTCGGCTGCAGGCGTCCGCGCACGCGGCTGAACAAGGCGAAGCCGAGCTGGTGTTCGGCGTGCTGCAGGGCCTTGCTGGCGGCCGGCTGCGAAATGTTCAGCAGATCCGCCGCACCGGTCAGGCTGCCGGTGCTCAGCACGGCATGAAACAGTTCGATATGGCGCAGACGCATGCCGGATTTTTGCCCCTTGCGCCACAATGGCGGTGGTGCCCGAGTGCAGCATAGGCGCCGTGGCGACGCAAGCTCTTGCGATGGACGCTGGGGCCGGCACCGGCGGACACCGTTCGAGGGCTGACCATTCAAGCACAGCCCGCGAGCACGGCACCTACAACAGGCGTTCGGCTTCCAGCTCGCTCTTCAGGTAGGCGTAGTAGATCGGCGCGGCGATCACCCCGGACAGGCCGAACGCCGCTTCCATCAGCAGCATGGCGACCAGCAGCTCCCACGCGCGCGCGCGGATCTGGGTGCCCACGATGCGCGCGTTGAGAAAGTACTCGAGCTTGTGGATCAGGATAAGGAACGCCAGCGCGGCGATACCCACGCCCAGCGACACCGACAACCCGGCCACGGCGATCGCGGTGTTGGAGATCAGGTTGCCGATCACCGGCAGCAGACCGACCACGAAGGTCACCACCACCAGCGTCTTGGCCAGTGGCACGTGGATGCCCATCAGCGGCAGCACGCCGAGCAGGAAGATCGCGGTGAACAGGGTGTTGATCAGCGAGATCTTGATCTGCGCGAACACGATGTTGTGGAACGCCTCGGCCAGACGCCGGCAGCGCAGGCTCAGCGCCCCCGCCAGCGGCCCCATCTGGTGCGCCGGACGGGTCCGGCTGAGCGCCACGATCGCGCCCAGCACCAGGCCGATGATGATGTGCACGAACACGCGCACCGCGCCCTTGCCGGCCAGTTGCAGGGTGGCTGCGTGCTTGCGTGCCAGCTCGATCGCGCCCACGCGCAGGTCGTCGACGCTGTCCGGCAGGTTGTTCACCAGGATGGCCGGCAGCTGTTGGCGCGCCTTTTCCACCAGCGGCATCAGCTGTTGCTGCCACAGCAGCTGCGGATTGCCGATCTCGCTGTGGAACAGGCTGATCGCGCCCAGGATCAGCAGGATCAGCAAACCCACCACCACCGCGCCCAGTACGGCCACCACCACCACCCGCGCGCGATCGCCGGAAATGCGCCGACCCAGCAACGGGGTCATCGCCTGCACCAGTTCGAACACCAGCAGGCCGGCCAGCAGCGCCGGCAGCAGGTGGATCTCGACGACCAGCAGCAAGGCGGCGGCCGCCAGCAGGTAACTCGCGTAACGGATGGCCTGGGAAGACTCGCGCAGGGCGGGCAAAGGGGAATCCATGCGGGACGAAGCCGAGAGTGCGGGGCCGCCAGTCTGTCAGCCGCCCGCCATTGCTGCCAGCCCTGCCACAGGGCTGTCGTAAACTCCGTTCATTGTCCCGCTCCGCCTTCCCAAGGATTCCCGATGTCATTCCGCCTGTCCACGACCCTGCTCGCGCTTGCCCTGCTGGCCGGCTGCGCCACCGCACCGAGCCACCAACCGGTGGCGATGGCGCCTGCCGCGCCGACGCCGGCCATCGTCGCCGCCAATGACAACCTTAACGCCGTGGCGTGGAGCCAGACCGCGATCGAGCACGACCTGATCTACCTGCAGACCTATCGCGACGCCCAGGCGCGCCTGCTCGCCGCGTTGCACGACAAGCACTGGGACGCGCTGGGCAAGGGCGACCGCACCAGCCCGCTGCAGGGCCTGAAGCCGGCGGTGATCCTGGACATCGACGAGACTGTGCTGGACAACTCGCCGTTCGCCGCGCGCATGGTGCAGGGCGGCCTCGAATACAACGAGGCCGAGTGGGCGGCGTGGTGCAGGGAGGAGAGCGCCCGCGCGCTGCCGGGTGCGGTCGAGTTCACCCAGTTCGCCGCCAGGCACGGCATCGCGGTGATCTACATCTCCAACCGCGCCAAGGATCTGGACCAGGCCACCTTGGCGAACCTGCGCAAGGCCGGCTTTCCGGTCAGCGGCCCGCAGGCGTTCCTGGGCCTCGGTACCGTGGTCGAGGGCTGCGAACAGGCCGGCAGCGAGAAGGGTTGCCGCCGCCAACTGGTCGCACAGCATTACCGCGTGCTGATGCAGTTCGGCGACCAGATCGGCGATTTCGTCGACGTCCTCGCCAACACCGCCGACGGTCGTCGCAAGGCCGTCGCCGACTACCTGCCGTGGATCGGCACGCGCTGGTTCGTGCTGCCCAACCCCACCTACGGCTCGTGGGAGCCAGCGCTGTTCAACAACGACTGGAGCGCCCCGGCCGAGGAAAGGCGCCGGCAGAAGATCGATGCGCTGCGCACTCATGCAATAAATATTCATAAGAAACAATTAATTATGCGTCAAAAGAAAAGTATTGCCTTAGCTTTAACGAGCAGATAATATTTCGCCTGCCGATCCTGCTGACCAACCCTTTGCAGGCAAGGCCATTTCCCTTCCGGCTCTGCCGGATTTCCCCGCGAGGCCAGCGCCCGCGGGGTTTTCTTTTCCGGGAACCTGTCAGTGCTCCGCCAGGCCGGAGCGCAAAGCCTCGACCACCAGCCTGGCAGGCTGCTGGCATCGCGAAAACTTGCGCCCTGCCCTTGTTTCGATGCCGCCGCGGCCCTTACCCTGCGCGATCACCCGCCCGGTGGCCCGCCTTCGCCCGCCACCATCCACCGCGAGAGCCCGCCGATGCGTCTCCCCTCCCTTCGCCACGCCATGCTGCCGTTGTTCGCCGCCCTGCTGCTGTGCGCCTGCCATGGCAAGAACGAACCGGCGCAACCGGGTGGCAGCACGCCGGAGGCGACGCTGCAGGCCTCGGTCGACCTGCTCAAGGCCGGCGACTTCGACGGCCTGTGGAAGCACGCGTTGCCGCCGGCCGACTACGCGAACATGCGCGCCGACTGGGCTCTCCAGCAGCGGGACCCGCGCCCGCTTACTGCCGAGGACCGCGCCCGTTTCCACGAGACGATGCAGAAGCTCACCGGGCCGGACGCGGAAAACCAGCTGTACGCCGAACTGCAGCCGAAGCTGGTCGCGATGGAACAGCAATACAAGGACCAGCTGCCGGTGCTGATCAGCGTGGGCGACGCCATGCTGAAAAGCGCCGTCGCCCACAGCAAGACCCTCAGCGAGGCGCAGAAGACCCAGGCCGGCGGCATGCTCGACGTGCTGCTGCCGTGGGCGCAGCAGACGCCGTGGTTCGATCAGGCCAGGGCGAAGCAGGCGGTCGGGGTGGCCGTGGCGACGGCGCGCAAGCTGGACCTGAAGGACCCCGACCAGCTGCACGCGATGGACTTCGACACCACCATGGGCAAGTACGCCACCGCCTACGGCGGGCTCAAGCAGTTGCTGGCGATCTACGGCCTGTCGGTGGACGACACGCTGAACTCGGTCAAGCTCACCCCGGTGTCCAGCGGCAACGGCCATGCCGTGGTGAGGGTCGACTACACCCTGCTCGGCAAGCCGCTGTCGACCGAGTCGAAGCTGGTGCAGGAAGACGGCCGCTGGTACAGCGAGGACCTGCTGCAAAACGCACGCCAGTCGCACCAGCAGCTGCAGCAGCAGGCCGCCACTGCCGGCGCGCCCGCCAGTGCCGCCAGTGCCGTAACGAAAGACTGAACGACCCGGCCGTTAGAATAGGCGGATGCAAATGACTACCACCGCGGACTCCCCCGCCCGCCAACGTGCCCCCTGGTGGTTCAACCTGGCCGGGCAGTTGCTGCAGCCATGGGTGCGCATCCGCCGCGATCCGGCGGAACCCACCTCGCTGCTGCAGGCCGGCGTGCCGGTCTGCTACGTGATCGAGCGCGACGGATTCTCCGACGCGCTGATCCTGCAGCGCGCGTGCCGTGAAGCGGGCCTGCCGAATCCGATGCGGCCGCTGGCCGGCACCCGCCGGCGGCGCTCGGTATTTGCGCTGGCCCGACGCGACGGCTGGGTGTTCGGCCGCAACCGCAGGCGCAACCCGAACGAGCCATTGCGTCAACTGGTGCATTCGCTGGAAGGCATGCCCGAGCGCGACATCCAGATCGTGCCGGTGTCGATCTACGTCGGCCGCGCCCCCAGCCGCGACAGCGGCTGGTTCCGCGTGCTGTTCTCGGAAAACTGGGTGATGGTCGGCCGCTTCCGCCGGATGCTCGCCCTGCTGCTGAACGGGCGCGACACCGTGGTGCATTTCTCCGCACCGGTGTCGTTGCGCCAGATGCTGGACGAATCCGGCGGGATCACTCCGGAGCGCTTTGCGCGCAAGGTCGCGCGGGTGTTGCGCGCCCACTTCCATCGCATCCGCGCCGCGGTGATCGGGCCGGACCTGTCGCACAAGCGCACCGTGGTCGACGCCGTGCTGAATGCCGAGCCGGTGCGCGCGGCGATCGCCGCCAGCGCCGCCAAGGAAAAGATCAGCCACGCCAAGGCCTGGCGCAGGGCGCACCAGCTGGCGCTGGAGATCGCCGCCGACTACTCGCATCCGGTGGTGCGCTCGGCCTCGTTCCTGCTCGGCAACTTCTGGAACAAGCTGTACGACGGCATCTCGATGCACCACTTCGACAAGGCCCGCGCCACCGCGCCAGGCCATGAAGTGATCTACGTGCCCTGCCACCGCAGCCACGCCGACTACCTGCTGATGAGCTACCAGCTGCACGTGTCCGGCGTGGTGGTGCCGCACATCGCCGCCGGGGTGAACCTCAACCTGCCGGTGATCGGGCCGATCCTGCGCCGCGGCGGCGCGTTCTTCCTGCGCCGCAGCTTCAGGGGCAACGCGCTGTACTCGGTGGTGTTCAACGAATACGTGGCGCAGCTGATCGACCGCGGTGTGCCGATGGAGTACTTCATCGAAGGCGGCCGCTCGCGCACCGGCCGCCTGCTGGCGCCGCGTGCCGGCATGCTGGCGATGACGGTGCGCGCGTTTCTGCGCGCGCCGCGCCGGCCGGTGCTGTTCCAGCCGGTCTACATCGGCTACGAGAAGCTGATGGAAGGCAAGTCCTACATCGGCGAACTCAGCGGCCAGCCGAAGGAGAAGGAATCCCTGCTCGGCCTGCTGCGCGGCCTGAAGGTGCTGCGCCAGCGCTACGGCCACGTCGCGCTGAACTTCGGCGAGCCGATCGAGCTGACCCCGCTGCTGGATGCGGCCAGCGCCGACTGGCGCGCCGCCGGCAGCGACCCCGAGGCGAAACCGGAGTGGTTGAACACGGTCACCGACCGCCTCGCCGAACAGATCCAGATCAATATCAACCGCGCCGCCGACGTCAATCCGATCAACCTGCTGGCGCTGGCCCTGCTGGCCACGCCGAAGCACGCGATGGCCGAGAGCGACCTGCTGACCCAGCTCGAACTGAGCAAGACGATGCTGGAGGAACTGCCGTACTCGGACCGGGTCACGCTGACCCCGATGAACCCGGCCGCGATCATTGCCTACGGCGAGCAGATGGACTGGATCCAGCGCGTGCAGCACCCGCTCGGCGACGTGCTCACCGTCACCGGCGAGCGCGCGGTGCTGCTCAGCTACTTCCGCAACAACGTGCTGCACCTCACGGCCACCGCCGCCTGGGTGGCGTGTTGCTTCCTCAACAACCGGCGCATGTCGCGCTCCTCGGTCCTGCGCCTGGGCCGGATCATCTACCCGTTCATCCAGGGCGAGCTGTTCCTGCCGTGGGATACCGACGGTTTCGCCGCGCAGTTGCAGGCGACGATCGACTTCTTCGTGCGACGCGGGCTGCTCGAGTCCACCAACGACGGCCGGAGTCTCGAACGCAGCCCGGGCCAGGACGACGGCGCCTTCCAGCTCAAGGTGATCGCGCGCAGCCTGATCCAGGCCTTCGAGCGCTACTACATCACCATCGCCGCGCTGGCCAAGAACGGCCCGCACACGATGACCGGCGCCGAGCTCGAGAACGCCTGCACGCTCACCGCGCAGCGGCTCTCCCTGCTCAACGAACTGACCGCACCGGAGTTCTTCGACAAGGCGCTGTTCCGCGGCTTCATCCAGAAGCTGCGCGAGCGCCGCATCGTGTGGACCGACGACGCCGGCAAGCTCGACTACGACGCCGCGCTGGAAGGCATGGTGCGCGACGCCCGGGTGATCCTGTCGCGCGAAGTGCGCCATTCGATCCTGAAGATCACCCCGGGCGGCAACGAGAAAGAAGCGGCCGCGACCGCGGCCCACGAGGATTCCGCCGCGCCCGCCTACGTCCCCGCCGACAGCGACGACGCCGCGCTGCACGAGCGTCACGTCGCCGCCGAGCACCAGCTGCACCAGCACCCGGTCGCGGTGGACAGCTCCGCCAAGAACCCCGACTGATCCGGCTTGCCGGATCCATCCTGTAGCATGCGCCCATGAACAACGAGCAGCCCCGACCCACTCCGGAATCAACCACGCCGGCTCCAGTCACCCATTTCGGCTTCCGCGACGTGCCGGTCGGCGACAAGCAGAAACTGGTCGGCCAGGTCTTCACCTCGGTCGCGCGCAGCTACGACCTGATGAACGACCTGATGTCGTTCGGCATTCACCGCCTGTGGAAGCGCCATTTCGTGGCGATCAGCGGCGTGCGCCGCGGCGACCGCGTGCTGGATCTGGCCGGCGGCACCGGCGACATCGCCGCGCTGATGAAGCCGGTGGTCGGCGACGAGGGCGAGGTGGTGGTCGGCGACATCAACGCGGCGATGCTCGGCGTCGGCCGCGACCGCCTGACCGATCGCGGCCTGGTCTCGGGCCTGCGCTGGGCCCAGCTCAACGCCGAGGCACTGCCGTTCCCGGACAACAGCTTCGACGCGGTGACCATGGCATTCGGCCTGCGCAACGTCACCGACAAGGACAAGGCGCTGGCCGATATCTGCCGCGTGCTGAAGCCCGGCGGCCGCGCGCTGGTGCTGGAGTTCTCGCGGGTGCAGAACGAGCTGTTCGGCAAGCTCTACGACTTCCACTCGTTCAAGGTGCTGCCGAAACTCGGCCAGCTGTTCGCCGGCGACGCCGACAGCTACCAGTACCTGGCCGAGTCGATCCGCAAGCATCCCGACCAGGCCACCCTGAAAGGCATGATGGAGCGCGCCGGCTTCGGCCGGGTCGAGGTGCGCAATCTCACCAACGGCGTCGTGGCGATCCATCGCGCGTACAAGTTCTAGCGCCCCGTCGGCGGCACTCTCCCCGCGGATGAATCGTCGTAGCCGCCGGGCTGATCCAGATCAGTGGCCGGCCGTCGGGCGCGGCGTATGTTGGGGCTCCCTTAGCCGCGAGCCTGCATCATGTCCATCGATATCGCCACCGAACAGAACGTGCACCTCTTCGACGCACGCGGCGTGGCGCGCCGCTTCCGCCACTCGGCGATCTTTGGCGCGATCGGCGCGCTGCGTTCGGGCGAGACGATGCGCTTCGTCAACGACCACGATCCGATCCCGCTGATCGCCCAGTTGCGCGAGCGCCTGGGCGACCACCTCACGGTGGCCTATCGCCAGCGCGACGCCGACGTGGTGGTGATCGACTTCGGCATCACCGGCCTGCCGGTCGAGTGATCGGCGCACGCGCATGCATTACCCCGCGTTCTATGAGCAGGCACCGCGCATCCTGATGCGCGACCCGCTGGCCGCGTTCCTCGGCGCCGCCGAAGACGGCCTGCTGGAATATCGCTACATCGACGCAGTGCGCCTGGCCGGCCACTCCTGCCCCACCGTGGCCGGCGCGTGGCTGATGGCACGCACCGCGCTGCACGCGCTGTATCCGGACGAGCCGGCGGAGCGTGGCGCCATCGCGGTGCGCATGCCGGCCGCCGAGGACGAAGGCGTCACCGGCGTCATCGCGCAGGTGTTGACCCTGGTCACCGGCGCTGCGGCCGGCAACGGTTTCCACGGCATCGGTGGCCGTTTCGTGCGGCGGTCGCTGCTGGGTTTCCTGGCCACGTCGGGCGCCGGCGCCGTGCAGTTCAGTCGCCGCGACAACGATGCTGCCGTCGCGGTGGAACTGGACCTGACCACGCTGCCGGCAACACCGCACCTGCGCGAACTGATGGTCGCCGCACTCCACCCCGCCGCCACGACGGAGCAGCGCGCAGCCTTCGCGCAGGCCTGGCAAGGCCGCGTGCGGCGCCTGCTGCTGGATCACGCCGACGACCCGCAGGTGCTGCGGCTCACCCGGCTGCACTGATCACGCCTGCTCGCACGCCTGCTCACAGGTCGTCGGTGCGACGCGCGGCACCGGGCGGCGCCGTGCGTTCGCCAGCACCACGCCGCCGATAGTGACCGCGCCGCCGATCAGGATCAGCGCGTTCGGCACCTCGTGCAGCCACAGCCAGCCGATCAGCAAGGCGATCGGCGGCGACAGGTAGATGAAGCTGCTGACCTGTGACGCCGAGGCGCGGTTCACCGCCATGTTCCAGGCCAGGTAGCCGATGAAGGTTGGGGCGATGCCCAGCCACAGCAGCGCGCCGATATGCGACCACGTCGCCGCCGCCAGTGCCTGCGGCAAATGCCAGCCGAACGGCAACGCGCCGAGCGTGCCGGCGAACATCGCAAACGCGGTGACGCCGACCATGCTGCTGCGCGCGAACAGGGCTTTCTGGCCCACGAAGAAGATCGCCGAGGCGGCCACGCAGACCAGCACCAGCAAGGCATGCGGATCCACCTCCACCCGCTGCCCACTGGCCAACACCACCAGCACCGTGCCGACCAGGGCCAGCGCCAGGCCGATCCAGGTGCGCAGCGTCAGTCGCTCGCCGATCCAGAATGCCGACACCGCCGCGGTAGCGGCCGGCACCAGCGAGATCAGGATCGAGGCGGTGCCGCTGGCGATCCGCGTCTCGGCGTAATTCAGGCACAGGTGGTACACGGTAAGGCCGAGCACGCCGAGCAGGGCCAGTTGCGGCCAGTCACGCCGCGCCGGCAGCGGCACGCGCTTCACTCGCAGCAAAACGGCAAAGCACAGCGAGCCGATCAGCAACCGCGCGAACGCCACCTCGCCGGGCGTGAAGGACGGCAGCGCATAGGCGATCGCGGCATACGCCGACGACCAGGTGAGCAGGGCAATCGCGACGGCGAGCAGGGCACGGCCATCGAGGCGATCAACGGTGTCCATGGGGGGACGGATTCCTGGGGTGGGGAGTGCGCATCCTAGTCTTGCCGGGTGTGCCGGGGAATAATGCATCGAATCGTTTCATGATGTTTCGCCAGCGATCGAATCAATCGACGAGGTATTCCGCCGTGGAATCGAAAGTCACCGAAGCCAAGCCCGAGCTGGACGGCAAGGACTGGCAACTGCTGGAGGCGCTGCAACAGGATGCGCGCCTGGGCTACGCCGAGCTGGGCCGCAAAGTGCAGTTGTCCGCGCCGGCCGTGGCCGAGCGGGTGAAGCGGCTGGAGGAAGCCGGCGTGATCAGCGGCTACCGCGCCAAGGTCGACCCGAAGCGGCTGGGCTACGGCATCAGCGCGATGATCCGCCTGCGGAGCGACGGCATCGCCTGCGCGCGGATCGGCGCCCTGGTGGGGGACATTCCCGAGGTACTCGAATGCCGCCGCCTGGCCGGCGAGGATTCGGCACTGCTGCACGTGGTGGCGATGTCGATCGGCCACCTCGAATCCGTGCTTGATCGCCTGCTGAAGACCGGCGCCAGCACCACCACCCTGATCGTGCTGCAGACGCCGCACGAGAACCGCCCGCTGACCCGCGCGATGTGGAATGCCGCGCGCGCCATATCGGACGACTGACCGCTTTCCCGTATCGAGCACTGCGATGACCGACCAACGCAACGGCAAGCCCCCTCCCGCGCCCGGCGAGGCGCCTCCCGACCCCGAGCGCCGCCGCCTGCTCGGCGGCATCGCGCTGGCCGGCGCCGCCCTCACCCTGGGCGGCCGCAAGGCGTTCGGCGGACGCCAGCCGGACACGCCGGCACGATCCGAGGCGGCGCTCGACGCGTTGCTGCGCCAACACATCCAGCACGTGGTGGTGCTGTACGCGGAGAACCGCAGCTTCAACAACCTGTTCGCGGGCTTCCCCGGCCTGGCCGAGCCGCTGCAGGCGCTCGACTCGCCCGCGTACCGCCAGCGCGACCGCGACGGTCGCGTGCTGGAATCGCTGCCGCCGGTCTGGGGCGGACTGGCGCCACACGCGCAGGTGGTCGACGGCCGCCATTACCAGATCGACGAACACGCGATCACCGGCCTGCCCAACCGCCCCTTCGCCTTGCGCACGCCCGATGGCGCGCCACTGCCGCATGGGGTGATCACCCGCGACCTGGTGCACCGCTTCTACGAGAACCAGCTGCAGATCAACGGCGGCCGCAACGACGGCTTCGTCGCCTGGGGCAATACCGGCGCGATGGCGATGGGCCACTACGCCGACGGCGCCGCAAACCTGCGCCTGTGGCAGCTCGCCGGGCAGTACACCTTGTGCGACAACTTCTTCATGGGCGCCTTCGGCGGCTCCTTCCTCAACCACCAGTATCTCGCCGCGGCGCAGCCGCCGTTCTACCCGCAGGCGGACCGCGGGCCGGCGAAGTTCCAGATCGCCGAAGTGGAAGGCGACAACCCCACCGGCATTCGCCCCAGGCTGGCCGAGGATTCGCCGGTCAGCGCGATGCAGGGGCGTCCGAAGTTCGCCGCGCGCGACGCGCTCACCCCCGACTTCTGGGCGGTCAACACGATGGGCCCGGCCTACGCGCCCGCGTTCAGCCACGACAAGCTCGACCCGCGCCTCGCCGACCCGGACAGCCCGAGCACCCTGCCCGCGCAGACCCACCGCACCATCGGCGACGCGCTGTCCGCGGCCGGCGTCGACTGGGCCTGGTACGCCGGCGGCTGGCAGCTGGCGCTGGACGGCCATGGCGACGGCGACCACCGCGCGTTCCCCGAGATACCGAATTTCCAGGCCCATCACCAGCCGTTCAACTACTTCCGCCAGTTCGCGCCCGGCACGACGGCCCGCCGTCAGCACCTGCGCGATGCCGGCGTGGGCAGCAGCGCCGACAGCAACCACTTCCTTGCGGCGGCCGCCGTCGGCACGCTGCCGCCGGTGGCGTTCTACAAGCCGCAGGGCGATCTCAACATGCACGCCGGCTATTCCAGCGTGGACGCCGGCGACCGGCACTTGGCGCAGGTAGTCGAGGCGCTGCAGGCCAGCCCGCTGTGGCGGAACATGCTGGTGGTGATCACCGTCGACGAGAACGGCGGCTGGTGGGACCACGTGGCGCCGCCCGCCGGCGACCGCTGGGGGCCGGGCTCGCGCATCCCCGCGCTGGTGGTGTCGCCGTTCGCGAAGAAAGGTTTCGTCGACCACACCATCTACGACACCGGCTCGATCCTGCGCTTCATCACCCGCCGCTTCGGCCTGCAGAAACTGCCCGGCCTGACGCTGCGCGAGGAAGCGATGATCGCCGCCGGCGGCCCGCCGCCGGGCGATCTCACCGCCGCCCTGCATTTCGACTGACACAACACGAACTCCCTCCCCGGTCACAGGGGAGGGCTGGAGCGGGATGAGGCTTTCGTCGCCAGACTCACCCTGTTCCGACAAATCAACACGAGGATTCCCGTCATGCGCGAGATGTACCCCGAGATCGAGCCGTACCGGACCCACCGCATCGGCGTCGACGCGATCCACACCTTGCACGTGGAGGAATGCGGCAACCCCGCCGGCCTGCCGGTGGTATTCCTGCACGGCGGCCCAGGCGCGGGGCTGTCCGCCTACCACCGCCGCTTCTTCGATCCTGCGCGCTACCGCATCGTGCTGTTCGACCAGCGCGGCGCCGGGCAATCCACGCCGTTCGCCGAACTCACCGACAACACCACCTGGCACCTTGTCGCCGACATCGAGGCGATCCGCGAGCAGCTGGAGATCGAGCGCTGGGTGGTGTTCGGCGGCTCCTGGGGTTCGACCCTGGCGCTGGCCTACGCGCAGACGCATGCCGAACGCGTGCTTGGCCTGGTGCTGCGCGGCATCTTCTTGGGCCGGCCGCAGGAACTGCGCTGGTTCAACGAGGTCGACGGCGGCGCCTCGCAGATCTTCCCCGAACGCTGGGCGCGCTTCCTCGCCTTCATCCCCGAGCAGGAACGCGGCTCGATGCTGGACGCCTACTGGAGCCGCCTGACCAGCGACGACGAGGCCTCCCGGCTCGCCGCCGCCAAGGCGTGGAGCGCCTGGGAGGGCGGCAGCACCACCTTGCTGCACGACCCCGACGCCGGCGGCGATTTCGAGGACCCGCACAAGGCGGTCAGCCTGGCCGTGATGGAGGCGCATTACTTCCGCCACGCGATCTTCCTGCAACCCGACCAGCTGCTGCGCAACATCGAGCGCATCCGCCACATCCCGGCCACCATCGTGCACGGCCGCTACGACATCATCTGCCCGATTAAGAGCGCGTACGACCTCAGCCAGGCCTGGCCCGAAGCGCATCTGCACGTGGTACTGGCTGGCCATAGCGCCACCGACCCGGCGATCGTCGACCAGTTGGTGGAGGCGGCGGATCGGCTGGCGGATCGGTACTGCTGATGTTGTCGCCCGCGAATCGGTAGCAAGAACCGGATGGTTGTGGGGAAACACTGCGACCACACTGGGTGCACATCACCGCCGGACTCGCACATGCTCACCCTGTTCGACTACCTGCCCTCGCAGAACGCCTGGAAGGTGCGCCAGTTGCTGCACCATCTCGACCGGCCGTATCGCACGGTGCCGGTCAGCATCTTCGAAGGCGAAGGTCAGAGTGCCGATTACCGGCGGATCAATCCCACTGGCACGGTGCCGGCGATCCAGTTGGAAGACGGCCGCGTGCTGGCCGAGTCGAATGCGATCCTCGTGTATCTCGCCGACGGCACGCCGTACCTGCCGGGCGATCCGTTCGGGCGCGCCAAGGTACTGCAGTGGCTGTGCTTCGAGCAGGAGCGGGTGGAGTCGGTGATCGGCGCGCTGCGGCATTGGACGCTGACCGGCAAGCTGGCGCGCCGTTCGGTGGAAATGATCGCGGCGAAACGCGCCGCCGCCTTGCGCACGCTGGGCATCCTGGAAAGCGAGCTGGCGACGCGGCCGTTCATCGCCGGCGACGGCTACGGCATCGCCGACATCGCGCTGTTCGCCTATGCCAGCCGCGCCGAGGAAGCCGGGCTGTCGCTGCAGGCGTACCCGCAACTCCGTGCGTGGGCGGCGCGGGTGGAGGCGCAGCCGGGCTTCCTCGCCGAGATGTATCCGTATGCGCTGGACCCGCATTCGGCCAACGAACTGCCCTAAGAGCCTGCTCACGATCTCCAAGCGCCTCGCGTTGCCATCGAGTGGCCGTCAGGTGGTAGTGCGTGGCGCAGCGCCTGACTGGCCGTCAGGTCAAGCCGCGCGCTGCCGCATGGCGGCCACTCGATGGCAACCCCAGCACCTATCAATTCCGGGGCCGGGTCTGTTTGCGCGCAGGCCCGCGTCATCACTCAGTCGTGGACGGACGTCCACTCCTTCGCTCTTCCTTGGCCTGCGCGCAAACAGCTCCCGGCGCGAGGTGCTTGGAGATCGTGAGCAGGCTCTAACCTTTTGTCACGGGCGGCCGCCGCGGCGGCGATGGCATACTGGCGCTTTCCGGCCCCGAGACTTCCCCATGCGCATGCTGCCCGCCCTCGCCTTCGGCACGCTGATGCTGCCGCTGGCCGCCTATGCCAACGACCCGAATTCCTACGCCCAGCCCGAGCAGGTGCGGGTGACGCATCTGGATCTGGAGCTGACGATCGACTTCCCGCACCGGCAGCTTGATGGCCAGGCCACGCTGAAGCTGGACTGGAAGAACCCCAAGGCGCAGTCGCTGGTGCTGGACACGCGCGACCTGAAGATCGCCAAGGTCGAAGCGCTGGCTGCCGACGGCAAGGCCACGCCGCTGACATACGCGCTGGCGCCGCGCGACAAGGTGCTCGGCAGCAAGCTGACCATCGCCACGCCGAAGCGCCCGGCGCAGGTGCGCATCGTCTACACCACCTCGCCCGAGGCGTCCGGCCTGCAGTGGCTGACCCCGGCGCAGACGGCCGACAAGAAACTGCCGTTCATGTTCTCGCAGTCCGAGTCGATCCACGCGCGCTCATGGGTGCCGCTGCAGGATTCGCCGGCGGTCCGCTTCACCTACGACGCCCGCGTCAAGGCGCCGAAGGACGTGCGCGTGGCAATGAGCGCGATCAACGACGCGAAGCATCCGCTGGACGGCGAATTCGCGTTCAAACAGCCGCATCCGATCCCGTCCTACCTGCTGGCGATCGGTGCGGGCGACCTCGCGGTGAAGGAAACCGGCCCGCGTTCGGCCGTCTATGCGGAGCCGTCGGTGGTCGCCAAGGCCGCACACGAGTTCGAGGACACCGAGAAGCTGATCGCCGCCACCGAACAGTTGTACGGCCCGTACGCCTGGGGCCGCTACGACATCCTGGTGCTGCCGCCGTCGTTCCCGTTCGGCGGCATGGAAAACCCGAACATGACCTTCGCCACGCCGACCGTGCTGGTCGGCGACAAGAGCCTGGTCTCGCTGGTCTCGCACGAGCTGGCGCATTCGTGGTCGGGCAACCTGGTGACCAGCGCGGCGTGGCGCGACATCTGGCTCAACGAAGGCTTCACCACCTACGTGCAGGGCCGCATCACCGAGGCGGTGTACGGCAAGGCGCTGGCCGACGAGGAAGCGCTGCTGTCCGCCCGCGCCTTGCAGAAGAGCATCGGCGCGATGGCCGCCAACGCGCAGAAGCTGGCACCCGATCCGCGCGGCATCGGCGCCGACGATGCGCTGTCCGACGTGGCCTACGACAAGGGCTCGTGGTTCCTGCGCACGCTGGAGCAGCGCTTCGGCCGCGACCACTTCGACGCCTACCTGAAGGGCTACTTCCGCCACTTCGCGTTCCAGAGCATCACCACCGAGCAGATGCTCGACTACATGAAGCCGAACCTGATCGAGAAGTATCCCGGCAAGATGAGCTGGGACGAAGTAAAGGCCTGGGTCTACGGCGAAGGCATCCCGAAGGATGCGCCGCTGCCCGACTCGCCGCGCTTCAACGCGATCGACCGCGAGCGCACGGATTTCCTCGCCGGCTCTCTGGCCGCCGACAAGCTCGATGCGAAGGGCTGGAACACGCAGGAATGGATGTACTTCCTCGACCGCCTGCCCGACGTGGCGCCGCTGGACAAGCTGCGCCAGCTCGACGCCGCCTGGCATCTCACCGGCACGCCGAACGCCGAGATCGGCATGCGCTGGTACAGCCACGCGATCGCCGCCGGCGACAAGGCCGTGTGGGGCGCCGCCGCCGAGCACATGACCCGGATCGGCCGGATCTACCTGACCACGCCGCTGTACAAGGCCTTCGTGAAGACGCCCGAAGGCCTGGCCTACGCCGAACAGGTCTACGCCAAGGCCAAGGCCGGCTACCACCCGCTGACCCAGCAGGTGGTCGAAGGCATCATCGCCAAGGCGAAGACGGCGAAGTAATTGCAGCTCCTCCCCCTGCGCAGCAGGGAGAGGTTGGGAAGGGGCTGGAGTTCCCGACCCAAGCGCAAGAGCACCCCTCCCCAACCCTCCCCTGCTTGCAGGTGAGGGAATACCGCCCACCCACGACCATCCAAGAAACCATCATGCCCCCATCAACGACCGCCACCGCCACTCCGCTCTGGAAACGCATGCTGCTGCGCCGGCTGAAGTTCCTGGGCTGGCTGGCCGCGCTGCTGGCCATCGTGCTGGGCGGCAGCTACCTGTTTGCACCGCAATGGCTGATGCAGGCGAATGCCACGCGCGAGGCGATGGCGGCGCACCTGGACAAGCATTCGGTGCAGGCCGGCGACACGCACTGGTCCTACTACGAAGGCGGCCAAGGGCCGACCATTGTGCTGCTGCACGGTTTTGACGCCGACAAGAGCGTATGGCTGCAGACAGCGAAGCTGCTCACGCCGCATTTCCACCTGATCATTCCCGACCTTCCCGGCTGGGGTGAGTCTTCGCGGGTACCCGACGCCAGCTACAACATCGACGCCCAGGCCGGGCGCCTCGATGCGTTCGTGCAGACCCTGCGCCTGCAGCGCTTCCTGTTGGTCGGCCATTCGATGGGCGGCGCGGTCGCCGGTGTGTACGCCAGCGGGCATCCCGAGCGCGTGGCCGGGCTGGCCCTGGTCGACGCGTTCGGCCTGAAGGGCAAGGTGAATGCGTTCGACCGCGATGCGCTGGCCGGCAAGAATCCGTTCGTGTACGACGACCGCGCCGGTTTCGAACGCGCCACCGCGCTGGCATTCGACAAGCCGCTCGACCTGCCCGGCCGGTTCGTCGACGTGTTCATCAAGCGCAACCAGCGCGACCGCCCCTTCATCGAGCGCACCTTCAACGAGTTGCGCGATCCCGGACAGTACCTTTCGGTGCAGAACCGGCTCGGCCAGCTGAGCATGCCGGTGCTTGGCCTGTGGTGCCACGACGACAAGATCGTGGACATTTCCGCATTGGACAGCCTGCGCAACGGTCTGACTGGCGCCAGTGCGATCAGCACCAGCATCATCAACGGCTGCAACCACATGCCGATGGCGGAAAAACCCGAGCAGACCGCGCAGATCCTCACCGGCTTCGCGCTGTCTCATTGAGCCACCAGCGCACGGGCGGGTCGTTCGCCGTTACTGAATAATTCCCGGTTCGCCAAGCACAGTCTTGTGAATTGTGTGTGACAACATGGGAGAATGCCGCCACGACGCCGTTGTCCGGCGTGCCCATGCATATAAAGCGAAATGGTGCAGCGACCGATGAAGCGAAGTCTCTGGCGCACAGGTGTGGACGCGATCGTGCGGATGTCCGCCACCCGTACCAATTACTGGGCCGAGCTCGGCGTGGACAGCGTGCTGTGCCTGTTGTTGCTGGTGCTCGGCTGGCGCAGTCATGCTGGCGGCCCGCTGACCGCGCTGCTGGCGCTCGGCTTGGGCCTGTTCGCTTTCAGCTTCATCGAGTACTTCTTCCACCGCTGGATGTTCCACACGCGGATTCCGTTGTTCGCGCAGGGTCACGACATGCATCACCAGCGGCCGCTGGGCTACGACTCGCTGCCGTTCTTCCTGCCGCCGGCAGTACTGCTGGCACTGGCCGGCGTCTTCGTGCTGGTCATGCCGACCGGCTTCGCCCTGCTGCTGGCCAGCGCGATCACGTTCGGCTACATCGTCTACGGCCTGAGCCACTTCATCATCCACCACGTGCGCTTCAAGCAGCCACTGCTGCGGCGCTGGGCTGGCGCCCACCACGTCCATCACTACCATCCGGGCAGCAACTTCGGGGTCACCACGCCGCTGTGGGATGTGTTGCTGGGTACGAAGTACGTGCGCCAGCCCAGAAACCACTGAGCCAGGCCACGCTGGCGTCAATCGGCGACGTCGGCGATCAGCCGGTCCAGCTCCGACTTGAGGATGGCGCCGTGCTGGCGCAGCCAGTCGCGCTGTTCACGCCAGTTGGGAAACAGGTTCTCCACCTGCGCCCAGAACCGCGGCGAGTGGTTGCGCACCTTGAGGTGGCACAACTCGTGCGCCAGCACGTAGCGCAGCGCGGCCGGCGGGGCCAGTGCCAGCGCGAGGTCCAGGTTGATGCGGTCGCGGGTGTCCAGGCTGCCCCACAGGCTTTTCATCGGGCGGATCTTCAGCGCGGTGGGCGCCAGCCCCAGCTGCGGCACGTAGCCGGCCAGCCAGCGCGAGACGTCGCGGCGGATCTGCGCTTCCAGATGCGAGGCGAGCAGGCCGCGGGCGATCGGCAGGGCGCGGGTGTGCGGACGCGGAATCACCAGGGTCAGCCCGGTCGGGTGCGGCTCGATTTTCGGGTAGGTGCCTTCGGCCCAGTCCAGTTCGGCCATCTCGCCGCGCAGCGGGACGCTGCACGGGTAACCCACGCGCAGCGGCGGCAACGGCTTCACGATCAGGTTCAGTTCGTCGAGCTTCTGCTCCAGCCATTCGGCATGGCTGCGCAGGAACGCGCTGACCTGGGCGGGATGGGTGCCGAGCGGATAGGTCACCCGCGCGCCCTGTGGCGTCACCGTGAGGCGCAGCCGGCGGGCACGCGGATGCGCGGTCTTCAGCACCCGGATGATGCTGCCGCCTACCGTCGCCAGTTCCAGCCAATCGCCTTCCAGATGCTGCGCCATGATCCTGCCTGCTTCTTGCCTGGGCCCGTTCTGATCAAAGAGGGAATCCGCCGCCCGCAAGCGGCCGGACGCCCAGTATGGCGCGCCGGACGCCCCGGCGGTATGGGTTTTTCGTTCAGCTATCGGCCGGGCGCGGCAGGCCGAACCATTCCTCCAGCTTGCCCAACAGGCGCTCCAGCTCCAGCGTCAGCAGGGCGAAACCGGCGTCCAGCTCGGCCTGGGCATCCTGCTGGCTGTCGCCCAGCTCGTCCATCACCACGTCGAGGAACTTCAGCTTGCGGATGATCAGGTCCTCGCCCAGCACGAAGCTGATGCGGTCGTCGAAGGTCAGGCCCAGCATGAACACCTGCTTGCCGTTGCGCAGGTGCTCCTTGACCTCCTCGGCGTCCAGGTCCTGCCGGCGGCAGCGGGCGATCGCGCCGGTGGCGCTGGCCGGATCGCGCAATTCGCACTCGTCGCCCAGGGTCAGCCCGGCCGGCAGGTTACCGTTGGCCAGCCAGTCGGTCATCAGCACGCGCGGGCCTTCCTCCGGCGCCAGCGGCACCGCCGGGAAGCTGCCCAGCGCCTCGCGGACCTGGGTCAGCGCGTTCTCGGCCGATTTGCGGCTGGAGGTGTCCAGCACCAGCCAGCCGTTTTTCTTGTCGACGTAGGCGGACATCCGCGAGTTGCGCACGAACGCGCGCGGCAGCAGTTCGGTCAGCAGGTCCTCCTTGATCCGCTTGCGCTCGCGGCCGCCGACCTTGCGGCCTTCTTCCTCGGCGATCTTCTGCACCTTGCGGTGCAGCTCGTCGTTGATCACCGCGGCTGGCAGCAGCTTGTCCTCGCCGCCCACGGTCAGCAGGGTGCACTGCTTCACCGTATGCGTGAGCGGCTCGGCCTCGCCGCGCCCGACCGGCGGCACGAAGCCCTTGGTGAACATTTCCAGCGGCCCGCACGGGCGCAGGCGGTGTTCGGCCAGCGCTTCGTCGAGGCGGCCGAGGTCAGCGGCCACGGCGGGGGAAAAACGGAACAGCGTGAGGTTGCGAAAAAACATTCGGTATCCGGATGAAGTGAGGCCCGAAGGCAAGGTTTCAGCTTTCGCCGTTTGCCCTGAGCGTAGCGCAGCGAGGTCGAAGGGCACGGTCCGGCACCCTTCGAGTTCGGCCCTTCGGGCCTGCGCTCAGGGCGAACGGCGTGCGGGCTGATGCAATGATCGACAAGGCATCAGCGGGTGACGGCAACGACCGCCGCGGCGACGGTGTCCAGGTTCGCCTGGTTCAGCGCCGCCACACAGATGCGCCCGCTGTCGAGTGCGTAGATCGCATGCTCGTCGCGCAGCCGGTGCACCTGCGCCTTGCTCAGGCCGGAGTAGGAGAACATGCCGGCCTGGCGGTTGATGAAGCCGAAATCAGCTGCGCCAAGCGCGGCCAGCCGTTCGACGAAACCGGCGCGCATCGCGTGGATGCGCCCGCGCATGCCGCCCAGCTCCTGTTCCCAGCGAGCGCGCAGCTCGGCGCTGCCGAGCACGCCGGCGACCAGCGCCGCGCCATGCGTGGCCGGGCTGGAGTAGTTCGCGCGGATGGTCTGCTTGATCTTCGACAGCAGCCGCGCCGCCTCGTCGCGGTCGGCGCCGACCATCGACAGTGCGCCGACGCGTTCGCCGTACAGCGAGAACGACTTCGAATACGAGTTGGCGACCACGAATGCCTCGATCCCCGATGACGCCAGCAGGCGCACGCCAGCGGCATCGGCATCGGCGCCCTGGGCGAAGCCCTGGTAGGCCATGTCGACGAACGGCAGCAGCCGGCGCTCCTTGAGCAGCGCGATCAGCTGCTGCCACTGTGCCGTGTCCAGGTCCACGCCGGTCGGGTTGTGGCAGCACGCGTGCAGCAGCACCACGGTGCCGGGTTCCAGCCGGGCCAGGTCTTCCAGCATGCCGGCGAAGTCCAGGCCGTGGCTGGCCGGGTCGTAGTAGCGGTACTCCAGCAACTCGAAGCCGGCGGTGCGGAACACCGCGTGGTGGTTGCCCCAGCTGGGGTTGCTGATCGCCACCTTCGCGCCCGCCCCGGCCACCTGCTTCAGCAGGTCCGCCGCCACCCGCAGCGCGCCGCTGCCGCCGACGGTCTGCGCGGTGGCGACGCGGCCGGCCGCCAGCAACGGCGAGTCGACGCCGAACACCAGCCGCTGGGTCAGCTGGTTGTACGCCGCCATGCCGTCGATCGGCAAATAGCCGCGCGGCTTCGCCGCCGCGGCCAGCGCCTGCTCCACCTCGCGCACGCTCGGCAGCAGCGGGATGCGGCCCTGCTCGTCGACGTAGATGCCGACGCCCAGGTTGATCTTGCCCGGGCGGGGATCGGCCACGTAGGTCTCGGTCAGGCCCAGGATCGGATCGCCCGGGGCCATTTCAACGGATGCAAAGAAGGACACGGCGGTTACTCAGCTCAGGTAGTGGATGGGTGAAGAGGGTCAAGCCTGCGCGGGTGCGGTCTCATCCGCTGCGTCGCCGGGCCAGGCCGGCGACGCGATGGCTGGCGTGCCGAGGGTGAAATCGAACAGCTGGCGATCGGCCAGCTGCGAGGGTGACACATGGCCCAGCGCGCGGAAGATGTTCTCGCTGCGCCCGGGCTGCTGCCGTTCCCATTCTGCCAGCATGCGCTGCACCGCCTGGCGCTGCAGGTTGTCCTGCGAGCCGCACAGGTTGCACGGGATGATCGGAAACTGCTGCTGCGCCGCGTACTCGGCGATGTCGCTCTCCCGGCAATACGCCAGCGGGCGGATCACCACGTGGCGGCCGTCGTCCGAGCGCAGCTTAGGCGGCATCGCCTTCAGCTGTGCCTGGTAGAACAGGTTGAGGAAGAACGTGGCGAGGATGTCGTCGCGGTGATGGCCCAGCGCGATCTTGGTGATGCCGTTGGCCGCGGCCCAGGTGTACAGCGCGCCGCGGCGCAGCCGCGAACACAGGCTGCACATGGTCTTGCCGGCGGGGATCACCCGCGTCACCGTGCTGTAGGTGTCCTGCTCGATGACGTGGAACGGCACGTTGCGCGCGCTCAGGTAATCCGGCAATACATGTTCCGGATAGTCCGGCTGCTTCTGGTCCAGGTTCACCGCGATCAGCTCGAAGCGCACCGGCGCCTTCGCCTGCAGCTGCAGCAGCAGGTCCAGCAAGGTGTACGAATCCTTGCCGCCGGACAGGCATACCATCACCTTGTCGCCGTCCTCGATCATGCCGAAATCGCCGATCGCCTGACCCACCTGGCGGCGCAGGCGCCGGGCCAGTTTGCCGACCTCGGCAACGGGTGGACGGGGATTCTCGAACTGGGCGGACATCATGGCCAATCGGACGAAGAAGAACGCCCATTGTAGCCTCCCGGGCGTCCTGCTACTGGCCGGCAAACGGCGTTAAACTAGGACAACCGCCCCTAGCAGCCGCTATTCGCCATGCAGATTCAGGATCACGCCGAGATCGTCCATCTGCTGGCCGAGTTGCGGATGGAACACCGCGACCTCGACGCGGCGATCGATCGGCTGGCTTCCGCCATCGGCCGCGACGAGCTGCAGCTGACCCGCCTGAAGAAGCGCAAGCTGCTGCTGAAGGACAACATCGCGCGACTCGAGAGCAAGCTGATCCCCGATCTCGACGCCTGAACACCACGCCGGACCGCCATGACCCCGTTCGCCCCGACCCGCCTGCAGGACGACTATGTCGTGCTGGAACCGCTGTGCCCGGACCACGCGCCGGCGCTGGAAGCGGCCGCCGCCGACGGCGAGCTGTGGAACCTCGCGGTCACCAGCGTGCCGTCGCCCGGACACGCGCGCGGCTACGTCGAGCGAGCGCTGCAGGGCCAGGCCAGTGGGCTGATGCTGCCGTTCGCCATACGCGAAACCGGCAGTGGCGAGATCGTCGGCAGCACCCGCTATTACGAGATCGACACCGGGCTGCCCCGCCTGGCCATCGGCTACACCTGGTACGCGAAACGCTGGCAGAAGACGCATCTCAACACCGCCTGCAAGCGCTTGCTGCTGGAACACGCGTTCGAGACGCTGGGCTGCGCGGCGGTGGCCTTCCACACCGACGAACTGAACGAGGATTCGCAACGCGCGATCGAGCGCCTCGGCGCGCAGCGCGAGGGCGTGCTGCGCGCCCACATGCGCCGCACCGACGGCAGCCTGCGCAATACCGTGTGCTTCAGCATCCTCGCCGACGAATGGCCGAACGTGGCGAACTGGCTGGGCATGCGGCTCAATCGGCTCGCCGCAGGCTGAGCGTCACAACAGACGGTTGACCAGTCGGTCCAGTCGCGTAGGGTTCAATCGCCGCAGCAGCCTGCGTACTTCGGCCGGATAGTGCCGCGGGCTTTCCAGCGCGTGGTAATCGGCCAGCCGCGTGGCATGCCGGCGCAAGGCCGCCCACTCCGCCTCGTGTTTAGCCAGCAGCAGGCGCGCGGGGTCGCGCAGGATCAGGCCGTTCTCCAGATCCAGCGACCACGCGCGCGGATTGAGATTGTTGCCGGTCAGCACGGCCACGTCGTCGTCGATGAACAAACCTTTCAGGTGGTAGCTGTTGTCGCCGTCGCGCCACAGGTGCAGGTTGAGCTGGCCGCTGTCGACTTGCCGGCGATGCGCCCGCGCGAAGCGGCGCAGATTGTTCTCGTACAGATACGGCAGCAGGCCGATGGTCTTGAACGGCTGGCCCGGCGGGATGTAGAAATCGTTCGCGGTCTTGTCGCCGACCATGATGTCGACAGTGCAGCCGCGTCGAAGCAGCTGGCCCAGCACGATGCGCAGCGGGCGCGGCAGGTTGAAGTACGGGGTCAGCAGGATCACCCGCTGGCGCGTGCCGCGCAGCAGCGCCAGCAAGGTCTCGTTGAGCGCGTTGTCGCCGCGGCCGAAACCGGGCATCGGCGTCACCGCCACCTCGCCGGCAGCCAGCGTGCCGCGCGGCACTTCGTACGCGGCATGTTGCAGATCCTGCCGGAACTCGCGGATCGCCGGCTGCAAGGCTTTCGTCGACGGCAGCTCACCTTCGTCGAGGCGACGCACCGCCGCGCTGCCGACGAAGTGCCGCTGCACGAAGCCCGCCATCGCATCGGCCAGGCCACGATGGCTTAGCAGGTGGTAGCGATCGAGCCGGTAACGCCCGTGCCGCACCAGGTAAACGTCGTTGAGGCTGGCGCCGCTGTACAGCACGGCGTCGTCGATCACGAAGCCCTTCAGATGCAGCACGCCGAACAACTCGCGGTTCTGCACCGGCACGCCGTAGATCGCCACACCCGGACCGAGCCGCGCGGCGTACTCGCGGTACATGCCCGCATTGCCTTCGCTCCTCTGCTTGCCGATCAGGCCGCGCCGCGCCCGGTGCCAGTCGACGAACACCGACACCTGCAAGTCGGGCTGCCGCGCCTTCGCCGCGTACAGCGCATCGAGCACCTCGCGGCCGCCGTCGTCGTCCTGCAGGTACAGCGTCACGATCACGATGCGCCGGGTGGCCTGCGCGATCAGGCGCAGCAATGTGTGCCGGAACGCGGCCGGATCGGGCAGCACGGCGATGGCGTCGGCCGGCACCGCGAAGAACGGCAGCTCGGCGCGCGTCTCCGGCTTGCGCCGGAACGGTAGCATGCGCCGCGCGAGACGACCGGGAGTGGTGATCAACTTGTTCATGATTAGGAGCCTGTCGGACTTTGGCTCGCCGGGCTACAAATCCGTCTGTGCGGTCCATATTTCCGCCGATTCTTGGCCCATAGAGCCCCTATGGGCCGGCGAACCGTCGAAAATCTGTCCTCGCACAGCCGAATTTTCGCCTCGACCACCAAAGCCCGACAGGCTCCAAAATCGGCAAGCAACAGCGCGCATCATCGCAAACCACGCGCGACACGCCTACCGCCGCTGCTTGCCGGCCGCGCGCGGCCGCACCTCGATGGTGGCGGTCATGCCGGCGGCGATCAGGGTATCGTCCGGCACGTGGCTGGTGTCGATCGCGATGCGCACCGGCACGCGCTGGGCCAGCCGCACCCAGTTGAAGGTGGGATTGACGTCGGCCAGCAGGTCGCCGCCGGTGGGATTGTCGCGGTCGGTGATGCCGCGCGCGATGCCGGTGATCGTTCCCTTCAGCTTCATGCCACCCGCCATCAGGCGGATGTCGACCGGGTCGCCCACGTGCAGCTGCGGCAGCTTGGTTTCCTCGAAGTAGCCGTAGAGGTAGTAGCTGTGGCTGTCGATCAGCGCCAGCCGCGGACTGCCGGTGGCAGCGTAGTCGCCGACGCGGATGTCGAGATTGGTGACGTAGCCGTCCACCGGTGCACGCACTTGGGTGCGCTCGAGATCGAGTCTGGCCTGGTTCAGCGCGGCCTGCGCCTGCTCCACCGCGGCCTGTGCCTGCTCGCGCGCGGCCGAGGCCTGGCTGCCGCCGGCCCGCGCCTGAGCCCAGGTCGCGCGGGCGGAATTTGCGGTGGCCGCAGCGTCGGTGCGCTCTTCCTTGGTGATGATGTCGCCCAGGTCCTGGCGGCGCGCGGCCTCCTGGGCGCGCATCTCGTACTCCGCCCGGCGCGCGGCGGCGCCGGCCTGCGCCGCGTTGATGCTGGCGCCGGCGGCACGCGCGTTGGCCTCGGCGGCGTCCAGGTTGGCCTGCGCCTGGTTGACCGCATAGCGGAAACGGGTGGGGTCGATGGTGAACAGCAGGTCGCCCTTGTGCACCATTTGGTTGTCGCTCACCGCCACCGCGGCGACCAGGCCGGAGACATCCGGCGCGATCCGCACCACCTCGGCGCGGACGCGGCCGTCCCGGGTCCAGGGCGAATACAGGTAGTGCCTCCACAGCGCATGGCCGAGCAAGGCTGCAACGATGACGATGGCGCTGGTGATGGCAAGGCGCAGCAGCAGGGGTTTGTTGTTCATGGGATGGACTCAGTGGATCAGCAGCAGTCCGGCGGCGCCGAACAGGCAGACGAACAGCGCCAGCCGCACCAGCGACGGATGCAGCACGTAGCGATACAGGCCGAGCCGGCCGATCACCGTGTCGAGCAGCCACATCAGCAGCAAACAACCGCAGAAGACGACGCCCAGGCCAGGCATCAGGGCTCCACCGATCGAGATTTCATGAGGCATGCACAGGTTCCTCTGCCGTTGGCATGTACGGCGCCAGCGCCGATTCGTCGTCGCGCAGCACGCTGCGTAGCTGATGCAGGTGCAGCAGCACGCGGCGGACACCGGCGTGCGCGCCAGCCTGAGCGCCCGTCATGTCGGTGATTGTGTCGGTCACCGTCTGCTCGGCCTTTCGCCAGCGCGCCGCGTCCGGCGCGCCGAACAATTGCGCCACGGCCTGCACGGCCTGTCGCGTGTGCCGTTCCAGCGCGGCCGGCAACTGGCTGTTGGCCATGTCCTGGCGCAACTCGATCAGGCCGCGGCCGCACTCGTGCACGGTCAGCGCCCAGGCCAGCAGCTCGCGCGACTCGCGGCTGTCCGGCCGGGTATGCGTCACCACCTGCAGGAACAGGTCGCGGTTGACACTCTCGAAGTTATACGCGAGTCCCGCCAGCGGCGCGCTGGCGGCCTGCACTACCTGCCGACGCAGCTGGCGCAGCTGGCGTGCGCGCTGCCAACCGGTGCCGGTAATCGCAGGAATCACCATGAAGGCCACCGCGCTGAGAGCAAAGCCGGCCAGCTGCGCGATCGCCTCGTTGATAAACGAGGCCGGGTCGTAGGTCATCTGGTTGGTCAACGTCATGCTGTAGACGAAGCCGATGCAATAGCCAACGCCCATGGTGGAGACGGCTGCGCGCGATTGCACGTAAAAGCCGGGAATCAGGAACGGCAGCGTGGCCATCATGAACATGGCGTAGCCGTCGCAACTCGGCAGCAGGGCGAAGGTGACCACGAACGCCACCGCCATGCCCAGCCCCTGCGCGAACAGCGTGTGGAACGCCGCCGAGATCGGGTTCGGTGCCATCGCCAGCAGGCCGGCGAAGATCGTCGCTATCAGCATCGCGCTGGCCCCGTGCGGCCAGCCGCTGGCCAGCCAGAACACGCTCAGCGTGATCATCGTGAGGAAGGTGCGCAGCACCGCGAGGCCGGCGCCGACGAAGTCGTTGCCGCGACGGAACTGCACCCGCTCCACATTGCCGCGCAGACGCTTGGCGCGCAGCGAGTTCTCGACCAGGGTGAAGTCGTGCAATTCGTCGGCGAAGCGCTGCAGCAGGATCGCGCCGGTATCGAAGTCGATCCGCGCAATCTCCGGCAACGTGGCGCGCAGCTGTTGTGCCAGCGCCGGCAGGCTCTGCTCACAGGCCTGCAGCCGCGGCGCCAGAACGGCCGGGTCGTGCTGCTGCGCCGGCTCCGGCGACAACGCCGCGCCAATCGGCCGGTACATCGCGATCAGCGCGTCGGCGGCATCGGCGCGGCCGCTGCGCTGCAGCCGGTTGATCAGGTGATGCACCGACTGGAAGGTGGTGGTGGCCGCCATGTAGAGCTGGTTGATCAATCGGATGCGACTGCTGCGCGCGCGTGCCTCGGGGTCCTCGAAGATCACTGCGGCGCGCAAATTTTCCAGCTGCACGGCACCACGCACAAAGCGCAGGTAGGCCTGCTCCATGTCGCGGCGGGCGATCGCGCCGCCGGTGCTGCGACGGGCGAAGTCCAGGAAATGCCCGAACTGTTCGCGCGCACTGCGCCGCAGCACCTCGCGCAGGCGGGTGGGCAGCACCAGGTCGCTGACCACGCCGGCCACGATCACGCCCAGCAGCACCTCGCTCACCCGCATCACCGCCGAATCGAACACCGTAAGCGGGTTGTTGATCGCCGGCATGGTCACGATCGCGGCGGTGTAGCCGGCCAGCACGAAACCGTACGACATGAAGTTGCGGTACAGCGTGGCACCGCCCGCGCACAGCGCCACCCATAGCGACAGCGACAGCAGGAACAGCTCGCGCTGCTGTGGGAACGACGCCATCAGCAGCAGGCCGAACACACTGCCGGCCAGCGTGCCGATCGCGCGGTAGAAACTCTTCGCCAACACCATGCCGCTCTGCGGGTGCATCAACAGCACGGCTGTGATCATCGTGGTCGACGGCTTTTCCAGCTGCAGCCACATCGCCAGCCAGGTGGCCGTGTAAAGCGCCAGCGCGGCCTTGAACACGAAGAGCCACGAGTTGCCCTCCGTGGCCAGGACATCGCCCAGCCACGGCCAGCGTGGCGGCCGCTGCGCGGATTCGATGGCGGAAACGGCCATGCTTCAGGCCTGTCCGAAGTGGTCCAGGAACTTCTTCAGCAGCCTTTCCGGCTGCATCGACTCGCGCGGCGGCAGGCCTGCGCCCTGCCGCTCCAGCAGGCCACAAACTTCAGGAAGGAAGCTCTCGACCATCGCCACGCCCGCCTCGGTCAGGGTCAGCGCGACATTGCGCCGATCCTGGTCGCTGCTGCCGCGTTCGATCAGTCCCTTATGGCACAACTCATTGCCACGCCGCGTGATTTTTGCGGACTTTTCGTCCCGCCGCTTCGGCCAGCTGCAAGCGGCTCAATCCATAGCCCTCGGTGCCGTGCAGCTTCATCAGCAGCCTGTATTCCGGGGGATTCATGCCTGGCGGCCAGGCAGCGCATTGGCATCGTCGCGCACGCGGCGGTGGAGCTATTAGACCAGCCGCACCAGCAACGCTGGCTCAAGCGGAAACGCGGGATGGCGACGGCGGGTCACCGCGAGACACCCCCCGGTGGACGGGAAGCTGTTCACGGGTCCCGGCTTATGCAGCTGTCTGCACCTAATGAATGTAAGGCCGATCGGGGCGGCCCTGATCTCACCGCGCGACAGCCCCGGCGGCAGGCCGGCCGAGGTAGCGCTGCAGCCACTGATCTTGCTCCCACAACAGGTGCAGCACCGATTCGCGGGCCTGATAGGCATGGCTTTCGCGCGGCAGTAATACCAGCCGCGCCGGTGCGCCCAGCGCCTTCAAGGCATCGAAATAGCGCTCGCTCTGCATCGTATGGGTGCCAGCGTTGCCGTCGTCCTGGCCGTGGATCAGCAGCAGCGGCGTCTTCATCCGCTCGGCATGCAGGAACGGCGACATGCGCTCGTACACCTCGGGCGCCTGCCAGTAGGTGCGCTCCTCGCGCTGGAAGCCGAACGGCGTCAGCGTGCGGTTGTAGGCGCCGCTGCGGGCGATACCAGCGGCAAACCAGTCGGTATGGGTGAGCAGGTTGGCGACCATGAAGGCGCCGTAGGAATGCCCGCCGATCGCGACCCGGCGCCGATCGAGGTAACCCAGCCCATCGACTGCATCGATCGCCGCCCTGGCGTTCGCCAGCAGCTGTGGCAGATAGGTGTCGTTGGGCTCCTGCTGACCCGCGCCGATGATCGGGAAGGCGGCCTGATCCAGCACCGCGTAGCCGCGCGTGACCCAGTACACCGGCGACTTGAAATCGAGCCGGGTGAAGCGGTTCGGATTGGCGGTGATCTGCGCGGCGCTGTCCTTGTCCTTGTACTCGACCGGATAGGCCCAGATCAGCAGCGGCAGCTTGTCGTGTCGCTTGCGGTCGTAGCCCGCGGGCAGATACAGCACGCCACTCAGAGCCACGCCATCGGCGCGCCGATAATCAAGCACCTGCTTGTGCACGCCGCGCAGGGAGGGATACGGCGAACCGAAGCGGGTCAGCTGAAGCGGCGCCGCCGTGCTCGCCAGCGTGCGCAGGTAGTAATCGGGATAATCGGTCGGCGATTCGATGCGCACCAGGGCGGTGCTGGCGGCGCTGCCGCCCAACTCCACGATGGTCTCGGCGCGGTCGCGCAAGCTGGAGCGATACAGTCGCTGCCGCTGCGCCGTCGCCAGGTCGATACGGTCGACGAAGGGAAGCTGACCTTCGGCGCCATAGCCCTCGCCGATCAGCCACGCGTTGTCGCTGCCCAGACGCAGCACCGCTTCGCCGTAACTGTTGCGCACCATCGAGAAGCGGCCCGGGTCGGCATAACGGTCCTGCACATCGCGCTGGAACAGCACGCGTGGCGCGCCCGGCTGCGTCGGCGAGAACACATAGCTGCGGGTTTCGCGGGTATCCCACCACTCATCGTGGACGACGGCATGCTGGTCGTCGCCCCACAGCACATCCTTGACCCGGCCGATCGTTTGCAGCAGTTGCCGCGGCGCCGCGGTGAACGGCGCGGCCCAGCCATACAAACCATCGCGAAACGCGACGGGCTCGGCCGGATCGCCATGATCGAGCGCTTCGACCCAAAACAAGGTCGCTGGCACGTCGGCGCGCCAGCCAAAATTACGCCGACCGGCGGGTACTGCCATGCGACCGCGCGGCAGGTTATCGCTACGCGGCAGTTCCGCCACGGTCATGACCGGCTGGCCGTCACGACCCAGCAGGTCGTGACGCGCGGGAAAGCGATCCAGCGGCGCGCTGTGCGAGAACGGTCGCTGCAGGGTGTCAACCAGCAGATACGCGCCATCCGGCGAGAACTGCATGCCGCGATACATTGCCGGGCCGGCCCAGCGGCTGGCAGCGCCCTGCAGCGGCACCCGCATCAGCACCGAGGTGGTCAGCGCCTCGAAGTTGGCGTCGTCGACCGGGCTCGCCAGCATGTCCTGGAAGGTGCGGTTGGAGGACCTGCTGCCGTCGCTGACGCTGACGATCGGGCCCGTCGGCAGCACCGCCTGCGGGTCGGCCAGGGGCGGCGGCGGGTCCGGCAGCATGCGCACCAGCAGCGCCTTGCCGTCCTTGAACCAGGCGATGGGATTGCCCAGCGTGGCGTTGGCGCGCGCCGCGGTAAGTCGGCGGGCGCGAGCGCTGGCCACGTCCAGCACCCAGATCTCGACGCCGTCATCGGCGGTATGGGTAAACGCCAGCTGGGTTTCGTCGGGCGACCAGGTGAAATACGCCAGCCGCGCCCGCGTCGGCAACCCGCTGACCGCGATCGGCGCGACCGCCGCGCCCGCGCGCTGCAAGGCCAGCCCGCGGCTGTACGGCAGGCGGATCGGCCGGTTGTCGCTGAGCGTGATGGTGTTGGCGACGTGGGTGCGCGGATCGATGCGCAGACCTCCCAGGCGCAGCTCCGGCGCGGCCAGTTCGGCCAGCGGCGGATAGGCAGCCTGTTGCAGCAGCACCAGCACGGTCTGCCGACTGTCGCTGATCACCTCGGGGGCCGGCGGCGCATCGGCCAGCGCCATGATCCCGGCCGGCGGCTGCCGGTAGGTCGGCAGCGTCTGCGCCGCCACGTTCGCGGTCAGCAGCGCCAGCAACGGGAACAGCCATGCTCGGATCACGGGTTCGTACTCCAGGGGAATGAATGGAAAGGCCGGGCATGCTCAGCGCGCTTTCGGCCGCAGCCGCCCCGACAAGGCGGCGCGGCAATGCTGATAGAACGCTTCGGTCAACGGCGTTTCGCGCACATTCGCCGAGGACATGAACACGTATTCCTGCTCGATCGCCGGCGCGAACGGGCGGATGCCCACGCCGGTCCACAGCGAACGGCGCGACAGCAGCTCGTTGACGATGGCGATGCCTACACCCTCCGCCGCCAGCGCGCAGGCCGCGCTGACGTTGTGGGTCTGCAGCCGCACGTTCGGCGTCACCCCGGCCTGCTGGAACGCGCGGTCGATGCGCATGCGCATATCGCCGCCATGGTGGCCGACCAGGATCAGCGGCTCGCCCTCCAGTTCGGTGGCGCGCAGCGCGCGCTTGCTGGTCGCCAGCGGATGCGCCGGCGGCAACACGCACACCGTCGGCGTGCGGATCAGCGGGCGCATGCGGATGCCGGGATGATCCAGCGGCAGCTTGCCGAAACCGCAGTCGGCGGTGCGCGTGGCGACCAGCTTCATCACGCTCGGGCGGGTGCGCGAATCGATATTGATGTGGATCTTCGGATGCAGCAGCAGGAAGCTGGCAACCAGTTTCACCAGGGGCCCCTCGGCGAAACTCGGCGGTGCCACCACGCGCAGCTGGCCGGCATTGGTTTCGCGAATGTCCTTGGCCAGCACATTGATGCGCTCGACCCCTTGCAGTGCCAGGTCCACTTCCTCGAACAGCATCAGCGCCTGCGAGGTCGGCAGCAGCCGCCCCTTGCTGCGATGGAACAGCTTGAAACCCAGTTCGGTTTCGAACTGCGCCAGCAAACGGCTCACCGCCGGCTGGCTGAAGCCGAGGCTGCGCGCGGCGGCGGTCACCGAGCCGAGCTGGATGATTTCGCGGAAGGCTTCAAGCGCCTTGAGATTGTAGAGCTTCATGGCTGGGCGGCCCCTTGCGGCCACGAATCGGCCACCTGTGAACGTACACGATCATGCCGGTTGCCGGCCGTGCGCTCAGTCATCCCCGCGCGACGGCAACACCGGCAACAACAGGTGCGAGGGGTGGGCGCGATCCAGATGCACGCGGTTGTGCGCCACCGTCGACTCGCGCCAGCGACCCGGCGCGGCATCGGTATTCGGGTTGAGGTCGAAGTGCGGAAAGTTGCTGCTGGAGACGTCGAGCCGTATCCGATGCCCCGCCGCAAAGCGGTTGGCGGTGGCGAACGCCTCGACCTCGATCTCGACCACCTCGCCCGGCACCAGCATGCGCGGCTGCTCCCACGAATCGCGGTAGCGCAGACGAAGGATGCCGTCGCTGAGATTCATCGCGAAACCCTGCGGATAGTCCGCGCTGGGCGGGTACTCGTCGATCAGCTTGATGGTGATGTCGGTGTCGAGGCAGTCGGACGACACGAACAGCCGCGCCCGGATCACCCCGGCCACATCGACCGCCTGCATGAGCGGTGCCGTGCGGAAGCACAACACATCGTCACGTTCGCCGATGTCGCGACTGCTGCCGGTGCAGCCGAAGAAGCGCGCGTCGTCGCGCTGGTCGAACGCGCCCGGTGGCATCACCGCCTCGGCCGAGGTGATGGCGCCGCCGATAGTCGGTACCGGATTGGCCGGGTCGTAGACATAGCCCAGCGACGACGATGCTTCCGTCGACGCTGCGGCATCGAGGCGGCCATCGGCATGCAGGTGCAGCGCCTGCGTGGCGGTGTCGGGCAACGGCCAGTCGTCGGCATGCAGCCAGCGCCCGCCATGCTCGAGCCGGCCCTCGCGGTTGCGGCGACCACTGCCGCCACCCATCAGGAAGATCGCGACGCGCCCGCGCACGAACGGATTGTCCGCGCTGCGCCCCAGCACATGATCGAACCACGCGCGGCGCAGTTGGCAGAACGAACCGCCGAACGCGGCATCGAGGGTCGACTGCGGGCCGAAGTCCACATCGCCCGAGAACGTCTGCGAGCGGCGGCCATGGATCCACGGACCCATGATCAGGTGCACCGGCCCGCACTTGCGCTGCGACAGTCCGAGGTAATTGTCGGTGGCAGTGCGCACATAGGGGTCGTACCAGCTCGACATGTGCACCATCGGCACGTCGGCATAATCGTCGTAGTGACGCTCGCCGCACAGCTCGACCTGCTGCCAGTAGGGGCCGAAATCGCCGTGCTCCCACTGCTCGAACAAATAGTCCTCGTACTCCGGCGCGGCACTGACTGGCGAGTCGCCGCGCGCCCACGGCATGCGAGCGAACCAGGCGCGGATGTCCTGCGCCTGCAACGCGGCCTTGCGCGCGGGATCCTGCTGCGTCAGCGGGCTCAGCAGCGCGTGCTTGTAGGCCCAGGTCGCCTGCTTCAGCTCGAACGCGCCGCCCTGGCGGATTCCGCCCTGGTAGGCGTTGGAGAAACCGCCCGAGTCGACGAACTGCGCCGTGAGCCCCGCCGGCGCCAGGCTGCCCAGTGCGGTCTGCACATGCGCGCAGTACGACAGCCCCTGGGTCAGCACGCGGCCATCGCTCCACGGCTGCGCCGCCAGCCAGGCCAGCGTGTCGTGGCCGTCTTCGGCCTCGTTGGTGTACTTGGTGAACACGCCCTGCGAACGGTAACGGCCGCGGCAATCCTGCATCGCCATCACGAAGCCATGGCTGGCGAACCAGAGCGCGATCTGCGGCTTCGACAACGGCACCGGCTGGCCGGCGACCACGTCGGATTGCGCGGTGCCGGACTTGTCGTACGGCGTGCGCTCGAGCAGACACGGCCAGCGCGCCGCGTCGACACCCGGCGCCACCACCGGCATATACAGGTCGACGGCCAGTTGCACGCCATCGCGCATCGCCACCATCACATCCCGGTGGACGCTTACTTCGTATGGCCCCTGTGCCAGCCCCATCGCCCCATCCTCAACACCACTCTCCACTACTTGCTCCCTGCGTTTGCCGATCGCCATGTTCAATAACCCAACTGCGTGGCGACCAGCAGGAAAATCATCGCCGCCACCGTCAGCATCAGGGTCAGCGGCAACATGAAACGCACCCACTGGCCGTAAGGCACTTTCGCCATCGCCAGCATCGCCAGCATCAGACCGGAGGTGGGGCTGACCATCGCCATCAAGCCGTTGCCAAACAGGTAGGCGAGCACCACCGAGTTGCCGTGCAGACCGGACAACTGGCCGATCGGCCACAGGATCGGAATGCTGATCGCGGCCTTGGCCGAGGTCGACGGAATCAGCAGATCCAGCCCTGCCTCGGTGAACATGATCGCCAGCGAGGCGACCCACGACGACTGCTCGTGGATCAGTCCGGCCATGCTGTTGACCACGGTGTCGAGGATCTGCGCGTCCTGCAGCACCACATGGATCGCCCCGGCCAGACCGATTAGCAGGGACGGCAGGATCATGCTCTTGACGCCGTCGATGAAGGCATCCGCGCAGGTGCGCGGGGCGAGACCGCCGACGGTGGCGAGCACCGCGGTGACCGCCAGGTAGAAGCCGCTGAGTTCGTTGTAATGCCAATGCCAGGTGCGCCCGGCGTAGACCATGAAGCCGATCGCCAGACCGAGCAGCAGCAGCACGGCCATATGACGCTTCGACAGCGAGCGCGCGTCCGCGACGAAATCCGCCTTGACGAAGCCGCTGCGACGGATGCGGTACAGCAGGTAGGCCATGCCGATCGGCATGAACACCGCCAGCACCGCCAGCCGCATGCCGAAGCCGCTGAAGACCGGCACCTGCACGATGCCCTGGGCGATCGGCAGCACCACCGGATTGCTGACCGAGGCGATGTAACCGATCTTGGCCGCGATCAACAGCATCGCCACCGCGTACAAATTGTTGAGCCGCAGCCGTTCGGCCATCGACAGCAACACCGGCAAGACCACCAGGTATTCCGAGATCAGGCCGAGGAAGGAACTGCCTGCCGCCAGCGTGCACATCAACGCTGGCGCCAGTAAATAGACATTGCCGCGCGAGCGATGCACCAGCTGATCAAGTCCGGCATCCAGTGCGCCGGTCTGCTTGAATACGCCGAACATGCCGCCGACGAACATCACCATGAAAATCAGCGAGGCATTCTTGACCAGCCCCAGCGGAATCGCCTGCAGCACGGTGAGGATGCCGGCCGGTCGGGCCAGCTCACCGGCAGCGCGGAAGCCGAGCAGGTGCAGCCAGTCGCTGGATTTTTCGATCACCGCATAGGTGCCGGGAATCACCCGCCCATCGATGCGCTGGAACGTACCCGCGTCCAGCACATAGGTCAGTACCGCGCACAGCAACAACACCGACAGCAGCATCAATACCGGATGCACATCGATCGCGGGACGCTTGGCGCCCGCGGGCTTGCCGTCGGTGGCGCTGGTCTTGACCATGTTCGAGTTCCCTGTGAATGATGACGCCGCGAGGCCGAGGCCACCGCGGCGCCATGTCGTCATCGGCTGCCGCCCGTCCCGGACGACAGCCGAAGTACACCCTTACAGGCTGATGGCAGCTTTCACGTAGATGAAGCGGCCACGCGGGTTGTAGGTGCTCATGTCGAAGTTCAGATCGCCGCCGTTGATATAGGACAACGGCGGTTCCTTGTCGAACAGGTTCTGCACGCCAAGCGTGAACGTCACCGGCTGCGACGGCAGGGTGAACGCGCCCGACAGGTCATGCGTCAGCTGCACCGGAATGCGGCCATAACCCGGCGCCGCACCTTCGTCGGTGCTGCCGATGTAATGCATGCTCCAGTTCGCCGCCCACGGGCCGCGCGACCAATCGACGCTGGTGTTGGCCTTCCAGCGCGGGAAGCTTTCGCGGGCGATGTCCGACTTGCCGGCACGCGTGACCAGGCGCACTTCACCGTTCGGCAAGGTGTCGTAGCGATCGAACGCCTTCAGATAGGCGGCATTGAACATCAGGTCGAGATTGCCCATCGCCATCTTCGGCAGCTGGAAACGCAGGGTCGTGTCGACGCCGCTGGCCTTGAGCCGGTTCAGGTTGATCGGGCCATCGATGAGGTTGATGATCTCGCCGCTGGTGTCACGCGTGACCAGGTTGCAACGCTGGCCGGAGTTAGCGCACAGGTTGAGCAGGTTCTGCGAGCCGAAGCTGGAGATCGCTTCCTTCAGGTCGATGTCGTACCAGTCCACCGACCAGCTCAGGCCCTTGGCGAAGGCCGGCGTGTAGATGAAACCGGTGCTGCGGTTGATCGAGGTTTCCGGGTGCAGGTCGGGGTTGCCGCCCACGGTCGAGCGGATCGAGCCGCCGGTGTAATTGGCCTGGTTGTAGCTGGTCGGCACGCCGGCGCAGCCGACCTTGCCGGCGCCGCCGCCATTGCACGGATCGATCGCCGGCAGGTTGGTCTGGCGCATACCCGCATACAACTCGTTGATCGACGGCGCGCGGAAGCCCTGCGCCCAGGTGGTGCGCACCATCAGGTCGTCCACCGGACGCCAGACCAGACCGAGCTTGCTGTTGGTGGTGCCGCCGAAGGTGCTGTAGCGCGAATGGCGCGACGCGGCCGACAGTTCCAGCTGCTTCACCATCGGCATGTCGTTGAGCAACGGCACGTTGAACTCGACGTAGGCTTCCTTCAGATCGTAGGAGCCACGCGTCGGCAAGCGCGGCGCCGAGGTGGTCTTGCGATCGTAGGTGATGTACTGCGGCGGCGAGTTGACGTACGCGCTCGGGTGATCGAAGCCGATCTCCTTGCGGTACTCGACGCCGGCCGCGAACGCCAGCGCGCCGGCCGGCAGCTCGAACAGGTCGCCGGTGATGTTGGCGGTGAAGTCATGCTGCTTGGTGCCGTTGCGATCCACCGCATTGGCGCGGATGTAGTCGGCCATGTCCGGCGTGATCACGCCGAAGATGTTCAGCGGCACGCAGCCGTTGGCCACGCAGCGCGCGTTCGGGCCCAGCGCCAGCGCAACCTTGTCCAGGTCGATCTGGTTGGTGGAGGTCCACTTCGCCTTGTTCTGCGCATAGGTATAGAACGTGTTCCACGACCAGCCGCTGGCGAAATCGCCTTCGAAGCCGGCCGCCACGCGCATCGTGTTGACGTTCTGCTTGTTGATGCGCTGGCCCACTTCCGAAATCATCCGCACCACTTCGAAGTTGGTGCCGCTGCCCTGGAACGGCACGCCGAACGGGTTGTACGGGTGATCGGCCGGAATCATCATGCCGTCGCCGCCGCGGATGCGCGGCGTCGCGGCCGCGAAGCGCTGGCTCGACTCACGGCTGTTGTACAGCCCCTCGGTCACGAACGTGACGGAGTCGCCGAGGTGGAAGCGCAGCTGGCCGTATAGGCCGGCGCGATCCGACGGGCCGACCAGGGTGGTCTGCGCCGTCTCGTTGTAAACGTCGGTGGCCGGCACATCCAGGCGATAGCCGCCGTTGCCGTCGCGCACGAACGCCTTGGTGCCGAAGCTGCCCACCGCCGTGCCGTTCTTGAAGCGGCCATTCGGAGTGTTGCGGGTCAGACCCTGCAGCGGCGCGTTGGAGAAGCCGCGGTCACCGGCGAGAATCTCGCGGTTCGAAGCCACCGTCGCCGACACCAGCGCCGAACCCCAGTCGCCGGTCTTGCCCCACAGGAAATCCTCGTTGTGGGTGAAGCCGTCGCCCTTGTCGGTCTGGCCGACGTAGGAGCTGAGCTTGATGCCGTCGAAGGTGGTGTAAGTGATGATGTTGATCACGCCGGCGATCGCATCGGCGCCATAGATCGCGGTGGCGCCGTCGAGCAGCACCTCGACGCGCTCGACCGCGGCCAAGGGGATCGTGTTGAGGTCGACGAAATCGCGGAAGCCGCGGGTACCGGCACCATTTACCCAGCGGCGACCATTGACCAGCACCAGCGAGCGGTTGGCGCCCAGGTTGCGCAGGTTCAGCGAGCTGGAGCCATGGCTGGTGCCGGCCGAACCGGTGGAATTGAAGCTGGAGCCGACCGACGGCAGCTCCTGCAGCAGCTCGCCGACCGAGACCACGCCGGTCGATTCAATCTCGTTGCGCTCCATCGTGAACACCGGGCTGGCCGCCGTCTCGTCTTTGCGACGGATGCGCGAGCCGGTCACGCTGACCGTTTCCAGCGTCTTGGTTTCGCTGGCGGCAGCATCCGCCACCGCGGGCGCCTGCTGCGCGTGGGTCGGCAGCGAAACGCCGACCATGCCCAACGCGCCGGCGGTCGCCAGCGTCATCAGATTGCGGCGCATGCCGAGCCAGGTCACTCCGTTATTGTTTTTCATTGTGTTTTCCCCTAACTAAAAATCGGTATCGAGTTGACTCAAGGCCAGCGCGGGCATGGTCGGAGTAATCCATGCGCGTATGACTTATGCAATCTTATCGGTTCGGGTAATGCCTATATGTGTTTTTGACATGGGTTACGCCTGCCGGTGAATACGCTTGCACCGGGTCGGCCCGATATGAGTTGCTAGGAGGCAACAACGTGGCGCATGCCGCACGCAAGCACACGCGTCGCGCTCGTTTCCTTGCCATCACGGGAACACCATGACCGAATCCTGCAATCCTCAGCGTCGACGACTGCTCGCCGGGCTGGCCGCCTCACCTCTGCTGTTGCTGCTGGGCGGAGCGAAGCGTGCGTCGCCGACGCTGACCGTGACCCTCACCGGACAGGCGCTGATCGCGCGCGACCTGTGCCGCGAGAACTACCCCGGCCTCGCCGCGGTGATCGCCGAAGTCCGCCGCGGCGATGTCGCCATGACCGACCTGGAAACCGCGATCCGCACCCCAGCCTCGGGTGCGCCGACCCGCGAAGGGGTGTTCCTGCACGCGGCCGGCATGGACGAGTTGCATTGCCTGCGCACGTTCGGCTTCGACATGCTGGCCATGGCCAACAACCACGCCGGCGATTTCGGCCGCGACGGCATCGTGGCCACCATGCAGGCCGCCGAGCAGGCCGGCTTCCGCACCGCAGGCAGCGGCCGCGACCTCGCCGAGGCCAGTCGAGCCACCCGCTACCGCGCCGCCGGCCAGCCGGTGGCGCTGGTCGCGATGGCCGCCGGCAAGATCCGCGACGGTGCCGCCGCCACCGCAACCGAACCCGGCATCAACGAATTGCGCCTGGATGCTTCTGGCCAGCCGGACAGTGCCGACATCGAACGCATCCTGGCGTCGATCCGCGAGGCGGCTGGCAGCAGCCGCGTGGTCGCCTGCCTGCACAACCACGACTGGGGCGACGACATGCGCGTCACCCGCGCATGGACGCAACGCTTCGCCCGCGCCTGCATCGACGCCGGTACGAGCGCGTTCTTCGCCCATGGCGCGCCGTTGCTGCACGGCATCGAATGCTACCGCGATGCGCCGATCCTCTATTGCCTGGGCAGCCTGATCTTCCACTCGCGCACCGCGCCGGGCCATTACCCGCCCGAGGTGTGGGAGAGCGCCATCGCCCACCTGCATTACCGCGATGACCGCCTGCAGCAGATCGAGCTGGTGCCGGTGGTGTTGAACGAGCTGGGCGACGATCCCGCCCGTCAGAACGAGACGCGTGGTCGTCCGCGTCTTGCCACTGGCGCGGACGCCGCGCGCATCCTCGGCCGACTGCAGACGCTCAGCAGCGGCTTCGGCACCACGATCCGGATCGCGCGCGAGCGCGGCTTCATCGATATGGTCTGAAGCGGATAAGTCGGCGGCTCGACTCTTCGCGGCGCGACGGCCTCAGTGCTTGATCGGAAACGTCTCCGCATTGCCCGACGCATTGGCCGGCGCCGATGTAGCCGGCGAACGTGCCGGTGTCACCATGCCCGTCCCGCACTGGTAGGCGCCCCACGGCTGCGAGCCGTCGGCCGGCTCGGATAACGGCTTGATGGTGTCGGCGCGCATCTTGGCGGCCTCGTTGCGGGCCAGCACTTCCAGTTCGTCGCGCACCTTGATGTTGTTGCGGTCGACCGGGCCGACGCGGTCCATCACCGAGACGGTGACCTTGCCCAGGTCGCGGCAGGCGGAGACGTCGCCGCTCCAGGCTGTGCGCACGTTCTTTGCGGCATCGTCCAGGGTGATGCCCCAGCTGCAGGCGCCGAGCAGGAGGATGGGAACAAGCAACAACAGGGTCTTGCGCATGGGTAGCTCCGCAGCGATGACTTTAAAGGGGCCGGGCCGTGGCCGGCGCGGCCACCATCCTAACGCGAGGGCGCCGGCCGGTCCCGCAACCGTTCCACAACACGCGGCGCCGGCCTCGACCGGCGCCGCATGCCGGTTCATTTCGCCGCCGGCTTGCCGTCGGCGTCGATCACCTGCACCTCGCCGAGGTTCAATGCACGCACGGAGGCCTCGATCTGCTTGAGATCGCCGACGATCACCCAGGTCATCGCATCGGGTTTGACGATCTCCTTGATCGCCGTCTCGGCAGCGGCCGGGCTGATTGCCTCCAGGCGCGACTTCAGCGTCTGCACGTAATCGTCCGGCCGGTCGTACTGCACGATGCCGCTGACTGCGCCGAGCACGGCGCCGGTGGTTTCGTAGCTGCCTGGCAAGGCACGCACGCGCTGGTCCTTGATCTTGGCGATCTCGGCATCGGTAAGCGGCCGGTCGCCGATAACCGCCCGCGCCTCCTTCAGCACTTCGGCGGCCGACTCGGCGGTCTTGTCGGTCTGCACCGGAGCGAAGAACAGGAACGGCCGCTGGCCCTGCGCGTCCATCAGCATGCTCTGCGCGCCGTAAGCCCAACGCTTGTCCTCGCGCAGGTTCATGTTGAGGCGCGAGGTGAAGGTGCCGCCGAACGCACCGTTGGCCGCCTGGATGGCCAGGTTGTTGTCGGCACGGGTGGATGGCGCCAGCAGGCCGGCGAGGATCAGCGACTGCGGCGCATCGGCGCGGTTGATCAGGAACACTCGCGGCCTGGGCTGAGCCTGCACCGTGGCGACGTTCTTCTTCGGCACCACGCTGGCGGGCGCCTTCCAGTCGCCGAAGACGGCGTTCAACTGCGGGATGATCTGCGCCAGCGTGGTATCGCCGGCCACCAGGATCTTCACGTTGTCCGGGCGCAGCCAGTCCTGCTGGAAGGCGATCAGGTCGGCGGCGGTCAGTGCCTTGATCCCGTCTTCGGTGCCCGAGCCGGTGAACGGGATGCCGTAGGCGTGTTGGCTGCCGTACAGCAGCGGCGGCAGGGTGCGCAAGGCCAACCCGGTGGGCTGGGTTTTTTCCTGCGCGATACCGGCCAGCCACTGCCCGCGCACGCGATCGATGTCCTCGGTCTTGAACGCGGGGTTGCGCACGATGTCGGCGAACAGCGCCAGCGACGGCTGCAGCTGGTCGTTCAACGCGTTCAGCGAGGCCGAGCAGGTATCGAGGCCGCAACCCACGCCGGTGATCGCGCCCAGGCGCTGCTTGCGCTTGGAGATCTCCACCGAATCGAGACTCTTGGTGCTCTCGTTCATGAGGCTGGAGGTGAAGCTGGCGGTGCCGAGTTTGCGGCCCTGGTCGGCGGCGTAGCCGGCGTCGAACTGCAACTGGATCTGGGTCACCGGAATGGTGTGCCGCTCGGCCAGGATCACTTCGATGCCGTTGGCCAGCTTGCCGCGCTCGAGCTTGGGAAAGCTCAGCTCGGGGAACTGGGTTACCGACGGCACGCCGGCACGACGGTCGAGCGTGCTCTTGCTCACGCCGTAGACGCGCGCTGCCGGCACGACCGGCTGCGGGCGCCCTGGCGCGGCAGCCAGTGGCACCACCTTGGCATCCTCGACCGCCGGGTCGAAATCCTTGCCGGCCGGCAGCACGGTGAGCAGGTAGTCGCCCTTGCTCAGCCACTTGTCGGATGCTGCCCTGACGCTGGCGATGCTGGCCGACTCGATACGCTCGAGGTCCTTTTTGTACGCGCCCGGATCTCCGCGATAGACCTGCCCCTCGGCCAGGATCACCGCCTTGCCGCCGAAACCGCCGACCTTTTCCAGCCCGCGCACGAAGCCCGCGCGGCTGGCCACCTTGGCGCGATCGAGCTCATCCTGCGTCGGGCCGTCGGCGAGGAATTTCTTCAGCTCCTCGTTGATCACCGCCTCGACCCTGGCCGGGTCCACGCCATCCTTCACGTCGGCCTGGATCTGGAACTGGTTGGCCAGCGCAAAGTCGCTGATGCTGGCGGACACGTCATCGACCAGCTTGTCCTGATAAACCAGCCGCTGGTACAGCCGCGAGGTCTTGCCGCTGCCCAGCACGGTGGAGGCCAGGTCGAGCTGCGTGGCATCGTCGGTGCCCAGCTGCGGCACCACCCAGGTACGGATGATGCGCGGCTGCGACACATGGTCGTGCTGCACGCCGCGGGTGGATTTGGCCAGCGGGGTGATCCACGGCTGCTGCCGCGCCACCGCCGGACCGGCCGGGATATCGCCGAAATACTTCGCGGCCTTTTCCTTCGCCTGCGCCACGGTGATGTCGCCGGCCAGCACCAGGGTGGTGTTGGCGGCGCCGTAGTTGCTGTGGAACCACTGCTTCACGTCGTCCAGCGAGGCCGCGTTCAAGTCGGCCATCGAGCCGATGGTGTCGTGCTGGTACGGGTGGTTGGCCGGGTAGGTGTTGGCCAGAATGTTCTCGTCGACGCGGCCGTACGGGCGATTCTCGCCTTGGCGCTTCTCGTTCTGCACCACGCCGCGCTGGGTGTCGAGTTCCTTCTGGCCGATCGCGCCGAGCAAGTGGCCCATGCGGTCGGACTCCATCCACAGCGCCATGTCCAGCGCGGTGGTGGGCACGGTCTCGAAATAGTTGGTGCGGTCGAACCAGGTGGTGCCGTTCATGTCGGTGGCACCAGCCACCTCGAACGGACCGAAGTAGGTGCCTTTGTGGTTCTCCGAACCGGAGAACATCAGATGCTCGAACAGATGCGCGAAACCCGTCTTGCCCGTCGGCTCGTCGCCGGAGCCGATGTGGTACCAGATGCTCACCGCCACCACCGGCGCCTTGTGGTCCTCATGCACCACCACGGTCAGGCCGTTCGGCAGGGTGAAGCGGGTGTAGGCGATATCCGGGATCTGGCTTGACGACGCGGCCGGAGCCCGGGCCGGAGCGGCCCGCGCCGGCAGCGCGCCGGCACTCAGGGCAAGCAGACCTGCGACAAGCAGGGCAAGGGGCTTTCTTGTCACGGTGAACCTCCAGTTTCACGAATGAGTCCACGCAGGCTAGCGGCGCCCCACAGCCACCGCAAATGACTTGCGGCACAGCCGTACCGGCGCTGGCGACGCCGTGTCCGGCTGTCCGCCGGCGGGATGCACGGCTGTCCGCGGACAATGCCGTGGCTGGTCACTCCGTTCGTTTGGTCTTGAAAATCAATAAGTTGGGCCAATATACACGCTTGGCACGGGGATTGCTAACAAGGGAGGGCAGGAACTTCACTTCACTCATCGGAGACATGACCATGAAACTTGAGACCTTGATGTTGCGCGGCCTGTTCATCGCCTGCGTGGCGGTCTGCGGCCTGATCCTGGCTGCAATGGTGACAACCACACCGGCTTCCGTGCAGCTCGCCACTGGCAGCAGCGTCGGCGCGATCCTGTTGGCCGCACCGAGCAGCTGCGCGTTGCCACCGGACGGCGTGGTCTGCCCCCAGTACGGTGGTTAGGCGTTCGACGAAAGCACGCCCGGACACGCGATAATGTCGGGATGCTGCATGTCATCCTGTTCCGCCCCGAGATCCCGCCGAACACCGGCAACGTGATTCGCCTGTGCGCGAACACCGGCGCCGCGCTGCACCTGATCCGTCCGCTCGGCTTCACGCTCGACGATGCCCGGCTGCGCCGCGCCGGACTGGACTACCACGAGTACGCCAGCGTCGCGGTGCATGACGACCTGGCCGGTTGCCTCGACGCGATCGGCGCGCCGCGCGTGTTCGCCTTCACCACCCGCGGACACATCGCCCATGTCGACGCCCACTTTGCCGACGGCGACGCGCTGCTGTTCGGCTGCGAGACGGCTGGCTTGCCGGCCGATGTACTCGACACGATTCCCGTGCCGCAACGCCTGCGTCTGCCGATGCGCCCGGGCAGCCGCAGCCTGAACCTGTCGAACACAGTCGCCGTAGCCGTCTATGAAGCCTGGCGCCAGCTGGGTTTCCCCGGCGCGGCGAAGGCCTAGAGCACGGCCGGCGGGCTACAATCGCCGGATGAACGCCGCCACTCCCAACTCCTGGTTGCCGCTACCGCTGCGCAAGCTCGCCGGCCGTGCGCTGGAAACCGCGCTGAACCACACCTTGTCGCTGGACCCGGACACGCAGCAGAAGCTGGCCGCGTTGAACGGCCGCAGCGTGCAGTTGCATCTGCGCGGGCCGGAAATCGCGCTGGCCGTCACCGTGGATGACGCGCGCCTGAAAGTCGGGCCGCCGCAGGAAAACAGCCAGCTGAAGGTGGCCGCCACCCCGGGCAGCCTGCTGGCGATGATGTTCCGCCGCGACGACGACGGCATCGCACCAGGCAAGGTGGAGATCGCCGGCGACGCCGAGCTGGCGCGTCGGCTGGAAAAGCTGGCCGGCAAGTTCGCCCCGGATTTCGAGGAAGCGTTCGCGCGCACCTTCGGCGATGTGCTCGGCGTGCCGCTGGCCAAGGCGATGCGCAAGGGCCTCGCCCACGCCCGCGAAACCGCCGGCCACCTCACCGAGGACACCGCCGACTGGCTGCGCGACGAGGCACGCGTGGCGATCGCGCCGGGCGAGGTCGAGGCTTTCCTCGACGGCGTGGACGCGCTGCGCGAACGCAGCGAGCGGCTGGAATCCCGCGTGCAGCGACTCATGCAGCGCCTGCAGGGCAACGCCGCGTGACGCCGCTGAAAGTGGTGCCGCGACTGCTGCGGGTTGCCTCGGTGCTGCTGGCGTACCGGCTCGACGAACTGGTCGACGCCACCCACCTGTACCGCCCGCTGAAACTGCTGCGTCCGTTGGTGGCGAGACCGCGCACCGACATTCGCGGCCTGCCGCGCGGCGCCCGCCTGCGCCACGCGCTGACCGAACTGGGGCCGATCTTCGTCAAGGCCGGCCAGGTGCTGTCGACCCGGCGCGACCTGGTGCCGGCCGACATTGCCGATGAACTCGCCCTGCTGCAGGATCAGGTCGCGCCGTTCCCCGGCAGCGAGGCGCGCGCGATCGTCGAGCAGGAGCTGAAATCGCCGATTGGCCGCCTGTACGCCCAATTCGACGAGACCCCGCTGGCCTCCGCCTCGATCGCCCAGGTGCACGCGGCTACCTTGCACGACGGCCGCGAGGTGGTGGTGAAGGTGCTGCGCCCCGGCATCGACGCGCAGATCGCCCGCGACGTGAAGCTGCTGCGCTCGCTGGGCGAACTGGCCCAGCGCTGGCATCCGAACGCCGACAAGATCCGTCCGCTGGACGTGGTCGCCGAAGTCGAGAAGATGCTGGAGAACGAGCTGGACCTGCAGCGCGAAGGCGCCAGCGCCAGCCTGCTCAAGCGCAACTTCGACAGCGGCACGGATCTGTATGTGCCGGCGGTGCACTGGGAACTGACCAGCGCGCGCGTGCTCACCCTGGAACGCGTGCACGGCATCAGCAGCGACGACATCGCCGCGATCGACGCCGCCGGGCTGGACCGCAAGGCGCTCGCCGCGAAAGGCGTGCGGGTGTTCTACGAGCAGGTATTCCGCGACAACTTCTTCCACGCCGACGCCCACCCCGGCAACATCTGGGTCGACCCCACGCGCACCGGCGAACCGCGCTTCATCGCGCTGGATTTCGGCATCATGGGCTCGCTGCCCGAGGCCGACCAGTACTGGCTGGCGCAGAACTTCATCGCGCTGTTCGAGCGCGACTACGCGCGCATCGCCAAGCTGCACGTAGACGCCGGCTGGATGCCCGCCGACGTGCGGCTGGACGAACTGGAGGCCGCGGTGCGCACGGTGTGCGAGCCGTACTTCACCCGCCCGCTGTCGCAGATCTCGCTGGCCGAGCTGGTGGTGAAACTGTTCCAGACCGCGCGCCGTTTCCAGCTGACCCTGCAGCCGCAGCTGATCCTGCTGCAGAAGACCCTGCTCAACATCGAGGGCGTGGGCCGCATGCTCGATCCGGAGATCGACATCTGGGCGGTGGCGCATCCGGTGCTCAAACGCATCCTGCGCGAGCGCTACAGCCCGCGACGCACCCTGCGCGAGGTACGCAAGCGGCTGCCGGAATGGCTGCACGAGGCGCCGCAATTCCCCGGGTTGGTACGTGACGCGCTGCGCCAGATCGGCGGCGGCGAACGGCGCACGTTGAGCGATCCCGCCGAACTCAAGCTGCTGCACGACAACGCGCAACGCCAGCACCGACTGCTCGCCTGCGGCCTGCTCGGCAGCTCGCTGCTGATCGCTGCCGCCTTGCTGTGGGCGCTCGCGCCGCTGCACGGCAACTGGCCGCCGCTGTGCGCCGGCATCGCCGGGCTGCTTGCATTCGCGGCCGGCTGGCCGCGCGCGCGCTGATCAACGAGAAACCCATCTCGGGCTGCAAGGCGGGCTGCCCGCCGCTTCGCGCCGAGACGCGGCAAGAGCCGGCGGGCGCTGTCCGCCCTACGCCGCTTTCGCAACCTCATCGACACCTCGCCGCATGATCGAGATTCTCTACCAGGACGACGCGCTGATCGCGGTGAACAAACCCGCGAACCTCGCCGTGCATCGCTCGAAGATGGTGGGCAATGCCGAGGAATTCCTGATCGACCTGCTGCGCGAGCAGGTCGGCGACAGCGTGTACCTGGCGCACCGGCTCGACCGCGCGACCAGCGGCGTGCTGCTGATCGCGCGGTCGCGCGAGGTTGCCGCCGCGCTGGGCGAGCAGTTCATGGGCCGCGCGGTGCACAAGCAGTACCTGGTGGTGGTGCGTGGCTGGCCGGCACCGGCCGAAGGAGTGATCGATTACCCGCTGCCCGGCTCGCGCGAAACCGGCCCGCGCCGCGAGGCCCGCACGCACTACCGGCGGCTGGCCACGATCGAGGTACCGATCGCGCTGGGGCGGTATCCGCAGCAGCGTTATGCGCTGTTGCTGGCCGAGCCGGAAAGCGGGCGCTTCCGCCAGATCCGCAAGCACCTGGCGCATATCCATCATCCGGTGATCGGCGACTGCCAGCACGGCCGCGGCGACCACAACCGGCTGTACAAGCAGCACTTCGGTTGCCACCGCATGCTGCTGCATGCGTGGCGACTTCGCTTCGCCCATCCGCTCAGCGGTGCGTCGATGCAGATAGAGGCGCCGCTTGACGAGGAATATGCCGCGTTGCTCGATCGTTTCGGCTGGCCGCGACCACCGTTCGACGATGGTGTGTGCGATCCCCAAGCCACCGGGACGCCCGCTAAACTGCCTGCATGTTGATCGTCAGCCACAGCATCACCCTGCCCGAGTCGGAGCTGGTCGAGCGCTTCCTGCGCGCCGATGGTCCCGGCGGGCAGCATGTGAACCGCACCGAGAGTGCGGTGGAGCTTCGCTTCGACGTGACGGGCTCGCCGTCGCTGCCGGAGGAAATCCGCGCGCGCCTGCTGGCGCGGCGTGACCGCCGGCTCACCGCCGAAGGCGTGCTGGTGATCCAGGGCCGCCGCTTCCGCGATCAGGTGCGCAACCGCGACGACGTGCGCGAGCGGCTGGTCGAGATCATCCGCGGCGTGCTGCTGCCACCGAAGAGACGCGTCGCCACCAAACCCACCCGTGCCTCGAAGGAGCGCCGGCTGGCCGGCAAGCAGCAGCGCGGCCGGATCAAGCAGGACCGTTCACGCAAACCGGAGCTCGAATGAAGGGACGCTTGCCGAGACCGGCGCAGCTGCCGCCGAACATGCCGAAACTGAGCGACAACTGGCGGCGTCGACTCTGTCGTGGCGCCCTGAGGCTGTGCGGATGGAGCCTGGTCGGCGAATTTCCGGATGTGCGCCGGGCCGTGCTCATCGCCGCACCGCATTCGTCATGGTGGGATGGCGTATGGGGCTTGCTGCTGAAGGTCGGCATTGGCGCCGACATCAATTTCATGGGCAAGCAGGAGCTCTTCCAGGGCCCGCTTGGCAAGGTGCTGCGCCAGCTTGGCGGCATGCCGATCGACCGCGGTGCCGCCAAGGGCGTGGTCGAACAGATGGTCGAGCAGTTGCGCCAGCGTGACTCGCTGTGGCTCGGCATCGCACCGGAAGGCACGCGCAAAGCGGTGGCCCGCTGGAAGAGCGGCTTCTGGCGCATTGCCCACGATGCCGGCGTGCCGATCGTCACCGCCTGGTTCAATTATCCCGACAAGACCATCGGCATCGGGCCACTGTTCCACACCAGCGATGACATGGAAGCGGACCTGGCGCACCTGCGCGCGTTCTACGCTCCGTTCAGAGGCAAGCGCCGCAACGTGTGAGCAACTGCTTCGAATCAGCGCTGCGACTGCCCCGGGTCGTCGTAGTCGCGATGGGTCAGCAGGCCCGGGCGGATCAGGTCGACGAACGCACGCGCCTCGGCGCTGAGGAACTTGCCCTTGCGCATCACCACGCCGTAGCTGCGCTGCGGGAAGTACTGCTTCATGTTGCGCACGGCCAGCCGGCCATGGTCCGCCGCGGTGATGCAGATGCCGGTGACGATCGAGATGCCCATGCCCATCGCCACGTATTCCTTGATCACGTCCCAGCCGCCCACCTCGATCGCCACGTGGTACGGCACCTGGCGCTGCTGGAACACCAGGTCGACCAGCCGGTAGGTGGACAGTCGCTGCGGCGGCAGGATCAGGCCGTACGGCGACAGATCCTCCAGCGTGATCTTCTCCTTCGCCGCCAGCGGATGGTCGGGCGGCATGATCAGCATCGGATCGTAGTGGTGCACGGGTGCCCAGGCGATGTCGTTCGGCACGTCCAGCATCGAGCCGACCGCGAAGTCGGCGTCGTCGGCGCGCAGCAAGGCCAGGCCATCCTTGCCGGTGACGTTGGCCAGTTGCAGTTGCACCGCGGGGAAGCGCTCACGATAGCGGCGCACCAGGTCAGGCAGCAGGTAGTGGATGGTCGAGGTGCCGGCGGCGATGGTCAGCCGGCCGGCCTGCAGGCCTAGCACGCGCGCCTGGAAATCCCGGTCCAGCGTGTCCCAGCCCTCGACCAGCGGCCGCGCGAGCTCGTACAACGCCTCGCCCGCGTCGGTAAGGTTGATGCGGCGGCGGCGGCGCTCGAGCAGGCTCACCCCAAGCTCCCGCTCCAGTGCCTGCAGTTGCAGGCTGATCGTGGGCTGCGACAGGTATAGCGCCTCGGCGGCGCGGGTCAGCGTGCCCAGCTTCACGACGCTGACGAAGGCGCGCAGCTGCTTGTGCCGGTTGCCCTTGTAGTAGTAACGGCCACCGCTTACTGCTGCCGGCTTGTCGTCGACATGCTTTCTTGCTGCCCCAAGGCGCGATTTCATTGGCTGGGTCAGCGTGCCTGTGGGCTTTTTCATCGCGTGTTTTCAACATGTTGGAGTTAACATTGACGTATTTCATAGTAATGATTGAAACATTCACTTTGTCAAATATGTGATTCCTGCTCTAGCTTCGAGCCACCCACGACGCGGAGCGAACCCCATGGCAGTACCGCAGGAACAGCTCGATATCGGCGCCGTCGAGATCCACGCCGACCACGCCGGTTACGAAAGCATCCTGACCCCCGCGGCGCTGGGTTTCCTGGCCCAATTGCATCGTCGTTTCGACGCCACCCGGCGGCGCCTGCTGCAGGTCCGGCGCGAGCGCCAGGCGGGTTACGACGCTGGCGGCCTGCCGGATTTCCGCACCGATACGCTGGCGCTCCGCGAGTCCGACTGGACTGTGGCGCCGATCCCGGCCGCGTTGCAGGACCGCCGCGTCGAGATCACCGGGCCGGTCGAGCGCAAGATGATCATCAACGCACTGAACTCCGGCGCGAAGGTGTTCATGGCCGACTTCGAGGATTCCTCGGCGCCCACCTTCGCCAACCAGCTCGATGGCCAGCTCAACCTGCGTGATGCGGTCAACGGCCGCATCGAGTTCACATCACCGGAAGGCAAGAGCTACCGCGTCAACGACAACCCGGCGGTGCTGGTGGTGCGTCCGCGCGGCTGGCATCTGCACGACAAGTTCTTCTGCGTGGACGGCGAACCGATGTCCGGTGCGCTGGTCGACTTCGGCTTGTTCGTGCTGCACAACGCCCGCGCGCTGCACAGCCGCGACCGCGGCCCGTACTTCTACCTGCCGAAACTCGAGGCGATGGAGGAAGCCGCGCTGTGGGATGCGGTGATGGCCGCCGCCGAGGACGAGCTGCAGCTGCCGGTCGGCACGATGAAGGCCACCGTGCTGATCGAGACGCTGCCGGCGGCGTTCCAGATGCATGAGATCCTGCACGCGTTGCGCCGCCGCGCGGTCGGGCTCAACTGCGGCCGCTGGGACTACATCTTTTCGTATTTGAAAACCCTGCGCGCCCATCGCGACCGCCTGCTGCCGGAGCGTGGCCAGGTGCAGATGACCGCGCCGTTCCTGAAAGCCTATTCCGAGCTGCTGATCCAGACCTGCCATCGCCGCGAGGCATTCGCGATGGGCGGCATGGCTGCGCAGATCCCGATCAAGGGCAACGACGCGGCGAACGAAGCCGCGCTGGCCAAGGTGCGTGCCGACAAACTGCGAGAGGTGCAGGCCGGCCACGACGGCACCTGGGTCGCACATCCGGCATTGGTGCCGGTGGCCCGGGCAGTCTTCGACCGCTACATGCCGGCGCCGAACCAGCTCAGCGTGCTGCGCAAGGACCTCAGTGTGACCCGCGAGCAGTTGCTCGCCGCACCGAACGGCACGATCAGCCGCGCCGGCTTCGACAACAACGTCGAGGTCTGCCTGCGCTACACCGCCGCGTGGCTGGACGGCCTCGGCTGCGTGCCGATCCACCACCTGATGGAGGATGCCGCCACCGCCGAGATCGCCCGTGCCCAGCTGTGGCAGTGGCTCCATCACGGTGATCTGGAATTCCCCGACCACGCGCCGATCGACTTCGCATTGTTCGACCGCGCCCTGGCCGCGCACACCCATCGCCTGCGCGACAGCCAGCATCCCGGTGCCGCCCGCGCCGACGCCGCGGCAGCCCTGCTCGGCGCAATGACCCACGCCGACCAGCTCGGCGACTTCCTCACCCTGCCCGCCTACGACCAACTCGCCTGACCGACCTCTTGCGGGATCGCCCTTGTGCGCGACTGAACCTGCCGTACATCCGCCAGCGCCTAGAGCGTTTCTGCAGCAACGCCATCATCGGAGCCACGCCATGAAGACCACCTTGCCCACCGCCGAACAGATCACCCTGGACTGGAACAACAACCCGCGCTGGGCCGGCGTCCAGCGCAACTACGCCGCCGAGGACGTGGTGCGCCTGCGCGGCACCGTGGCGGTCGAGCATTCGCTGGCCCGCCGCGGCGCCGAGCGGTTGTGGAAGTCGCTGCACAAGGAAGATTTCGTCAACGCACTCGGCGCACTCACCGGCAACCAGGCGATGCAGCAGGTCAAGGCCGGCCTGCAGGCAATCTACCTGAGCGGTTGGCAGGTCGCCGCCGACGCGAACGTGGCCGGCGAGATGTATCCGGACCAGTCGCTGTATCCGGCGAATTCGGTGCCGCTGGTGGTCAAGCGCATCAACAATACCTTGCTGCGCGCGGACCAGCTGCACCACGCCGAAGGCAAGGACGACACCGACTGGCTGGTGCCGATCGTGGCCGATGCCGAGGCCGGTTTCGGCGGCGTGTTGAACGCGTTCGAGCTGATGAAGGCGATGATCGAAGCCGGCGCCGCCGGCGTGCATTTCGAGGACCAGCTGGCCTCGGTGAAGAAGTGCGGCCACATGGGCGGCAAGGTGCTGGTGCCGACGCGCGAGGCGGTGGACAAGTTGAACGCCGCGCGGCTGGCCGCCGACGTCGCCGGCGTGCCGACCCTGCTGGTGGCCCGCACGGATGCCGATGCCGCCGACCTGCTCACCTCCGACATCGACGCCAACGACCAGCCGTTCGTCACCGGCGAGCGCACCGTCGAAGGCTTTTATCGGGTGCGTCCGGGTCTGGACCAGGCGATCAGCCGCGGCCTAGCCTACGCGCCGTACGCCGACCTGATCTGGTGCGAAACCAGCAAGCCGAACCTGGACGACGCGCGCCGCTTCGCCGAGGCGATCCACGCGAAGTTCCCCGGCAAGCTGCTGGCCTACAACTGCTCGCCCAGCTTCAACTGGAAGAAGAACCTGGACGACGCCACCATCGCGAACTTCCAGAAGGAACTGGGCGCGATGGGCTACAAGTTCCAATTCATCACCCTGGCCGGCTTCCATAGCCTGAATTACGGCATGTTCGACCTGGCACATGGCTATGCACGCCGCCAGATGACGGCCTTCGTCGAATTGCAGGAAAAGGAATTCGCCGCCGCCGAGCACGGCTTCACCGCGGTGAAGCACCAGCGAGAAGTGGGCACGGGCTACTTCGACCAGGTGACCCAGGCGATCCAGCAGGGCCAGTCCTCGATCACCGCGCTGAAGGGTTCGACCGAGGAGGCGCAGTTCGCCCACCCCGCCGCCGCGTAACGGCGAGAAGCGAGGGAAGAGCGGGAAGCGAGAAACAGGCGGATTTCGTACGCTTGCGCACTTGGTCTTTTATCACTCAACACTCGCCCACGCCGGCTACCGCGCGAGCAAGCCGCCCGTGAGCATGCCGGTGCGCATCAGTCCCCGCCCGATAGTCGTCGCACCCCTCGCAAGAGACGCGCGGCGACCGAGCCACGCATCGCCGGAAACGGCCGACCGGGCTCGGCCGGGCGAACCTCAAAAGCGACGGTATTGCAGTGCTTCGGCCAGATGCTCGCGCTCCAGCAGGGCCGCGCCGCCATCGAGGTCGGCGATCGTGCGAGCCACCCGCAGCACGCGATGATAGGCGCGTGCGGACAGGCCCAGCCGCCCCAGCGCCGACTCGAACCAGCGTCGCTCGGCCGCCCCCAGCGCGCAGTCGCGCTCCAGTTCGCGCGTGCTGATCTCGGCGTTCGAGCGGCCCGCGCGCATCAGCGACTGCCGCCGCGCCTTGAGCACGCGCGCGCGCACCGTGGCGGAATCCTCGTCGCGTTCATTGCGTGGCGTGCCCAATTCGGCCAGCGATACCGGCGGCACTTCCACGCACAGGTCGATGCGGTCGAGCAGCGGCCCGGAGATGCGCGCGCGGTAGCGCCGGATCTGGTCCGGCGTGCACTGGCAACGCGGATCGCCGGCGTAGCCGCAAGGGCAGGGGTTCATCGCCGCGACCAGCTGGAACTGGGCGGGAAACGTCGACTGCCGCGCCGCCCGCGAAATCACGATGTGGCCGGACTCCATCGGCTCGCGCAACACTTCCAGCACGTGCCGGCTGAACTCCGGCAGTTCATCCAGGAACAGTACGCCGTTGTGCGCCAGCGAAACCTCGCCAGGACGCGGATACGAACCGCCACCGACCAGCGCCACCGCCGACGCGGTGTGATGCGGTGCGCGGAAGGGGCGGCGGCGCCAGCGCGCCAGGTCGGTGGCCTGCCCGGCCACCGACAGCACGGCGCAAGTCTCCAGCGCCTCCGATTCCGACAGCGGTGGCAGGATGCCGGGCAGGCGCTCCGCAAGCATGGTCTTGCCGGTGCCGGGCGGCCCGATCAGAAGCAGGTGGTGGCCTCCGACCGCGGTGATCTCCAGCGCGCGCCGCGCCTGCAACTGGCCGCGCACATCCGCCAGGTCCGGGCCGTCGTCGGCACCGCCGTTGCTGGGGATGCCGACCGGCGTCGACAGCTCGTGCGCGCCGCGCAGCCAGCCGCACACTTCGGCCAGGGTGTCGGCCACCCGCACATCCACATCCGGCACCAACGCCGCCTCGGCGGCGTTCTCGCGGGGCACCACCACCCGGCGCCCGCGTGCCCGCGCCCGCAGCAGCGCCGGCAACACGCCGGAGACGCTGCGCAACATGCCGGTCAGCGCCAGCTCGCCGAGAAATTCGCAATCGTCCAGTTTTTCGCGCGGCACCTGGCCGCTGGCGGCGAGGATGCCCAGTGCGATCGGAAGGTCAAAGCGCCCACCGTCCTTGGGCAACTCGGCCGGTGCCAGGTTCACGGTGACGCGACGGCCAGGATATTCGAAGGCGGTATTCTGGATGGCTACGCGCACGCGATCGCGCGCCTCGCGCACCGCAGCCTCGGGCAGGCCGACAATATTCGTGCACGGCAAACCGCCGGAAAGATGCACCTCGACCATCACCTGCGGTGCAGCGATCCCTTCCTGGGCGCGACTGAGGGTGACAGCAAGACTCATGCGACCGCTGATCGGCAATGCACGGTGGATCGGGCGCTGACAGGCACAGACATCTGGCAGCTCCATCAGCAGCGCGGATAAATAACCGCCCCCGATCGTTCTCGGGGTGAGGGTGACGGATCGGAGGCGGCTCCCGGGAGTTGGGTGTTACAGACCCGTGCGGGCAGCCACCGCGGCCTCTAGCTCGGCCACGCGTCGCTCCAATTCGTCGACCTTGGCGCGGGTGCGCGCCAGTACCTGGGACTGGACTTCGAATTCTTCGCGGGTGACCAGGTCGAGGCGGCGCAGTCCCTGCGCCAGAACATCCTGGAAGTTGGTTCGCAAATCCTGATGCGCCTGTGCCAGTCCTGGCGGTACCAACGACACAAGTCGCAGGGCAATCTGGTCGATATCCTGCCTATCCATCATGGATAGCGCCTCGAACTCGTCGAGGTAAATACTAGGTGAATGGAAATCGGGTGCGCCATCGGTATGCTCCGTCAAGATTTGTAGGGATTGTCCTACACGTGCCGTTCCCGGCGCGACAATGCCGCTCCGGGCAGGCAAAATGCGCCTTCGACGTAACCGACACCTTTCAAGGAACAACCCATGAAGCTGGTCGTGGCGATCATCAAGCCGTTCAAGCTGGACGACGTGCGCGAAGCGCTGGCCGAAGTCGGCGTGCAGGGCATCACGGTCACCGAAGTGAAGGGTTTCGGCCGCCAGAAGGGCCATACCGAGTTGTACCGCGGCGCCGAGTACGTGGTCGACTTCCTGCCCAAGATCAAGCTGGAAGTGGCGGTGGCCGACGATCAGCTCGATCGCGTGCTGGAAGCGATCCAGGCCTCCGCCCGCACCGGCAAGATCGGCGACGGCAAGATCTTCGTCAGCACGCTGGAGCAGGTTATACGCATCCGCACCGGCGAGCTGGATCACGACGCACTGTAAGCCTGCCGCAGCCCGCACCGGCGCTCACCACGAGTGGTCCGCACGTCGACTTATACACAACTTGTTGGGTTGACCCTGCCCGGCTCACCCGATATGTTGTGTGCGTCGGTGCCCGACCAGATGCGACATCGGTCGGGCTTAAAAGGGAATCCGGTGTGAATCCGGAACTGCCCCGCAGCGGTAAAGCGGAAACGAACGCCCTCACACGCACTGGTTCGCAGTAGCCGGGAAGCGAGGTCAAGTAGGCGGATCGCCAGATCCATGTCCGCAAGTCCGAAGACCTGCCGGCACATCGGGACGAACGTGTCCCGATGCGTAGTGACGGCTTCCGCGGGGAGGCACGTCGCAATGCAAGCAGGCCAACCGGCAGCTGCATTGCGGACCATCCCCGGAATCCGCCGCTTCAGGCCCTGCGCGCGGGAGCAGGCGTTTGATGTCCATGCCGGGAGCCACCAGCCATGCAATCCCTCGATACCGCAGAGCGCGAGCGCATCGTCGCGCGCGTCGATTCATCCACCACTGAAGCGGCCGTACCGTCCTCACCGGAAACCGCCTTCGCACTGACTCCGCCGCACAGCCCCGCCCAGATGCGCGTGACCAAGCGCAACGGCGGCCAGGAAACCGTCGACCTCAACAAGATCGTGCGCGCGGTGACCCGCAGCAGCGAAGGCCTGCACGGTGTCGACCCACTGCGTGTGGCGCTGAAGACCATCGGTGGCCTGTACGACGGCGCCACCACGCAGGAGCTGGACCAGCTGTCGATCCGCACCGCCGCCGCGCTGACCGCCGAGGAGCCGGAATACGGGCAGCTCGCCGCGCGGCTGCTCGGTGCCTACATCGACAAGGAAGTCAGCGGCCAGGAAATCCAGAGCTTTTCGCAATCGATCGCGCGCGGCGCCGAGCTGGGCATCCTCAACGAGCGCCTGCGCGACTTCGTGGCCGCCAACGCGCGCAAGCTCAACGACGCAATCGACCCGCTGGCCACCCGCCGCTTCGAATACTTCGGCCTGCGCACGGTGTACGACCGCTACCTGCTGCGCCATCCGCAGCGGCGGCTGGTGATCGAGACGCCGCAGCATTTCTTCATGCGCATCGCCTGCGCGCTGGGTGGCAACGAGATCGGCGAGACGCTGGAACTCTATCGGCTGCTGTCGTCGCTGGAATACATCGCCAGCTCGCCCACCCTGTTCAACGCCGGCACCGCGCACGAACAGCTCAGTTCGTGCTACCTGCTCGACTCGCCGATCGATTCGCTGGAGTCGATCTACGACAAGTACGCCGACGTGGCCAAGCTCAGCAAGTTCGCCGGCGGCATCGGCCTGGCCTATTCGCGGGTGCGTTCGCGCGGCTCGCTGATCAAGGGCACCAACGGCCATTCCAACGGCCTGCTGCCATGGTTGAAGACGCTGGACGCCTCGGTCGCCGCGGTGAACCAGGGCGGCAAGCGCAAGGGCGCCGCCTGCGTCTACCTTGAATCGTGGCACGCCGACATCGAGGACTTTCTGGAACTGCGCGACAACACCGGCGACGACGCGCGCCGCGCGCACAACCTCAACATCGCGAACTGGATCCCCGACGAGTTCATGCGCCGGGTCGAGAGCGATGGCGAGTGGTCGCTGTTCGATCCGAAGGTCGATGCCGCACCTGGTCGACAGCTGGGGCGAGACGTTCGATCGCGCCTATCGCGAAGCCGAAGCGAACGGCCTCGCCGTGAAGACGGTGAAGGCACGCGAGCTGTACGCGCGCATGATGCGCACGCTGGCGCAGACCGGCAACGGCTGGATGACGTTCAAGGACCGCTGCAACGCCACCAGCAACCAGACGGCCAAACCCGACAACGTGATCCATTTGTCCAACCTGTGCACCGAGATCCTGGAAGTGAGTTCGGCCAGCGAAACCGCCGTGTGCAACCTTGGCTCGGTGAACCTGGCGCGGCACGTCGTCGATGGCACTTTCGACTTCGAGCAGCTCGCCGCCACGGTGCGCACCGCGGTGCGCCAGCTCAACCGGGTGATCGACCTCAACTATTACCCGATCGACACCGCGCGCACCGCGAACATGAAATGGCGGCCGGTCGGGTTGGGCGTGATGGGCCTGCAGGACGTGTTCTTCAAGCTGCGCCTGCCGTTCGACTCGACCGAGGCGCTGGCGCTGTCCACCCGCATCGCCGAGGAGATCTACTTCCATGCGTTGTCGCAATCGACCGAGCTGGCCGAGGTCGACGGCGCGCATCCGGGCTTCGCCGAAAGCCGCGCCGCGAGCGGCGAGCTGCAGTTCGACCACTGGCCGAACGCCACGCCCCATGACGACGCACGCTGGAACGCCTTGCGCGAACGCATCAAGCAGCACGGCCTGCGCAACTCGCTGCTGATCGCGATCGCACCGACCGCCACGATCGCCTCGATCGCCGGCTGCTACGAATGCATCGAGCCGCAGGTCAGCAACCTGTTCAAGCGCGAGACGCTGTCCGGCGATTTCCTGCAGGTGAACCGCTATCTCGCCGATGAGCTGAAGACGCTGGGGCTGTGGACACCCGAGATCCGCGACGCGATCAAGCTGGCGGAAGGCTCGATCCAGGGCATCGGCGCGATCCCCGAACGCCTGCGCGCGATCTACCGCACCGTGTGGGAGTTGCCGCAGAAAGCTCTGATCGAACTGGCTGCTGCGCGCGGCGCGTATATCGACCAGAGCCAGTCGCTGAACCTGTTCATGGAAAACCCGAACATCGGCCAGCTGAGCTCGATGTACATGTACGCATGGAAGGCCGGCATCAAGACCACCTATTACCTGCGCTCGCGCCCGGCCACGAAGATCGCCAAGACCACGGTGACGGCGCTGCCCGATCAGGCGCAGGCCACCGCCGCGGTGTTTTGTTCACTGGAGAACCCGGAGTATTGCGAGGCCTGCCAATAGCGCGCTGAGGTGTCGCGATGAAGCGCTACCGGAATCTCGACGGCCACTCCGGCGTCACCGCGTACGAATGCGGTGACGGCTTCATCCGCATCCGTTTCGTCAACGGCGAAACTTACGAATACACCGACGAGGTCACCGGCCGCGAGCATGTCGCGAACATGCAGAAACTCGCGCAAGCCGGTATGGGCCTCGCCACCTATGTCAGCCGCTTCGTGCATGACGCCTATGCGCGCAAGCTTTGAACCCAAGGAACAATCCATGTCCGCCCAACTCGCCCGCAACGCCCACATCCTCGACCCCGGCTTCGAGCTCACCCTGCGCCCGATGCGCTACCCCGGCTTCTACGAGATGTACCGCAACGCGATCAAGAACACCTGGACCGTCGAGGAGGTGGATTTCTCGACGGACACGCGCGACCTCGATACGAAGATGTCCGCCGCCGACCGCCACCTGATCCAGCGGCTGGTGGCGTTCTTCGCCACCGGCGACACCATCGTGTCGAACAACCTGGTGCTGAACCTGTACCAGCACATCAACGCGCCGGAAGCGCGCATGTACCTGTCGCGCCAGCTGTACGAGGAAGCGCTGCACGTGCAGTTCTACCTCACCCTGCTGGACACCTATATCCCTGACCCGGCCGAACGCAACGGTGCGTTCGCGGCGATCGAGACCATCCCGTCGATCCGCCAGAAGGGCGCGTTCTGCTTCAAGTGGATCGACTCGATCCAGGGGCTGCGCCGGCTGGAGACGCGCGAGCATCGGCGCCAGTTCCTGCTCAACCTGATCTGCTTCGCGGCCTGCATCGAGGGGTTGTTCTTCTATGCCGCGTTCGCCTACGTCTACTACCTGCGCTCGCGCGGCCTGCTGCACGGTCTCGCCGCAGGTACCAACTGGGTGTTCCGCGACGAGAGCGGACACATGGCGTTCGCCTTCGAGGTGGTGCGCACGGTGCGCGCGCAGGAGCCAGAGCTGTTCGACGACGCGATGCGCGCCCAGGTCGAGGAGATGATGGAGGACGCGATCGCCTGCGAAACGCAGTTCGCCGCGGACGTGCTGTCTGGCGGCGTGGCCGGCATGTCGGTGAAGGACATGCGCCAGTACCTGGAATACTGCGCCGACCAGCGCTTCGCCCAGCTCGACCTGCCGAAGAAATACGGCGCGAGGAACCCGTTCGACTTCATGGACCTGCAGGACGTGCAGGAACTGGCCAACTTCTTCGAGCGCCGCGTGTCGGCCTACCAGGTCGGCGTGCAGGGCGAGGTGGCGTTCGATATGGCGTTCTGAGCGACCTGCCGCACAGCCTATTGACTACACGTGTAGGCATGGCGTAGCTTGCCTACAACTGTAGTCAAACGGACCGCCCGTCATGCGCAAACCCACCATTGGCGACCAGGAACTGGCGCTGCTGCATCACATCGACGAGTGCGGCGCCGCCTCGGTGGGCGAGGTGGCCGCGGGCTTCGGCGAGCCGCGCGGGCTGGCCCGCTCCACCGTGCTGACCATGATGGAACGCCTGCGCGGCAAGGGCTATCTCAAGCGCCGGCAGCTCAAGGGGATGTTCCGCTACAGCACCGCCACCGGCCCGGGCGAAGTGATGCGCAGCGCCGTGGGCAGTTTCGTCGAGAAGACGCTGAGCGGTTCGGTGTCGCCGTTCGTGGCCTGGATGTCCGAGCGCGCCGAGGTCTCCGACACCGAGCTGGCCGAACTGGAAGCCCTGGTGGCGCAGCTGCAATCCCGGCGCAAGGAATCGTGAGATGAACGCATTCGACCATGCCGCCGACATCTTGCTTGCGCGGCTGCTGTGGACCTCCATTCAGGCCGTCCTGCTGATTGGCGCCGTGTACCTGCTCGGCCGCTTGCTGCCACGCCTGTCGGCGGCGATGCGCTGCGTGCTGTGGTGGCTGGTCGGCGCCCAGCTGCTGCTGGGCCTGCTGTGGCACGCGCCGCTGGAACTCCCGCTGCTGTCGCCGGCATCCCCACACGTGATCGTGGCCAGCACACCGGCGCTGCCGTTCTCCGATCAGATCACCGTCGACGAAGTCGGACTGTCACCGATCGCTGCACCGATTGCCCCTGCCCTGGCCTGGCGCAGCGGCATCGCCCTGTTGTGGCTGGCCGCCGTGCTGCTGCAGGCGCTGCTGGCTGCGCGGCATTGGTCGCAGGCGCGCCGGGTGCTGCGCAGCTCGCAACCCTTGCGGGATGCCGCGCTGCAGAGCCTGTGTGCCCGCCAGTCGCGGCAATTGCGCCTGCGCCGCTGCCCCCGGCTGCGTGTGTCGGCCGCGATCATTTCGCCGCAAGTGACCGGCCTGTGGCGCCCCACCGTGCTGCTGCCGCTCGGCCACGCACTCAGCCCCGACGAAACGGCGATGGCGATGGCGCACGAACTGGCTCATCTGCGTCGTGGCGACCTGTGGCTGGCGTGGGTGCCGGCGCTCGCGCAATGCCTGTTCTGCTTTCACCCGCTGGTGCGCTGGGCGATGCGCGAATACGCCCTGCACCGCGAATCGGCCTGCGACGCGCAGGTCCTGCGGGACGACCATGCCGCGCCGCAGGACTACGGCCGACTGCTGCTGCGCCTCGGCGTGGCGCAGCCAATGCATGCCGGCCTCGCCGGTGCTTCTCCTTCCTTCAACAATCTCAAGAGGCGACTGACCATGTTGCAGCAAACCGCGAACCCACCTTCGTCGCGCGCGGGGGGCTGGCTGCTCGTCGCCGTGATCGCGCTGATCGGCGTGGCGCCTTACCGCGTGACGGCGGCGGCTGCCGACACCACGCCCGCCACACCGTCCTCCACCCAGGCCAGCCTGCTGCCGCCACCGCCGCCAGCCCCGCCGGCGCCTCCAGCCCTGCCGCCGTTACCACCGGCGACTGCTCCGGTCGCGCCGCCGCCCGCCATGCCCGCCGCACTGCCGACACCGCCATTGCCGCCCACGCCGCCACGCGACACCAGCGCTCTGCGCGTCCATTACGCCAACGTCGCCATCCATTCGGACGCCAGCGAAGGCTTCGCCTTGTTCGATGGTGACGCTGCCATCGTCAACGGCAGCGAGGTCGATCTGGCGGCCGCGAGACGCCTGCGGCAGGACGGCAAGTCCGCCATCTGGTTCCGCCGTGGCGACATGGCATATGTGATCGACGATCCTGCCTATGTGAAACGCGCCCAAGCCGCCTATGCGCCAGTGAACGCCCTGGCCAGGGAACAGGGCGCACTGGGCAGCAAGCAGGGCGGACTCGGCGGCAAGCAGGGAGCCTTGGGCGCGCAGCAGGGCATGCTCGGTGCAAAACAGGGACGGCTCGCCAGCCAACGGGCCACCCTGGCCCAGCAGCAAGCCGTACTCGCCGCGCAATCCAGCCAGAACGGACGCAGCGTGGTGTCGGCAAATCGCGCCGCACTGGAGGCCAGCGAGCAAGCCTTCGACCGGCAGCAGAGCGAGCTCAGCCAGCAGCAGGACGCGCTGGGGCGGCAACAGGCCGCCCTCGGCAAACAGCAGGAGGCGCTAGGCGTGCAACAGGCCGCGCTGGGCAAGCGGCAGGAACAAGCTCAAAGCCAGGCCAGTGAACAGATCCGCCAACTGCTCGACGAAGCGATCGCCAAGGGCGTCGCCAAACCGAACAGCCTGCGCTGATCGTGCGTCCGCGCCGGTTGTCGAAGAGTGCGCGGACAGTTCGCCGGATGTCGTGATAGCGACAGTGGCGCGCGAAGGCCGACGAGCCGGGTGCAGAGCGCGGGAACGCGCTCCGCAAAAAACGAAGGCGCGTAACCGACTACCCGGTTACGCGCCTTCGCGCCAATGGATCCGTGCAATGTCCCCGCTCGACCGAAGGTCGAGCGGGGACAGGCGCCTTACATCCAGGGCCACTTCTTCAGTTCGTACTCTTTCGGCGGCGTGTTGCCGCCGAGGTGTTGCACGAAGTAATCCCAGCGGCGCGCGGGTCACGTACGGGGTGGCCTCGCCGTAACCGTGGCGGGCATTGGGGATGATCAGCAGATCGAAATCCTTGTTCGCCTTGATCAGCGCATCGACCACCAGCAGGGTCTGATACGGCGGCACGTTGTCGTCCATGTTGCCGTGCACCAGCATCAGCTGGCCCTTGAGGTTCTTCGCGAAGCTCTGGTTGGCCTGGGCGTCGTAGTTGGTCTTGCCGTCCTTGTCGGTGACCAGCAGGCCCTGCCATTTCTCGGCCCAGTCGTCCTCGTAGTTGCGGTTGTCGTGGTTGCCGCTTTCGGCCCAGCCGACCTTGAAGAAGTCCGGGTAATGGAACATCGCGGCCGCAGTGGCGTTGCCGCCGCCGGAGTGGCCCCAGATGCCGGCGCGATCGAGGTCGATCCACGGGTATTTCTTGCCCAGCTCCTTCATGCCCAGCACCTGGTCGGGCAGCGTGTTGTCCTCGACGTGCTGGAAGTAGGCATCGTGGAACGCCTTGGAGCGCCACGGCGTGCCCATGCCGTCGATCGCCACCACGATGAAGCCCAGCTCGGCCAGCGCCTGGTTGTCGCCATGCGAGGGCAGGAAGCTGCGGCTGCGCACCGAACCGGTCTGCGGGCCCGGGTAGATGTAGTTGATGATCGGGTACTTCTTCGATGCGTCGAAACCGGTCGGCTTGAACATCACGCCGTACAGGTCGGTCTTGCCGTCGCGGCCTTTCACCGTGAACGGCATCGGCGCCACCCAGCCGGCGGCCTTCAGACGCGAGATGTCGGCCGTGGCCACGGTCGCCACGTTGCGGCCGTCGTCCGAGCTGCGCAGCACGGTGACCGGCGGCGTGGTGGTGGTCGAGTACGCGTCGACGAACAGCTTGCCATCCGGCGACAGCGTGACGGTGTGGTCGGCCGCCTCCGGCGTCAGCAGCACGGGCTTGCCGCCATCCAGGCTGACCTTGAAGAACTGCTGGTAGTACGGGTTCACGCCCGGCGTGCGGCCGACGCCGCGGAACCACACGGTGCGCGTCTTCGGATCGACCTTCAGCACCTCGGTGACATTGCCCTCGCCCTTGGTGATCGCGTGCTTGAGCTTGCCGGTACCGAGGTCGTACAGGTACAGGTTGCCCCAGTTGTTGCGTTCGCTGAACCAGATCGCCTCGTTCGTCTCGGGCAGGTAGCGCCAGTTCACCGCGCCGTTGCCGCTCTCGTAGTACGTCGGCACCACTTCCTCGAACACCGTGCGCACCTTGCCGGTGCTCGCGTCGGCGATGCGGAACCACTCGTGCTTGTGGTCGCGCGAGGTGGAGACGAAGGCCAGGGTCTTGCCGTCGGCCGCCCACTTCACGTCGTCCCAGCCGCCGTCGGAGCCGCAGCTGACATCGTCGCACAGGGTGGAGCGATGCTGGTCCGGCGGCATCTGCAGGCGCAGCACCTTCTTTGCCGCGACATCGATGATGACGCGCTCGATCATCGTCACGTCCTGGTCGCCGACCAGCGGATACTTCCATTTCTCCAGCTTCGGATGGCCGACGTTGGTGCTGACCAGGTACATCTCGCCGGTCTTGCGCTGGTCCTGCTGGAACGTGGCGATCCGCTTCGAATCCGGCGACCACTCCACGATGGCCTTGTCGGTATGCTTCCAGCCGGCGTTGTCGGTGGCGTAGCCGAAGTTCTCGATGCCGTCGGTGGTGAGCTGGGTCTCCTGGCCGCTGGCGACGTCGCGCAGCCACAGGTTCCAGTCGCGGATGAACGCCTCGCTCTGCTTGTCCGGCGACAGCGCGCCCGGTTCCTTGCCGCCCTTCACCTGCGACGAACGGTCCACGCAGCTGGCTTGCGCCGCCGCGAGGTCGCACAGGTAGTGCTTGCTGCGCAAGGCGATATCGATCCGCCCGTCCGGCCGCGCCTCGTAGCCGGTGACCGGCAGCTTGGTCGCCTCGACCGGCTTGCCGCTGGCCTTGCCCAGTGCGGCAGCCAGCTTCGCCTGGTCGAACAGCGGCATGGCTTTGCCGCTGGCCACGTCCATTTGCACGAAATGATCGCCGTTGGCGTCGTGGTCGCGGTACCAGAAGTGGCCGTCGTCCAGCCACTCGACCTTCTGCACCGCGTGATCGACCAGCGGCGCAGTGTTGTAACCCATGAAGCGCTCCGCCCGCGCGTAGTCGTCCGCGGTGAGCGCCCGCCCCTGGGCGGCCACGCCGCCGGACAGCAGCCCCATTACCAATGCGCCGAACAGGCGCGACTTGCCGATCATCGAATGCATGCCTTCCTCCACGGAATCCGGCGACGCGGGACAGCCCCTGCGCCCGTGCCGAACCGCCCGATGCTAGCGCAACCGCCCGCCGGCTCCCTATGCCAAAAGGTCTACCCGGCCGCCCGCACCCGGCTTGACGGGTACGCGGCGCGCACCGCACGCTGGACCACCCGTGTTCCCGGAGCCGCGTCATGCCGCAGCGCCTCAGAGTCATCGGCAACTACATCTCGCCCTACGTGCGCAAGGTGCTGGTCTGCCTCGAGCTGAAAGGGCTGGAATACGAGATCGACCCGATCGCGCCGTTCGTCGGCAACGACGAGTTCACCCGGCTCAGCCCGTTGCGCCGCATACCGGTGCTGGTCGACGGCGAGCTGGTGCTCGGCGACTCTTCGGTGATCTGCCAGTACCTGGAGGACCAGCACCCCACGCCGGCGCTCTACCCGCGCGACATCGCCGACCGTGCCCGCGCCCGCTGGCTGGAGGAGTACGCCGACACGCGGCTCGCCGACGGGCTGATCTGGCGGCTGTTCCACCAGCTCGCGATCAAGCGCCACATCTTCGGCGAGGCGCCCGACGAAACGGTGGTGGAGCATGCGCGCGCGGTGGAGATTCCCGCTGCGCTCGACTACCTGGAACAGCAGCTGCCGGACGACGGCTTCGTCTTCGGCGCCCTGTCGATCGCCGACATCAGCATCGCCAGCTTCTTCCGCACCGCCTCATTCGTGCGCTACGCGATCGACGCCGAACGCTGGCCGCGGGCGGCCGCCCTGGTGGCGCGGGTGCAGGCGCTGCCGGCATTCCAGAAACTGGCCGGTTTCGAGGACTGCATGCTGCGCCTGCCGCTGGCCCAGCAGCGCGGCGCCCTGATTGCCGCCGGCGCCCCGCTGACCAGCGATACCCTCGGCACCAGCGCACCACGGCCCGGCCCGCCGCGCGCGTCCTGACCGCAGTGGGCGCCGCCGAAGCGGCTAAACTGCGCGGCATGAGCACTCCCGAACACTCCCCGCTCGGCAAGGACACCGCCTACGCCGACCGTTACGACCCGAGCCTGCTGTTTCCGATCCCGCGCACGGACAAGCGCGCGGAGATCGGCATTGCCGAAACGCTGCCGTTTCACGGCGTGGACATCTGGAATGCCTACGAGCTGTCGTGGCTGGACCTGCGCGGCAAGCCACAGGTCGCGATGGCCGAGTTCCGCGTGCCGGCGGCGTCGCCGCACATCATCGAGTCGAAGTCGTTCAAGCTGTACTTGAATGGATTCGCGCAGGAGCGCATCGCCGACGCCGCGACGCTGGCCGACACCCTGATGCACGACCTGTCCGCCGCGGCCGGCGCGGTGGTCGGCGTGCAATTGCGCGACGCACGCGCCACCGCGCTTCCCGTCGTCGACCTGGACGGCCATCTGCTCGACGACCTGGACATCGCCATCGACCACTACGGCCCGCCGGATGCCGATTTCCTGCTGGCCGACATCGCCGCCACTCCGGTGGCGGAAACCCTGGTCTCGCACCTGTTGCGCTCGAACTGCCCGGTCACCGGCCAGCCCGACTGGGGCAGCGTGCAGATCGCCTACCGCGGTGCGCCGATCGACCACGCCGGATTGCTGCGCTACCTGGTCTCGTTCCGCACCCACAACGAATTCCACGAACAATGCGTGGAACGCATCTTCGTCGACCTGACGCAGCGCTGCGCGCCGCAGCAGCTCAGCGTGTACGCGCGCTATACCCGCCGCGGCGGGCTGGACATCAACCCGTTCCGCAGCAGCACGCCAGCCACGCCGGGCAATCCGCGCACGGTGCGCCAGTAGGCCGCCGACCCGCTCGTCATTGCCGCGTGAAAGTTCAGCCCCTGCGACTCCCCGGGTAACCGACGCTTCAGATCGGCGGCGCTACCCTCGAAACTTCCAAAGCTTGTTGAAGAAGGGCTGTCCGCTTTTTTCAACGCGCCAGGTCCGGCGGATGGGTCCGTCCCATCCATCGGCCGAACCGTGCGAACCAGCTGCCTTCCCGATCCGTTCCAGGCGAATTTGTCTGCACCTGGGCTGCCAGGCCTGGAGCGACATCCGCGACGTCATCGACACCGGAGTTCCCATGACACGATCCATGCGTTCCATTGCGCTATGCAGCGCCACCGTCGCCGGACTGCTGCTGCTCGGTGCCTGCGGCAAGAGCGAACCGCCCCCCGCCAGCACGCCGGCTCCGGCCAGCACCGCGCCGGTAGCCATGACGCCGCCACCGGCCGCCAGCACAATCGCGCCGCCGCCTGCCGCCGCGACCAGCCTGGCGAGCGCCGCTTCGGCGACCACTCCGGCGGCTGCTCCGGCCGCACCGCTCACGGTAGCCAAGCTGACCTTGGGTAGCGCAGTGAATGCCGAACACCAGGTGACCCGCCCCGGCAACAGCTTCGCCACCAACGACAAGACCATCTACGCCAGCGTGGCCACCGAAGGCAGCACCGGCGGCGCCACCCTCAATGCGAAATGGAGCTATCTGGAGGGCCCGGGCCAGCTGGTCAGCAGCATCAGCCAGTCGATCGCCACCGACGGCCCAGCCGTCACCACGTTCAAGGTACAGAATCCCGACCTGTGGCCGGAAGGCAAGTACCGGGTCGAGATCTCGCTCGACGGCAAGCCGGTGGCGAAGCAGGACTTCCAGATCAAGAAGGGCTGACTTCGTCATTTCCCTGGCTCACCACCCGTCCAACGCCTTGCGTGCGGTCGCCGGATCGTCGGTGAAGAATGCATCGATGCCGGTGGCGAGGTAGGCACGGATCTCGGCAATGGAACCGGCCTCGTTGAAGTTGCGCGGGTCGCTGCCACGCCATAGGTCGGGCGGCAGGAAATAGTTCTCGGGGCGGAAGGTATAGGGATGCACCTCCAAACCTGCGGCATGCGCGTCGCGCACCAGATGGGTGGGTGTGCCGGACAGGCGATTGACCTGCAGCGGGATGATCGCGCGGATGTCCGGCCCGACCGCATCCGCATACGTGGCGATCGCGCGCAGCCCGGCCGGCGTCATCATGTGCGCGTAGGTTGGCTTGCCGCCCGCTGCGGCCACGTCATACGGCTGCTGCCCGGCGTCGCCCAGCAACTGCAGCAGGCGGATGTTGCCGCGCGCGCCCCCGGCGAGCTTGCCACGCAGGTATTTCAGGTTGCCGATCTCGAACGACTGGATCTCCACCGGTGCCGTGCGCGTGTAGTCGTGTGCAGCCAGCGCGGCGAGCAGCTTGTCCTCGAGCGGCAGGCCGAGACGCCGGAAGTAAGTGCCGTGCTTGATCTCCGGAATGATACCGATGAGCCGACCGCACGCCTTCGACTCGGCGGCGACCAGTTCGATGATCTCGTCCAGCGTGGCCAGCGGGAACTGGCCGTCGTACTGCGTGCTGCGCAAATTCGGCAGCCGTTCGCGCGCGCGCAGCGTTTTCAGCTCGGCCAGGCTGAAGTCCTCGCTGAACCAGCCGGTCACGGTCCGGCCGTCGATCGTCTTGCTGGTCTTGCGTGCGGCGAACTCGGGATGACTGGTCACGTCGGTCGTGCTGCCGATCTCGTTCTCGTGGCGCGCCACCAACACGCCGTCGCTGGTCATCACCAGGTCTGGCTCGATGAAATCGGCGCCGTCGGCAATCGCCTTCGCGTACGAGGCCAACGTGTGCTCCGGGCGCAACGCGCTGGCGCCGCGGTGGCCGATCACCAGCACCCTGGCGGCGAGCGGTTTCTCGACGGCAACAGCGGTGACGGGCATGACGATTCCCGGAAGCAGCGATGATCAAGCATAGGCGATACACGAGGACGCCCCGATTACTGCGCGCAAGGCAATCCGCCGACATCATGCACGATGCACGAACTTGCGGCTGCGCTTGTGCACCGCCCCCGCTCGGGCCTGGTTACACCGCCGGTGTCGATCACGTGCGCACCGTCTGGGGAAGATCCTGCTAGCGCCCGAACCGCCGGGGCGCCCTGCTGGCCGAACATGCCCGGCGGCGCCGGCCGCGGCGCGGCAGTGCTGACTCTTTTCGCTGCGCCGCAGCCGACGGCGGCCGGCGCGGATCTTCGCAAAGTTGAAGAGGTGCACGTGTCTGGACAGAGCGACGCTGCGGTAGCCGTCAGCCAGCGGCAGACTGCGCTCGCCGGTGCTGAACAGCTCGCCCGGGCTGTTGCGCGGTGTGAACTGCCTTGATCACCGGCATCACGGACAGTCCACACCGCGTGCCACAAAGTTGCGCGTCGGCGCCGGGAACAAAAAGTTGCCTGGCCGGCCAACTGCATGAGGGAAAAATCATGAGCATCAACGATCGACCCATCGGCTCCGAACCGGGCAAACAAAAGGGCGGCATCGGCTACGTCTTGCTGTGGTTCCTCGGCGTTCCCATTCCTTTGCTCATCTTGTTCGCTCTCTTGCGCGGTTGCGCCTGATCCACGCGTTGCGACCGAGCGCTTGTGCAATCGCCGAACGGGAGAGACGACCATGTCATTCGTTCCAGAAAATTCTCCAAATATGGACAAACGAAATTTGCACCCAGCCATGAAGTTTCGCGCGGTGATCGCGGGATGGCTGGTTGCAACGGGGGTGGCCGGGCTGCTCTATGTGGCCGGACTCGCATTGGGCTTTTCCAGTTTTGATGCGTGGAATGCCACCGGGAGCGCCAAGGGTATCGGCACCGGCACGGCGCTTTGGATGGTCATCACGTGGGCTGCCGCGCTCTTTCTGGGCGGCATGTTCGCTGCCTGGTTTGACGGCCGCAACGATGACACCATGGGCGCGCTGCACGGGGTGACGGTCTGGGGACTTTCCGTGACCATGACCGCCCTTTGGCTGGCATTGGGCTTGGGGCACTCCATGTCCGGGCACGGCGGCATGATGGGCATGCGCGGGGCTGGCGACGGCCTGCACAACCCGACCGCCACGGCGGGCGCGGGGGCCGTTGCGGTGCTGGATGCCAATATCGCGTTCTTGCTGAACGCGCACGTACACGGTGATTCGGCCCCGATCGTCGCGGCACTGATCGCGAATCATGACGATACGGCCAGCGCGCTGCTCGCCGCGGATACAGGCACGACTCAGGCCAGTGCCGCAGAAACGCTACAACGCCTGTCGCCCCAGATCAGAGCGGCCAGAGTCGAGGCGAAAATGACGGCGGATCGAACCGCCCACTACCTGGCCATGACGCTGTGGATTGTCTTCATCAGCAGCTTCCTCGCGCTGCTCGCTGCAGCTCTTGGCGGCTGGCTGGGCGCCTCCCACGTCCACCGCGTGTACCACTTGCGCAAATACACGGTTCGTCCGAGAAATCTGACCTGACGGTAAAAAGGCCGGCCGGACTTCGACCGGCCTTTTGCGCCCATCGATCAATGATCGGCCTCCTCGCCGCCCGTGCTGTGCCGGTCGTTGAAATTCCCCTGTACTGACATGCGAACTTGATGTCCTTGCGCTGCGCTGTCGGCATGGGTGGCGTCGAGAGCCGGGACCGGCGAGCAAAAACCGGGCGAAACGCGACTCACGCCCTCTTTGTGTTTTTCAACCGCCGTTTGGCGGTCGGAGACCGCTTCGTTGTGCGTAACCAGCGGCGCAGGAAGCGCAGGACGGCGGTTTCGAGCTGGCGCGGATGGGTGGCGACGTGCAACGGGATCGCTGCGTGCAGGCTGCCATCCAGCCAGCCTTCGATGATCTGGGGATGAATGTACGAAGCGCGGCATACCGCCGGCGTATTGCCCAGGGCAGCCGCAACCTGCTTGATCGCCTCGGCCAGTGTCGCGCGCAGGACCGGTTCGCTCTCGGCCGGTCGGGGGGTCTGGACCAGGATCCGCGCAGCCTCCAGCGTGCCGCCCCAGGTACGGAAGTTCTTGGCGCTGAAGTCACTGCCGCAAGCGGCACGCAGGTAGTCGTTGACCTCGCCGGAATCGACTGGCTGCCGATGGCCGGCACCGTCGAGATACTGAAAGAGTTTTTGACCAGGCAATTGCTGCAGGTGTCGCACGACTCGTGACAATCGGGTGTCATCCAGTTCGGCCTCCTGCATTTGCCCGCTCTTTCCGCGAAAGGTGAAGCGAAGCCGACCGCGCACGGTGCGTACATGGCGTGACCGCAGGGTGGTCAAACCGTAGCTGTGGTTGTCTCGGGTATAGCGTTCGTTGCCGACGCGGATCAAGGTTTCCTCCAGCAGGCGCACGATCAGCGCCAGCACTTTTTCGCGTGGCAAACCGGGTTGCGCGAGATCACGGCGCACGTGCCGGCGCAAGGTGGGCAGCAATGCGCCAAATTCCAGAAGGCCCCCGAACTTGCCCTGATCCCGCAGCGCGCGCCAGCGCGGGTGATAGCGATACTGCTTGCGCCCACGTGCGTCGCGCCCCGTGGCCTGAAGGTGGCCGTCGGCGTGGGCGCATATCCAGACCTGCTCATACGCGGGGGGAATGGCGAGTTTGCGGATGCGTTCCAGTTCATCGCACTCCCTGATGCGTCGGCCATCGGCGTTGCGATAGATGAACGACCGGCCATGACGCACCCGACGTATGCCCGGTTCCAAATCGCTGACATAGGTCAGTCCCGCGGTGCGTGCCTCGCTGCGGGGCGACGGACTGGAATCACGCTTGTTCAGCACAGCCGGAGTGTCCGCGCAGTCAGGGATCGCGCTGAGGCAGGCAAGCCATGATGCCGAACACGGCAGTGCGGGACTTACCTCCCCGGAATCAACGCGCAGGTGGCGGAGGGTCGGCCATCGACAGTCGAGCCTCCGTGAAGCGACGGGGCGCATCATTCCCTTGGATGGCCACTGCATTGCCGGCTTCTGCCGCCGGGGCGGGCTCGCCAGGTCGACCGCCGACCGGTTGGCCGGCGAAAGGAACCCTTGCGCGCATGGCCGGCCGCCGGACCTGCCCTGCGATGTGCGGCACCGTCATCGATTCACCAGGCGCGATATCGTTTCCGATCCGCAAAGGCATACACTGTCACGGCCAGTGCTCAACGAGATATTTGAACAATGACGTTCGAAACAGAAAGGCGTGTACTCGTAGTCGAGGACGATCCGGTCGTCGCGATGGTAGTAGAGGACACCTTGCGCGGGATGGGGCTGGATGTACTGATCGACCTGAGCCTCGTCGATGCCCTGAGGGAAATCGACGCTAGCGAATTCGACGCTGCCCTGATCGACGTGGGGCTGCGCGGCGAGAGCGCCCGCCCCGTGATGCTCGCGTTGCTGGAAAAGGGAATACCTTTCGCTGTGATGTCTGGAGGCGACCTCTCGGCACTGGCTGCTGAGTTTCCGCAGATATGCATGGTTTCCAAACCGCTGGACATGAAATCGCTGGAAAGGATCGTGCTGGAACTTCTGCGCGCACCGTCTCCGTCACGCCACCAAGGCTGATGATGCCACTGCGGTTCGCGCTTCTTGGTCAAGCTCGCGCATCGGGCCTGTAGTGAGGGAGTACCGTGACTTTCCCGGTCATCTCTACCAATCGCTTGACTAGTGCGTCCACGGTGAACGGCTTGGTGATCAACTCCATCCCCGCGGCAAACCCCCCGACCACGGACGTACTCGAGGCATAACCGGTCATCAGAAGTACATTCAGATCCGGCCGCGTCTCACGCGCCATCTCAGCCAGCAAACGGCCATTCATGCCGGGCAATCCGATATCGGAAACGAGCAGATGGATCGCCTCGTTTGTCTGGAGTGTCACCAGGGCGTCTTCCGCGCTGACCGCTTCCAGTGTCGTGTAGCCGAGTTGATGCAGAACCTCGACGACCACATGGCGTACCGCGCTCTCGTCCTCGACGACAAGCACGACTCGCCGCTCGCCCAGGAGGTTGGATGGCGCAAGCGTGGTGGCTCTTGCACCCCCTTCGTCCGTAGCGCCAACGTGGCGGGGCAGGTACAAATTTACGGTCGTGCCTACCTTCGGCTCGCTTTGGATCTCGCAGTAGCCGTTCGACTGCCGGGCGAAACCATAGACCATGGACAACCCCAGCCCGGTGCCCTGGCCGGGAGCCTTGGTGGTGAAAAATGGCTCGAACGCGTGATCGACCACCTCCGCGGTCATGCCAAAACCGGTATCGGCAACTTCGATGCAGATGTAATCGCCGGGGAATACCTCGCGCCAGTTGCCGGTCTTCACCTCGTCCAGCTCGACATTGTACGAACGAATGATCAGGCGCCCGCCTGCCGGCATCGCGTCGCGCGCATTGATCGACAGATTCAGCAGCGTGCTCTCCAGCTGATTCGGATCGCAAAGGGTCGGCCACAGATCCGTGGCCAGCTCGAATTCCAGCTTGATCTGTTCGCCCATCGTCCGCTGCATCAGGTCCGCCATGGACACCACCAGGGGGTTCGCCAGCACCGGCCGCGGATCGAGCGGTTGTCGCCGTGAGAAAGCCAGCAGCCGGTGGATCATCGCCGCCGCCCGATTTGCCGAAGCCAGGGCTGCCGTGACGAAACGTGCCATGTCCGCGGTGCTGCCTGCGTCGACACGCGTCTGGATCAGATCGAGCGAACCGATGATGCCCTGGAGCAGATTGTTGAAATCATGGGCGATGCCGCCCGTCAACTGGCCGACCGCCTCCATCTTCTGGGCTTGGCGCAGTTGTGCCTCGATCTGTATCTTTTCGCTGAGATCGTGGATAAACACGTTTATCCGGTGACTGTCCCCCACGGAAAGCGAGCTGATGCTCAACTCCACCGGGATTCTGCGACCGTCGCGACCCACCATTCCGATGGGCTGACCGCCCTTCCGCGAGACGTCGCGCTCGGTTGGCGACAACTCTCCGGTGAAGCGCAGGCGGTCCTCCTCCGCGACGACGAGATCCAAGAACGATCGACCCAGCGCCTCTTCGCGCGACCAGCCGAACATATTCTCGGCCCGGGGATTCCACTGGACCACGCGGCCGTTTTCGTCCAGCTGCGCGAAGCCGTCAAGCGCGGTATCGATGACCCCTCGGGCCAGATATTCGCTTTCCTTGAGCGCCGCCTCTGCCTCCATCCGCTCGGTGACGTCGCGGGTAATCTTGGCGAATCCGACCAGCGTACCGTGGTCCAGGATCGGGTCGATCACCACGCTGGCCCAGAAGCGGCTGCCGTCTCTTCCGTATGCGCCAACCCTCGGAGCTGTAACGACCCTCGCGCCTTGCGATGGCCAGCGCCTTCGCGGGCAAGCCCCTGGCACAGTCCTCCGGCGTGTAGAAACACGAAAAATTCCTGCCGATGACCTCTTCCGCGCGATAACCCTTGATCCGTTCGGCCCCGGGATTCCAATTGGTGATGACGCCGTCGGGGTCGAGCATGTAGATGGCGTAGTCGACAATGCTTCCCACCAGCAGCGCGAAATTGCGTTCGCTGTGGTGCAGATCCAGCGAGGCCGATTCCGCCAGGCTCGTACGCTCGATGACGCGCTGTTCCAGCGTGTCGTTGAGGTCCTGCAGGGACCGTTCGATTTCTTTTCGATCGGTGATGTCCACCAGCATGTTCACGGCACCCACCATCACCCCGGCGGCGTCGAACAACGGCGTGGGATAGGCAACGAACGTGATCCGGCTCCCGTCGGGCCGCTCGGCGAAAACCTCCTCGCCGTGTATCGGTCGCGCCTCGCGGATCGCGACCGCCATCGGGCACTGATCGTGCGGCAAGGGCGTGCCGTCGGCGCGGAACAGCTTCCAGGATACGCACCATTCCTCCCCGAGCGCCGGGCGCTCCCCGGCGAAGACCGCCCCGGCCTCGTTGTAGAACGTGATCCTTCCCTGCCCGTCGGTGGTATAGATCGCCGCCGGCAGCGCCTGCAACAGCTGGTGTGCAAGCATCTCCTGTTCGCGTGCCGCATCGGCGAGCTGTTTCCGCGCGGTGACATCGACGGTGAAACAGCGCGAGTGCACGAATTTGCCGCCGCGGAAATAGCCGCTGGAACTGATCTCCACGTGCCTGATCTGGCCGTTTCGCGCAATCAGGCGGGCCGGGCACTTGTCGATCGCCTCGCCTGCATGCAGGCGGGCGAGGATGTCCGCCAGCACATCCTGATCGGCATGGAACTCGCCGAGGTTGTGGCCGACGTATTCGTCCCGGCGATAGCCAAGCAGTTCCAGCTCGGCCCGATTGGCACGCAGTATCGTGCCGTCCGGCGCGACAAAGTGAAGCCCTATCGCGCCATTCTCAAACAGGTCTTCCACATCGTCCTGCGGTTGCGTGACCCGGAAGCTGCAGAGGAGAGCCCGCACGGCGCCGTGGCTATCCGGCAACGGCACCACGTTCGCCAGCGCCCACAGGTGGTCGCCCGCCGCTGTTTCGATGACGACCTCGACGTTACGCATCGCCTTGCCGGTGCGCCTTACCCGCGCCAGCGGCGTGTCCATGACGGGGACGCCGTCGCCAGCGTGGGGCCATGGCAGCGCGGAATGAAAAAACGCCTCGCCCTTCATTCCGGCGCGCAATGCGCTGCCCCACCATTCGCCCGCCGCGGCATTGCAGGCCACGACCAGTCCCTGCGGATCGCAGAGGTAGGCGGGCAGCGGCATGACGTCAAGCAGCGCCTGGCCAACATCGCCAAGCAAGGACCTGCCGGCATCCGCCGAGCGCCCAAATGCTTCGCTATCCGCCACGGCATTCTCCGGGAATCATGCTGTCCGGAATGGTATGACAGCGTTCGACGGGTTGGAAAACAGCCGCAGGGAGATCATTGAACGCGCGCTGCAATTCACGGCTGGCTCACACCCTCTTGCTCCATGTTACGCCGTATCGACACCCGCAAAGACAGGCCGTGACATCCCCTTCCCCGCCACCAGGGCACGCCGGACGTGCGACCGTGCCAGCCGTGTACGTCGGCTGCGCCGGCTGGACGGTTCCGGCTGTGCATGCGGGCCGCTTCCGCGAGGGCGACAGCCACCTGCAGCGCTACTCGCTGGTCTTCGATTGCGTCGAGATCAACTCCTCGTTCTATCGCCCGCATCGACCAGCGACCTATGCGCGGTGGGCGGCCACGGTGCCCAAGGATTTCCGCTTCGCGGTGAAGATGCCCCGCGTCATCAGCCATCAGGCACGATTGCATGATTGCGCGCCTGCGCTGCGGACATTCCTGACCCAGGTCGATCAACTCGGCGAAAAACTGGGCTGCCTGCTGCTGCAACTGCCGCCCAGCCTGGACTACCAGCGCCCCGTCGCCCTGGCGTTCTTCGACGAGCTGCGCAGGTTGCACGAGGGCCCGGTGGCCTGCGAGCCGCGCCATGCCTCGTGGTTCGTGCCGGCGGTTGAGCGGCAACTGAGAGACCACGGCATCAGCCGCGTCGCCGCCGACCCCGCACGCACGCCGCAGGCGGCGATCCCGGCCGGCGACCCTGCGCTGCAATACCTGCGTCTGCACGGATCGCCGCGGATCTACTACGACAGCTACCCGGACGCGAGCCTGCGCCAGATTGCCCTCACGCTGCACCAGGCTTCATCGCAAACCGGCCAACGCTGGTGCATCTTCGACAACACGGCGCTGGGCCATGCCACATCCAACGCACTGGAACTGAACGACTACCTGGACGACGAGTCGCCAGCCTGAGTGCCCCACAGCAGGCAACCCGGCATTGCATGCAGCGCGGCGGCGATATTGATCGGGCCCCTCTGTGGTTTGACCCGCACTGAACGATGCGATTGTTTCGTCCGCCTGGATTACGCCTGGAACTGCTCGGGTTGGATCCAGTTCAAAGAAGCTGTCGCCCGGATAAATCCCGTGGCAGAAGTTCGCGGACATTTCACTTGACTAGCCGCATGTTTTTCGCCCACTCGAGGAGGAACGATCGTGCTTCAGCTCAACCCACCTATCCCGATGAATACGCCCAAGGGTGAAGGCTTCGCTCATGTCCTGATCGACTATGGGCCTGAGTCGGACCTGTACTGGACCGTTCTGATCACGGAGACGGGCGAGATTTGGACATACGCAAACCGCCATGTGCGCGCGGCGAAGAACATTACGCTCGGGCGAACCAACCCGTCCGTTCCGGTCGGGAATGATGTCTCGCCGATCCCCATGCGGCCCCGTGTCGTGGACAGCCCGGAACGCTCCTAAGCCGGTGCATAGCTGGACGCCGGAATCGCGGCTGGCTGCACCGAGCGCATGGCTCACCCTGTCCTTAGTTTGGCGAGTGGCGGCGGCCGGCGGCCGGGGGAGAGCGCGTCACCGGCGTGCCCCGCAGCGGTGCCCGATGTGATTTCGCGAGGCGTTCTGTGTTCCGTGCCTCGCTCGGCGCCCGACCGTCCCCATTGGCAAACACTCGGGAGTGACTTATGAACTCGATACTTGAACTCTCGATGCCATGGTGGCAGTTCGCGGCGCGCGGCGCGGTGGTTTATGCGGCTTTGCTGGTGATGATGCGCTTGTGCGGCAAACATTCCTTTGGCGAAATGTCGGCATTCGATGTGATCGTTCTGGTCCTTGTTGGGGGAACCTTGCGCACCTCGATCATCGGGGCCGACACATCCTTTTTGGGGGCGCTGATCTCGGTCGCAGGCATTCTCACAGCCGACAGGGCTCTTGCATGGATTTGTTCGCGCAATGCAGCGATCAACCGACTGGTGGAAGGCCGACCAGCCTTTCTGATTCGAGGGGGTGCACGGGTTCCGGATGCGCTGCGTCGGTGCAGCATCCCCGAAGCGGCCTTTGAGCGCGCTCTGCACGCTCAGGGCCTGGAAAATGAAACGACCATTCTCACCGCCCGCCTGGAGCCAAACGGGAAGATCACCTTGATTCGTCGTGCGTGAACGCAGGCTCTCTCCGAAATTCATAGCCCGATCACGCGCTGGAACCAACAATCCCGAGTCAGCGATCCAGCATGATGTGCAACGGGCGGGCTTTTCGTAATCCCCCAGTTGCCGGTATGTCACGTCATTGCCCTCCAGACATCGTAGGCTTGCTTTTTTAAGCTCTTGCTACCTTGTTTTGCATTGACGGCCCTCAGCCCTTGTGGGCTGGACGTGTACCACGCTCCATCCGCTCCCATTCTTCGCGACCACCGTCAACAGTCCTCAGCGAACAGCTATCAATGCCGGAAGGCCCGTCCATAGTCATATTGCGCGCCGAAGCTGCGAAGTTTGCCGGTCGCACGATCCGGCGCGCCGAGGGCAATGCGAAAATCGATCTTCAACGGCTGCTCGGGCGCGAGGTGCGGAGTCTTCGCAGCTTCGGCAAGCAATTCCTGATCGAGTTGCCCGACCGCCTGGCCGTGCGCATCCACCTGCTGATGTTCGGCAGCTACCGCATCGACGAACGCAGAGATGCCCCGCCGCGGCTGAGCCTGTGCTTCGACGACGACGGCGAGCTCAATTTCTACAATTGCTCGGTGCGCCTGCTGGAGGGCGACCTGGACGCTTTGTACGACTGGCGCGCCGACATCATGTCGGACAGCTGGGATCCGGTACTGGCGCGTGCGAAACTGCGCGCGATGCCGCAGACCCTGGCGTGCGATGCGCTGCTCGATCAGAACGTTTTCGCCGGTGTCGGCAACATCATCAAGAACGAGGTGTTGTACCGGACCCGGATCCACCCGCTGTCCGTGGTCGGCGGGCTGTCGCCGCGCAAGCTGAGCGAACTGGTGGAACAGGCGCGCGTCTATTCCTTCGAGTTCCTCGCCTGGAAAAAGGCCCACGTGCTGCGGAAGCACTGGTTGGTGCACAACCGCGGCCGCTGCCCGCGGCATGACATCCCCTTGCACAGGGCCTATCTGGGCAAGACCAACCGCCGCAGTTTCTATTGCGAGCGCTGCCAGAAGCGCTACCCCCGGGATTGACCGATGCCAGGCTTCGCTTCGCGCCGGGCAGCACGCCACCGACCCGGCCGGCCGCTTCCACCCGTCCTTGCGCGCCGCCGGTCCAACGTGGCGGCGGCGATCCCGCGGGAAGGGCCATGGCGCAACTGAGCCTGTTCAACTCCGGCGCCCAGGTGTTGCTCGACGAGAGCAGCGGCCGCATCGTGCTGATCCCCGACCTGGTGGATCGTGCCACCGCGCAGAGCTGGTTCGATCAGCTGCATGAAGGCATCGCCTGGAAGGCCGGACGACGCCTGATGTATGAACGCGAGGTCGACGTGCCGCGACTGCGCGCCCACTTCCACGCCGACGATCCCGATCTTCCGGCCGCTTTGCGCGAAGCGCTGGCCGTCGTCGCGACTGCAGCAAACACCTCGTTCGACAGCATCGGCCTCAACCTTTACCGCGACCAGCACGACAGCGTGGCACCGCACAACGACAGGCTGGCCGACATCGTGCGCGGGCAACCGATCGCCCTGCTGTCGCTCGGCGCCACGCGACGCATGAGCATCCGCGCGAAGCAACCGCCGCACCGGCGGCTGCAGGTGGATCTGGAAGCCGGCAGCCTGCTGCTGATGAGCTGGGCCACCCAGTTGCATTACGACCACGCGATCCCCAAGCAGCGCGCGCCGGTCGGTCCGCGTATCAGCCTGGCGTTCCGGGTTCGCCGTGG
>CAVOOH010000008.1:0-296611 GCA_963697495.1 uncultured Gammaproteobacteria bacterium | reverse complement strand
AGCTGGATGTGCCGCCCTGCAAGGCCGATCCTTGCCCGACCTATCCCAGCGACGCGCCGGCGATCTACGTGCTGGAGCTGTCTGCCGGCACGGCGCAACGCGTCGGGGTGAAGCTCGGAGACGCGTTGAAGATCGACGGTGACATCGGGCCGGTGCGCTGAACGCTCGCCCGTGGCGCATCGAGCATGCCGACACGATAGGGAATCAGGTCTTCGGGACGCAGGTTTTGCAGAGCGTCCCAGTCGTCTTCGAATGGAATGAACTGTTGCATGGGATGTTCCCCGTATGGCGCGCCGCTTGGACAGGCGCAGGAACATCAGAGCAGGCGGCCCGGTCAATGCACTGACGGAATCGGGCCGTTTGCAGGCAGGAATCGGCGCTCAGTCGATTTCGATCATCTCGAAGTCGTCCTTGGTGGTACCGCAGTCCGGGCAGGTCCAGGTGTCGGGCACGTCCTCCCAACGGGTGCCGGCGGGAATGTCTTCATCGGGCACGCCTACAGCTTCGTCATAGATGTAGCCGCAGACAACGCACATCCATTTGCGCAAGGCGGGGGTCACGGTGGAACTCTGGCTCATGATCAGGCTTCTTCGAATCGCTGGAGAATGGAGCATTCTCGCAACTCGCCCGACAATACGAAAGCGCGACGACGTCGGCGCCCTCCTTCCAGTTCGCAAGGCGATGCTTTGAAGATGCCCATACCCCAACCGGGCCGCGGCCTGTATGCCATCACCGATGGGCCGCGTGCCGATCTGCTGGATGTCGTCGCACAGGCGCTGGCCGGTGGCGCCGAGCTGCTGCAATACCGTGACCTGAGCGCAGATACGGCGCGGCGTCATGCCGAAGCGACGGCGCTCAGGCAACTGTGCCGCACCCACGGCGTGCCGTTGATCATCGACCACGATATCGCGCTGGCCCTCGCGGTCGGTGCGGATGGCGTGCATCTGGGCCGCGACGATGACGATCCGATTGCCGTGCGGGCCGTGCTGGGCGAGCACGCGATCATCGGGGTGTCGTGCTACGGCTCGCTGCCGCGTGCGCAGGCCGCCGCACGCGCCGGCGCCAGCTACGTGTCGTTCGGCGCGTTCTTTTCCTCGCCGACCAAGCCGCTGGCGCCGCGCGTCCCGACCGAGTTGCTGGGGCAAAGCGCCGCGCTCGGCATACCGCGGGTGGCGATCGGCGGGATCACACCGGACAATGGCGCTTCGCTGGTCGAGGCCGGCGTCGAATACCTGGCGGCGATCGCCGCCGTCTTCGGCTCCGCCGATGTGCGCGCCGCCGCGCAACGCTTCGCCAACCTGTACTCCCCCGATCGAGAATCCGCATGATGACCAACCACGAACTCTTCCAGCGCGCCCTTTCCCTGATGCCCGGCGGCGTCAACTCGCCGGTGCGCGCGTTCAAGTCGGTGGGCGGCGAGCCGTTCTTCACCGCGCGGGCGGACGGCGCCTACCTGTGGGACGTGGAGGGCACGCGCTACATCGATTACGTCGGTTCGTGGGGACCGATGATCGTCGGCCACAACCACCCGGCCGTGCGTGAGGCGGTCGAGCGCGCGGTGAAGAACGGCCTTTCCTTCGGCACGCCCTGCGCGGCCGAAGTGACGATGGCCGAGACGATCACCCGGTTGATTCCCTCGGTCGAGATGGTGCGCATGGTCAACTCCGGCACCGAGGCGACGATGTCGGCGATCCGGCTCGCCCGCGGCGCCACCGGCCGCAGCAAGATCGTGAAGTTCGAAGGCTGCTACCACGGTCATGGCGACAGCTTCCTGGTCAAGGCCGGCTCTGGCGCGCTCACCTTCGGCGTGCCGACCTCGCCGGGCGTACCGAAGGCGAATGCCGACCTCACACTGACCCTGGCCTACAACGACCTCGATGCCGCGAAGGCATTGTTTGCCGCACAGGGCGATGAGATCGCCGGCCTGATCATCGAGCCGGTCGCCGGCAACATGAACTGCATCCCGCCGGTGGACGGTTATCTGCAGGGCCTGCGCGAGCTGTGCACGCAGCACGGCGCCCTGCTGATCTTCGACGAGGTGATGACCGGCTTCCGCGTGGCGCTCGGCGGCGCGCAGGCGCATTACGGCGTGACGCCGGACCTCACCACCTTCGGCAAGATCATCGGCGGCGGCATGCCGGTCGGCGCCTACGGCGGCCGTCGCGAGCTGATGGAACAGATCGCCCCGGCCGGTCCGATCTACCAGGCCGGCACGCTCAGCGGCAACCCGGTGGCGATGGCGGCGGGCCTGGCGATGCTGGAGTTGATCCAGGCGCCGGGCTTTTACGACAAGCTCGCCGCCCGCACGCGCCTGCTCACCGACGGCCTGCAATCGGTGGCCGACGGCGAGGGCATCGCCTTCAGCACCAACCGCGTCGGCGGCATGTTTGGACTGTTCTTCAGCGCCGAAAAGGTGCAGAGCTACGCGCAGGCGACGACGGCGGATGCCGCGCTGTTCAACCGCTTCTTCCACGGCATGCTGAAGCGTGGCGTGTACCTGGCGCCGTCGGCGTTCGAGGCGGGCTTCATGTCCAGCGCGCACAGCGAGCAGGACCTTACCGATACGCTGGAGGCGGCACGCGGCGCGTTGCGCGAGGCCCGCGGGGCATGAGTGCCGGCCACGTCGAGCTCTCCGCACTGAAGGATGCCGCCGAAGCCGACGTGGCCGCGCAATGGGTGTACCGGGAGTGGGCGCGGTTCGAGTCGCCGGCCAGTTGGGAAGCGAATCAGGTTGACATCGCGCGCAGCCTCGATCCGGCCACCACGATCCCGAAATTCTTCGGCTACCGCATCGACGGGGCGCTCGCCGGCATCGCCAGCGTGGTGCCGCATGACCTGCCGACCCGCTCCCAACTGGGTCCCTGGCTGGCCAATGTGCTGGTGCTGCCCGCATGGCGGCGCCGCGGCATCGGCCGCACCCTGATCCGTCACGCGATGGATTACGCCGGCGCGCTGGCGCCAGCGCTCTATCTCTATACCTTCGACCAAGTCGATCTCTACCAGCACCTGGGCTGGCAGGCGGTGCAACAGGATCAGTACCTGGGGCGGCCAATCACGATCATGCGCTACCCGGCTTCCGCTGCGGCGTGAGCGCGATGCGCTGCTGCGCGATCCAGTCGGCCGACCCGACCGCGCCGCGACTGCCCTCGTGCAACAGCTCGAGCAACTGCCCGGAGTAGCGATAACCCTCGCTGTGCGGCTCAAGGAAGGCGCGCATGGCCGGACTGCGGTTGAACAGGCCCTGCATGTAGAGCACCCACACCTCGTACGTCTCCGCATCCAGCGCACGCCGGTTGAGGATGATGTTCTCCATGTGGTCGCAGACCAGCTCGACCACCGCCAGCACCTTGCTGCGCAGCGGCTCCTCCGTCGGCATCGGCAGGTCGTCATAGAAATACGGCCGGCACTCGGGATGGGCGATGAAAGTCTGCAGGATGGTGCTGCCCACGCTGTAGACCTCCCAGCTGGTCTGAGCCTCCAACGACTGGCGATCGCCGCGCAACTGATTGCGGATCAGCAGAAAACCCATCGCCGCCACCGCGGGCGCGGCCCAGGTACCCAACATGGTCCATTGTTCGATGGTGAGGCTCATGCGGCGGGGTGATCCGTGGCAATGGGACGATTCGGGCGGGGCGCATCATGCCATGGCCGCGCCCGTGGCACGAGCAACCACGGTGCAACGACGTGCCGACAAGGCCGGCACGGGCGCGGCACGTTCCGACGCTTACCAGCTGCCGGTATTCGGCATCGACGCCCATGGCTCCTGCGGCGGCAGGTGGCCATCCTGCAACAGCTCGATCGAGATCAGGTCGGGCGAGCGCACGAACGCCATGTGACCGTCGCGCGGCGGCCGACAGATCGGGTAACCCATCGCCTGCAGCCGCGCGCACACAGCGTAGATGTCCGCCACCCGAAACGCCAGATGACCGAAGTTGCGTGCCGAGCCGTAGTCTTCCTGCGAGCCCCAGTTCCAAGTCAGCTCGACTTCGGCTTCCGGGCTCTCCGGTGCGGCGAGGTAGACCAGGGTGAACTTGCCCTCCGGCACGTCGAGGCGACGCGTCTCGTGCAGACCCAGGCCCTCGCAATAAAAACGCATCGACGCGTCGAGGTCGTGGACGCGCACCATGCTGTGCAGATACTTCATGTCACACCTTCCGTAAAAATCGCCAGGGAAGGTGCAAGGATAAGCCGCGACGGGCAAATCCGGAGCCGACTCGATGCAGGCGCTCGCGCAGCGAGCGCGCCAGCGCCGCCAGTTGCGCGGCTTCGGCATGCGCCGGCACACCGTCCGGATACACGCGCAACAAGCCATCACCGAACTGGCGTGGCTGCACATGCAGGTGGAAGTGCGCCACCTCCTGCCCGCCGGCCTCGCCGTTGGACTGCCACAGGTTCAGACCCGGGGGGTCGCATTCGTCGCGCAGCGCTTGCGCGATCCGCACCGCGGCCTGCATCACGGCACCCGCTTCGTCCGCTGCCAATGCGTAGATGTCCGGCACATGCCGGCGCGGTATCACCAGCACGTGGCCGCGCACGGCCTGGCGCAGATCCATGAACGCGAGCACCTTGTCACCCTCCAGCACCAGGCTGGCGGGCGCGGTGCCGGCGACAATCGCACAGAACGGACAGGCCGCCGTGCTCATGCCGAGGCAAAAGCCATCAGGGCGGCGCGCAGGCGCTCCAGCCCCTCGGCCAATTCTTCGTCGTTGAGGGTCAGCGCGGGCACGAAACGCAACACATCGGGGCCGGCCTGCAAGATCAGCAGGCCGTGCGCGGCGGCGTGATCGAGGATCTCGCCCGCCCGTCCCTTGTAACTGTCGGCCAGCACAGCGCCGAGCATCAGGCCGCGGCCGCGCACGTCGGCGAACACGCCGAGTTTGGCGTTGATGCGGGACAGTCCGTCGCGCAACGCCTGTGACTGCTTCGCCACGTTGGCCAGCACCGCTTCCGACGACAACTTGCGCAGCGCCACGCGCGCCACCGCCGCCGCCATCGGGTTGCCGCCGAAGGTGGTGCCGTGCGCACCGTATTGCATCACCTCGGCCACCTGCGGGCCGGCCAGCAATGCGCCGATCGGAAAGCCGCAACCGAGCGCCTTGGCCAGGGTCACGATGTCCGGCGAGACGTCGTCGTGCTCGTGCGCGAACAGCGTGCCGGTGCGGCCCATGCCGCACTGGATCTCGTCCAGCACCAGCAGTGCGTCGTGCGCATCGCACAGCTCGCGGACGCGCCTGAGGAAGCCGGGCGCCGCTGGCACCACGCCGCCCTCGCCCTGCACCGGCTCCAGCATCACCGCAGCGATGTCGCCGGCGGCGAATGCCGCCTCGAGTGCGGCGACATCGTTGAAATCCGCGTAGCCGAACCCCCCGGGCAACGGCTCGTAGCCCACCTGGTACTTCGGTTGCGCGGTAGCGGTGACGGTGGCGAGCGTGCGACCGTGGAACGATCCTCTGAATGTGAGGATGCTGCGCCGCTCCGGCGGGCGGCCCTTCGACGCCGCCCATTTGCGCACGAGCTTGATCGCTGCCTCGTTCGCCTCGGCGCCGGAGTTGCACAGGAAAACGCGCTCGGCAAAACCCGAGGCGTGCACCAGTTCCTCGGCCAGCCGCAGCGGCGGCTCGGTGTAGAACACGTTGCTGCTGTGCCAGAGCTTGTGTGCCTGCGCGGTAAGCGCGGCGAGCAGGTCCGGGTCCTGGTGCCCGAGCGCGTTCACCGCGATGCCCGCGCCGAAATCCACATAGTCGCGCCCTTCGGTATCCCACACCCGTGCACCCTTGCCATGGTCGAGCACCAGCTCGCGCGGCTTGTAGACCGGCAGCCAGTAGCGATGGCCCAGATCGATCAGGGCCTCCAGGGAGGATTCAGACGAAGGCATGGCGTACTCCAGGCACCGCCGCATCGGCGCCACCATCGAAGGGGAAACAGGATGCCGCGCATCCTAACCCGGCGCCTTCCCGCGGCACCACCCGGAGCATCGTTACAGCAGCCCCTGTGCAACTACACGTCGTCGTATCACTGTTGCAACAGCGGCCGACAAACCGCCCCGCAATGCACGCCGTCGCCGGATCGGCGTATCAACACGGCGCAACACTGTAACTCCTCAGCTACAGGTCACCCGCGATCGGACCGTGCCCAAATCAGGTCCGAAGCCTTGCTGGTTCGATGATTGCGGTCGTTGGCACGGGGCTTGCCAACACCCAAGGCATGAACGATCGGGAAGGACCCATGGAGAACCCGCGCCCTTGCCGCGATGGCGGATCGGTAGTCCGCCGCTCGCGTCGAGCCGCACTACCGTCCTGTCGGCAACGCGTTCCGAAACGCTTCGACGACATCGGCATGAGCATCGCCGCGGGTTGGCAACCTGCAGTCCAGCATAGCTTGGCCATGGCCGTTGCACGGCCCGGTCCGGCAGCGAAGCGGCTGCAGTAACGAGGGCGGTAACCCGGCACCTGTAGCCGGGCACCAACGGAAGCCCCCGGCCCGTCCCCTGCGGGCCGGGGGTCTTCTCCGAAATGTCGATATGCGACACGCGCACTTTCTGGACCGCCGTTGGCCAGCCTGCGGCAAGGGCGTTGCCTCAACCCGAAGCACCGGCTACGGCTACGGCTTTGACGAAGTGTCGGTGGCAACCGTGCCGCGTACGCCTGGCGCCCTGGCGCCTGAGCATCCCGCCCCTACATGCCCTGAACCACTGGCGACGACCGTCCGTTGGTGCGGGCGACCGCGCGCCTTGGGGGGCGGCGGCGGGCGCTTTCGCTGTCGCGCAGGCTCTCGATCGCCAGTTGGTGCTTCTTGCACAGGCGATACACGGTGACCCGTGACACATTGAGTCGGCGCGCACACTCGCTGATGTTGTAGTGGCTTTCGCGCAGGCAGCTCAGCACCGCTTCGCGCTCCGCTGAAACACGCGCCAACCCGAGGCTGGCACGGGCGGTGGAGAGAGGCTGCGCATTCTGCAGATCGAGATCGGCCGCACTGATCAAGGTGCCGTCTGCGACTACTGCGGCACGCTGCACTCGATTGAGCAGCTCGCGCACGTTGCCGGGCCAGCTGAACTCGCGCATGGCCTGCCGCGCATTGCTGCTGAACGTACGGGCACGGCCGGGATGGCGGACGCGGAACGCGTTCAGGAAATGCTGTGCAAGCAACTCGACATCGCCCCCGCGCTCGCGCAGCGCGGGCACGTGCAGGCGCAGCACGTTGAGTCGGTAGTACAGATCCTCGCGGAAGCGCCCCTGGGCCACCGCCGACTCCAGGTCCACGTGCGTGGCAGCCAGCACGCGCACATCCAGCCGGATCGGCTGGCTCGAACCGACGCGCTCCAGGGTTCCCTCCTGCAGCAGGCGCAGCAGGCTGGTCTGGGCATCGAGCGGCAGGTCGCCTACCTCATCGAGAAACACGGTACCCCCGGCGGCCACCTCGAAATGCCCGATACGGCGGACATTTGCTCCGGTGAACGCCCCGCGCTCGTGGCCGAACAGTTCGGACTGCACCAGGTTCAGCGGCAGCGCGCCGCAATTGATGGGGATGAACGGGCGGGTGCGGCGAGGCGACAATCCATGCAGGGCGCGCGCCGCGACTTCCTTGCCGCTACCGGTCTCGCCGGTGATCAGCACCGGCAACTCTACCGGTGCGTATTTGCGCAGGCTGGCCATGGTGGAACACATCACCGGACTCCGCGCGCCCACGATACCCAAGGTGTCGCTTCCCTCGACCGCTGGCGACCAGCCGGCGGCGATCTTCACCAGAGTGTCGGTCAAGCGCTGCATATCGACCGGTGCGGTGAAGAAATCGAAGCTGGCACGCAGGATGCGCTCCACCGCGGGCGTATCCGCTGCGGTCTCCTGGGACACCACCGCGAGCCAAGGAAGCCACGGGTGATCGGCCATCAGCCGCCCCATCGCCTGTGCCGTATCCGCGTCGCTGCGGCGCAAATCGGCCATCGCCACCACAATATCGCCGCGTCGCATGCCTACGCCATCATGCAGTTGGGCATCGCCCACCCGGGTGCGCCAACCCGCCTCGGCCAGACAGGCGCATTCTTCGCTTGTCGGCTGACCAAACCAGACAACGCAACGTCGAGATACTTGATTGCCCGTCATGGCACTGTCCCCTGTCCCTACGGTTGCCGACCCAGTTCGGACCGGCACGCTTGGCAGCTGGTCGGTCCCGGTACTTTCGCAGCCGCTTCCTGCGCCCAGATCGCTACAAAAGTGCCATGAGCGGCCGGAATATACGCTCAAGCAAATAGGCGATATGTGAAGAAACAAGGCCTTCCGCCCGCCCTCGGTCCGGCCTCGACAGGAGCCGACTTGCACAGGGCATAGCTGGAAAGAGCGGACCCGACCTCATCTTCCGGCATGGCTCGCTTGCTGTGGGATCTCAGTCCAGGAAAAGATCCGGCAACAGCGGCCTGCCAGGCTGGACGGCGTAGGCATCGAAATTGTCGACCCCGGCCTCGCGCAGGATCTCTTCGTCGATCGCGAAATGGCCGGTGTAGCCGCGCGCCGGGCGGGTCAAGATGGCGTGGGCGGCGTCGGCCACGATCTCGGGCTTGCGGCAGTGCTCGGCCTTCACGCCGTCGATCATGCCGATCGCTGCGGTGGCGATCACCGTGCGCGGCCACAGCGCGTTCACCGCGATGCCCAGCGGCGCGAACTCCGGGCTCATGCCCAGCACGCACAAACTCATGCCGTACTTGGCGATGGTGTAGGCAGTGTGCGGCGCGAACCATTTCGGGTCGAGGTTCGGCGGCGGCGACAACATCAGCACATGCGGGTTGCTCGCCTGCTTCAGGTATGGCAGGCAGGCCTGGGTGACCAGGAAGGTGCCGCGGGTATTGACCTGCTGCATCAGGTCGAAGCGCTTCATCGGCGTGTCGGCGGTGCCGGCCAGCCAGATCGCGCTGGCGTTGTTGACCACGATGTCGATGCCGCCGAAATGTTCGGCCGCCTGGGCGGCGGCGGCCACCACCTGGGCCTCCTCCCGGATATCCACCTGCAGGGCCAGCGCCCTGCCGCCGGCCGCCTCGACCGCCGCCGCCGCGGTATGGATGGTGCCGGGCAGCTTCGGGTTCGGCACGCCGCTCTTGGCCGCGATCACGATGTTCGCGCCGTCGCGGGCCGCGCGCAGCGCAATCGCCAGACCGATGCCGCGCGAGGCGCCACTGATGAACAAGGTCTTGCCGGCAAGATCGGCCATGCGCGTCTCTCCATCGGAAAACGCCAGTGTAAAGCTTGCCGGCTCAGGGCTTCTGGAAGCGCGGCAGGATATCGCGCAGCTCGGCCAGCCGCTGCACCGGATCGCTCAGCTCAAGCATGCGCTGCTGTTCGCCGGCATCCAGCGGCAACAACTCGGCAAGCCGGAAACCCAGCCAGCTGGCGTCGTCGTAGGCGTGGCGGGGTGCATCCCGCCAGTGCGGCGCCATCGTCTCGATCAGCCGCTCCAGGATGGTCTGCAACAAGGCGAACTCCACCGGCACCTGTTGCTCCGGCTCGTCCGGCCAGACCTCCACGTCGCCACGCAGCAGGCCATCGGAACGCAGCCGGCTGCGCGCGACGCGAAAACGCGGGCCACCTTTGGCGACGATACCGAGCAGGCCGTCATCGTCCCGATGGAAATCATTGATCCGCGCGATCGTGCCGACCGCCGCCGGCACTGCCGGTTCGCCCACCTCCGTTCCCTGCAGGATCAGGCATACGCCGAAACCGGTGCCATAACGCGTGCACTCCCGCACCAGGTCGAGATAGCGCGGCTCGAAGATGCGCAACTGCAACTGGCCACCGGGAAACAGCACGGAGGCCAGCGGAAACAGCGGCATCTCTACGAGCGGTGACTGGGATTGGGCAACCATGCGGCGAGTGTACCCAGAAGGCGCGGCAGCCACGACCTGACTCAGGCCTGCCGCAGGTTTTCCACGAAACGGCGCGGCGCCGCCTCGAACCCGCCGTTGGACATGAAGATCACCTGGTCGCCTGCGCGTGCCTGCGCACGCAACGCGGCGATCAGCGCATCGACCGTCGGCGCCGTGCTGCCACGCCCACCCAGCGCCGCGGTGACGCGACCGGCATCCCAGGGCAGCTCTGGGCGATGCAGGAACACCACCGCATCGGCGTCGGACAGCGATGGCGCCAGTGCCTCGGCATGCGCACCCTGGCGCATCGAATTGGAACGCGGCTCCAGCGCCACCAGGATGCGTGCGTTGCCGACTTTTGCACGCAACCCGGCCAAGGTGGTGGCGATCGCGGTGGGGTGGTGGGCGAAGTCGTCGTAGACGCGCACGCCGTTCACTTCGCCGACCAGTTCCATCCGCCGCTTGACGCTCTCGAACGTGGCGAACGCCTGCAGCAGCGCGCCCGGATCAGCACCAGCGGCGGCCGCGGCGGCGAGCGCAGCCAGCGCATTCATCACGCTGTGGTTGCCGAGCAACGACCAGCGCACCTCGCCGATCAGTTCGCCGTTGTGACGTACCGTGAACACCGAACCATCCGCTTCGACCATCGTGGCCTGCCAGTCACCGCGGCCGATGCCGAAGGTTTCCACCGGCGTCCAGCAGCCCATCGCCAGCACCTCGGCGAGCCGCTGGTCGTGCGCGTTGACGATCAGCCGGCCGTTGCCCGGCACGGTGCGTACCAAGTGGTGGAACTGGCGCTGGATCGCGGCCACGTCGGGGAAGATGTCTGCGTGGTCGTATTCGAGGTTGTTGAGGATCGCGATGCGCGGGCGGTAATGCACGAACTTGCTGCGCTTGTCGAAGAACGCGGTGTCGTATTCGTCCGCTTCGATCACAAAAGGCTTGCCCTGCCCGAGCCTCGCCGACACGCCGAAATTGCCCGGCACGCCGCCGACCAGAAAGCCGGGCGAGAGACCGGCCTGCTCTTTTGAAGCATGCTCCAGCAGGTGCGCCAGCAGACTGGTGGTGGTGGTCTTGCCGTGGGTGCCGGCCACCGCCAGCACGTCGCGGTCGGCCAGCACGGTCTCACCCAGCCACTGCGGGCCGGAGATGTAGCGCAGGCGTGCATCGAGCATGTACTCCACGGCCGGGTTGCCGCGGGTCATCGCGTTGCCGACCACCACCAGCTCAGGCGGGGCGTGATCGGGGCCGGTTTGCAGGTGTTCGGCGGCGTAGCCGCTCATCAGGCCTATGCCGAGCGCCTCGAGCTGGGTGCTCATCGGCGGATAGACGTTGGCGTCGGAACCTTCGACCGTGTGGCCCAGCTCGCGCGCGAGCGCGGCGACGCCGCCCATGAAGGTGCCGCAGATGCCGAGGATATGCAGACGCATGGTGAGCGATTCCCTGAAGCCCGCTCTGCAGGGAGCGGGAAGTGTGCTCAGCCGTTCGCCGCGGCGGCTTCGTTGTGCAGCACGCGCTCGATCCGCGCGGTGACCTCGGCCAGCTCGCCGACGCCATCCACGATCTGCAACTTGCCGCGGCTGGCATAGAAGTCCGCCACCGGCGCGGTCTGCTCGGCGTAGATCGCCAATCGCCTGCGCACGGTATCCGGGTTGTCGTCGGCCCGGCCTTCGGCCTTGAAACGGATTTCGCAGCGCCCGATGATCGCCTCGTTCGGCACTTCCAGCTTGATCACCGCATCCAGCGGCTGACCGAGCCTTGCCAGCAGGTGGTCGAGCGCATCGGCCTGGGCCAGGTTGCGCGGATAACCATCGAGGATGAAACCGGCTTTCGCGTCGTCCTGCGCCAGCCGATCGCCCAGCATGCCGAGCAGGATGTCGTCTGACACCAGCTGACCTGCATCCATCACGGCCTTGGCCTTGAGCCCCATCGCGGTACCGGCGGCGACGGCGGCGCGCAGCATGTCGCCGGTCGAGATATGCGGTACGCCCAGCGCCGTCTTCAACCGGGCCGCCTGCGTACCTTTGCCCGAGCCGGGCGCACCAAGTAGGACGAGTCGCATAATGCTCCACAAGTTCGGCGGGCCGCCGCACACTGCAACAGCCCGCCCGATGTACATAATTTTCGCCAAATTAGCCGCTGCACCCGGTGCCGTCAAACAGAGACCTTCGTCGCACGTGGCCAAGTGCCTGTTGCATAAAAACATTTGCGGCCGACCATCATCACCATTTGCTACCTGATCGAGGATCCCATGAGTCCGAGTCGCCCTTCCTCCGCCATCGCCGGCAACCTGCTGTACGCCCAGTCCGGCGGCGTCACCGCCGTGATCAACGCCACCGCCGCCGGCGTGATCGAGGCCGCCCGCGGCCGGGGCGTGAAGGTGTACGCCGCGCGCAACGGCATTCTCGGTGCGTTGCGCGAAGAGCTGATCGACACCTCGAAGGAACCGGCCGGCGCGATCGCCGCGCTCCGCCACACGCCCGGCGGCGCATTCGGCTCGTGCCGCTACAAGCTGAAGTCGCTGGACGAGAACCGCGCCGAGTACGAGCGGCTGATCGAGGTGTTCCGCGCCCACGACATACGCTGGTTCCTCTACAACGGCGGCAACGATTCGGCCGATACCGCGCTGAAGATTTCGCAGCTGGGCAAGGCGCTGGGCTACGACATCCGCTGCATCGGCGTACCGAAGACGGTGGACAACGACCTCGCCGTCACCGACTGCTGCCCCGGCTTCGGCTCGGTGGCGAAGTACACCGCGATCTCCACACTGGAGGCCAGCCTCGACGTGGCTTCGATGGCCGAGACCTCGACCAAGGTGTTCATCCTCGAGGTGATGGGCCGCCACGCCGGCTGGATCGCCGCCGCCGCCGGCCTCGCCGGCGAGGGCGCGGACGCGCCGCCGCACATCATCCTGTTCCCCGAGAACAGCTTCGACGAGGCGGCGTTCCTGGCGAAAGTGAAAGCCACCGTCGAGCGCGTGGGCTGGTGCACCGTGGTCGCCTCCGAGGGCGTGCGCAATGCGGCCGGCCAGTTCCTCGCCGAAGCCGGCACCCGCGATGCGTTCGGACACGCCCAGCTTGGCGGCGTGGCGCCTGTGCTGGCGGCGCTGGTGAAGGAGAAGCTCGGCTACAAGTACCACTGGGCGCTGCCCGACTACCTGCAGCGTTCCGCGCGGCATGCCGCCTCGCAGGTCGACGCCGAACAGGCGTACGCGGTCGGCCGGGCCGCGGTCGACTGCGCGCTGGCCGGGATGAACGCGGTGATGCCGGTGATCGTGCGCGCTTCCGATGCGCCGTACCGCTGGAAGATCGCGCCGGCACCGCTGGCGAAGATTGCCAACCGCGAAAAGAAAATGCCGAAGAGCTTCATCAGCCGCGACGGCTTCGGCATCACCGCTGCCGCCCGCCGCTACCTGGCGCCGCTGATCCGCGGCGAGGCACCGCTGCCATACGGCAAGGACGGCCTGCCGCGCTACGTGCAGCTGAAGAACATGGCGGTAACCAAGAAACTGGCGGCGTTCCTCAGCTGAACAGGTCGGTTCCGTGACCGGTTTCGCAAAGCTGAGCGCCACCTGAAACCGGCTCGCCGATATAGGGCGCCGTTCAGCCGCAATTTCCTACGATCCATCCTGCCCGGGTCGATCGCCGCGCCGTTGCGGCCACGACACCCACGGAGGAGACCTGAGATGAAACTCTTCAGCCGCCTGCTCATTGCCTTTGCCCTGCTCACCACCGGCAGCCTCGCGCTGGCCGGCCAAGGTGGTCACGACCGCGACCGCCGTGGCCAGGGCCATGGCTACGCCGACCATCGTCACGGCGGCCGTCACGTCGATCACCGTCGTCACGACGACCGCCGCTACGGCTATCGCAACGGGCCGCGCCATGACCACCACCCGCGCTGGCAACGCGGCCATCGCTACTACGGCCCGACCTACGTGGTGCGCGACTACGGCCATTACCGCCTGCGCCCGCCGCCGCGCGGCTACCACTGGGTGCGCGCCAACAACGACTACCTGCTAGTCGCGGTCGCCACCGGCATCATCCTGGACTACGCACTGCGGTAAGCCGCAGCGGGGTGAGCCATCCAGGGCCATGCATCCGTGCATGGCCCTTTTTCTTTTGGCTGATGGCGCTGCGCCGCACAACGGCCTGCGCCGCAACGTCTGCCTATACTCCCCGTGACCGCCCGTTCCGGACGGCCACTTACAACCCATGGGGAGGCTCCGATGCTGCAGCAGTATGGCTGGTGGATCGTCGTTGCGTGTGCGGTGGTGGCGGTTCTATATGGCGCGTTCTCCGCGCGCTGGATCCTGGCGCAATCGCCGGGCAACGAACGGATGCAGGAGATCGCCGCGGCCATCCAGGAAGGCGCTCGCGCCTACCTCAACCGCCAGTACACCACCATCGGCCTGGTCGGCGTGGTGCTGCTGCTGCTGATCGGATTCTTCCTCAACTGGCCGACCGCAATCGGCTTCCTGCTCGGCGCGATCCTTTCCGGCGCGGCGGGCTACATCGGCATGAACGTCTCGGTACGCGCCAACGTGCGCACCGCCGAGGCGGCACGGCGTGGCCTGAGCGCGGCGATGGACGTGGCGTTCCGCGGCGGCGCGATCACCGGCATGCTGGTGGTCGGCCTGGCCCTGCTCGGCGTGGCCGGCTACTGGCTGGCACTCGGCCACTTCGGCGTCACCGGCGAAACCGCGCTGCACGCACTGGTCGGCCTGGCGTTCGGCAGCTCGCTGATCTCGATCTTTGCGCGCCTGGGCGGCGGCATCTTCACCAAGGGCGCCGACGTCGGCGCCGATCTGGTCGGCAAGGTCGAGGCCGGCATCCCCGAGGACGACCCGCGCAACCCGGCGGTGATCGCCGACAACGTGGGCGACAACGTGGGCGATTGCGCCGGCATGGCCGCCGACCTGTTCGAGACCTATGCGGTGACGGTGATCGCCACCATGCTGCTGGGCGGCCTGATGATCGGCGAGGTGGGCGCCAACGCGGTGCTGTACCCGCTGCTGCTCGGCGGCGTCTCGATCATCGCCTCGATCATCGCGACCTTCTTCGTGAAGGTGAAGCAAGGCGGCTCGATCATGGGCGCGCTGTACAAGGGCGTCATCGTCTCGGCCGTACTCGCCGCCGCCGCGTTCTATCCGATCACCATGCAACTGATGCCCGACTTCGGCCACGGCGCGATAAACCTGTGGGGCTGCTCGCTGATCGGCCTGGCACTGACCGGCGCGATCGTGTGGATCACCGAGTACTACACCGGCACCCAGTTCAAGCCGGTGCAGCACATCGCCGCCGCCTCCACCACCGGCCACGGCACCAACATCATCGCCGGCCTCGGCGTGTCGATGAAGTCGACCGCGATGCCGGTGGTCGTGATCTGCGTGGCGATCTGGGGCGCGTATGGCCTGGGCGGCCTGTACGGCATCGCGATCGCCGCCACCGCGATGTTGTCGATGGCCGGCATGATCGTGGCGCTGGACGCCTACGGCCCGATCACCGACAACGCCGGCGGCATCGCCGAGATGGCCGACCTGCCGCCGGAAGTGCGCGGCGTCACCGATCCGCTGGATGCGGTCGGCAACACCACCAAGGCGGTGACCAAGGGATACGCGATCGGTTCGGCGGCGCTCGCCGCGCTGGTGCTGTTCGCCGACTACACGCATAACCTCGACGCGATGGGCGCGGCCAAGGCGCTGGCTGCCGGGATGCCGTATACGACGCTGACCTTCGACCTGTCCGATCACATGGTGATCATCGGCCTGCTGATCGGCGGCCTGATCCCGTACCTGTTCGGCGCGATGGCGATGGAAGCGGTCGGCCGCGCGGCCGGCGCGGTGGTGGAGGAAGTGCGCCGGCAGTTCCGCGACATCCCCGGCATCATGGCCGGCACCGCCAAGCCGGAATACTCGCGCGCGGTGGACATGCTGACCAAGTCGGCGATCCGCGAAATGATCGTGCCGTCGCTGCTGCCGGTCGCCGTGCCGATCGTGGTCGGCCTGCTGCTCGGCCCGAAGGCGCTGGGCGGCGTGCTGATCGGCACCATCGTCACCGGCCTGTTCGTGGCGATCTCGATGACCACCGGCGGCGGCGCGTGGGACAACGCGAAGAAGTACATCGAGGACGGCCACCACGGCGGCAAGGGTTCCGAGGCGCACAAGGCGGCGGTCACCGGCGACACCGTGGGCGACCCGTACAAGGACACTGCCGGTCCCGCGGTGAACCCCTTGATCAAGATCATCAATATCGTCGCGCTGCTGCTGATTCCGCTGCTTTAAGCCACGCTTGACCGATCGCAAAGATCCCGCCTCCGTGGCGGGATCTTTGTTTTTGCAACGGCGGCATGCGCCGCCTGACTTTAGTCACAGGCGGCAGTATGCCCGGGCGGTTACCCTCGACCGACGGCGGGCCGCGCCCGTCATGTCAATTATGTTCACTCGCGGATGGGAGCACACGATGAAATCGGTCTGGCTGATGTTGGCACTCGGCGTCACACTGGCGGGCATGAACGACTGCCAGGCCCGCGACGCCACACCCCGCCCAGCACCCGCGACCGCCCCGACCGGTGACGATCCGTTCCTTTGGCTGGAAGACATCCATGGCAGCCGTGCGCTGGACTGGGTCAAGCAGCAGAACGCGGCGACGGCGAAACAGTTCGTCGACAACGCCGGATTCGCGCGCACCCAGGGCAGCATCCTGGAGGTGCTCGACTCGGACGCGCGCATCCCCTACGTCAACCGCATGGGCGGTCACCTGTACAACTTCTGGCGCGACAAGGCGCATCCGCGCGGCGTCTGGCGGCGCACCACGCTGGCCGAATACCGCAAGGCCGAGCCGGCGTGGGACGTGCTGCTGGACATCGATGCGCTGAACGTGGCCGAAGGCAAGCGCTGGGTGTTCAAGGGCGTGCAGTGCCTGAAACCGGCATTCGAGCGCTGCCTCGTCTCGCTGTCGCCGGATGGCGGCGACGCCACCGTGGTGCGCGAATTCGACATCCCGCGCAAGGCGTTCGTGAAGGACGGCTTCACCTTGCCGGTGGCGAAAAGCCAGGTCGGCTGGATCGATGAAAACACCATCTACGTCGGCACCGACTTCGGCCCCGGCTCGATGACCGAATCGAGCTATCCGCGCATCGCCAAGGCATGGAAGCGCGGCACGCCGCTGTCGGCGGCCAGCACGGTGTACGAGGGCAAGCCCAGCGACCTCGCGGTCAACGCGTACCACGATCGCACGCCGGGCTACGAGCGCGATTTCGTCTCCATCGCCACGGACTTCTACCACAGCGACCTCTATCAGCGTATCGAGGGCAAGTTGGCCCGGGTCGAGGTGCCGGCCGATGCGGAGGCCGACGCCCACCGCGACTGGCTGCTGGTGCGGACCCGTTCACCGTGGACGGTCGACGGAACCACCTATCCCGCCGGCGCGCTGCTGGCCACGCGGTTCGACAGCTTCATGGCCGGCAGGCGCCATTTCACCGTGCTGTTCGCACCGGACGCGCATACCTCGCTGGATTCGTACGCCTGGACCAGGAACCACCTGATCCTCAACCTGATGGACGACGTCAAGAGCCGACTGGAGGTGCTGACTCCGCCGCAGACGGCGACGCCCGCCGGCGACTGGAAGCGCGAGGCGATGCCGGGTGCGCCGGCGATGAGTACGATCAACGTGGTCGACACCGATCCCGACCACAGCGACGAATACTGGCTCGACGTCACCGGCTTCCTGGCGCCGTCATCGCTCCAGCGCGGCGTGCTGGGTGGCGCGGCGGCCGAGACGATCAAGCAGGCTCCGGCGTTCTTCGACGCCGCGAAGTTCACGGTCAGCCAACACTTCGTGAAGTCGAAGGACGGCACCCGCGTGCCGTACTTCGAGATCGCCCCGAAGGGCATCAAGCTCGATGGCTCCAACCGCACCTTGCTGTACGGCTACGGCGGCTTCGAGGTCTCGCTGCAACCGCAATACAGCGGCAGCATCGGCCGCGCCTGGCTCGATCGCGGCGGCGTCTACGTGATCGCGAACATCCGCGGCGGCGGCGAGTACGGCCCGCAGTGGCACCAGGCTGCGCTGAAGGCCAATCGTCCGCGTGCATACGAGGACTTCGCTGCGGTGGCCGAGGACCTGGTCAGGCGCGGCGTCACCTCGGCGAAACACCTCGGTGCCGAAGGCGGCAGCAACGGCGGCCTGCTGATGGGCAACATGCTCACCATGTATCCGCAACTGTTCGGCGCGATCGCGTGCGAAGTGCCGCTGCTGGACATGAAGCGCTACATCCACCTGTCCGCCGGCGCCTCGTGGATGGCCGAATACGGCAACCCGGACACGGCCGACTGGAACTTCATCAAGACCTTCTCGCCGTACCAGAACGCGAAGCAGGACGCGCATTACCCACCGGTGCTGTTCTACACCGCCACCAGCGACGACCGCGTCGGCCCGGTGCAGGCGCGCAAGATGGCCGCGAAGTTGCAGGCGCAAGGCCACAAGAACGTGTGGTTCTACGAGAACCTGGAAGGCGGCCACGGTGCAGGGGCCGACAACCAGCAGTCCGCCCACATGCATGCGATGGCGTACGACTTCCTGTGGGACCAGCTGAAGTAGGCGATCCAGCGCTTCCGCGCGGTACCCGCGAGCCGGCACATGCCGGCTCGCGTCGTAAGAAGGGATCGGCTGAAGTAAGCTTTCGTGATCCGTCAGCCCACCCCATCGCCATGCACCCACGCACCACGATCAGCCCCGAACTGCGCGAATGGATTCTTGCCACGACGCGGGCAGGCCACGGTGTGCCAGACGTGCTGCGGCTGCTGAAAGAGAACGGCTACGATCCGCGGCAGAGCCGCAGCATCGTTGCCGAGGTGCTGAAGCTGCCGCTGGCGGCGCTGCATGCCAGCACCGCGAAGGGATCGCCGCAGGGGCTGCGCACGAAACACCCCGAAGCACCCGAAGTCTGCATCGACGGCCATGCCGTCGGCGTCTCGCTCAGCGTCGATGCGCCGGCGCTGCGGGTGCTGGAAAACCTCCTCAGCGGACAGGAATGCGACGATCTGATCGAACTGGCGCGGCCGCGGCTGCAGCGCGCGCTCACCGTCGACAGCGAAGGCCGCCACCAGGTGGACCGGCGGCGCACCAGCGAGGGCATGTTCTTCGCCTTGAATGAACTGCCGCTGATCGGTCGCCTCGAGCAGCGCCTGGCCGCGCTGCTTGGCGTGCCGGCGAACCACGGCGAAGGCCTGCAGATCCTGCACTACCTGCCAGGCCAGGAGTACGAGCCGCACTTCGACTGGTTCGACCCGGAGCAACCTGGCTACGGCGCGATCACCGCGGTGGGCGGACAGCGCATCGCCAGCGTGGTGATGTACCTGAACACGCCAGCCCGGGGCGGCGGCACCGCGTTCCCCGAGATCGGCTTGACCGTCACCGCACGCCGCGGTTCAGCCGTCTATTTCGCCTATGAAGGCGGCGACCACAGCTCACTGCATGCCGGCCTGCCGGTGCTGCAAGGCGAGAAGTGGATCGCCACCAAATGGCTGCGCGAGCGGCCCTACAAGAAGCCGAAGACCGCCTGACCGCCACCGTGACGCGCCTGCCGTTGCTGCGTCGCAGCAGCGTTTGGCGTATTCTTGCGGGCCTTCTTTCCCCTTTATCGCCAAGGACACCCCATGGGTCTGCACCTCGTCTCCGCCGGCCGCAACGTGCCGGAAGAAATCAACGTCATCATCGAAATCCCCAAGGATGCCGAGCCGGTCAAGTACGAGGTGGAGAAGGAAAGCGGCGCGATCTTCGTCGACCGTATCCTGTCCACTCCGATGCGCTACCCGTGCAACTACGGCTACGTGCCACGCACGCTGGGCGGCGACGGCGACCCGCTGGACGCGGTGGTGATCCTGCCGCTGCCGCTGGCGGTCGGTTCAGTGATCCGCTGCCATCCGGTCGGCATGCTGAAGATGACCGACGAGGCCGGCAGCGACGAGAAGCTGGTGGTGATTCCGTCGCCCAAGGTGTTCCCCGGTTACGCGCACATCAACGACATGAAAGGTGTCTCGCCGCACTGGCTGGAGCGCATCGGCCACTTCTTCGAGCACTACAAGGACCTGGAGAAGGGCAAGTGGGTCAAGGTGGAAGGCTGGGTCGGCGCCGACGAGGCGAAGGCCGAGATCCTGGCCGGCTTCCAGCGCTACCAGGACGCCATCAGCGGCTGACCCCGCCGGCCGCGGACAGCGGACGGAGCGCGCGACTGCGGCGCCAGACAAACCCCGCTCCGGCGGGGTTTGTCCGTCTTGCACTCAACCGCGCCTGAGCAATTCGCGCAGGTCGATCAGCGCCGCGTTCGCGCGCGACACGTAATTCGCCATCACCAACGAGTGGTTCGCGAAGAAACCGAACGGCGAACCGTTCAATACCATCGGGCTATGCAGCGGGCGCTGCGCGTCCTCCAGCTCGCGGATCACCTGGTCCAGGCTGACGTCGGCATGCTTGCTGCGCAGGATCGGGCCGAAATCCTGCCGGAACGCCTTGAGCTGCTCAAGTAAGGTCCAGGTGTAGCCGCGCGCTTCGTAGAAGTTGTCATCGATCTTCGTCCACGGCGTCTTCACCAGCCGGCCGCCGCCAGGTGCGCGCACCGTGCCGGCGCTGGCCGGGTCCGAAGCGTCCACGTCGCCGATCCGGATCTGGCCCACGCTGGCCGACAGCCGCTGCGACAGCGAGCCCAGTCGCGACGAGGCCAGTTGCAGGTAATCGGCGAGATTGTCGGCACGGGCGTAGAAGTGCGCGCTGCTGCTTTCGCTGTCGCCTAGCCTGCCCAGATAGCCGTCCAGATGTCTGATCGCCTTGCGATACTGGCTCTCTGAACTGGGCAGCAGCCAGCGGTCGTTCGGGCTGTTGAGCAGCGGGTCGGCCGCGGCCAGGTCCTTGTCCTCGGTCGACTGCGTCTGCGACCGGCTGAAGTCGTTACGCAGCGCGCGCACCAGGTCGCGCGAAGCCGTCAGCGAGCCGAATTCCCAGTTGGGGATGTTGTCCATGAACACGCCCGGCGGCAGCTTGTCGTTGCTGAGGTAACCGCCGCGCTTGTCGAGCAGGGTGCGCACCGAAGTGATCAGGGTGATCGTGGTGGTGGCGCCGGCACTTACCGGACGTTTCAGCTGCTGCATCTGCGTCTGGGTGACCGCCACCGGATCGAACAGCGGCGGCTCGGTATCCCACCACCACATCAGCGCCGCCACGCACAGCAGCACCAGTGCGATCAGCGTCAGGACGGCGCGGCGGATGCCATGACGCGGGAAATTCGCGGTATCCGGGGATGGCATCGGGCGGCTCCTGCGGGGACGGCGTGAAGATGGCCAAGCTTACGCCCGTTTGCTCCACCGTCGGCACCGCTCATATCGGCCGGCAGCAACGGCCCCACTCCCACACCACCACACAGCGACGTCACGTCGCCGTATCCTTGTCACTCTCTTGCCGCGGGCCATTCGCCGGACGCATGCCGCCACCGGTGCACGCCCGCCCTTCTGCTGCGGAGAAGCCCATGAAAGCCGTCGCACTGACCCGCTACCTGCCGATCGACGATCCGCAGTCGCTGCTCGATGTCGAACTGCCGCAGCCGGTTCCCGGCGAGCACGACCTGCTGGTGCGCGTCGAGGCGGTCTCGGTGAATCCGGTCGACACCAAGATCCGCGCGCCGAAGCCGCAGGTAGAAGCGCAGCCGAAAGTGCTCGGCTATGACGCTGCCGGCATCGTCGAGGCGATCGGCAGCGCGGTGACCGGCTTCGAGCCGGGCGACCGCGTGTATTACGCCGGCGACGTGATGCGATCGGGCAGCAATGCCGAGTACCAGCTGGTCGACGCGCGGCTGGTCGGTCATGCACCGAAGTCGATCGGGTTGGCCGAGGCCGCGGCGTTGCCACTGACCGCGCTGACCGCGTGGGAGCTGCTGTTCCAGCGCATGCCGTTTGACAGCGAGGGTGGCGGCGACGGCAAGTCGCTGCTGGTCATTGGCGGTGCCGGCGGGGTCGGCTCGATCGCGATCCAGCTGGCGCGGCGCGCGGACTTCGGCGTGATCGCCACCGCCGCGCGCGCCGAGACCACTGACTGGTGCCGTGCGATGGGCGCGCAGCATGTGATCAGCCATCGTCACGCGCTGGCGCCGCAGCTGGAAGCGCTGGGTTTCGGCCAGGTCGACGCCGTGATCAACCTCGCCGACACCGACCGCTACTGGGACGAGATCGGCCAGTTGCTGGCCCCGCAGGGCCACGTCGGCCTGATCGTGGAACCGGCCGGGATGCTCAAGATCGGCGACCCGTACAAGGCCAAGTGCATCGGCATCCACTGGGAGTTCATGTTCGCGCGTGGGCGCTTCCTGACCGCCGACATGGCCGAGCAGGGCCGCATCCTCGGACGAGTCGCCGGCTTGGTCGACACCGGTGCATTGCGCAGCACGCGTACCGAAACGCTGGCGCCGATCAACGCAGCGAACCTGCGCGAGGCGCATCGCCGGCTGGAGTCGGGCAGCACGATCGGCAAGCTGGTGCTGGCCGGTTGGTGATAGCGCCCACGGCCGGCGTACGCGCACCGCCCGCCGGCGATCAGTGGCGCTTGCCTGCGGTCAACGTCGCCGGCGAGGGCTTGGCCGGTTCGCCCTTCTTGCCCAGTTGCTCCAGCAAGGTGTTCATGTCCTCGGCGTGCTCCTCCTCCATCGCCAGGATGCCCTCCAGCATGCGGCGGGTGGTGGGATCGTCGCTGCCGATGTAGTCGATCATCTCGCGGTAGCTGTCGATCGCGATGCGTTCGGCCACCAGATCCTCCTTGATCATGTCGACCAGATCGTCGCCTTCCGCGTAGTCGGCATGGCTGCGGCTGAGCAGGCCCTCCGGCGACAGGTTCGGTTTGCCGTCGAGCTGGGTGATGCGCTCGGCGATCAGGTCGGCGTGACCCTGCTCCTCGTTCGCGTGCTGCAGGAACTCGCCCTTGATCGCCTGCGAGTTGATGCCCGACGCCATGTAGTAGTGGTACTTGTAGCGCAGCACGCAGACGATCTCGGTCGCCAGCGCGTGGTTGAGCAGCTCGACCACGGTGGCACGGTCAGCGCTGTAGCCAGCCGTCATCGCGCCCTTGTCGATGTCCTGGCGCGCGCGCTTGCGGATGTTCTCGATGTCGCTGACGAACGGCTTGGTCTTGTCCATGGCTTGCTCCTGGGGCGTGGGACTGGGCAGCGACGGGCATGCCGGTGCCGCCGGAAGTCCAGCCAGCCTAGAAACGCGCATGAAAAAGCCAGGTGAAGAAGACTTCACCTGGCTCGGGGTCAGCCCTGCCGATTCAACGCGGCAGGTAGGCGCGCAGGAACATTTCGACGCCGGCTCGCGCCGTGCTCTCGATTTCCGCGGCATAGCTCTCGGGGCATTCGGTGCAACCGAACATCTGGCGCATCATCAGGTTGCCCTTGATCAGGCTGAGGAACTGCCCGCTGGCACGCGGCACGTCGTCGATGTCGAGCTGGCCGGCGTCAACCGCCTGCTGCAACAGGCGTTCCATCAAACCATGCGTGCGCGCCGCGCCCTCCTCCCAGATCAGCTTGCCGTAGCGCGGATTGCCCTGGCGACAGTCGCTGAGGATGGCGCGGAAGGTGCCCACGGTCTCGGCGTTGCAATCGAGATGGGCATGGGTCAGCGCCACCCGCAGCAGGGTGTCATGGATATCGGCGTCCGGGTCGAAGAAGTAGGTCTCCTCCGGCAGCAGGTCCTGGATGCGCGAGCGGATCACTTCGCGGAACAGGTTGTCCTTGTCGCCGAAGTGGCTGTACACCGTGAGCTTGGACACGCCGGCATCCGTGGCGATCGCATCCATGCTGGTACCGGCAAACGCATTGCGGATGAACAAGGCCTTCGCCGCCGCCAGGATGGCCGCACGCTTCTCCATGTCCTTCGGGCGACCGGGGCCCTGAGTCCTGATTTGCGCGCTGGTATTCATGCCTCCACCTTCACAAACGAAAATTCTCGCTTTATTATACGAGACAGTTCAATTATTTTCCACGACGTGCCGGAATCGCGGCTTCGGCGCTTGCCTCCGCCTGCGCGCTGCACCGGGTGACGTCCGTCAACCACTGGCGGTGACTTCCGGCACTTCGTGACCCGCCGTGCAACCGGCAGGCTTGTCACTGTCGGGGCGCGTCATTGTAGGGGCGGGCGCAAGCGCTTATCCTTCTTGACCTTTTTCGATCCGTACGGGACACGAGCAGATGGCGATGAATATCGAGCAGGCGCGACTGAACATGGTGGAAAACCAGGTGCGCCCGTGGGAAGTACTGGATGGCCGCGTGCTCGACGTGATCAGCCGCGTGCGCCGCGAGGATTTCGTCGCTGCCGAGCACCGCCAGCTTGCGTTCGCCGACCTGTGCCTGCCGCTGGGCCACGGCGAAGTGATGATGAAGCCGGTGGTGGAAGGCCGCGTGCTGCAGGCGCTGGAACTGCAGCCGACCGACCGCGTGCTGGAAATCGGCACCGGCTCGGGTTTTCTCACCGCCTGTCTGGCCACGCTGGCCGCCGCGGTGACCAGCGTTGATCTTCATGCCGACTTCATCGCCGTCGCCGCACAACGCCTGCAGGCCGCCGGCATCGCCAATGCCAGCCTGGCCACCGGCGAAGCGGTCAACGATTGGCAACCCGATGGCTTGTTCGATGCGCTGGTGGTGACCGGTGCAGTGCACGCGATTCCGCCGCGCTGGCTGACCTGGCTCAAGCCCGGTGGCCGCGCGCTGGTGATCCGCGGCCAGTCGCCGGTGCAGCAGGCCACCTTGCTCACGCATGAAGGCGCCGGCCGCTATCGCGAGGAAATCCTGTTCGAGACCGACCTGCCCTACCTGACCCATGCCGAACCGCCGCAACGGTTCGTGTTCTGATTTCGCCACCGATCGATCCCCACGAGGCAATCCATGCGTTTGAAGCTGCTCACTCTTGCACTGGCCCTGGCCGCCATCTCGCTGCCCAGCCACGGCGAGGATCTGCTCGATGCCTATCGCGAAGCGCGCGCCAATGATCCGGTGCTGTCGCAGGCCGACGCCACCCGGCTGGCCACCGGCGAAGGGGTGGACCAGGCACGCGCGCTGCTGCTGCCGCAGATCAACGCGAGCATGAGCCTGAGCCAGACCAACGGCGGCAATCTGGTCGGCCACACCCGGGCGCGCAGCATCAACGGCACACTCAGCCAGACCGTGCTCGACTTCAGCAAGTACGCCAACCTCAAGGCCGCGCACTCGGCGTCGAACGCGCAAGACGAGCTGTACCAGGCGGCAGCGCAGGATCTGTACGTGCGTGTGGCCGCGGCCTACTTCGGCGTGCTGACCAGCGAGGACGGGCTGACCTACGCCAAGGCCAACGAGGATGCCTTCCGCCAACAGTACGAGCAGTCCGACCAGCGCTTCAAGGTCGGCCTCTCGGCGATCACCGACGTCTACCAGGCCAAGGCCTATTACGAGGCGGCCAAGTCGCAGACCATCGCCGCGCAGAATACGCTCAACGATGCCCGCGAGGCGCTCACCCAGATCACCGGCAAACCAACCGGCGACCTGAAGAAGTTGCGCGACGATCTGCCGATGCAGCCACCGGTTCCGGCCGACCAGGACAGCTGGGTCAAGCAGGCGCTGGAAACCAACCCCAACCTGCTCGCACAGAAGAACAACGTAGACACAGCCCAGCACAACATCAGCGCAGCGCGCGCCGCCCATCTGCCGACGATCACCGCGGGCGTCACCTACGGCAAGGGTGCCGGCTGGTCGGACACCGACCCGGTGGCTCGTTACCGCGACCCCGCCTCGACCACGGTCGGGCTGACCCTGAATGTGCCGATCTTCTCCGGTGGCGCCACCCAGTCGCGCGTGCGCCAGTCGATCTACCAGCGCGACGCCGCCACCGACGCGATGGAGGCGCAGCGGCGCCAGGTGGTGCGCGACACGCTCAACTACTACCGCTCGGTGATCGCCGGCATCGCCCAGGTGGAATCGGCCAAGGCCTCGGTGGATTCCGGCCGCAAGGCGCTCGAGGCGACCCGCGCCGGCTTCGATGTCGGCACCCAGACGATGACCAACGTGCTGCTGGCGATCCAGACCCTGACCTCTTCAGAGAGCAGTTACTCGCAGGCCCGCCATCAGTTCATCCTGAACAAGCTCCTGCTCAAGCAGACCGCGGGCACGGCCGACCTGAAGGACATCGAGACAATCAACTCGCTGCTGCAGTAAGAGCCGCGCGCTGCCTGCGAAGACGGCCGGGCCCATGCCCGGCCGTCCTGTTTTGGGGTGTCGTCACTCCTGCAGCAGGGTGTCGATCAGCCGCACGACCCGCTGCACCGCGCCACGCTCGCGCTCGAAGACAACTTGCGCGGCCTGTCCCATTCGCCCGCGCTTCGCCGCATCGAGCAACAGCTTCAGCGCGGCCGGCCCCAACTGCACGGCGTCCGCCACGCGTTCGGCGCCGCCCTCGTCGATCAGGCTGCGGGTGATCTCCTCGAAGTTGAAGGTGTGCGGTCCCACCAGCACCGGCACCGACAAAGCCGCCGGCTCCAATACGTTGTGGCCACCGATCGGCACCAGGCTGCCGCCGACGAAGGCCAGGTCGGATGCCGCGAAGAACGGCATCAGCTGCCCCATGGCGTCGATCACGAAGACCTGGTGCGACCCCGACGGCACGCCTTCCAGGCTGCGCGTGGCGACCGCGAAACCGAGGCTGCGCACCGCGTGCTCGACCGTCCGGAAACGTTCCGGATGGCGCGGCGCGAGCAGCAGCAGCGCGTCGGGCAGTCGCTTCAATACCTGCAGATGTGCCTCCAGCACAGCCAGCTCCTCGCCCTCGTGGGTGCTGGCCGCCATCCATACCGGCCGCCGGCGCCCCCAGTGTTCGCGCATCGAGGCAGCTTCGGCCGCCGCGCCGTCCGGTATCGGCATGTCGAACTTCATGTTGCCGGTGACCAGCACCTGCTCCGGGGTGGCCCCGAGCAGCCGATAGCGTGCCGCATCGGTGCGCGATTGCGCGGCGATCACGCGCACGCAGCGCAGCGCCGAGCGCAGCAACCCGCGCAGCGGCTTGTAGCCGCGCAGCGAGCGCTCCGACAATCGCGCGTTGACGATCATCAGCGGGATGCCGCGTCGACGGCAGGCGAAGTACAGGTTCGGCCAGATCTCGGTTTCCACGATCAACGCCAGCCGCGGCCGGATCTTCTTCAGGAAGCGGCCCACCGCATACGGCAGGTCATACGGCAGGTAGACGTGGAACACGCTGTCGCCGAACAGTTGCTGCACACGCGCCGTGCCGGTCGGCGTGACCGTGGTGATCACCAGCGGCGCGTTCGGGTAATCCCGGCGCAGCGCCTTGATCAGCGGCTCGGCCGCATTCACTTCGCCCACCGACACCGCATGCACCCACAGGCTGCCGCTGAAGCCGGGCGCGTCGAAGAACCCGAACCGCTCCGGCCAGCGCCGATGGTAGGGCCGCGAACGCACCCCGCGCGCCAGCAGCCGCAGCACCAGCAGCGGCGTCACCAGGAACATCGCGAGGGTGTAGAGATAGCGCAACGTCAATGCCCGTCGGTCCAACGCGGCAGTATACGAGAGCGCACGGGCGGGAACGGCACACGGTACCGAAGGCATGCGGCACGCTGTCGCTGCCGAGCGCCGTTCCCAGCTCTCCGCCTCCACTACAATGCGCGCGATGCCCGGCATGCCCCGTCCCACCTTCACCCGCTCGCTGCTTGCGCCGCGCCACTGGCCGGCGTGGCTGGGCGTGGCCGTGATCTGGCTGATCGCGCGGCTGCCGCAGCGTGCGCTGATGTGGCTGGGCCGCCGGCTCGGCGCGCTGGTCCTGCGGGTTCCTTCCGAGCGGCGGCGCATCGCGGCGGCGAACATCACCCTGTGCTTTCCCGGACTCGCTGGCGGCGCGCGTGCCGCGCTGGTCGATGCGAACCTGCGCGACCTCGGCCTGATGCTGGTGGAGTTCGCGCTGGGCTGGATGGGCAGCGACCGGCGCATGGCCAGCATCCCGACCCGCATTGAAGGGCTGGAGCACCTCGAGGCGGCGCGCGCGCAAGGCAAGGGCGTGCTGCTGGTGGGCGGCCACTTTTCGCACCTCGAGCTGTGCGCGCGGCTGGTTTCGCAGCGCATCCGCATCGCCGGCATGTACCGCCGGATGGATTCGGCCGTGTTCGAGTGGGCGGTGCTGCGCGCCCGGCTGGACTACGCCGACGCGATGTTCGAGAAGGACGATATCCGCGGCACCGTGAAATACCTGCGCGGCGGCGGCACGCTGTGGTATGCGCCGGACCAGGACATGCGCAGCAAGGACACCGTGTTTGTGCCGTTCTTCGGCGTGCCGGCCGCCACCATCACCGCCACCCATCACCTGGCGCGGATGTCCGGCGCGCTGGTGGTGCCGTTCTTCCACCGCCGCCTTCCCGACGGCCAGGGTTACGCGTTGCGCCTCGGCGCAGCGCTGGACGGCTTTCCCGGCAATGACGTGCTGGCCGACACCGCCCGCGTCAACGTCTGCATCGAGCAGATGGTGCGCGAGGCGCCGGAGCAGTACCTGTGGGTGCACAAGCGCTTCAAGACGCGCCCGCCCGGCATGCCTGCGATCTACTGATTCCGGCGACAGCCGGGCGAAAGCCTGGTCCGCTGAAAATTGCGGCGCTTTCGCGACCAGAATCGATCACGCCGGCTTGTCTTGCGCCCGGGTGGCGGCTTCGCTCAATCATTCCGCCACCCCGAGTCGGCGCCCTCCGGGCTCGCCGCACGATCGGCCGGCGACGATCGCGCGATGTTTCGCCACTCCACCGCACGGCACCGGCCAAGGAGTTGGAAAAGTGAACCGAGCCGCCCCGCGGGGAACCCGTGCCCTGCCCATCCTGATGTACCACAACATCGCGCGCGCGCCGCGCGACCTGCGCGTGTATCGCAGCCTGTTCGTGAGCCCGGCGGCGTTCGCTCGGCAGATGTGGCTGCTGCACACGCTCGGTTACACCGGCCTGTCCATGACGGCGGCGATGCCCTACCTGCGAGGTGAACGGACAGGCCGCATCGCCATCGTCACGCTGGACGATGGCTACGTGGACAACCTGGACTCCGCCCTGCCCATCCTGCAACGGTACGGTTTCAGCGCCACCTGCTATGTCGTCAGCGGCAGCATCGGGCGATACAACCAGTGGGATGCCGAGCGGCTGGGCGTGCGCAAGCCGCTGATGTCGGTGGAGCAATTGCGCGACTGGCACCGCGGCGGCATGGAAATCGGTGCGCATACGCGCAGCCATCCCCGCCTGACGCAATGCGACGACGCGCAACTGCACGAAGAGATCCACGGCAGCAAGGCGACGCTGGAGGATCACCTCGACGCGCCGGTCACCCAGTTCTGCTACCCGTATGGCGATGCCGACGATCGCGTGGCCGGCGTGGTGCGCGCCGCCGGCTTCGCCGCCGCGACCACGACCCGGCGCGGCCGGGCCAGCGCCGGCCTGGACCTTTGGCAACTGCCGCGAATCCAGATCGCGCGTCACCACCTGCTGCCGCAGTTCGCCATGCGCACCCTGACCGGCTACGAGGATCGCCGCGCGTGAAACTCCTCTTTGTCGGTGCCAACCCCGAGAACACCGGGGCCGCCAGTCACTTTGTCGCGCTGGCGCAAGCCATGGCCGAGGCCGGGCATCAGGTCAGTGCGGTGGTCTATCCCGATGGCCTGATCTGGCAGGGGCTGGCCCACTCCGCCGTCGGTCTGAGCAAGGCGAAATTCCGCAATGCGTTTGACCTGCGCGGTTATGTCGCCGTCATCAAGGCGGCGCGACGGCTGAAACCGGACTGGCTGGTGGGAAATTTCGGCAAGGAATACTGGCCGCTGATCCTGATCGGACGACTGCTGCGCATCCCGGTCGCGCTGTTCCGGCACCGCACGCCGCCCATGAAGTGCCTTTCCGCCTACCTGATCCCCCGCCTCGCGCAACGATTCGTTGCCGTCTCGAAGCATGCCCGCCAGGCCTACCTGGACCGAGGCGTCCCGGGCCATCTGGTGCGGGTGCTGTACAACCCGGTCAACATGGAACTGTGCCGGCCCGACCCGCACCGGCGCAGCGAGATCCTCCGCTCGCTTGGCCTGGGCGAGGATGCAATCGTGCTTGGCTACGCCGGCCGCATGCATCACGGCAAGGGCATCTTCCCCCTGTTCGAAGCCGTTACCGCGGCCATGGCGGAGCAGCCGCGGCTGCATTGCCTGTGGCTGGGCGACGGCCCGGATGCGCGGACGCTGCGCGAGCGCGCGGCGGCGGATCCGAGCGCAAGCCGGCATCACTTCCTGGGCTGGATCCACGACGTCCACCCCTATTACAGCGCATTCTCCATGCTGGCCTTTCCGTCGATCGCCACCGAAACGTTCGGCCGGGTCTCGGTCGAGGCGCAGGCGGCAGGCGTCCCCGTGCTGGGCAGCGACATCGGCGGGATCCCCGAAACACTGCAGGCGGGCGTGACCGGCCTGCTGCTGCCGCCGGGCGACGTGGCGGCGTGGCGCGAAGCGATCCTGAAGCTGTGCGATCCTGCGCTGCGGACGTCGATGGGCGCGGCCGCACACGAATTCGTGCAACAGCATTTCAGTACGCTGGTGATCGCCGACCAGTTCCTGCAGATGCTGACCCACGGCTGATCCGGCAGAGCCCGTTCAATCCCGCGGCCGCCGCTGCTCGTACAGCTTGGCGTATTTCAGGAACGCGTAGAACGCGTGGATGCGCGCCGCGATGAAACCGGCCCAGCCGGAACGCCAGTGTCCGCGCAGCAGGTAGTAGCGCAGGAACGCCACCGCCGGATACGCCACCATGCGCAGCCGCAACCAGCCGACCTTGCGTTTGGCCAGGTCGGCCAGTTGCAGACTGGAGTAGCGGTTCGCCTTGGCCACGCGCCCGGCGATATCGGGTTCGCCGTGATGGTCGATGACCACGTCGAGCACGCCCACCGGGCCATCCACCTGCACTTCCTCGTGCACCTCGTGACCGCTCATGCGCGCGTGTTGCCGGTCGAACAGGCGCACGTACTGGTTGAGCCGGCCGCGCCGCGACTGCCAGCGCCAGAACTGCCACTCGCGCCGCCACAGCCGGTAGCCGGCGTAGCCCGGTGCCAGCAGCGCCGGCCGCAGCCGCGCGGCGGCATCCGCGTCCAGCGACTCGTCGGAATCCAGCAACAGCACCCAGCGATGGCTGGCCAGGTCGATCGCCGCCTGCTTCTGCGCGCTGTAGCCGGCGAACGGCTGGGTATGGACGTGCGCGCCGTAGTGCGCGGCGATCGCCGCGGTGGCATCGGTCGAGCCCGAGTCCAGCACCACGATCTCGTCGGCCCAGCTCACCCCGCGCAGGCAGGCGTCGAGCGTGTCGGCGCTGTTGAACGTGGTCACCACCACCGACAGCAACTCACGCTCCATCACGCGTCTCCCCGGGGCGTGCTTCTTTGAGGAGTCCGGCAGGGATGCCGGGCGTTGCTCTGCCGGCAGGGACGCCGGCAACAAATAACGCCGCGCACCACAGCCCGAGCAGCCAGGCGAACAGCAGCCCCCACCACGCCGAGTAGAACGCCAGGTGGGTGTTCAACGGAAACAGCATCACGCCCAGCGCCAGCGTGGCGGGAAACGCCCGCTCGCGTGCCGCCGCGCCGACCCGCCGCCACGCGCGCCACGCCAGCACCACGGCGGCCAGCCACAACAGCAGGCCGATCGTGCCGGTCTCGGCGAGCACCTCCAGCACCAGCTGGTGTGCATGACACGCCCCCTCGCCTACGCCGCAGGCTTCCGTGGTCACCACGAAGTGATCGTTTGCCGAGGCGTACTGCGGATACGCATAGCGGAAGCCGCGCACGCCGACGCCGTTGACCGGGTGTGCCGCAAACATGGCGACGCCGGTGCGCCAGATCTCGAGCCGGCCGCTGAGCGCCGTGTCGATGGACTGATCGGTGCCGTGCAGCGCGAACAAGGTGCGCTCGACCCGGTCGTGGAACCGCGTGGAGGTCTTCCAGGCGAGGCCGCCGGCCAACGCCAGCATCACCGCCGCGCCCGCGCAGAAGCCGGCAAAGCGCAGCGGCGCGCGGGCCTCGCGCCAGGCAAAGCCCAGCGCCACCAGCGCGTAGCACAGCCAGGCCGCGCGCGAGCCGGCCAGCAGCACCGGCCCCAGCACCAGCGCGAACGCGATCAGCAGGCCCGGCAGGCCCCAGCGCCGCCGCGCCGCCCACAGCCCGAACGGCGACAACACCGCCAAGGTCGGCCCCAGCTTGAGATTGTCCGCCCCGAAGATGCCGGAAACCCGCTCGGCTTCGGCGTGCCCGCCCAGACTCCAGCCGGTCAGCGCCTGCAGCCAGGCGTCGGCGCACCACAGCGCCAGCACCCACGCCACCGCCATGTACAGCGCCTGCAGCTTGTATTCGCGGCGGATCGCGAAGCAGGCGTACAGGCCCAGCGGCGCGTAGCGCAGCAGAGCGGCCACGGTGCTCCAGCTCTTGCCCGGCATGATCGCGTCGACGGCAGAGAACAGCGCCGCCCCCACGTAGGCGGCCAGCAGCCACAGCAGCAGGCGCGCGCCGGCATGCTGGCGCAGCGCCTGCGGCTCGCGCGCGAACAGCAAGGCCACGCCGAGCAGGCACAGTGCGGTGCCCAGTTCGGCACTGCGGCCGAACGGCAGCAGCGCGACCACCAGCCAGAACGGCAGCAGCGGGGAACGCAGCGCGGCCTTGAGCGGGGTGGTGATGGAATTCATGCGCGGACCGTGGCGAAGACGATCACGCATTGTAGGTGAGTGCGCCCGCCCGCCAAGCGGAGGGCAGCCTCAGCCGGCGATCACTTCGTCGTACAGCGCCAGCGTGGCCTGCTGCATGTCGCTCAGGCGGTAGCTCTGCAGCGGCGAGATCGGTGGCGCCACCCGCAGCAATTCGGCGGCCCGTTCGACCAGCCGCTCGCGGTCGCCCGGCGGCACGCGACCAGCCGGATACAGCTCGGCCAGCAGCTCGCCGACGCCGCCGTGCGCGTAGCCCAGCACCGGCCGGCACAACGACAGGGCCTCGATCACCGTGCGCCCGAACGACTCGGGCTTGTTCGACAGCTGCAGCACCAGCGCCGAGATCGCGTAGATGTCGCGCACGTCGTGGCGCGGCGGCGCCAGCACTACCTGCGAGGTCACCCCACGCATGCGGATCAGCTCGCGCAACTCGGCCACGTAGGCCTCGCGACCGGGTTCGATGACCCCCAGCAGCAGCAGGCGCGCCTCGATGCCGCGGCGCTTCAGGTCGGCCAGCAGTTCGATCGCGTCGTGGTGCCCCTTGAGCCGCGTGCCGCGCCCGGGCAGGGTCAACAGCGGCGCGCCGGTCAACACCGGGAACTCGGCGAAGAACGCCTTCTGCCAGGCGTCGTCCGGCCGATGCCCATAGGGGAAGGCCACCGGGTCGATGCCGCGCGGGATCACCCGCACTCGCCCCGGCTCCAGCCAGCGGTAGTGGCTCAGCACGTAGTCACGCATGGTCTGCGAGACCGCCACCACGCGCTCGCCGCGCAGCAGGATGGCGCTGTAGCGGCCGGGCGAATTGAGCCCGTGCACGGTGGTGACGAAGTGCGGCCGCGGAGCCATCCCCTTCAGCGCCCACCAGCCGAGCCAGGCCGGCAGCCGCGAGCGGGCATGCACGATATCGGGCTTCAGCTCACGCAGGATCCGCCGCAACGCGCCGAGGCGACCCAGCGTGCCCAGCGATTTGCGGCCGATATCCAGGGTGATGTGTTCGCTGCCCTCGGCCTGCAATTGTTCGACCAGCCGGCCGCCGGCCGAGATCACCACCGAGCGGTGACCGGCCTGCACCAGCGCCCGCGCGATCTCCAGCGCCGAGCGCTCCGCGCCGCCGGAATGCAGCGCAGGGATCAGTTGGACCACGGTCAGCAGCTTGGCGGGTACGGCAATGCTGGACATGAGCTCGGGGCTGGAGGCTTTCATTCTCTGGAGACAAGCAAAAATAATGCCGCCAGTGGCTCGGATGAGCCCGGTCGATCAGTCGCGCAGCACGTAATGCGCGCCGCAGTAGGCACAGGTTGATTCGCCGCCGTCGTCGACGATCGGCAGGTATACCTTCGGGTGCGAATTCCACAGCGCCATGCCGGGCATCGGGCAGGACAACGGCAGGTCGGCGCGCGTCACTTCGTAACGATTTTCGGCATTTGCCGGCACCAGCGGCGCCGTCGCGGAAAGAGGGGACGACATCAATGGACTCCAGACTGGACAGCAGGCCGCAAATGGTAGCAGGCTGCAGCCTTCTGTCGGGGGACAGCGCAGGGGAAACCAGGAAACCACAGCCGCGGCGCCCAGCCGCAGGCAGTCGCGGCAGCCGTCATGAAATGAGCACACCATCCTCGACCCGGCGCCTTGCGCCGGGCCAACCGTAACGGGCTAGGAGCTGACCATGGATTTCGGAAAGATCATCGAACGCATCAAGGCCATCTTGACCACCCCCAAAACCGAATGGCCCGTCGCCGCCGCCGAACCGGCCACCGTGCAGAGCCTGTACGCCGGCTACATCGCGATCGTCGCCGCCCTGCCGATCATCGCCAGCTTCATCAAGGGCAGCCTGATCGGCACCGGCATGTTCGGCATCACCGTGCGCACGCCGATCGGCATGGGCATCGTGGGCATGGTGTTGCACTACGTGCTGGCGCTGGTGATCGTCTACGTCGTGGCGCTGATCATCAACGCGCTCGCGCCCACCTTCGGCGGCCAGAAGGACATGGTGCAGGCGCTGAAGACCGTGGCCTACGCCTGGACCGCCAGCTGGATCGCCAGCATCGCGGTGATCGTGCCGTGGCTGGGCTGGCTGATCGCGATCGCCGGCGCGATCTACTCCATCTACCTGCTGTACCTGGGCCTGCCGCATACGATGAAGTGCCCGCCGGAGAAAGCCGGCGGCTACACCGCGGTCAGCGTGATCATCGCGATCGTGCTGAGCTGGATCGTCGGCGCGATCGTCTTCGCCATGGTCGGCACCGCGGCGATGACGGGTGCGGCGGTGGGCGGCATGCATATCTCCGGCAGCAATGGCGACAGCGTCACCATCGACGGCAACAGCGCGTTGGGCAAACTCGCCGCAATAGGCCAGCGCGCCGAGCAGGCCGGGAAAGAGATGGAAGCGGCGCAGAAATTCGGCGACAGCAACGCGCAGTCCGCCGCGATGGGCAAGATGATGGGTGCGATGGCCGGCAGCGACGGCAACGTCGAGGCGCTGGCGCCGGAGCAGATCAAGGCGTTCCTGCCCGACAGCCTGGGCAGCCTGAAGCGCAGCAGTCTGTCGGCCCAGCGCAACAGCGCGATGGGCATGCAGATCTCTCAGGCCAGCGCCAGCTATTCGGCCGACGATGGCCGGCACATCACGCTGGAAGTGTCCGATACCGGCGGCGCCAGGGGCTTCATGTCGCTGGCCGCCGCCATGGCGCCGGAGGAAGAGAAGCAAACCGAGCATGGCTACGAGAAGACCTACAGCGCCGGCGGCAACCTGGTCCACGAGGAATGGGATACTCAGTCGAAGTACGGCGAGTACAGCGTGGTGGTCGGCAAGCGCTTCACGGTGAAGGCGAACGGCAACGCCGACAGCATCGACCAGCTGAAGCAGGCGGTCGCCAGCATCGATCTGGCCAAGCTCGAATCGCTGAAGGACGCCGGCGTGAAATCGAACTGAACCGATCCGTCCGCGCACAAAAAAACCGCGCCGGTGATGGCGCGGTTTTTTTTGCCACGAAGGCTTACTTGGCCGCGGCTTTCTTCGGCACCGAACCTTCGGTGGTGATACGGATCGCGATCTCGTCGCCGACGTTCGGCACGTAGCCGGCGACGCCGAAATCCGAGCGCTTGATGCTGGCCGTGGCGTCAAAACCGATCGACGGCGCCTTGGTCATCGGATGCGGGCCGACCTTGTTCAGCGTCGCATCCAGCACTACCGGCTTGGTCACGCCGTGCACGGTGAGGTTGCCGGTGACCTTGAACTTGTTGCCGCCCAGCGGCTGCACTTCGGTGCTCTTGAAGGTCACCACCGGGTACTGCCCGGCATCGAGGAAATCCGGCTTCTTCAGGTGCTCGTCCAGCGCCGACACGTGGGTGTCGAGGTCGGCCAGCGGCAGGGTCACTTCCACGCTCGACTTGGCCGGATGCTGCTCGTCGAACACCAGAGTGCCTTCACCCAGGCCGAAGTTGGCGGTCGGGTTGGAGTAGCCGAAGTGGTTCCAGCTGAACAACACCATCGTGTGGTGCGGGTCGAGCTTGTAGGTGACCGGAGCGGCCTGGACCGACACGGCGGCGCCGAGCAGGCCGGCGAAAGCGAGGTACTTCATTGCGCGCATGGAAAGAAACTCCTTGGAAAGTGGGGGACAGAACGTCGACTTCAGGCGATCGAGCAAGCTTCGCCAAACGCCAGGCGCGGACTGCGCGGAAACAGATTGCGGCTGGCGTCGCCGTAGCCGATGCTGATCAGGAAATTCGACTTGATCGCGGTGCCGGCGAAGAACGCCGCATCCACGCCGGCATTGTCGAAGCCGGACATCGGGCCGCAGTCGAGCCCGATCGCCCGCGCCGCCAGCAGCAGGTAGGCGCCTTGCAGGGTCGCATTGCGGAACGCGGTCGTGTCGATCAGCGGCTGGTTGCCGGCGAACCAGCTGCGCGCATCGGCGTGCGGGAACAGTTTCGGCAACTGCTCGTAGAACTCGTGGTCGGTGGCCACGATCGCGGTCACCGGCGCTTCCATGGCCTTGGCGCGGTTGCCGTCGGACAGGAACGGCTCCAGCTTCGCCTTCGCCGCCTTCGACTTCACGAACACTACCCGCATCGGCGAGGAGTTCGCGCTGGTCGGCCCGAACTTGGCCAGGTCGTAGAGCTGGTGCAACTGCTCGTCGCTCACGTCCTTCGGCAGCCATGCATTGAACGTGCGCGCATTGCGGAACAACTGGTCCAGACTGGCCTCGGAAAGCAACTCGCTCATCGGTATCCTCTATGGAAAGACGCGCCGGCAATGGCGCCATCTGGCAAGTTTATAGGTAGTCGCACGCGAACAGTCCACCCGTAGAGGGAACGTACAGTGTTCATTCGGGAAACAATGACGCGGCGCCTTTGCCCATGCTGAAGCTGGACGGCGAATGCTGGGTGATCACCGACAACGCCGCCGGCAACCAGCGCCAGGCGCTGGCGCTGGCCGAATACCTGCAGCTGCCACTGCGTCATCTGGTCTTGCAGCCAAGGGCACCGTGGTCGTGGTTGGCGCCACGGCTGCTGCTGGGCGGCCGGCTCGCCCTGCCTGCCGACCAGCGCCGGCTGTTCGCGCCGCCATGGCCGGCCGTGGCGATTGGCTGCGGTCGCACCGCGGCCCTGTTCACCCGCATGCTGCGCCGGCTGACCGACGGGCGTTGCTACACCGTGCAAATCCTGAACCCGCGCATCGCCCCCGCGCACTGGGACACGGTGATTGCGCCCCGCCACGACCAGCTCGATGGGCCCAACGTGCTGCGCCCGCTCGGTTCGCTGAATCCGGTGGATGGCGAGTGGCTGACCGACGGCCGCGAATCCTGCCCAAGCTTCGCCGAGCTGCCGCAACCGCGTGTGGGCGTGCTGCTCGGCGGTCCGCGCCGGGGCATCGCGCTGGACGCGGATTACGGCCGCCGGCTGGCCGCGCACCTGCTCGACCGCCAACGCCGCGAGGGCGGCAGTCTGCTGGTACTGGGTTCGCGGCGCACGCCGCCGGCACTGGTGGACGTTTTCCGCGCCGCCCTGCGCGACGTGCCCGGCCTGGTCTGGGCCGGTCCCGACGACGGCCGCAATCCCTTCCCGGGCGTGCTCGGCTGGGCCGATCGCCTGGTCGTCACCCCCGATTCGGTGAACATGCTGAGCGAAGCCTGCGCGGTCGGCTGCCCGGTCGAGACCTTCGTCGCCGCGCCGCTGCCTGCAAAGATCGCGCGCTTCCATCAGGCGTTGCGCGCGGCCGGGCGGCTGCATGATCTCGACAGCAAGTCGCCGGCCCCGGCCATCCCGCTGCGCGAGACCGCCAGCCTGGCCGCCGAACTGCGCGCACGGATCCAGCGACGGCAGGCACCGCAAGCGCTGGACTGAGCTGCTGCTCAGTCGAATGCATAACCCAGCGCGTCGGTAACCTCGCGCACGCTGCCGCACAGCTGCTCCAGTTCCGCATCGCGCGGGGCGATGCGCGAACGCAGGTCGAGCGTGCACGCCAGCGCACGCTGCAGTAGGTCGGCGTGGGCCACGGTGAGAATCGCGGACTGGTTGCTGTCGAGCAGGCCGGCGGCGCGGCACACCTCGATCAGGCCCGCGTTGGCGCTGACGCCGAGCAGACCCGGCTGCTCGGCAGCATGCGCCAGCACCAATCCTTGCAGCGCGAATTCGATGTCGAGCAGGCCGCCGTGGCCCTGCTTGAGGTCGAACTGGCGTTCGTCGGAGCGATCGCGCTCCGCGCGCCAGCGCGCACGCATGCTGCTGACCTCGGCCAGCACCGTGGCGCGGTCGCGCGGTACCGCCAGGATGTCGCGCCGCACCCCGGCCAGCGCGGCGTTGAGCGCGGCGTCGCCGGCCACCGGCCGCGCACGCAGCAGTGCCTGGTGTTCCCATGTCCATGCGCGGCTCTGCTGGTACGCCACGAACGCATCGAGGCTACTGACCAGCAGGCCCTTGGAACCGTCCGGGCGCAGGCGGGTGTCGACTTCGTACAGGCGGCCGCCGCGGGTCAGCACGGTAAGCCAGTTCATCACCCGCTGGGCCAGCCGCTGGTACCAGCGCGAACCCTCGATTGGCCGCGCGCCCTCGCTCATCGCCTGCGCGCGGCGACCGTCGTAGATGAAGACGAGGTCGAGATCCGAGGCGAAGCCAAGCTCCTCGCCACCGAGGCTGCCGTAGCCCAGCACGGAAAACCCGGAGCCCTGCTGCCTATCGCCTCCCGGCAGGTGGCCATGCTGGGCGACCAGTTCGCGCTCGGCCAGTGCCAGCACCGCGCCGACCACCGACTCGGCCAGGGCAGCCAGCCGGCGCGCGGTGGCGACCGCGTCGGCGCGGCCATCGTTGAAGGCGAGGCCGAGCCGGAACGCGGTGGATGCCTTGAACTCGTTGATCCGATCGAGCTCGGACTCGGCCTCGCGCTCTTCCAGCGTGGTCAACACGCGGGCGATTTCGGCGGTGATGTCGGCACGCTTGAACGGCAATTGATCGATGCGCGGGTCGAGCACATCGTCCAGCAGCAGTGGCTGGGCGATCACGCGTTCGGCCAGGAACGCGCTGTCGGCGAACAGCCGCACCAGTCGCCGGCGCGCCGCCGGCTGTTCCTCCAGCAGGGCCAGATAGGACGAGCGCCGCGCCACCGCCTGCATCAGCCGGCACAGCCGCAGCAGGCTGGCCACCGGCGCGGCAGTGGCGCGGGCCGCGTCCAGCAGCTGCGGCATCAGGTGATCGAGCCGTTCGCGCGAACGCGCCGACATCGCGCGCACCGCCGCGGCCTGCGGCAATTTCAGCAGGGCATCGGCCAGCTCGTCGCCCGGCGCGAAGCCGGAGGCTTCCAGCGTGGCCGCGTCCAGCGATTCGTCGCAGGCGCGCTGCCACAACACCCGGTCGGCGGCCGGCACGCGAGCAGCGCGGCCTCCCTGCGGCATCAGCACCGCGGCGAATTCCTCGCTGACGATGGCGCGCTGCTTCGCCAACGCCGCATGCAGGCTGTCCCAGTCGGGATAGCCGAGACCGAGCGAGATGCGCTCGCGGCTCAACGCGTCGGCGGGAATGTCGTGGGTCTGCGCGTCGCGCAGCATCTGCACGCGGTTCTCGACTTGGCGCAGCAGCACGTATGCCTCGCGCAGCATGCGCGCCCGCGCGGCGTTGATATGGCCGCGCGCCTCGCACGCGGTCAGCGCCGCCAGCAGGCTGCGCACGCGCAGGGACGGTTCGCGGCCACCGCGGATCAACTGGGTCAGCTGCACGATGAACTCGATCTCGCGGATGCCGCCGGCGCCGAGCTTGAGGTTGTCAGCCAGGTCCTTGCGCGCGACTTCCGCGTCGATCAGCGCCTTCATCTCGCGCAACCCGGCGAACGCGGTGTAGTCGAGGTATTTGCGATACACGAACGGGCGCAGCAGTTCCTGCAGCTGCTTGCCGGCGGCGCGGTCGCCGGCCACCGGTCGTGCCTTGATCCAGGCGTAGCGCTCCCAGTCGCGGCCCTCGCTCTGGTAGTACTGCTCCATCGCGGCGAACGACAGCGCCAGCCGGCCGGCGTTGCCGAACGGGCGCAGGCGCAGGTCGACCCGCGCGCAGATGCCGTCCATGGTCGGCTCGTTCAGCAGGCGCACCAGCTGGCGGCCGAGCCGCACGAAGTACTCGCTGTTGTCGAGCGGTCGCGCGCCATCGGTCTGGCCGCCGTGCGGGTAGGCGAACACCAGGTCGATGTCGGAGGAGAAGTTCAGCTCGCTGCCGCCGAGCTTGCCGAAGCCGATCACCAGCAGCCGCTGCAGCACGCCGTCATGGTCGCGGCTGGAGCCATAACGCGCCGCCAGCGCGCGTTCGGACCAGCCCAGCGCGATCTCGAGCAGCACCTCGTACAGCACGCTGGTCGCCGACAGGGTTTCCGGCAGCTCGTCCAGTCCGTTGACGTCGCGGAACACCAGCCGCAGCGCCTCGGCGTGACGGAAGCGGCGCAGCGCGACCATGCACGCGGCCTCGTCCCCGGGCAGCTTCAAGGCATCGACGCGCGCGCTGGCGTCGCTGCCCGAACGCAGCCGCTCCAGCCCTGCTGGCGCCAGCAGCTGCGGCTGGCGACACCACACGTCGAACGCGAAATCGCTGGCCAGCAGCGTGCGGCGGATCCGCTCGGCCACGCCGGCGTCGTCGTGCAGCGGCACGCCGGCGGCGCGGCAACGGGCGACCAGGTCGCCATAGCGATCGTCGATCAGCGCTCGCAGCGCAGGGGATTCATGGGCAGGCATCCGGCCATTGTGCCGCAAAGGGCACGCCGTCGAAGCGGGCTTTGCGCGCCCCATCAGGCCGGTGCACCGACGCCGGTTACGCGCGTTGATTAACCAGCGGGCAAGCCCGAAACTCGCCGTTCGCCGCCTACACGCTGTTCATCTGCATCCCTTTACATTCTCGTGTCCACACCATGACAGCAACTGCAGGACCGCCATGTCCCTGAGCTCCGCCAAACCGTCTGGCCGCTGGCGCGCACGGGCTCCACGTATTGCGCTGGTGCTGTTGATGGCGCTGGCGTTCGTGCTGCTGACCGGCGTGGTGGATGGCGGCGTCGGCGTCACTCCGCTGCGACTGCTCGATCAACCGCGGTTCCCGTTGGCCAATGCATGGCCAGGCCTGCTGCTGGCCGGCCTGCTGCTGGTGCTCAGCCGCCGGGTGGTTCTGTCGTTCGGGCTGGCGTTTCTGTTGCAAGGATTGGTGTACGGCGTCAACGTGCTGAAGGTGGCCAACCTCGGCACGCCGCTGTTGCCAGACGATTTCCGCATGGTCGGCCAGTTGCGCAAGGGCGGCATGCATCTGCTCGCCGGCTACCTGCCGCACAGCCCGTGGCCGTACCTGGGACTGCTGGCTGGTGTGGCCCTGATCGTCGCGATGTGGCGCTACGAGCCGCCGCTGTTCGCGCGGCGCACCCGCGGCAAGCGGCTGCTGACCGGTGGCGCGCTGATGCTGGTGCTGGTGAGCCTGCTGGCCGGCCTGCCCGCCTGGGGAAAAATCTACAACGGCCAGGTGCTGTGGCTGGAGCCGTGGTCGGCCTCGTCCACCAGCACGCATTCCGGCCTGCTCAGTTCGCTGATGATGTTTCATCTGCAATACGGCCAGGGCAAGCACACGCCGGATCGCGCGGCCGCCGCGCAATTGATCGAGCAGTCCGCGGCCTCGCTGCAACAGTCCATGCAGACGCCGGCATCAAGCGACCCCTTGCCCGACATCGTGGTGGTGCAGAGCGAATCGTTCTTCGACCCCACCATCATGCGCGGCTACGAGACCAGCAATTTCGCACCGAACCTGCGCCGCCTGGCCGCACACGGCATCAGCGGCAAGCTGCACGTGCCGACTTTCGGTGGCGGCACCATCCGCACCGAGTTCGAGGTGCTCACCGGGCTGTCGCTGCGCTACTTCGACAACCTGCAATTCCCCTATCTGCAGATGAGCCACAAGGCGATGCCGGGGCTGGTGCGCACGCTCAACCGGCACGGCTACACCACGCTGGCGCTGCACGGCAACGACCCGGCGTTCTGGAACCGCACCACCGCGTTCAAGGCGATCGGTTTCGACCGCTTCGTGTCGCAGTCGTCGTTTGCGCCCACGGCGGCGAACGACGGCAAGTACATGGCCGACAGCGCGATGACCGACGAGATCATGACGCTGCTGAAGGACGACGGCCCGCCGCAGTTCATCTTCGCGATCAGCATCGAGGCACACGGCCCGTACGACGTCGAGCCCGTCCACGCCGCCGAACGCGACGCGATCCCGGTGCCGGACGGCATCGACGGCCGCGACAAGCTGGAACTGCAGACCTACCTCTACCACCTCCAGCACGCCGACGCCGAGCTGGGCCGGCTGGTGAAGCTCCTGGCCCAGCGCGAGCGGCCCAGCGTGGTGCTGTTCTACGGCGACCACCTGCCCGCGTTGAGCAACAGCTACCAGATCACCGGCTTCGTCGACGGCGGCGACATGCTGGGCCAGGCCGGCGTGTGGCTGCTGGTCGATCCGAAGCGCCCGGGCCCGCGCAGCGAAGTCGATACCGCCTCCTGGCTGCTTCCCGGCAAACTGCTGGCGCACATCGGCATCCACGATGATCCGTACTTCGCGCTGACCGAACTGGTCGGCCCGCCACTGGCCGCGCTCACCAGAACCCCCGGCGCCCCCCCACCGGGCGAGGACGACGAGCAGCAACAGCTCGACCATGCCATGGCCAGCATCGGCCAGCTGCGTCTGAGCAACAAGCTGGACCGCCTGTGGCCTCAGCAGACGCCGCCGCTGCCAGTCGGCGACCTCGTCCGCAACGCCTCGCCACCCGCCGCGGGCGTGGCAAAGCCGCGCTAAGCGACGCCGCCGATCGTGGCAATCACGTGATCGTCGCCAAAGAAAAACCCCGCCGAGGCGGGGTTTTTCGTGTTGCGTGTCCTTCGGCTTCGCCGCTGCGCGGTGAAGCCTGCCCTGAGCCCATCGACGGGGTCAGGGCGAACGGCGGGGACTCAGAAGTCCATGCCGCCCATGCCACCCATGCCGCCACCCATGCCGCCGCCATGGCTGTGGCCTTCGTCCTTCTTCGGCAGTTCGGCGATGATCGCTTCGGTGGTGATCGCCAGACCGGCGACCGACGAGGCGTGCTGCAACGCGGTGCGGGTCACCTTGGTCGGATCCAGGATACCCATCGCCACCATGTCACCAAACTCGCCGCTGGCGGCGTTGTAGCCGAAGTTGCCCTTGCCTTCCTTGACCTTGTTGAGGATCACGGACGGCTCTTCGCCGGCATTGGCGACGATCGCGCGCAGCGGCGCTTCCAGCGCGCGGCGGGTGATCGCGATGCCCAGGTCCTGGTCGGTGTTGTCGCCCTTCAGGCCTTCGACCGCCTTCAGCGCGCGGATCAGCGCGACGCCGCCACCCGGGACCACGCCTTCTTCGACGGCTGCGCGCGTGGCGTGCAGGGCGTCTTCGACGCGGGCCTTCTTTTCCTTCATCTCGATCTCGGTGCCGGCACCGACCTTGATCACCGCAACGCCGCCGGCCAGCTTGGCCACGCGCTCCTGCAGCTTCTCCTTGTCATAGTCCGACGAGGTCTCTTCGATCTGCGCCTTGACCTGCGCGATGCGCGACTGGATCTTTTCTGCTTCACCGGCACCGTCGATGATGGTGGTGTTTTCCTTGGTGATGACGACGCGCTTGGCGCGACCCAGATCGGCGATCGTGGTCTTCTCCAGCGACAGGCCGACTTCCTCGGACACGACCTGGCCGTTGGTGAGGATCGCGATGTCTTCCAGGATCGCCTTGCGACGGTCACCGAAGCCCGGCGCCTTGACGGCGGCGACCTTGACGATGCCGCGGATGGTGTTGACCACCAGGGTGGCCAGCGCCTCGCCTTCGACTTCCTCGGCGACGATCAGCAGCGGCTTGCCCGCCTTGGCGACGGCTTCCAGCACCGGCAGCAGCTCGCGCACGTTCGACACTTTCTTGTCGTGGATCAGGATGTACGGGTCGTCCAGCTCGACCTGCTGGCTCTGCTGGTTGTTGATGAAGTACGGCGACAGGTAGCCGCGATCGAACTGCATGCCCTCGACAACGTCGAGCTCGTTCTCGAGACCCGAACCTTCTTCAACGGTGATCACGCCTTCCTTGCCGACTTTCTTCATCGCGGTGGCGATGATGTCGCCGATGTTGGCGTCGGCATTGGCCGAGATCGTGCCGACCTGCGCGATTTCCTTGTCGTTCGCAGTCGGGTTGGACATCTTCTTCAGCTCACCGACGGCAGCCGCGACGGCCTTGTCGATGCCGCGCTTCAGGTCCATCGGGTTGATGCCGGCGGCCACGGCCTTGAGGCCTTCCTGGATGAATGCCTGCGCCAGCACGGTCGCGGTGGTGGTGCCGTCACCGGCGACGTCGGAGGTCTTGGAGGCGGCTTCCTTGACGATCTGCGCGCCGAGGTTCTCGTACTTGTCGGCCAGCTCGATCTCCTTGGCGACGGATACGCCGTCCTTGGTGATCGTCGGGGCGCCGAAGCTCTTCTCGAGCACGACGTTGCGGCCCTTCGGGCCGAGGGTGACCTTGACCGCGTTGGCCAGGGTGTTCACGCCCTTGAGCATGCGGGCGCGGGCGTCTTCGCCGAAACGTACTTCTTTAGCGGCCATAATTTTTTGCCTCAAAAAATTGAATAGGAATGGGGAAATGTCGCGAGGTGCTACCGGAAGGAGCCAAAGGCGACTGGGTGCGCGGTTTTGATCTCGCGCTCAACCAACCTCGGCCCAACCCATCAGCCCTCGATCACCGCCACGATGTCGTCTTCCTTCAGGAAGACCAGTTCTTCGCCGTCGATCTTGATTTCCTGGCCGGCATACTTGCCGAACAGCACCACGTCGCCGGCCTTCAGCGACATCGGGCGCACCTTGCCGTCGCTCATGATCAGACCGGTGCCGGCGGCGACGACCTTGCCGCGGGTGGGCTTCTCGGTGGCGCTGTCGGGGATGACGATGCCGCCGGCGGAAACGCGCTCTTCTTCGAGACGCTTGACGATGACGCGATCATGCAACGGACGCAGTGTGCTCATGGATGACTCCAGCTGACTAGATTGTTGACGGACAACGCTTTTAAGGCCCGGGACGGCGACCTTGCTAGCACTCAAAGTTGATGAGTGCCAATTTTACGGGTATGCGACCCCGCTGCAAGAGTTCGTTGAACGGGGGATGCAGAGCTAATTGGGCGACCGCGACCCCGTTTCAAGGGCGCGCCGCAAAATTGCCCCTGCCACGCGCTAACGGCGCAACCCGGGTACGCTGCCGCCATGACCCCGACCGACCCCGCCACCGTCCTGCTTTGCTACTGCAGCTGCCCCGACGCCGCCAGCGCGCAGGCCATAGCCGAGGCGCTGGTCGGCGAACGGCTGGCCGCCTGCGTCAACCGCCTGCCGGGCCTCCAGTCCACCTACCACTGGCAGGGCGCCGTGACCACGGACGCCGAGGAACTGCTGCTGATCAAGACCACTGCCGCGCGCTTCGACGCGCTGCAGGCGCGCCTGCTCGAACTGCACCCGTACGCGCTGCCCGAACTGGTCGCGGTACCGGTGGAGCGCGGCCACGCGGCCTACCTGGAGTGGGTGCGCGCCGCGACCGCCGCGGCGCCGCAAGACTGCTGACAGTCTTTGTCAGTGGCACCCCGGCAAACTTGGCTGCCTCCACTCCTGCTACTGCCGCCCCCAAGATGAAGAAGATCGACTACGCCGTGCTGCTGTCGCTGGGCGCCCTGTGGGGCGGTTCGTTCCTGTTCATGCGGATGGGCGCCGACGCTTTCGGCGCGCTGCCGCTGGCCGGCCTGCGCGCGCTCGGCGCGGCGCTGTGCTTTCTGCCGTTGCTGGCCTCGCGCCGGCGACGGGCCGAATGGCGCGCGCACTGGTGGCCGATCGCCGTGGTCGGGCTGACCAACTCGGCGCTGCCCTTCGTGCTGTTCACCTTCGCCACGCGCAGCCTGCCGGCGGGCCTCGCTTCGATCATCGACGGCATGACGCCGATGTTCGCCGCGCTGATCGGCTGGCTGTGGCTGGGCCAGCGACTGGATACCTGGCGCGGTGCCGGGCTGGCGATCGGCTTCGCCGGCGTGGCCTGGCTGGCCGAGGGCAGCCTCGCGCTGGGACCGGGCGCGGGCGAGGCGCTGCTCGCCTGCGTCGCCGCCACCGTGCTGTACGGCTACGCGGTGCATTACGCGCACCTGCACCTGGCTGGCGTGACGCCGCTGGTAGTGACGGTCGGCAGCCACATGGTCGCCGCGCTCCTGCTGCTGCCGACGACGCTGCTGGCGTGGCCGGAGCAGTCGCCACCGCTGCAGGCGTGGCTGGCGGCCGCCGGGCTGGCCGTGCTGTGTACGGCGCTGGCCTACGTGCTGTTCTTCTGGGTGCTGGCGCGCGTCGGCGCGACGCGGATCATGGTGATCCCTTACCTGATCCCGGCGTTCGGCGTGCTGTGGGGCGCCCTGCTGCTCGACGAACCGGTGAGTGTCCGCATGCTCGGCGGCTGCGCGGTGATCCTGCTGGGCACGGCGCTCACCACCGGGCTGGTGCGCACGCGCCGCCCGGTGCCGGCCCTGGCGGCCGAGGAGACATAAGGCCGCAACGAACGGGGGCCGGGGCGGCATGGTCCATAATGACTGTTCCCGCCGTTGTGCCACTGGAATCGCGATGCGTCTGATCACCGGCCGCCTGGCCGCCCGCCTGTCCGCCCTGGCCTTCCTGCTGCTCGGCCTGCTGTGCGCCGCGCCCGCGCCGGCGCAGGACACGGAAAACCTGCTGCCGGTGACCGAGGCGTACAAGCTGAGCGCTGACGCTTCCACGCCCGGCGTGCTGAAACTGCACTGGACGATCGCGCCCGACTACTACCTCTACCGCGGCCGCATGAAGTTCAAGGGCGGCGACGGCATGACCCTGGGCGAGGCACAACTGCCCGACGGCGAGAAGTACCACGACGAATTCCTCGGCGACGTGGAGACCTACCACCAGGGCGTCGACGCCAGCATCCCGTACACCGTCGCCACCGGCACCACGCGGCTGCAGCTGAGCGTGCAGTATCAAGGCTGCCACGAGGTCGACCCGAAGATCTGCTACCCACCGCACACCGAGCATCTGGATCTGCCGCTGCCGGCCAGTGCCGGTGGCGCGACGACACCGGCTGCCGGCAACGCGCTGGGCACGGCACTCAACCAGCTCGGCAGCCGCGCCGGCACCATCACGACCGGCGCACCGCTGCCGGCGGAACAGGCGTTCCGCTTCGAGGCGCTGGCGCAGGGTCCCACGCAACTGCTGCTGCGCTGGACGATGCCGAAGGGCTACTACCTGTACCGCGACCAGACCACGCTGAAGCTCCAGGATGCCGGCGGCCTCGCGCTGACGCCCGCGTGGCCGGCCGGCACCGCACACCGCGACGAACACTACGGCGAGGTCACCGTGTACTTCGACCAGGTCGAGTTGCCGGTGACGGTGGAAGGCGATCTGGCCGGCCGCCAGCGGCTTACCGTGCAGGCGAGCTTCCAGGGTTGCCAGGACGGCGGCCTGTGCTACCCGCTGATGACGCGCGCAGTGGACATCGACCTGGGCGGCGACGCCGTGGCCGTGGCCGTCGCCGCGACGACGCCGGAGTTGCCGCCCGCCGACCTCGCCGGCGGTCCGTTGCAGGTCAGCCTGATCGCCGCCCTGCTGCTCGCGCTGGGTGGCGGCCTGGTACTTAATCTGATGCCGTGCGTGCTGCCGGTGCTGTCGATCAAGGCGGTCAGCGTGCTCGAGAGCGCCGACAGCCACGCCACCGCGCGCCAGCACGCGCTGTTCTATACCGCCGGCGTGCTGTGCAGCTTCGCGGCGCTGGGCCTGGGTATCCTCGCCCTGCGCGCGGCCGGCCACGCGCTGGGCTGGGGTTCGCAATTGCAGCAGCCGCTGCTGGTCGGCGCGCTGGCCTGCGTGATGCTGGCGGTGGGCCTGTCGATGTCCGGCGTGGTGCAGTTCGGCGCGTCGCTGGGCAATACCGGCGCCGGCCTCGCCGCGCGCTCGGGCCCGGCCGGCGACTTCTTCACCGGCGTGCTGGCGGTGGTGGTGGCCAGCCCGTGCACCGCGCCGTTCATGGGCAGCGCGCTGGCGTATGCGTTCGCTGCGCCGATGCTGTCCGCGCTGCTGGTGTTCCTGGCGCTGGGCGTGGGGTTGGCGCTGCCGTTCCTGGCGATCGGCTACGTGCCCGCGCTGGCGCGCCTGCTGCCGAAGCCGGGACGCTGGATGGAGACGCTGAAGCAGGTACTGGCGTTCCCGATGTACCTGACTGCGGCTTGGCTGGTGTGGGTGCTGGCGAACCAGCGTGGCGCCGACGCGGTCGGCCTGGTGCTGGTGGCGATGGTGCTGCTGGCGATGACGCTGTGGTGGTTCGAGCGCAGCCGCTCGCGCGGCGTGTCCAGCAAGGTCGCGGTGGCGATGCTGGCGCTGGCCGCCCTGGTGCCGATGTACCTGCTCGCGCATGTGCCGCCGCCGTCGGATGCGGCCGTGGCCGAGGAAGGCGTGGTCGCCTACAGCCCGGAGAAACTCGCCGAATTGCGCGCGGCCGGCACGCCCGTCTTCGTCGACATGACCGCCGACTGGTGCGTCACCTGCAAGGCCAACGAGCACGCGGTGCTGAACACGCAGGCGTTCCGCGACCTGCTGCAGCGCACCGGCGCGGTCTACATGAAGGGCGACTGGACCGACGTCAACCCGACCATCAGCGCGTTCCTGCAGCAGTACCATTCGCCCGGCGTGCCGCTGTACGTGGTGTTCCCGAAGCACGGCGGCCCCGGCAAGCAGCTCTCCACCGTATTGACCCGCTCGATCGTCGAGCAGGCGCTGACCGAAGCGGCGCGCTGATGCTGAGTCGCAGCAACTGGTTGATCCTGGGCCTGGCGGTGCTCGCCGCCGCGCTCGGCGGCTACGCGCAACACCGCAGCCGGCAACCCGCGCCACCACCGGCGACAGTCAGCATGATCGGCCAGCCGCTGCCGCCTATCAGCCTGCCTGACCTCGACGGCCGGCCACATCGGCTGAGCGACTACCGTGGCCGCGTATTGCTGAATTTCTGGGCCAGCTGGTGCGCGCCGTGCCTGGCCGAGATGCCCGCGCTGGCCCGGGCACAGCAAAAGTTCGGCGAACATGCGCCGATCGTGGTCGGCATAGCGATGGACGAGCCCGCCCATGTTCGGGCCTTTTTGGCCGCACATCCGGTGAATTACCCGATCTTGATTGGCCAGATAACTCCACCCAGTACGTCGCTGAAATTGGGCAATACGCGTCAGACGCTGCCTTATAGCGTGCTGATCGGCGCCGATGGGCACATTTTGGCCACACACGCTGGACCACTGTCCGACGCGCAGCTTGAACAGTGGCTGGACCCGACAGCCGGGTAGCCTTAGGGCACACGACATACGCTTACGCACGGAAACCCGGCACTTCTCCGTCAAACATCGCCGATCTGCAGCGAACTGGACAAGATTCCCGACTGCGCGCACACTGCGCCCGGTGCCGGGACCTCCGGACGCTGGCTGGACGGTTTCGTGGCGAAGATCCTGGTCCTGCATGGACCCAACCTCAACCTGCTGGGTGCGCGCGAGCCGCAGATCTACGGCCGCGAGACGCTGGCGGACATCAATCAGCAACTGGCCGAGCGCGCTCAGGCAGCCGGGCACGAGCTGGTCTGGTTCCAGTCCAACGCCGAGCACGAACTGGTCGGGCGCATCCACCAGGGCCGCGACGACCGCACCGCGATGATCCTGTGCAACGCCGGCGCATTCACCCATACCAGCATCGCGCTGCGCGACGCGTTCGCCGCGACGGCGATCCCGTTCATCGAGCTGCACCTGTCGAACGTGTTCGCCCGCGAACCGTTCCGCCACCACTCTTACTTGTCCGACATCGCGCTCGGCGTGATCTGCGGCTTCGGCGGCGACAGTTACCGGCTGGCACTGGACGCAGCGCTGCAACGCCTGCAGGCAAGCGCCGCGTCCTGACGAAAACCCGGCCGCACGGCCAACCCCATTCACTCCCCGGCCACTTCGCAGTGGCATGACTGACCAAAGGCTGATCCGATGGATTTGCGCAAAATCAAAAAGCTGATCGACTTGCTCGAGGAATCCAACCTCGCCGAACTGGAAATCAAGGAGGGCGAGGAGGTCGTCCGCCTGTCGCGCGTGCCGAAGAACGCCGCGCCGGTGGCTGCCGCGCCGGCCGCCCCGATCGCCGTGGCCGCCGCGCCCGCCCCCCTCGCCGCCGTGCCGGCCGCGGCCGAGACCCCGGCCGCGAATGCCTTGCCGGCCGGCCATGTGGTGAAGGCGCCGATGGTCGGCACGTTCTACGCGTCGGCCAGCCCCGGCACGCCGGCCTTCGTCAAGGTCGGCCAGCAGGTTAAGGCCGGCGAGACGCTGGGCATCATCGAGGCGATGAAGATGTTCAACCAGATCGAGGCCGACGTGGCCGGCACCGTGCAGGCGATCCTGGTCGAGAACGGCCAGCCGGTGGAATTCGACGAACCGATGTTCGTGATTGCGTAATTGCTGAGCGGGACTGGAGACCCGGGACTCGTTGATGCAAGAGCCGGCGCGCTGCGCTCTTGATTTTCCGAGTCCCGGACCCCGAGTCCCGCCTCCGGAGCCTCCCATGCTAGAAAAAGTCGTCATCGCCAACCGCGGCGAAATCGCCCTGCGCGTCCTGCGCGCCTGCCACAGTCTGGGCATCAAGACCGTGGCGGTGCATTCCACCGTGGACCGCAACCTGAAGCACGTCGGCCTCGCCGACGAGTCGATCTGCATCGGCCCCGGGCCGTCGGTCGACAGCTACCTCAACATCCCGCGGATCATCGCGGCGGCAGAGATCACCGACGCCCAGGCGATCCACCCGGGCTACGGCTTCCTGTCCGAGAGCGCCGACTTCGCCGAGCAGGTGGAGCAATCGGGCTTCGTCTTCATCGGCCCGACCGCCGATGTGATCCGCCTGATGGGCGACAAGGTCGAGGCGATCCGCGCGATGAAGGCCGCCGGCGTGCCGTGCGTGCCCGGCTCCGGCGGACCGCTCGGTGATGACGTCGACGAGAACCTGCGCATCGCCCGCGAGATCGGCTACCCGGTGATCATCAAGGCCGCCGGCGGCGGCGGCGGCCGCGGCATGCGCGTGGTGCGCACCGAGGCGCACCTGGGCAACGCGGTCACCATGACCAAGCAGGAAGCCAAGGCCGCGTTCGGCAACGATCAGGTGTACATGGAGAAGTTCCTGGAGAACCCGCGTCACGTGGAGATCCAGGTGCTGGCCGACGGCCAGGGCAATGCGATCCACCTGGGCGAGCGCGACTGCTCGATGCAGCGCCGCCACCAGAAGCTGGTCGAAGAAGCGCCGGCGCCGGGCATCACGCCCGAGCAGCGCGCGGCGATCGGCAAGGTCTGCGTCGACGCCTGCCTGCGCATCGGCTACCGCGGCGCCGGCACCTTCGAGTTCCTGTTCGAGAACGGCCGCTTCTACTTCATCGAGATGAACACCCGCATCCAGGTCGAGCACCCGGTGACCGAGTGGATCACCGGCATCGACCTGGTGCGCGAGCAGATCCTGATCGCCGGCGGCGAGAAGCTCTCGCTCCGCCAGGAGGACATCGTCATCCACGGCCACGCGATCGAGTGCCGCATCAACGCCGAGGATCCGGACACGTTCATGCCCAGCCCCGGCATGGTGAAGCGCTTCGAGGCACCCGGCGGCCCCGGCGTGCGCGTGGACACCCACCTGTACGACGGCTACCGCATCCCGCCGAACTACGACTCGATGATCGGCAAGCTGATCGTGCACGGCCCCGACCGCGAGACCGCGATCGCGCGCATGCGCCTGGCGCTCGCCGAAACGGTGATCGAAGGCGTCAAGTGCAACATCCCGCTGCAGCAGCGGATCATGGCCGACGCCGGCTTCCAGCATGGCGGCCAGAACATCCACTACCTCGAGAAGCGGATGGCCGAGCAAAAGGAAAAGAGCGCAGCAACGAGTGGAGAGCAGTGAGAAACGTGTAAACGCGTCGACCACGCCCTGCCTTCCCACTCCTCATTGCTCACTCCTCGCCCATGCCATTCCTCGAACTCTCCCTGATCGTCCGCACCGAACAGCAGCCCGCCGCGGAGGAAGCGCTGGACGACCTCGGTGCGTTGTCCATCACGTTGCGGGACGCCGACGCAGAGACGCCGGACGAACAGGCGATCTTCGAACCTGGCGTGGGCGAGCTGCCGCTGTGGCCGACGATCACCTTGCACGCGCTGTTCGACGAACACACCGACCGCCGCGGCCTCAGCGCCGCGCTGGGCGAACTGTTGCCGTGGCTGGAACCCGACCAGCTGAGCTTTGCCGACGTCGCCGACCAGGACTGGGAACGTGCATGGATGGACCAGTTCAAGCCAATGCCGTTCGGCCGGCGCTTGTGGATCTATCCGTGGAACATCGAACCACCGGCCGATGAGGAGCTGGTGGTGGTGCGGCTGGACCCCGGCCTCGCCTTCGGCAGCGGCACTCATCCCACCACCGCGCTTTGCCTGGAATGGCTGGACGGCCTCGACCTCGCCGGCAGGACCATCACCGACTACGGTTGCGGCTCGGGCATCCTGGCGATCGCCGCGCTGAAGCTCGGCGCGGCCAGCGCGGTTGGCGTCGACAACGACCCGCAGGCACTCACCGCCTCGGCCGACAACGCCGAACGCAACGGCGTGGCCGACCGACTCGCGCTGTTTTTCCCGGAGGACGTCGAAGCCGAGCCCGCTGACATCTTCATCGCGAACATCCTCGCCGGCCCGCTCGGCGAACTGGCGCCCGCCTTCGCTGCCGCCGCGAAACCCGGCGCGCCGTTCGCCATCTCCGGCATCCTCGCCGGCCAGCAGGACGAGTTGCTGCAGCGCTACGCCGAATGGTTCGACGAGTTGCGCGTGGACAGTCGCGAGGACTGGGTGCGCATCAGCGGCCGTCGCCGCGGCTGAGGGCGTCGGCCGCCGGCTTGCCCACGCGATCACCCTGCTAAGCTTGCCGTACACCGATCCAAAGCGGCCTGCATGTACACACAATGCCCCGAATGCCTGTCCGTGTTTTCGCTGGACGCGCAGACGCTAGCGAAGGCGCACGGCCACGTCGTGTGCGGACATTGCGAGGCCGGTTTCGACAGCCTCGCCACGCTCGCCGAGCAGTTGCCGCCGGAGCCGTTCGCCGAGTTGCCACTCAACGAGCCCGCGTTCGAACCGCCACTGCTCGACCTGGTGGTCTACCGGCCGCGACCCGATCCGCCGGCGGTCGTCGACTCCAACGAGATGGTGACGGCTGCCCCTCGCGGACCGGTCATTGAGGACTTTTCGCAACTGGTCTTCGCACCGCGCTTCGCCCGCGAGCCTCAGACGCATTCCCACGAACGATCGACCCGGCGCCAGCGGCGGCCCTCGTCCGGCGAACGGCGCTGGCCATGGATCGTGGCGTGCCTGGTGCTCGCGCTGCTGCTCGCCGTCCAGCTGGTCTGGGCCAAGCGCGATGACCTGATCCGCCAACCCGCCATGGGCGGCTGGCTGCGCGGCAGCTGTGCCGTGCTCGGCTGCGAGTTGCCGCTGGTCGCCGCGCCGCAGCAGTTGCGCCTGCTGGCCAGCAATGTGCAGGCCCACCCCAGCGTCGCCAGCGCGCTGATGATCAGCGCCAGCGTGCGCAACGACGCCACGTTCGCGCAGCCCTGGCCGGTGCTGACGATCACCTTGTCGGACGCCCAGGGCCAGCGCATCGCGATGCGCCGGCTGCAGCCGGCCGAGTACCTGGACGACGCTGCGATCATGCACCACGGCCTGGCGCCCGGCGGCAGCGCCGTGCTGCTGCTGGAGGTGGCGGACCCGGGCGACAAGGCGGTAGCGTTCGAGATCGGTTTCGAATAACGCCTTCGGTACTTAAAATTATCGGTCCACGCGGGTAGACTCGGTCCCTCGCGCTCGACATGCCAGCCGCATGCGATACATGCCGCGACCCGCAAGACCAGTCATAACCATGAGCAGCGGCCCATGCAGTCGTCGCTTCGTATGTGAGGGAAGATGTCCGTGAATGCCGTAAGACTGCCTGCTACCGAGGCCGCAAAACAGACCTCGTCGCAGAGCACGGCTTCGCCTGGCGCCGGCCCCCAGGGCCAAAGCGCGCTGAGCGAGTGTGTCACCCGCACGGTGCGCCGCTACCTCGCCGACATCGGCGACACCGAGTGCGCCGAGGGCCTGCACGCATTGGTGCTGCGCGAAGTCGAAGTACCGCTGCTGCGCGAGGTGCTGGCGTTCCATGACGGTAACCAGAGCCGCGCCGCCAGCGCGCTCGGCATCAACCGCGCCACCTTGCGCAAGAAGCTGGCCGCGCACGGCCTGCTGTAACTCCCGCCAGCGCCGCCCGTCATCGCGGCGGCTATAATGAACGGCTTTCCCCCCAAGGAAACCCGCTCATGCCCGCTCCCCAGCTCGTCCCGGTCCATCGTGCCCTGCTTAGTGTCTCCGACAAGGCCGGCCTGATCGATCTGGGCCGGCGCCTCGCCGCCAAGGGCATCGAGCTGCTCTCCACCGGCGGCAGCGCGAAGGCGCTGCGCGAGGCCGGCATCGCGGTCACCGAGGTCAGCGACGTCACCGGTTTTCCCGAGATCATGGACGGCCGCGTGAAGACGCTGCACCCCAAGGTGCATGGCGGCCTGCTCGGCCGCCGCGGCACCGATGACGCGGTGATGGCCGGCCTCGGCATCGCGCCGATCGACCTGCTGGTGCTGAACCTGTACCCATTCGAGGCAACCGTGGCGAAGCCCGGTTGCACATTGGAGGACGCGATCGAAAACATCGACATCGGCGGCCCGGCGATGCTGCGTTCGGCGGCGAAGAACTGGAACGACGTGGGCGTGCTCACCTCGCCCGACCAGTATGTCGACGCGCTGGCCGAGATCGAACTGCACGGCGGCCTCACGCGCGCCACCCGCTTCAGGCTCGCGGTCGCCGCGTTCAACAACGTGGCCAACTACGATGGCGCGATCAGCGACTACCTGTCCGCGCTCAAGCTCAACGAGGCGCACGACGCGATCGCCGGCCACGACGCCTTCCCGGGCCAGGTCAACGGCCGCTTCGTGAAGCTGATGGACCTGCGCTACGGCGAGAACCCGCATCAGCAGGCGGCGTTCTACCGCGACCTGTACCCCGCGCCCGGCACGCTGGCCACGTTCCGCCAGCTGCAGGGCAAGGAACTTTCGTTCAACAACATCGCCGACGCCGACGCGGCATGGGAATGTGTGCGCAGCTTCAGCAAGCCGGCCTGCGTGATCGTCAAGCACGCCAACCCGTGCGGCGTGGCGGTGAGCCTGGACGGCATCGGCAAGGCCTACGACCTCGCTTTCCAGACCGACCCCACCTCGGCGTTCGGCGGCATCATCGCATTCAACCGCGAGGTGGAGGGCGCCACCGCGCGCGCCATCGTCGAACGCCAGTTCGTGGAAGTGGTGCTGGCGCCGGGTTATGCGGACGACGCACTGAAGGCGTTCGCGAAGAAAGGCAACGTGCGCGTGCTGGTGATCCCGCTGCCAACCGATGGCAACCTGCTGGCCGCGCATCCCGGCAACAGTTCCAAACGCGTGGGATCGGGCCTGCTGATCCAGAGCGCCGATACCGGCATGATCACGGCCGCCGACCTCAAGGTGGTCACCCGCCGCGCACCCACCGAGGCACAGATACACGACCTGATCTTCGCCTGGAAGGTGGCCAAGTTCGTCAAGTCCAACGCCATCGTCTACGCCAAGGGCCGCCAGACCATCGGCATCGGAGCCGGCCAGATGAGCCGCGTGTACAGCGCGAGGATCGCCGGCATCAAGGCGGCCGACGAGAAGCTCGAAGTACGCGGCTCGGTGATGGCGAGCGACGCGTTCTTCCCGTTCCGCGACGGCATCGACGCCGCCGCCGAGGCGGGCATCAGCGCGGTGATCCAGCCCGGCGGCTCGATGCGTGACGCCGAGGTGATCGCCGCTGCCGACGAACACGACATGGCCATGGTGTTCACCGGGATGCGTCACTTTCGGCATTGAGTCCGCGCTGCGCCCGGGAACGGCGCGCTCACGCCCCGTAGAGCTCGCGCATGCCAACATCGGCGCCGAGTCCGGGGAGACGGCCATGCACTACGAGCTTTACTACTGGACCGGCATCCAGGGTCGCGGCGAGTTCGTGCGGCTGGCACTGGAGGACGCCGGCGCCAGCTACGTCGACGTGGCCCGCGAACAGGGCGACGACGCCATCGTGCGCTATCTCGATGGCGTGCACGAAGGCCCGCTGCCGTTCGCGCCGCCGTTCCTCAAGGCAGGCCGCCTGCTGATCGCGCAGACCGCGAACATCCTGCAATACCTCGGCCCGCCGCTAGGCCTGGTGCCGGAAAGCGAAGGACGGCGGCTGTATGCGCATCAACTGCAACTGACCATCGCCGACCTCGTCGCCGAGGTGCACGACTCGCACCATCCGGTCGCCAGCAGCCTGTACTACGAGGACCAACGCGTCGAGGCGCGCCGCCGCGCGGCCGACTTGCGCGAGACGCGGCTGCCGAAGTTCCTGGACTATTTCGAGCAGGTGCTGGAACGCGGCGGCGGCCAGCATGCCCTGCACGAACACTCCTACGTCGACCTGTCGCTGTTCCAGCTGATGAGCGGGCTGGACTACGCGTTCCCGCGCGCGATGCAGCGCATCGGGCGTGAGCTGCCGCTGCTGCGTGCGCTGAAGCTGCGGGTGGCGCAACGGCCGCGCATCGCCGCCTACCTGGCGTCGCCGCGGCGGCTGCCGTTCAACGAGAACGGCATCTTCCGCCACTACCCGGAGCTGGACGACCCAGCCTGACTCAGAACAGCGCGATCACCATCGCGCCGGCCACGATCAGCGTGCCGCCGACCAGCAGCGGCCAGGCTCGGTCGTTCGCCCAGGAACAGCACGCCCAGCACGATCGCCAGCGCCACGCTCAGCTTGTCGATCGGCGCCACCTTGCTCACCGGCCCCAGTTGCAGCGCGCGGTAGTAGCACAGCCACGACAAGCCGGTGGCGATGCCGGACAGCACCAGGAACAGCCAGCTGTGCAATGGCAGTCCGCTCGGCTTGGCCCATTCGTTGCGCAGGCTGAGGATGCCGGCGGTGACGATCAGGATCACGATGGTGCGGATGAAAGTGGCGAGGTTGGAATTGATGCCGACCACGCCGAGCTTGCCGAACAGCGCGGTCAGCGCCGCGAACAGCGCCGAGCCCAACGCAAACAGCAGCCAGCTTTCACGCAGTTGCATCGCGCTGCTCTCCGTCCGACATCGCTACGGCATCGTCGGCGCAGGCCGCGACCCCGGTATTCAACGCATGACTCAGGGGCCGCCGTCGCCCGGCGCCGCCTCGCTCGATCCCGCCGCCGGCGGCTTGGCTCTTGCCCCACTCCAGCACCTTGTACATCACCGGCCCCACCGGCTTCTGGCCGTGCTCGTCGACCAGCCGTCCCTGCGGATCGACCATGTAGGTCTGGGTGATGCCGTTCTTCGGCGTGACCACCACCATGTAGACGCGGCCGTTGCGGCTGTATTCCTGGATGCTGTTGTCGCCTTCCTGACGGACCTTGCTCTTCCGGCAGCGACTGGTCGCGGCCGCTCTGCCGCTACCGTCGTCGTGCATCGCCGGCAACGCCTGCGGCTTCAGGTCCAGCGACTGGTCGGTGCGAGGACGAGGTGGCGTGGGTCGGCGGCGGCTTGGCGGCCGGCTTGGCGGCCGGCGGTTCCACCGCCTGCACGCCCGGATCGTTGATCCCGGGCGGCGGCGGTACGTTCGTCGACGGAGAGGACTGCGCCGATACGCTCGACGTGAACAGGACGCTGGCGGCAACCAGCAAGGCAGCGGTTTTCATGGCGGCAACCTCGATCGGGGAGCGCAGCATAGCAGCGCCCTGGCCGGGCTTCCGTGAAGCGCGACCTTTCGCCATGCATGCGAGCCGTGCATGCGAGAATGAGGCATGCCCAAACTCATCCTGATCGACGGCTCCTCCTACCTGTACCGCGCGTTCCACGCGCTGCCGCCACTGAGCAACGCCCACGGCGAGCCCACCGGCGCGCTGTTCGGCGTGGTCAACATGCTGCGCGCCACGCTGAAGGCGAAGCCCGACTACCTGGCCTTCGTCAGCGACGCCCCGGGCCCGACCTTCCGCGACGCGTTGTACGACCAGTACAAGGCGAACCGGCCGCCGATGCCGGACGATCTGCGCGCGCAGGTCGAGCCGATGCTGGCGATCGTCGGCGCGCTGGGTTTCCCGATCCTGCGCGTGCCCGGCGTCGAGGCCGACGACGTGATCGGCACGCTGGCCCTGCAGGCGCAGGCGCTCGGCATCGAGGTGGTGGTCTCCACCGGCGACAAGGACATGGCCCAGCTGGTCGGCCCGCACGTCACCCTGGTCAACACCATGAGCAACACGGTGATGGACAGCGCCGGCGTGATGGAGAAATTCGGCGTGCGCCCGGAGCAGATCATCGACTTCCTCGCCCTCACCGGCGACACCATCGACAACATCCCGGGCGTGCCCAAGTGCGGCCCGAAGACCGCCGCCAAGTGGCTGGCCGAGTACGCCACGCTGGACGGCGTGATCGCGAACGCCGACAAGATCGGCGGCAAGATCGGCGAAAACCTGCGCGCGGCGCTGCCGCGGCTGCCGCTGTCGCGCCAGCTGGTGACGATCAAGACCGACGTGGCGCTGGAGTTCGGCCCGACCGACCTGGCCCAGCGCGATGCCGATACCGCGCGGCTGCGCGAGCTGTACACCCGCTACGAGTTCAAGGCGGCGTTGAAGGATCTGGATGCTTTGGAGCAGGGGGCAGCGAACGCAGGGCGGGAAACGGATGTGGTCGCAGCCGCGGTGCTGATCGTGCCCGCGTCGCCGCCCATCGATACCTCGTTGTCCGCGCCCGGCGAATACGAGCTGGTCACCACGCCGGAGCAATTCGCGATCTGGCTGCAGCAGCTGCACGCGGCCGCGTTGATCGCGTTCGACACCGAGACCACCAGCATCGACGCGATGCGCGCGGACATCGTCGGCATCAGCTTCGCGGTGGAGCCAGGCAAGGCCTGCTACATCCCGCTCGGTCACGACTATCCCGGCGTGCCGAAGCAGCTCGACCGCGACGCCGTGCTGCGCGCGCTCAAGCCGATCCTCGAGGACCCGGCCAAAGCCAAGCTCGGCCAGCACGCGAAGTACGACATCAACATCCTGGCGAACTACGGCATCGCCGTGCAGGGCCTGCAGCACGATTCGATGCTGGAGTCCTACGTGTGGAACGCCACCGCCACGCGCCACGACATGGATTCGCTGGCGAAGAAGTACCTCGACTACGAAACGATCAAGTACGAGCAGGTCGCCGGCAAGGGCGCCAAGCAGATCTCGTTCTCGCAGGTGGATCTGGACACCGCCTGCCGTTACGCCGCCGAAGATGCCGACATCACCCTGCGTCTGCACCATGCGCTGTGGCCCAAGCTCGAGAGCGTGCCGTCGCTGCGCCGGGTCTACCAGGACATCGAGATCCCGCTGGTGCCGGTGCTGGCCGAAATGGAACGCCGTGGCGTGCTGATCGACGGCGACGAGCTGCGCCGGCAGAGCCAGCAGCTGGGCAAGCGCATGCTGGAACTGCAGCAACAGTCGTATGCATTGGCCGGACGCGAGTTCAACCTCGATTCGCCCAAGCAGCTGCAGGCGGTGCTGTTCGACGAACTCGGCCTGCAGGCGAAGCTGAAGACGCCGACCGGCCAGCCGTCGACCAACGAGGAAGCGCTGGAAGCGATCGCCGACAGCCACGAACTGCCGCGGCTGATCCTCGATTATCGCGGCCTGGCCAAGCTGCGCTCCACCTACACCGACAAGCTCTCCGGCATCGTCAACCCGCGCACCGGCCGCGTGCACACCAGCTACCACCAGGCTCGGTGGCGACCGGGCGAATCTCCTCGTCCGATCCGAACCTGCAGAACATCCCGGTGCGCACCGAGGAAGGCCGGCGCATCCGCCAGGCGTTCGTCGCGCCGCCGGGCTGGCAGGTGATGGCGGCGGACTATTCGCAGATCGAGCTGCGCATCATGGCGCACCTGTCCGGCGACGAAGGTCTGCTGCAAGGCGTTCCACGAAGGCGGCGACGTGCACCGCGCCACCGCCGCCGAGGTGTTCGGGCTGAAGCCCGAGGAAGTCACCGCCAACCAGCGCCGCGCCGCCAAGGCGATCAACTTCGGCCTGATGTACGGCATGAGCGCGTTCGGCCTGGCGCGGCAGCTCGGCGTCGACCGCGGCGAGGCCAGCGACTACATGGCGCGCTATTTCGCGCGCTACCCCGGCGTGCGTGCGTTCATGGAGGCCACCCGCGAGCGCGCCGCATCGCGACGGCTACGTGGAAACCATCTTCGGCCGCCGGCTGTACCTGGAGAACCTCACCTCGCGCAACCAGGGCTTGCGCCAGGGCGCCGAGCGCGCCGCGATCAACGCGCCGATGCAGGGCACCGCCGCCGACATCATCAAGCGCGCGATGATCGCCGTGGCCGATTGGCTGAAAGACTCGCGACGACGCCCACATGCTGATGCAGGTGCACGACGAACTGGTGTTCGAGGTGCGCGCGGATGCGGTCGACGCGGTGCGTGCGGCGGTGATCGAACGGATGGCCGGCGCCGCGGACCTGGCGGTGCCGCTGCTGGTCGATGTGGGCGTGGGCGCGAACTGGGACGAGGCCCATTGAGGTCGCTGGCAAATGATTACCTTCATGCGCAACAACGACTTGGCGGTTAACTTTTCATGATAATGAATCGTTTTTAAATTTCTTTGGAAATCGTGCAACTTTCTCCGCCGATCGCGCACTAACTCATCGGATGCACGCAACGGCATCCACGGCTGGCTCACCTCCCTGAGCCGCCACGGACGCGAACCTCTCCCCTGGGTCTTCGTGTCCGCCCCCGCCCCGGAGGCTCCCCCTAGCCTCCGGGGCTTTTTTGTCGGTCATGCGCGCCTTGGACATTTCGTGCACACCGGCGCACGGCATACTCGGCGCACATCCATCAAGGGGCACACCATGCGTACAGGCTTGATCATCCTTGGCGTCATCCTCGTCGCCGCCGGCATCTGGGTAGTAGCGGGCCACGCCTTCTACCAGGACACCGACACCTTGCTGCAGATCGGATCGGCGAAGGTCACAGCCACCCACAACAAGGGCGTGCCCCAGTGGATCGGCATAGCCGGGATTGCTGCCGGCGCCCTGCTGGCGATCGGCGGATTCATGCAGAAACGCTGAGCCAAACCGTTGCACTCCGAAAACCGCCGCTTACGCGGCGGTTTTCGTTTGCGCCCACTACAATGGGCGCGATGGATGTCTCGTACCTGATCGACCCGCTCAACGAAGCCCAGCGCGAAGCCGTCTGCGCCCCGCCTGGCCACTACCTGGTGCTCGCTGGTGCAGGCTCCGGCAAGACCCGCGTGCTGACCCACCGCATCGGCTGGCTGACCCAGGCCGAGCGCGTGCCGCCGTGGGCGATCCTTGCGGTCACCTTCACCAACAAGGCTGCCGGCGAAATGCGCGCGCGGCTGGAAGCGCTGATCCCCGGCGGCACCCAGGGCCTCACCGTGGGCACCTTCCACGGCATTGCGCACCGCCTGCTGCGCCGGCACTGGCGCGAAGCCGGGCTGCCGGAAACGTTCCAGATCCTCGACGCCGACGACCAGTTGCGACTGGTCAAGCGCGTCATTGCCGGGCTGGGCCTGGACGATGCGAAGTATCCGCCGCGCCAGGCCTGCTGGCAGATCAACAACTGGAAGGACGAAGGCAAGCGCCCGGACGGCATCGAGCATCGCGACCATCCGGTCACGCACACCTTCGTCAACATCTACAAGGCCTACGAGGACGCCTGCCGCCGCGCCGGCCTGGTCGATTTCGCCGAACTGCTGCTGCGCGCGCACGAGCTGTGGCTGAAGAACCCGGCCGTGCTGGAACATTACCAGCAGCGCTGGCGTTACCTGCTGATCGACGAGTTCCAGGACACCAACACGCTGCAGTACGCATGGATCCGCGTGCTCGCCGGCAGCACCGGGCAGGTCTTCGTGGTCGGCGACGACGACCAGGCGATCTACGGCTGGCGCGGCGCCAAGGTGGAGAACATGCAGCAGTTCCTGCGCGATTTCCCCGGCGCGCGCACGATCAAGCTCGAACAGAACTATCGCTCCACCTCGACCATCCTGAAGGCCGCCAACAGCGTGATCCAGCGCAACGGCAGCCGCCTCGGCAAGCAACTGTGGACGGCAGGCGACGACGGCGAGCGCATCGCGCTGTACGCCGCCTACAACGAGCAGGACGAAGCGCGCTTCGTGATCGAACGCATCCGCGAATACATCGACGAGCAGGGCGCGGCGAAGGATTGCGCGATCCTGTACCGCTCGAATGCGCAATCACGCAACTTCGAGGAACAGCTGGTCCAGCGCAACATCAAGTACCGCGTCTACGGCGGCCAGCGCTTCTTCGAGCGCGCCGAAGTGAAGGACGCGCTGGCCTATTTGCGGCTCACCGCCAACCGTCACGACGACGCCGCGTTCGAGCGCGCGGTGAACACGCCGCCGCGCGGCATCGGTGACCGCACGCTGGATGCCCTGCGTCGTCGCGCGCGCGACGAAAACACCTCGATGTGGGAAGCCGCGCTGTCGGAACTGGGCAGCGGCAGCGAACTGGCCGGCCGCGCGAAGAACGCGGTGAAGGCGTTCCTCACGCTGATCGACGGAATGGCACGCGCTTTTTTCAAGCCCCTCTCCCTCCGGGAGAGGGGTAGGGGTGAGGGTACGGACATGCCGAACACTCTCGCCCCGACCGAACCCTCACCCCCGACCCCTCTCCCGGAGGGAGAGGGGAGCGGTGACGCGCTCACCCTCGCCGAACAGATCGACCACGCGATCACCCACACCGGCCTGCGCGACTTCTACGAGAAGGACAGCCGCGGCAACGCCGAGTCGCGGGTGGAGAACCTGGACGAGCTGATCAACGTCGCCAGCCGCTTCGAACGCACCGCCGAGGACATCGACGCCGGCCTCAGCGAGCTGTCCGCATTCCTGTCGCACGCCACCCTGGAAGCCGGCGAGAACCAGGGCGAGGCCTGGGACGACTGCGTGCAGCTGATGACCCTGCACTCGGCCAAGGGACTGGAGTTCCCGGTGGTGTTCCTGGTCGGCATGGAGGAAGGCCTGTTCCCCAGCCAGCGCTCGGTCGACGATGAGGGCCGGCTGGAAGAGGAGCGCCGGCTCGCCTACGTCGGCATCACCCGCGCCCGCGAGAAACTCGTCGTCACCCACGCCGAATCGCGCCGCATGCACGGCGCCGAGATGCTGGCTCGTCCATCGCGCTTCCTCGGCGAGATGCCGGCCGAACTGATCGACGAAGTGCGCCCGCGCGTGCACGTCACACGGCCGATGTATGCCGGACGTCCGCGCGAAACCTCGTCATCACTTGAAGAAACCCTGCCGGTGAAACTCGGCCAGCGGGTCAGCCACCCCAGCTTCGGCGAAGGCGTGGTACTCAGCGCCGAAGGCAGCGGCGCGCATACGCGGCTGCAGGTGAACTTCGAAGCCGCCGGCAGCAAGTGGCTGGTGGCGGCGTACGCGAACCTGACGCCGTTGTAGGACTGTGTCCGCCGGCTGATCGCCAATCGAACCATGCCCGCACGCGGTGAAATCAACACCCCCCATCCGACGGGTCATGAAATCCGAGACAATGACTTCAGGTGCTAACCGCCGCTGCAGACCAAGGCTTTCGCGGGATAGGCTCTGACGCACCACGCCTGCCAGCGAGCCCTATCCATTTTCCGTGTTTCCGAAGTGGCTCCGTTGTAGACAAACTCGAAGCTCATTCCGGTGACCTGATTCAAGATTGCGGACAGGGCGTCGTGGACAACCTCCGGCGCGTAGTGACGAATTCCTTCGAAGGCACCGGAAGATCCGTTCGCGAGTTCGATTTGCTTGATCGGCAAAGACCGCCTATCGCCAAGATGATGAACGATGTATGGAGCTGCGTCCGGCCCTAGGGACTCCAATTGTTCGAACGCTTGCATCTCCATGCGCGGGCTTGTGGTTCGGTCCACCAACGCTGCAACCTTTCGCGCCATCTGATCAGGCGAAGGAGACGAAGTTGCGCAGCCCGCGATCGACAGGGCAAACAGGATGACCTTGATCGTTTTGTGCATCGAATCTTCCCCTGAAAATCGCCCGATGCCAGGACCACACTCATCCCGGCAACCGCGGCACGCCGTGCACATCGCGCTCCTCGACTGCGATCGGCTGCGTGTCGGGTTGCAGCGGATTGACCGTCTGCGCCAGCGGGGTGACCGCATCGCCACGACCGAACGCCAGTGCGTTGCGATAGCAGCGCTGGGCCTGCTCTGCATCGCCCTGGCCGGCGAACGCGTCGCCCAGGGCTTCCCAGGCGGCGCTGCCCGGCACCAGCGCCAGCGAGCGTTGCAAATACTGTTTCGCCTTGCCCCACAGTTTCAGCCGCACGCACATGCGGCCGAGCGTGAGCAGCAGGCTGGCGTCGTTCGGGTGCGCGTCGAGCCAGCCCTCGGCGCGGTGCAGGCGTGCCTCGATGTCGTCGCCGGCCAGGGTGCCGTAGGTTTCGATCAGCAACGGCGACCACTCGCGGCGCAGCGCGGATTCGACTTCGTCCATCGCCGGCAGGATCAGGCCGAAGCCGGCCGCACGCCGCGCGTACGCATCGATTACCGCGGGCACCCGGCGCTGCGCCTTGGGCAGTTGCGACCACAGCGTATTCAGTGCGGCGCCATCCGGTGTGGCGCTGATCGTCGCGGTGAGTATTTTTGCTTCCAGCACGGCGTACGGCCGGCTGCCGAGCGCGCCGCTCTTCTGCAGCGGATCGAGTGCCTCGCGGGCGCGCCGGATATCGCCACTGGCCAGCGCGGACAGCGCCAGCTCGCGCCAGCCACCGGGCGTCAACATGCCTTTGTCGGCTTCGGGGGCAAGCAGCGCCAGCGCTTCGGCCGGCTTGCCGTCACGGCGCAGCACGCGCGCGCGCAGCACGCGGGCCGCCTGCGGCGCGGCTTGTGCGGCCTGGTCCAACGCTTCCAGTGCACGGCCGTTTTCGCCGCGGCGCGAAGCGGCTTCGGCGGCGGCCAGCAAGGCCGGGCCGCGCAGACTGTCCAGCCGCGCGGCACGGTTGAGGTCGCGCTCGGCATCGCCGTGGCGGCCTTCCATCAGGGCGATCAGGCCGGCGCCGAGACGTTGCCGGCTGAGCCGCCGGTGTCGCCGCGAGAACGCACCGAACGGCCAGCGCGCCAGCCGCCACAACGCCGTGATCAGCAGCCATGCCAGCAGCAGGATGACCAGCGCCGCGACCACCGTGGTCTCCACCCGCCAGCCGCGCAGGCGCAGCAGCATATAACCGGGATCCGCGGCTACCCAGTGCCAGCCGAACGCGGCCAGTGCCGCGGCGATCACCAGCAACAGGACCCAGTACCAGAGCCTCATGGCCGGGCCCTGCCCGGTGCCACGGAGCTGGCCGGCGCGGGGCTGAGTGCATGCACCGCGCGCAGGTTGCGCAACTCGGTCAACGCGGCGCCCAACTGCACCGGCGCATTCGCCGGCAACTGGCTGGCCAGCTGCCGCAGCGTCGCGCGCGCCTGCTGCACCGCCGGCGCATTGCCGTCGAACTGGCTGGCCAGCGCGGCATCCACCCGCTGCAGCGCCGCCGTGTAGCCCTGGCTGTCATAGGCCAGCAGTGCAGCCTGCGCCTGGGCCAGGTCGAGCGCGGCCAATTCACGTGCAAAACGCGCGTCGGCGACCGCCAGCGGCGCGCCGTCGTCGCGCTGCACGCTGACCAGCCCGGCCAGCGCATGGCGGATGCGCGACCACGCATCGGTGGCCCCGGCGGCGGCACCGCGGTCGAGCGACTTCAGCGGCAGCCCGGCCAGATCGCCGCGCAACGCCACCAGCTGCTGCAACGCGGCGGCCTGGCTGGCCGGCTGGCTCTTCACGAGCGCCTCGCGCTCGGCGTTGACACTCTGGCGCAGGCCGCTGAAGGCGCCATCGTTGACCGCGGCCAGGGTCTGGTCGGCCAGCGCATATGCGGCGGCCGCGCCTCGCGCGTCGTGGAACAACGTATAGCGTTCGCCACCCATGCGCAGCAGCGACTCGGTCTCGTCCAGCAGCATCCCGTCACGGCCACTCAAGCTCTTCTCGGCGAGCTTGGCCACCGCGTCCTCGAGATGGCGCGTGCGTTCGGTCTGGCCGAGCAGTTCCTCGCGCAGCGAGTGATTGACCTGGGCCGCATCGTCCAGCCGCTGGTTCAGGCTGCCGCGCTGATCACCCAGGGTGGTCAGGGCGGTTTCCAGCGTGGCCACGCGCTGCTGCAGGCTGGCGACACTCCGGCTGCCGGCGGCGCTGACCTGCTCATGCTGCCACTGGCGCCAGCCGATGTAGCCGGAAGCGCCCACCGCGACCAGCGCCAGCAGCACCGCCAGCGCCAGGCTGCCGCCACCGTGCGGACGCGGCGCGGACCGCACGGGCGTGGCACGCGACGCGCGCACGGTCGGTTCGGCCAGCACCGCATCGGTGGCAGCGGGATCGGGACGGGCACCCTCGGGCGCGGTGGACGCGTTCGGCTTGTCTACGTTGCTCATGCGCGCATGCTAGCAGCCCATACGGCCGCGTTCGTAGCAAGCGGACGTGAAGGGGCTCAGTGCTCCGACATCGAGGCAGCCAGCAGATCCGCCGACAACGCCGAGGCGGCGATGGCGATGCGCTGGAAGCCTGCCGCACGCGCCGCCGCCGCCAGCCGCTCGCTGCTGGCCACTGCCGTTGCCGCGCACAGCCGCGCCCATGCCGCCGCCGGCAGCAACTGCTGCAGGTTGTGCAGTGCTTCGGCGCTGGACAGCAGCACCTGCGCCGAGGCCGGCAACTGCAGCAGCGCCTCCACATGCCGTCGGTCCAGCCGCGGCGGCACCCTGCGGTAGACGTGCAACTCGTGCAGCCGTGCGCCGCGGGCGGCGAGCTGTTCGCGCAGCACGCCGCGGCCGCCGGGCGCGCCGATCAGCGCCACCCGGCGGTCGCGCAAATCCTGCAGCGCAGGATGTTCGAGCAGGCCCTCGCTGTCCTGCTGGCGCGGCACCAGCGGCGCGGCGATGCCGTGCCGGCGCAACGCCCGCGCCGTGCCCTGGCCCACCGCCAGCACCGTCGCCGCCGTCTGCAGCGGCGACAAGGCCGCGGCGTGGCGCACCGCAGCCGGGCTGGTGAAGACGATCAACTCGGCCGCCAGCGCCGCTCGCAGGCCGCTGCGCACGGCCGCCGCATCCGCCGCGCCGCGCAAGGCCAGGCCCGGCAGCAGCAGCGGCACGCCGCCCAACACGCGCACTCGACGCGCCAGCGCCGATGCGGTGCCGGCCGGACGGGTGATCACCACGGTCCGGCCGTGCAGGGTCTGGTTGTTCCGAGGGGCTTGTCGCTGCATCTGCACACCGCATCCGGCCACTGTCATGGCCCCAGTGTAGCGGTGGCCCTACACTGGGCGGTCTTCCCCCTTCCCGCGGACCCGACCACGTGAGCACGACCGACGACGCAACACAGCACGCGCAACAGCTGATCCAGTTCATCCGCGACGAAATCCCGCTGGCCCACGCGATGGACCTGCAACTGGCCGGCTGCAACGACGACAACCTGAGCCTGCGCGCGCCGCTGACGCCGAACGTCAACGACAAGGGCTGCGCGTTCGGCGGCAGCCTGGTCAGCCTGATGACCCTGAGCGGCTGGGCGCTGGTGGAATTGGCGCTGCGCCGGCGCGGGCACGACTGCGATGTGTTCGTGGCCGAATCCAGTGTGCGCTACCTGGCGCCGCTGTGGCAGGACTTCCTCAGCGAGGCGCGGCTGGCCGCGGGCGCGGGCTGGGACACTTTTTTCAACACGCTGGGCACACGCGGCAAGGCACGCATCGGCGTCGACTGCGTGATACCCGGCGAACACGGCAAGCCTGCCTGCACCTTGAGTGCGCGCTTCGTCGCCAAACGGCGGGCCGCTTCCGCTTGAGGCAGAATGCGCGGGTATCCACCGGGGAAGAACAACCATGCGCCGCATCCTGAGCATTCTCGTCGTGCTGTCCGCGCTGCTGCTGGCCGGCTGTGCCACCAAGACCCGCAGCGACGCGTTGACCACCACGCTGAACGCCTACGGCAGCACCGTGCGCTGGGGTGACTTCCAGAGCGCCGCACAGTTCATCGACCCGGCGGTGCGTGCCGCCCACCCGCTGAGCCCGCTGGAGCTGGGGCGCTACCAGCAGGTGCGGGTGAGCGAGTACGACGATGGCGCCGGCCCGGTGCCGAGCGGCGACTTCGACGTGCAGCAGACCGCGCTGATCAGGCTGGTCAACATCCATACGCAGGCCGAACGCAGCATCGTCGACCGCCAGACCTGGCACTACGACGAGAAGGCCAAGCGCTGGTGGCTGACCAGCGGCCTGCCGAACATCACGCAAGATTGAACCGAACCGCGCCGCACGCGCATACCCGTATAATTGCCGGTTTACCCGGATCGGCGCGCCCCGGCGTGCCTGTGGACTGACGATGAACGATTTCCTGCACAAGCTGCCCGAATTTATCGGCAACCATGTGGCCTTGTCGGCCCTGTTCGCGATCCTGCTGGTGGCGCTGATCGTCACGCAGGTCAGCACTCTTTTCAGCAAGGTCAAGGAACTCAGCCCGACCAGCCTGACCCAGCTGATCAACCGCGAAAGCCCGCTGCTGATCGACCTGTCCGCGATCGCCGAGTTCGAGAAGATGCATGTCCCCGGCGCCAGGCACGTGGCAATGAGCCAGTTCGATCCGGAACACAAAGACCTGGCCAAGGCGCAGGAACTGCCGGTGGTACTGATGGACAAGGACGGCCGCGGCAATTCGCTGAAGGCCGCGCAGCGGCTGGTCAAGGCCGGTTTCGGCAAGGTCTATACCCTGGGCGGGGGCGTGCTGGCCTGGCACGCGGCGCAGCTGCCGGTTGCCAAGGGCAACAAATAGACGCGCGTTCGTGATCTTTGCCGGCCACCGGGCCCGGCCACCACGCGAACGCTAGTTAAACCTCAGTCCTGCGATCATGGATGCCCGCGCGCGCGGCGATGATCTGCGCCAGCACGTCTGGCGCGTACTCGAACGAGTCGTAGTACAGCCGTTCTTCCGGCAGCCCCGCATCGAGGAGCAGCGGATGCGCGGCGTCGATCATCGCCGGCGGGCCGCTCATGTACAGGTCGTGGCCGCCGAGGTCGGGCTGATCGTGCAACACCGCCTCGTGCACCAGCCCCGTGCGCAGCCCATCGGCCAGCTCGGGGTGGGACACCACGGCGTGAAACTCGAGGTTCGGCACCTCGCGCGCCCAGTGTTCGGCCAGCGCACGCAGGTACAGGTCCGCCGCGCTGCGGGCGCCCCAGTACAACTGCATCCGCCGGCGTGTGCCCAGCGCGATGAAGTGCTCGACGATCGCCTTGACCGGAGCGAAACCGGTGCCGCCGGCCATGAAGATCATCGGCCGCTCGGAATCCTCGCGCGGCACGAAGGTGCCCAGCGGCCCCTCGATGCGCAGGCGGTCGCCAACCTTGAGCACATCGCTGACCCACGAGGTGAAGCCGCCGCCGGCGACGTGGCGCACATGCAGCTCGATCGAGCCGTCCCGTTGCGGACCGTTCGCGATCGAGAACGGCCGGCGCCGGCCGTTTTCCAGCAGCACATCCAGGTACTGGCCCGGCAACCGCCGCAGCCGGCGCTCGCCACGATCCGGCAGCAGGCGCAGGCCGATCACGTCCGCCGCCAGGCGCCACTTGTCGGCCACCACCACGCCGAGCTGGCGCCGCACGATGTCCTCCACCGAGGTCACCTCGCGCGCCTCCAGCAGCAGGTCGCTGGCCGGCACGGCCTGGCACGGCAGCACCGCATGATGCGCCAGCGCGCCGGCGTCCAGCGCCAGCGGCGGATTGCGCGGATACTCGCAACGCCCTTCCAGCAGGGTCGCCTTGCAGCTGCCGCAGACACCGGCACGGCAGGAATACGGCAACGCCACGCCCGCGCGTTGCGCCGCCTCCAGCACGGTTTCGCCGGCCGCCACCGGAAACTGGCGGCCCGAAGTTTTGAGGGTAACGTTGAACACGCATGCATTGTCGCGGCGATCACAGCGGACAACAATGCGGGCTCGCCGCACGGGAATCAATGATGAGCCTCTGGAAACAACCCACCGACCTGGCCCGCCTCAACGGCTGGAGCGCCAACACCATGATGGAGGCGCTGGGCATCCGCATCACCGCGGTCGGCGACGACTGGCTGGCCGGCAGCATGCCGGTCGACCAGCGCACCCACCAGCCTTACGGCCTGCTGCACGGCGGCGCCTCGGTGGCACTGGCCGAGACCCTGGGCAGCACCGCAGCGATGCTCACGCTGGACCCCGAGAAGGAACTGGCGGTGGGCCTGGACATCAATGCCAACCACATCCGCGGCGTGCGCAGCGGCACCGTCACCGGCACCGCCAGGGCGCTGCATCTCGGCCGCACCACCCAGGTGTGGGAGATCCGTATCGAGAACGAGGAAGGCGCGCTGGTGTGCATCTCGCGCATCACCATGGCGGTGATCCCGGCGCGCGGCATGGGCGTACGTTGAGCGCGGTTTTTCTGCGAAAACCCGCTCCCTCACCTTCCCGCAAGGGGATTTCCTCCGGTCACAATCCTCTCCTCGAGGGAGAGGAGGCAAACGCAAAAGGCATGGTACTTGATGACAGCCGACACGCCGTACGCCAGCCTCACCCCCGACCTGGTGCTCGACGCAGTGAGCGCCTGCGGGCTGTGGCCGGACGGCCGGCTGCTGGCGTTGAACAGCTACGAGAACCGGGTATGGCAGGTGGGGCTGGAACGCGTTGGATCGGAGCCGTCTGCGCCGGTGATCGCGAAGTTCTACCGGCCTGGCCGCTGGAGTGACGCGGCGATCGCCGAGGAGCACGCGTTCACGCAGGAACTGGCCGACGCCGAGCTGCCGGTGGTGGCGCCGCTCGCTTTCGGTGGCCGCACCCTGCGGCATCACGCCGGCTTCCGCTACGCGCTGACGCCGCGCCGCGGCGGCCGCGCGCCGGAGCTGGAGGCGGTCGATCAATTGCAGTGGCTGGGCCGGCTGATCGCGCGCATGCACCTGATCGGCGCGCGCCAGCCATTCGCGCACCGCAGCCGGCTCGACCGCGACACGATGGTGCAGCAGCCGCTGCAGGCGGTGCTCGGCTCGTCCCTGCTGCCGGCCGCGCTGCAGACGAATTACCGCGCCGCCGCGACGCGGCTGGACGCCGCGATTGCCGCGCGGCTGGAAGCGGTCGGCCCGGTGCGGCAGCTGCGCCTGCACGGCGACTGCCACCCCGGCAACGTGCTGTGGACCGACGCCGGCCCGCACTTCGTGGACTTCGACGACGCCCGCAGCGGCCCGGCGGTGCAGGACCTGTGGATGCTGGCCAACGACGAACGCGCGATGGAGGCGGTGCTCGAGGGCTACCAGCAGTTCCGCGATTTCGACCACGCCGAGCTGGCGCTGGTCCCGGTGCTGCGCGCGATGCGCCAGCTGCACTACGCCGGCTGGATCGCCGCACGCTGGCACGATCCGGCATTTCCCGCCGCGTTCCCGTTCGCCGCCGAAGCGCGCTGGTGGGAACAGCACATCGCCGACCTGCACGAACTGGCCGACGAGCTGGAATGAGCATCCACTGCGGCATTCGATCGCAAGAACTTTCTTCCTCGCGCGCAAGCAGGCATGCTTGGCCGGATACCTTGCCGAGCGTGCCCATGAAACGATCCCGCACCGCCGCCCTGCTGCTGATGAGCACGGCCCCGTTGTTGCTGACCGCCTGCGACCGCAGCGAAAGCGCATCGCGCGAAGGCCTGTACACCTCGGTCGAGGCCTGCGTGGCGCAGACCAACGACAGCAGCACCTGCCAGCAGGCGTTCGCCAAGGCGCAGCAGGACGCGGTGGCCACCGCGCCGCGCTTCGCCAGCCGCGAAGAATGCGAAGCCAGCTACGGCAAGGAAAAGTGCGCCGAACGCAATGACGGCGCCAGCCATTCGTTCTTCGGCCCGCTGATGACCGGCTTCTTCCTGTCGCAGATGATGTCGCGCAACGGCGTGGCCGCCAACGGCTTCAACAGCGCCCCGGCGTTCCGCGACAACAACGGCGGCTGGCAGCGCCCGGCCACCGGTGCCGGCGGCGTCTATCGCAGTGGCGCCGGCACCGCGATGGTGCCGGTCAACGCCACGCCGAACCGCGCGGTCACCACCAACCGTTCCGGCTTCGGCAACTCCGGCAGCAGCCGCGGCATCGGCGGCTGATGCGCCGGGTCAGCACGGCCGAGCGCCCCGACTGGCGCGCCAAGGCCGCCGAGTGCGGGTTCGGCTTCCACACCATCGACGACGCGCCGTACTGGGACGAGTCGGCGTATTACGCGTTCAGCCTGCGCGAGATCGAGGACGGCATCGAGGCGCCCAGCGAGGAACTGCACGCGATGGCGCTGGACATGGTCGATCGCATCGTCGGCAGCGAGCAGCACATGCAGCAGCTGGCGATCCCGGAGCCGTACCGCGACTGGATTGCGCAGAGCTGGCGCGAGCGCCAGCCGCACCTGTACGGCCGCATGGATTTCGCCTACGACGGCACCGGCCCGGCCAAGCTCTACGAGCTGAACTACGACACGCCGACCTCGCTGTTCGAGGCCGCGTTCTTCCAGTGGCAATGGCTGGAAGACCAGCTCGCCCGGGGCCAGCTGCCGGCCGGCAGCGACCAGTTCAATTCGATCTACGAGTCATTGGTGGAAGCGTTCGGCACGATTGCGCGCGGCATTGCGCGGCCGTTCCACTTCGCCGCCGTGCGCGACTCGGTGGAAGACCAGGGCACCATCGCCTACCTGCGCGACTGCGCGCTGCAGGCCGGCATCGACTGCGGCACGCTGGCGATCGAGGACATCGGTGTGTCCGCCGATGGCCGCTTCACCGACCTCGACGACAACGTGATCGGCTGCCTGTTCAAGCTGTATCCGCTGGAGGACATGTTCCGCGAATCGTTCGGCCAGCACCTGCCGCGTTCCGGACTGCAGCTGATCGAGCCGCCGTGGAAGGCGCTGCTGAGCAACAAGGGCATCCTGCCGTTGCTGTGGGACGCCCACCGCGGCCACCCGAACCTGCTGCCGGCCGAGTGCGACGCCGGTGGCGCGCTGCTGCGCGGCTGGGTGCGCAAGCCGCTGCATTCGCGCGAAGGCGCCAACATCACGATGCACCTGGATGACGGCCGCGAGCTGCGCACCGACGGCCCGTACCGCGACGGTCCGTGCATCCGCCAGGCCTGCCATCCGCTGCCCGACTTCGACGGCCACTATCCGCTGATCGGCAGCTGGGTCGTCGGTGACCGCGCCTGCGGCATCGGCATCCGCGAGGACGCTTCACTGGTCACCCAGGACAGCGCCCGCTTCGTGCCGCACGCAATCGTCGAGGAAGCGCGCGGCGTGCTGATCGCCTGAACCGCATCGCCAGTTGCGGAAAATCGCGACGCCCACGCCAATCACGCCGGCCCTGCTCGGCTAAGCTTGCCTCTTTTGAACGGGGCCACGCGTGCGCAATTTTCTCTTTCGCCTGATCGGCATTCTCGAAGTCGCCGGCGGCCTGTACGGCGTGGCGGTGATGCTGCGCCGCCTGCTGCCGCTGGGTTCGACCCACGACAGCATCGTCGCCCTGATCGGCCTGGTCCTGTTCGGCTTCGTGCTGGGCGCCGGCGTGCTGCTGCTGGAAGGCAGCGAGAGCGGCGTGCGGCTGTCGCGCTGGGCTCAGCTGCTGCAGCTGCCGTTGATCGCCACGCCCATCTTCAGCTACGCGCTGCACAGCGGCGCCTTCGTCAACGTGTTCGCCACCTTGCAGGCCACGCCACGGCTGGGCATCGACTGGCACTTCGGCACGCAGGGTTTCGTGCTCGCCGTCGCCGGCCCGGCCGTGTCGCGGCTGGGCATCAACCTGCTGGCGCTGCTGTCATGGCTGGTGCTGCGCCTGCGCTGAAGACGCTGCACCCTTGCACTGCCTGCCGGGAACGAGCGAAGCACCAGCTATCATGCGTGGATGAATAGCCCCGCTGCATTACCCGTCATCCGCCTGAAATCCGACCGCAGCCCCGGCCATCCGTGGGTATGGTCGGCGCAGGTCCACAAACCGGAAGCACGACTGCCGCCGGGCAGTCTGGTCGAAGTGCACGACGCCAAGGGCCGCTTCGTCGGCCGTGCGTTCTGGAACGGCCACGCGCGCATCGCACTGCGCCTGCTCGACACGCATCCGGATGCCGGCATCGACGCCGAGTGGATCGCCACGCGCATCGCCCGCGCCGTGCAATTGCGCCGCGACTGGCTGCAGCTCGACCAGGTCAGCGACGCCTGGCGGGTGGTGCACAGCGAGGGCGACGACCTGTCCGGCCTGATCGTCGACCGCTACGCCAACATCCTGGTCGTCGAATACTTCGCCGCCGGCATGTGGCGTTTCCGCGAGGCGATCCACGCCGCCCTGCTGGCGCACTTCCCCGGCGCGCAGTTGTACTGGTTCGCCGAATCGCACGTGCAGAAGCAGGAATCGTTCGACTGCCGCAGCCCCGACGTGCCCGCGGCGTTCGAGGTGCACGAGCACGGCCTGCGCTTCCACGCCGCGCCCGGCTCGGGCCACAAGACCGGCTTCTTCGCCGACCAGCGCGACAACCGCAAGCGCTTCGCCGAACTGGCGAAGGGCCGCCGTGTGCTCGACCTGTGCTGCAACGCCGGCGGCTTCGCCGTGCACGCGATGGCGGCCGGCGCACGCGAGGCAGTTGGCGTGGACCTCGATGCAGGCATCCTGGAAGTCGCCCGCGCCAACGCCGCCGCCAACGGCGTGGAGGTCAACTTCGAGCAGTCCGACATCTTCGACTGGGTGCGCGCGGCGGTCGCCCGCGGCGAGCGCTACGACGCGGTGGTCCTCGACCCGGCCAAGCTCACCCGCGACCGCAGCAAGGTGATGGACGCGCTGAAGAAATACTTCGCGATGAACCGCATGGCGCTGGACATCATCCCGCCCGGCGGCCTGCTGCTGACCTGCTCGTGCACCGGCCTGGTCGGCGAAAGCGAGTTCCTGGAGATGCTGCGCCGAGTGGCGCTCAACGCCGGCCGCGAGATCCAGGTGCTGGAAGTGCGCGGCGCCGGCGCCGACCACCCGTTCCGCACCGACGTGCCGGAAGGGCGTTACCTGAAGGCGGTGTTCTGCCGCGTGGATTGAGCCTGTGGCTTTTTAGGAGCGCCACCGTAACCTAGGCACTGCGCGGCAATCGTCCGCGCAGTGACGCGGCATCGAACGGGCCGGGCTCGGCGATCAGTTCGCGCGCGGCACCCACCTGGTCCCACACGTTCCACAGCAGCACGCCGCGCACGCGGCCGTCCTCGAGGTAATACACCACGCCCTCGCGGTTCGGTTCGCGCCAGTCCTCAACCACCTGCAGCCGCGTGTCCAGCAGGCCGACCGCCTCATAGCCGAGGTCGAACAGGTCGGAATAGAAGAACGGCAAAGCGGTGTATTCCCCGGCGACCCCGGCCATCGCCCGACCGGCGTGGCGGCCCATGCTGAGCGCAGCGTCCTCGTGCTCCACCCGCAGCCGCCGGCCCAGTGCCGGGTTGAAGAAGTTGGCCACATCGCCGGCGGCCCAGATATCCGCGTCGCTGCTGCGCAGGTGGGCGTCGACCACGATGCCATCGTCGACGGTGAGGCCGGCCATTTCGGCCAGCGCGGTGTTTGGCGTCACGCCGAGGCCGGCTACCGCCGCCTCCACCCGCAGCAGGCTGCCGTCGGACAACACCAGCTCCACGCCGCCGTCGGTGGGGTTGCTGCCCTGCACGCGAACGCCGCTGCGCACGTCCACGCCGCGGCGGCGGTAATAGTCATCGAGATAGCGCGCCAGGCCATCGGGGTAGCGCCCCGCACCGATCGTCTCGCCGGGAAACAGCAAGGTCACCCTGCAGCCGAGGCTGCACAGCGATGCCGCCAGTTCGCAGCCGATGAAGCCGCCACCGATCACCGCGATGAAGGCGCCGGGCTGGGCGTAGTGCCGCAGGGCCTGGTAGTCGTCCAGCGTGCGGAAATGGATGATCCGCTCGCCGCCCTCGAACGGCAGCTGCCGCGGGGTGGCGCCGGTGGCCAGCAGCAGGCGGCGGTAGCGGTAGCTGTCGCCGTGGCCGTCGCGCGCCGTGCGCGTCACCCGGTCCAGCGACTCGATGCGCCGGCCCGAATGCAGCGTCGCGCCGCTCTGCGCGGTGGCCAGATCGATGTCGGCCACCAATTTGTCGCCCTTCCACAGCGCCTTCGACAGCGGTGGCCGCTGGTACGGCGGCTGCGCCTCGGCACCGACGATACCGATGTTCGCCGCGGCATCGACCTCGTGGATCGCCTTGGCGGCCGCGTCGGCGGCCATGCCGGCGCCGATGATCAGGTAATCGTGGACGTGTTCCATGACGCGTCTCCCAGGCCAATGGATCGGGCCATGATGCACCGCCCAGGCAGCGGCAACGTGAAATCCAGGCGCAGCCAGTGAGACGGCTCGACGTACACTGGATGCACCGACCCGGGAAAACGTCCCATGCCGCTCAATGAAACCCTGCTGATCACCCTCGTCATCCTCGCCGTGCTGATGCTGCTGTTGCAGCTCGCGGTGCTGCTGCGCGGCCGCGGCGACGCCGGCCTGGCCGCGAAGCTCGACGCGCTGAAAGACGACAGCGCCCGCGTCGAGCGCACGCTGCGCGAGGAACAACGCGCCGGCCGCGAGGAGCTGCAGCAGGGCTTCGACCGTTTCCGCGGCCACCTTGGCGAACAGTTCAGCGGCATGTCACAGCATCAGGCCGAGCGCATCGACGGTTTCGGCCAACGCCTGGCCTTACTTACCGAGCGCACCGACACCGGCCTGCAGTCGCTGGCACAGCGGCTGGCCGAGGACGCCCGCAAGAGCCGCGAGGAGGCCACGCTCGCGCTCAACCATTTCGGCGAGCAGCAGCAGCAACGCCTCGCCGCGCTCGGCGCCGATCACGAGAAGCGCATGGGCGAGGTGCGCGCCACGCTGGAGGCGAAGCTGGGCGCGATCCAGCAGGACAACGCGGCCAAGCTCGAACAGATGCGCGCCACCGTCGACGAAAAGCTGCAGAGCACGCTGGAGACCCGGTTGGGCCAGTCGTTCCAGCTGGTTTCCGAACGGCTGGAAGCGGTGCAGCGCGGGCTGGGCGAGATGCAGAGCCTGGCCACCGGCGTGGGCGACCTGAAGCGCGTGCTGACCAACGTGAAGACCCGCGGCATCCTCGGCGAGGTGCAGCTGGGCTCGTTGCTGGAGCAGATGCTCACCGCCGAACAGTACGAGTCGAACGTGGTCACCGTGCCGGGCAGCAGCGAACGGGTCGAGTTCGCCATCCGCATGCCCGGCCAGGGCGAAGGCGAGCACATCCTGCTGCCGATCGACGCGAAATTTCCGATGGAGGACTATCAGCGCCTGCTCGAAGCGCAGGAGAACGCCGACCTCGAGGCCGCCACGATGGCCGGGCGCGCACTTGAAATCCGCGTGCGCGACGAAGCCAAGCGGATCAAGGGCAAGTACATCGCACCACCGCACACCACCGATTTCGCCGTGCTGTTCCTGCCCACCGAAGGGTTGTTCGCCGAGGTGATCCGTCGCCCCGGCTTGTTCGAGCTGCTGCAGCGCGAGCATCGCGTCACCGTGGCCGGCCCCACCACGCTCAGCGCCCTGCTCAACAGCCTGCAGATGGGTTTCCGCACGCTGGCGATCGCCAAGCGCAGCAGCGAGGTGTGGGCCCTGCTCGGCGCCGTGAAGAACGAGTTCGGCAAGTTCGGCGTGGTGCTGGAAAAAACCCGCAAGCAGCTCGACGCCGCGCGCAACAGCATCGACAGCGCCGGCCAGCGCACCCGCGCGATCGAACGCAAGCTGCGCGGCGTGGAGACGCTGTCCGCCGACGTCACCGAGCAGTTGCTGGCCGACGTGCCGGCGCTGGATGACGGCAGCGACGACACGGAGATATGACCTCCCCGCCACGCCAGGCCTGCGCAGGTTTGACGCGAACGTTAAACTGCCCCATCCGCATCCCCGAGATCTCCGCATGAACGACCAGCACAATCCGAACGACGTCAGCCGGGAACAGGCCGAAGAGGCCGTGCGCACCTTGCTGCGCTGGGCCGGCGAAGATCCTGCGCGCGAAGGCTTGCTGGAGACGCCCAAGCGGGTGGTCAAGGCCTACCGCGACTGGTTCTCCGGCTACGGGTCCGACCCGGGTGAATACCTGCGTCGCACCTTCCGCGAAGTCGAGGGTTACGACGAGATGGTGGTGCTGCGCGACATCGAGTTCGAGAGCCATTGCGAACACCACATGGCGCCGATCATCGGCCGCGCCCACGTCGGCTACCTGCCGACCAACCGGGTGGTCGGCATCAGCAAGCTGGCCCGCGTGGTGGACGGCTTCGCGCGCCGCTTCCAGGTGCAGGAGAAGCTCACCGCGCAGATCGCCCAGTGCATCCAGGAAACCCTGCAGCCGGCCGGGGTGGCGGTGGTGATCGACGCCAGCCACCAATGCATGACCACCCGCGGCGTGCACAAGCGCGGCGTGTCGATGGTGACCAGCCAGATGCTTGGCACCTTCCGCGACGACGCGCGCACCCGCGCGGAGTTCCTGCAATTCATCGGCATCCACGGCGGCCACCGCTGAACCTGCGCCTGGCCGGGATCGCGCTGGCCCTGCTGCTGGCCGCGCCGACGACACCGGCGCAGGACACGCGGGCGCAGTATCTGCAGCTGTTCGACAGTGACGGCGACGGCCGCGTCAGCGAAGCCGAGTACCTCGCGTACATGGGCCGTGGCTTCCTGGCCATGGACCGCAACGGTGACGGCATCCTCGATGTCACCGAGCTGCCCGGCGGCCGCGGCGAGCCGATCACGCTGAAGGAATATCAAGCCAACCTGCGCCGCCAGTTCCACCGGCTCGACCGCCACCACCGCGGCTACCTCAACGCGCAGGAACTGACCGCGCCGCCGCGTTGAAGTCGATCTGCGTGTAGGAGCCCGCTGCCTTTCGCAATGTGACGAAGGGCATCGCCCGCCAGCGGGCTCCTACGGTTTCATAGGCCTCAGGCCGAGATCGCCAGCCGCTCCGAGCGGTACAGCTGGACCGTCACCAGCACCGCCACCAGCGCTGCCGCCAGGCTGCCGGCCAGGCACAGGCCGAGCTGCTCGGCGGTGACGCCGTCGCCACGCAGCAGCTGCATGATGCCGAGGTTCTGCCCCAGCAGCGGCACCGCGTACATCCACGCCTGCGCCTTGATCGGCATGAACGAGAGCATCGCGCTGGGGATGATCGGCACCAGCATCAGCAGCGAGATGTAGGTCTGCGCCTCGCGGTAGCTCTTGGCGAAGGCCGCCACCATCGACTGCAAGGCCGACAGCAGCAACACCAGCGGCAGCATCAGCAGCAGCACATGCGAGGCGAAGTGAAGGCCGAGGTCCAGCTCCATGCCGATCTTCTCCGCGGGGATGAACTGGCCGACGACCGCGAATGCCAGCAGGCTGATCAGCAGGCTGGCGGTGGAGAACATGCAGATCGCCGCCAGCTTGCCGCACAGGATCTTCCAGCGCGGTACCGGGTTGGCGAACAGCGGCTCCAGCGATTGCCGCTCGCGCTCGCCGGCGGTGAGGTCGATCGCCAGGTACATGCCGCCCATGAAGATGGTGATCACGAAGAAATACGGCAGCATCGCGAACATCAGCACCGCGCGCGACTGCGGCGTGGCCTGGTCGCGCCGGGCCACCTGCAACGGCCAAGCCGTGCCCGGCGACATGCCGCGCGCGACCAGCCGCATCGCGCCCTGCTGCCGCGCATAACCCTCGACCAACTGGGTCACCCGTTCCACCGAGCTGCCGGCGTCGCGTTGCGAGGAGTCGTAGAACAGCTCCACCTGCACGGGCTCGCCCTGGCGCCAGCCCTTGCCGTAGTCGGCGGCGATGCGCAGTACCACGTCGGCGTCCTGCTTGCGCACGGCCTGCGCGGGATCGGCTACCGGCGCGCCGGGCACCACCCCACCCTCCTTCAACGCAAGGAGCAGGTTCGGCGCGTACTCGGCGCCGATCACCGGCACCGCCAGCGGCTTCTCGGCCTTGTCCAGTTCGCGGTTGAGGGTCACGTTGATCAGCATCACGAAGATCATCGGACCCAGCAGCGGACCGGTGAGGAACGCACTGATCAGGGTGCGCCGGTCGCGCAGGTTCTCCCTCACCTCCTTCAGGAACACGGTGAGGAAGGCGCGGCTGCGCTGCAATTTCGTCGGCACGGTATTCATGCGGCCAGGCCCTCGTCGCTACCGATGATCTTCACGAAGGCATCCTCCAGATTGGTCGTGCCGGTCTGCGCACGCAGCGCGTCCGGCGATTCGTCGGCCACCACGCGACCGTGCGCGATCACCACGATGCGGTCACACAACGCAGCGACCTCCTGCATGATGTGGCTGGAGAACAGCACGCAGCGGCCCTCGCCCTTCAGCCGCAGCATGAACTGGCGCAGCGCGCGCGTGGCCATCACGTCGAGGCCGTTGGTCGGCTCGTCGAGAATCACGTTGCGCGGGTCGTGCACCAGCGCGCGGGCGATCGCGGTCTTCACCCGCTGGCCCTGCGAGAAACCCTCGGTGCGGCGGTCGGCGATGTCGGCCATCTCCAGCGCCTTGATCAGCGCTTCGCGCCGGCTCGCCAGCAGGTCCTCCGGCAGGCCGTGCAGGCGGCCGAAGTAGTCGATGTTCTCGCGCGCGCTGAGCCGCTTGTACAGGCCGCGCGCATCCGGCAGCACGCCGAGCCGGCGGCGCACGCCGAGCGGATCGGCCGCCGCGTCGATGCCGTCCACCAGCACCTGGCCGCGGTCCGGCGTCATCAGCGTGTAGAGCATGCGCAGCGTGGTGGTCTTGCCGGCGCCGTTGGGGCCGAGCAGGCCGGTGATCTCGCCGTCGCGGGCGCTGAAGCTGACGCCATCGACGGCCTTCACCGTGCCGAACGCCTTGTGCAAATCCCTGACTTCGATCACGAGATGTCACTCCGGTGGCGGCAGGTATCCGGACCCGCCACGAGCATCGACAGCGTGGCCAGGGTCGGCAGCAGGATCAGGGAAAGAAAATGCGGCGCCTTGAGCAGGGCAGCGGCGAGAATGGCCGCCGCCCACAGCACGGCATTCGTCAGTACATAACGTTTTGTCATCGCGCTGCTCCTTAAGGGGTTGAACCATTGAAATCGATGAAGATCGGCGTGGGCTGCAGCCGGTCCAGGCAGCTTGCGTCCAGCGTCTTCGGGTCGAGCTTCTCGACGAAGTGCTGGATCAGCTGCGGCGTGCAGCCGGCCGCCATCACGTTGTGCGCCTGGCCCTTGAGCACCAGCACGCGCGCGTTTGGCAAGCCCTTCGCCACTTCGTCGGCGTAGCGCGGCGGGGTCACCGGATCGTACTGGCCGGCCAGCAGCAGCACCGGCTTGTCGGTCTTCAGCGGCGCATGGAAATCCGCCGGGCGCGTGCCTTTCGGCCACACCGAGCAGACCGCCTTCAACGCCTCGACCATGCGCGTGCCGAGGATGGTTTGCGCATCCTCGGGGCGCGCCGTGAGCAGGTCGGCGTCTTCGCTGCAGATCACCGAGTACTGCATGCCGCTGCCCATCAGCTCCGACAGCTCGCCGGACAGCAGCTTGGCCTGGCCCAGCAGCGGGCCGACGTCGCCATGCGCGGCCGCGTCGATCGACAGCGGCAGCAGCGCGGCGGTGGCCGGCGTGTACGCGAACATCCGCACCACGCTGGCCAGTGCATCCTCGTCCAGCAACTGCTTCACCGTCTGGTAGCTCTGCGGGTCGCGGAAGCTGACCTCGTGCGGGTTAGCACGCAACGCGTCGCGCAGCTGATACAGGGTCTGGGCCGGATCGCCGAACTGCTTCTTGCAGGCCGGCTCCGCCGTGCAGCGGGCGAACTGTGCCTTCAGCGCGTCGTCCAGGTTGCGCGCGAAATCCTCGCCCAGTGCCAGCGAATTCGGCGCTGCACTGTCCAGCACCACGCTGCGCACGGCATCCGGGAAGCGCATCAGGTACTGCTGCGCCATCCGCGTGCCATACGACACGCCGACCAGATCGAACTGCGGCGAGCCGAGCGCCTTGCGCACGTCTTCCAGGTCCTGTGCCGCGATCGTGGTGGTGTACTGGCTCGGGTCGGCGCGGTCGGCCAGTTGCTTCAGGCACGCCGCGGCCGCAGCACGCAGCTTGCCGGCGTCGAACGCGCCGGCGTCGGCGGACGCGACGGCCTCGTCGGACCTCTTGCAGCCCAGCGCATTCGAGCCGCCGGTGCCGCGCTGGTCCAGCAACAACACGTGACGATGCGCGAGCAGCGGCTTCAGCACCGATGCCACCAGACCCGCCGAGTCGGTTGCCGCCTGGCCGGGACCGCCGGCGAGGAACGCCAGCATGTCGGAGTTCGCCACCTGCGCACGCGAGCGCAACACCGCCAGCTTGAGCTTGATCGTGCGGCTGTGCGGGTCGGCGCGGTTCTCCGGCACGGGGAAGTCAGTACACCACGCCGCCGTGCTGAGCCCGCTGTTCGGCTGGGCCAGTTCGCACGCAGTCAGCGTCAGCGAGCCCAGCCGCCAGGTCGCGGCCTTGGCCGGTGGCAACGGCTTCGCCGCGCCGGCCGCAGCCTCGACCGGCGCGGCAGCTGCCGCGGCCGGCTCCTTCGCGTGCCACTGGCTCCATGCCAGGAACGTCAGGCCCGCGACCGCCGCACCAACACGAATCGCGGTACGTCCATTCAAAGCCATGCCCTACTCCTCACCCGGTACGAAAATAGATTCAATCGGACGGCCAAACAGTTTGGCGATCTTGAATGCCAGCGGCAGACTGGGGTCGTACTTGCCGGTCTCGATCGCGTTGACGGTTTGCCGCGACACGTCCAGCTGCTCGGCCAGGTCCGCCTGCGACCAGCCTTGTTCGCCGCGCAGTTCGCGCACGTGGTTATTCATGGTTTCGGTAACGCCTGACCACCAGCAGCTTGGCCAGGCCATAGCTGGCGAACAGACACGGCATCACCCAGATCGCAATGGACGCCGGCGCGATCTTCAGGCCGATATCCGCATTCAACAGAAAGCCGAAGCTGAAATAGCCGAACCCGGTCGACATCGCGGCGATCGCGATCGCCTCTAGGTCGATGCGACGCTCCAGCTCGTCCTGGTCACGAATGACCCGCACCATGGCGCGGATCACCAGCACGATCGGCAGCAGTGGCAACACCGCCAGCAGGATTCGCCACGGCACGCCTTCCGTCCGCGGCATCAACACGCCGTAGAGCAGGATCAGCAGCACGTAGGCCAACATCGCCGGAATGAATTCGCGCAGATAACGCTTATGGACGGCACGCATGGCGGCCTCCTTTCGATTCGATGGCAAACGATTCATGCGGCATCACGGCGCCTCGTGCCCGGCAAGCCGCTTGCGCCGGTGCAGCACCGCCAGCACCAGCGCCCACCCCGCCAGCGCCGCGCTCATGCCGCACAGCATGCCGAGCTGATAGTCGAGCAGTTGATGGCGTCCCAGTCCGGCGATAGCGGCAAACCCCAGCGCCGCGAACAACAACCGCCAATGCCAGGCAGTCCCGTTGTTGCACATCACATTGCTGCCACCGTAGCGACGGCTGGCCCAGCCACGCCCGAGGGCATACACCACTACCAGAGTGGGCCACACCCAGATCAGGATCGCGCCATCCAGTTTGAGGACGCCGGCAGCGGCGAGAAAACCGCCAGTCAGACTGAGCGTGCTCACCGCCGTGGTCGCTATCGCCAGGCCGATCAGATGGATGCGCTGCTCCAGTTCGTCGCTGCCCAGTACCAGCCGGATCATCGCGCGCACTACGAACAGCACCGGCACCACCGGCAACACGGCCAGCGCAATCTTCAGCAGCTCGTTGTGCACCTGTGGCAGCAGCGGCCACAGCAGAAACATGATGGCCACGTAGGCCACCATCGCCGGCCAGAATTCGCGCTGGTAACGCTGGTGGATCGAACGACTCAAGGCTGCGCGCTCCGCTCAATGGTTTTAAGGAAATTGTCCAGCACCTGCTGAAACTTCGCCGGCTGGTCGAGCATCGGGAAATGCCGCGCGGGCGAGATCGACACCACCTTCGCATTCGGCGCGTCCGCCAGCAGGGACTGGTAATACGCGACCTTCTGCGCCTCGCTGAACTGCATCGGCGGCTTGCTGAAATCCGGCGCGTAGTACGGTGCGATCTCCAGGATCGGCACATTCGCATTCTTCAGGCCCGGGCGCAGATCGGCGGCCAGGTCCTCGGCCATGTACTGCGCCGTGGCCGCGATATCGCTGCGTGCATTCATCGGCGCGTAGCGCGCGGCAAGTTGCGGGTCGATCACGCCGGTCTGCTGCATGTAGCCCAGCGCCTGCGCCCGGAACTGCTCCGGCGTCGCCGCCGCCATCGTGGTGCGGGTCTGCGCCGCCATCGCCTGGCGCTGTTCGCTGCCGACCCGCTCCATGCCGGGGAAGATTGGCAGGCCCTCCACCGCGACCACGCCCGAGATCAGTTGCGCGTGCTCACCGGCAAAGCGCAAGGCGAGTGTGCCGCCAAGGCTGTGGCCAACCAGCACCGGCTTGTCGATCTTGTGCTGCTCGATCAACTGCAGCAGCGAGGCATCGGCGCGATCGAACAGGTTGCCGCCGTCGGCCGGCGCCGGCACGCCGTCGAAGCCGGCCAGCGTCACCGCATACACCACATGGTTTTTCTGCAATTGCTCGATCGTCTGCCGCCACACCCACGGACCGCCCTGCAGCCCGGGAATAAGAATCACCGGCCGACCGTGGTCGCCATGGCGCTCCACCTTCAAGGTGCCGACCATGCTGCTCGCCGCAGCCGTCTCGTGCGCCAGCACCGCAGCACTGCCGCCCAGCGCCAAACCCAGCACCAGCAGCAGGGAATTCATTCCACGCAACCACCTGTTCATGACCGTTCCCCTTGTCTCGATATGTCAAGCCACCTTGACAATCGCAGAGTAGGGAACCTGCCCTAGCCATGTCAAGCAGCCTTTACAAATTGCCCCGAATCGTCCTTCGCTGGCGCTCAGAACGTTAAAGCCGCATGATTGTCGCGTGTCAAAAAAGTGACGCATTTCGCAGTTTGGTGTGCCGAAGTTTGTCAGGAAACACTGACAAATCGCGTGAAACCCTTGTCCTGCTTCAAATTCCGGTTGCCAGCGATCAGCCCAGTGCCTTGAGTAACGCTTTACAAACATATGTTGGCATGCCGATTGCTTATGGCCCCATGCAAGACTTTCAAACCTACCCGGAGAGAACCGCCATGATGTTCAAGAAGACCCTGCTTGCCGCCGCCGTGCTCGCCTTGGGCGGTATCGCCTTCACCTCCAGCGCCGCCACCAATCCGGCGACCGCCTCGTTCAACGTCAAGCTCAAGATCAATGCCGCCTGCACGGTCAGCACCACCGGCGACGTCAATTTCGGCAATGCGGACGCGAATTCGACGACCGACCTGAGCATCCCCGGCGGCGCCAACGTCATCAACGTGAAGTGCTCCAAGAAGACGCCGTACACGATCGGCTTGAAGCCGTCCGGCGGCAGCCTCGTCGGCGCCGGCGTCATGGCCGCCCAGAACGTGGCTCCGGTCAGCGGCAACACCGACTCCATCGCCTACGCGTTGTATCAGGACAGCGGCACCACGGTCTGGGGCGACACCGCCGGCACGAACCGCAAGACCGGCACGGTCGACAACGTCGGCAACGTCACCGCGACCTACCCCGTATACGCCAAGGTGCTCGGCACCAACCTCAACGTCACGCCGGACAGCTACCAGGATACGGTGACGGTGAGCGTGTACTACTGATACGGCCATGAAGTTGCGCACGCATCTCCTGACTCTGGTACTTGCCGGCCTCGCGCTCACGAACGGGGGCGCATGGGCCAGCGGGCTGCAGGTCTCGCCGGTGTCGCTCAGCCTGCAGGCGCGCCAGAACGCGGATGGCCTGTGGCTGAGCAATACCGGTGACGGCATCGTGCATGCGCAAGTGCGGGTGTACCGCTGGACCCAGCAGGGTGGCGAGGAGCAGCTCACGCCCTCGCGTGCCCTGGTGGTCAGCCCGCCCATGCTGCAGCTGGCGATCGGCGATCGGCAGCTGATCCGGGTGATCCGCGTCGGCGCGCCGCCCAGCGGCGCCGATGCCGCGGAGGAAGCCTACCGCGTATCGATCGACGAATTGCCGATCGACACGCAAGGCAAGAAGGGCTTGCAGTTCGTGCTGCACTACTCGGTGCCGGTATTCGTGGAACCCGTCGGCACCGCCGGGGTGGCGCCACAACTGCAATGGCAACTGCAACGCGACGGGGACCACGCGCAGTTGCAGGTCGCCAACACCGGCAGCGGCCATGCCCAACTCGCCGAGGTGAGTTACGTGGATGCTGCCGGCCACCGTATCGAACTTTCCGGCGGCCTGCTTGGCTACGTGCTGCCGGGCGCCACGATGCACTGGACAGTGAAACAGGCGGCGACGGCCTTCGCCGGCGGCGGCATTATCGAGGCAAAGATCAATGGCGCCAAGGTCACGCAAAAGCTGTCGCTGGCCGATCGCACTCGGTGAGGCTGTCCTGCTGGGACTCCTCGTTTCCGGGGTCCATGCCAGGGACACGTCCGTCGACGCAGCCGGGGGGGCGGTACCCGCCAACGCGGCGCTGACCATCGATCCAGTCGGCACGCCGCCCGCCATCGGCGGCGACGACCTGTATCTCGACGTCACCCTCAATGGCAGCGGCAGCGGCCTGGCGCATTTCATCTACCGCGATGGCGAACTGTGGGCCACCACGGCCACCCTGCGCCAGCTCGGTTTCGCACTGCCGCCCGGCACGCCCGATCCGGTGCGCCTGAGCAGCCTGCAGGGCGTGCGCGCCAGCTACGACCAGGAACACCAGAGCGCCAGCATCATGGCGCCGCTGCAACTGCTGCACCTGTCCACGCACGTGCTCGACATGCAGCGGACGACAGCGCAGCGGGCCAGCGCCTCGCCCGGCCTGCTGCTCAACTACGACGTGTACGGCATCCAGAGCCAGGGCGGCGCCGGCAGCCTCAGCGCATTCACCGAACTACGCGCGTTCAGCGGCGGCGGCGTGCTGAGCAGTACCGCGTTGTCCCAGATGGCGCGCACAAACGGCGACTGGCGCAACAGCTCGGTGCGCCTGGACACCAGCTGGAGCACCTCGTTTCCCGACAGCATGCTGACCCTGCGCGTGGGCGACACGCTCACGTCGGCCACTTCGTGGTCGCGCCCCACCCGCATCGGCGGCGTGCAGTTCGGCACCAACTTCGCGCTGCAGCCCTATCGCATCACCACGCCGCTGCCGGAGTTTCTCGGCTCGGCCACGCTGCCCTCGCAGGTGGAGCTGTACGTCAACGGCATGAAGCAGTACAGCGGCAACGTGCCGGCCGGTCCGTTCCAGCTCAACACCATTCCCAACATCAGCGGCGCGGGCCAGGCACAAGTGATGGTGACCGATGCGCTGGGCCGCGTGACCACGCTGGACTTCTCGCTGTACAACACGCAACAGCTGCTGCAAAAGGGGTTGTCCGACTGGTCGGCGGAGCTGGGTGTGGTGCGCGAGGACTACGGCCTGCGTTCGTTCGACTACGGCCACGACCCGGTCGGCAGCGGCACCTGGCGCTACGGCGTGAGCAACAGCTTTACCGCCGAGGCGCATGGCGAGGCCACCCATGGACTGGTCAACGCCGGCTTCGGCGGCGCGTGGCTGCTCGGCAGCGCCGGCGTGCTGTCCGGCTCGGTGGCGCGCAGCCAGGACCGCGGCACGGATGGCAGCCAGCTCAGCCTCGGCTACAACTGGATCGACAGCCGCTTCAACCTCAGCGTCAACGGCATGCGCGCCAGCAGCGGCTACCGCGATGTCGCCACACGGTACGGCGCGCCACCGCGCCTCAGCGCCAGCGCGCAGGCGGGCTTCAGCACCTCGCATCTGGGCAGCTTCGGCCTGAGCTACCTGCAGCTGCGCTATCCGCAGCAACCCGATTCACGCTATGCCAGCGCGTACTGGTTCAAGTCGATCGGCCGGCGCCTGGCGCTGAATTTCAACGTGAACCAGAACCTCGGCCAGCAGCGCGACCGCAGCTTCTTCCTGAACATCAGCCTGGTGCTGGACGACAGCACCTACATGAACGCCGGCGTGCAACACGATCGCAACGGCAACCGCTACACCGTGGATGCCAGCCGCTCGGTACCCAGCGCCGGTGGCTTCGGCTGGCGCGCGCAGCTGCAGCAGGGCGCGGGCAGTGATGGCGGTCGCGCCCAGCTGGATTACCTGGGGCGTTACGGCCAGGTGCAGGCCGGCGTCTATGCCATCGACGGCAACTACACCGGTTACGCCGGCGCGAACGGTTCAGTGGTGCTCATGGGCGGCCACGCGTTCGCATCACGCCGCATCCAAGATGGCTTCGCCGTGGTCTCCACCGATGGGATACCCGATGTGCCGGTGCAACTGGAGAACAACCCGATCGGCACCACCGACAAGCACGGCATGCTGCTGGTTTCGCCGCTCAACGCCTACCAGAACAACAAGCTCAGCATCGACCCGATGGATCTGCCGCCCGACGTACGCATCGCCCGGGTGAGCGCACTCGCCACGCCCAGTGACCGCGCCGGTACCCTGGTGCGTTTCGGCATCACGCCGATCCGCGCCGCCTCGATCGTCCTGGTCGACGCCGCCGGCATGCCGCTGCCGCTGGGCAGCACCGTGCAGTTGCATGGCCACGGCGGCGAATCCGCGCTGGTCGGCTACGACGGCGCGGTGTACCTGGACACGCTGGATGCGCACAACGTGCTGGACGTGGACACGCCCGCCGGCACCTGTCAGGTGCAATTCGACCATCACCAGCAGGGCGACAGCATCCCGCAAATCGGGCCGCTGACCTGCCGCGAGGACCGACCATGAACATGTCGTTGCTGCGTTGCTGCGCCATCCTGCTGCTGGCCGGCTGCGGACTGTGCTGGGCTGCCCCGGCGCATGCGGCCAACATCAACTGCATGGCGTCGATGACCAACCTCAGTTTTGGCGCGGTCGATCCACAGAGCAGCCAGACCACGGCGAACGCGACGCTTGCCTACACCTGCACCAACAGCGCGAATCAAACGTATTCGGCGACTCTCTGCTTCAGCATCGGCGAACCGGCAGGCGGACCGACCAACCCGCGCCAGATGACCGATGGCGCCGGTCACTTCCTGACATTCCAGCTTTACAGCAACTCAACCTACTCGACGGTCTGGGGCAGTCAGTTCTTCGGTTCCCCCACACCGCTGAGTGTCAATGTGACGATCGCGAAAAACGGGACTACCGGAGCACGCACGGCAACCCTGTACGGCAGGGTGGACAATGGACAGACCACGGCGATTCCCGGCAGCTATACAGACAAGTACCTGAACGGCGATACCGCACTGACGATCAACGAGGTGCAAGGCAATGCCGCACCCGGCACCTGCAGCGGTGTGCAGGCCAACGTCTTTTTCCCGTTCACCGCCAGCGCGGCCGTCGCCAAGCAGTGCACGGTGACGGCTGGCCCCGTGCTCAATCTCGGCGCCATCAGTGGCGTGGATTCCACCGACACCAACATCACCGGCAGCAATACCCTCAACGTGACCTGCACGAGCGGCACGGTCTACAACATCGGCCTCATGCCCCAGTCCACCAACAGCACGACGGGTGCGGGATCGATGGCGGGCACCGGCGGCAATACCGACAAGGTGCCATACCAGCTGCGCTCCACGGCCGGCCTCAACGGAACCGTCTGGGGCAACACCGCCACCCCGACCAGCGTGGGCAACGGCGTGACGGGAAGCGGCAACGGCAACGGCCAGTCGCTCACTGTCTACGCCACCGCACCAGGCGCCAACTACACCCCGGACACCTACACCGACACCGTCATCGTCTACGTGTACTACTGAGCCCATGTACTACCGGGACGCGGAGCACCCACTTGTCCCGCCGGCTTGCTCAGTAGACGACGCGAATCACCTTCTCGTCCGCATAATCGCCGAGCGGGACCCGCTGGCCTGCGTTCACCGCGCCTGAAACGACCAGGCGCACCGCCTCCCGGCCCTGCCCCTTCACGTCGAGCGCTGCGCCGGCGAGCCATGGCTTGCCATTGGCATGCAACGTATACGCGACTTCGGCGCCGTTCGGCCCGGTCAGTACCCGGTCGCCGTCGAGGTACACGGCCGCAGGCGTGCCCTGGGTACAACTAACGTCGATGGAACCAGCCGTGGCGGTACCCGTGGCCGGACCGCCGGTGGCGTAAGGAGCCAGGATCAGCGGCCGGGTTTGTACGTTGCACGAGGCCACTACGGTCACGGATACCCGAAAACTGGCCGTGGCCTGACCCGCGACGGCCAGAGCGGGAAACAACACCAGCGTGAGCAGGGTGAAAAAAGCGGAGCGCATCATGGGGACTTGCCCTCCAGGCTCGCCACTCGGCCCGCCATCCACGGTCCGCGCGGCATTCCGGCAGCGGCGACGCCCACCAACAAACTGATCGACCGTTTCATAGCGCACCTCGCAGCGCCCCGCAGCGATTACGGGAGACCAGAGTGCTATCGGCATCAGGCCCGCTTTCTTGAGAGCGAAAAAGTGGGCCCGCGCGCCGCCATCCGGAGAAAATGTGAATCAGATCACATTTGGCTGGCGATACGGCCGGGCTAGCGCCGCTGTGGCAGCGCGAAGCGGCAGTGCAAATGGCATGCACCGTTCACGGCGACGAGGTGAATGCCATGCGCGGCCGCCGGCTCAACGCGACGAAATGTACTTCTCGCGCCGGATCTGCGGCACCGGCAGGCCGAACTCCTTCAGCGTGGTGAAGGCCGCATCGACCATGTTCGGGTTGCCGCACAGGTAGGCGATGTCGCGGGAGGCCGAGGGACCGAGTTCGGCCAGCACGTTCTGCACGTGGCCGCTGCGATCGCCGGGGCGGGGGATGGCGCGGACCTCGCGACTGAGGCAGCCGTGGAAGGTGAAGCCGGGGTGGGCCCGGGCGAACGCCTCGAATTCCTCGCCGTAGAGCAACTCACCTTCGCTGCGCGCGCCGTACAGCAGCACCACCTCGCGGCCGCCTTTCGCCAGCAGCTTCTCGATCTGCGGCAGCATCGCGCGATACGGGGTGACGCCGGTGCCGGTGGCCAGCAGCAGGTAGCGCGGGTGGCTGTCGGCTTCCTGCAGGCAGAAGCGGCCGTACGGGCCACTGGCGTCGATCACGCCACCCACCGGCAGCTCGCCGAACAGCTTCGTCGCGGCGCCACCTTCGACGTAGCTCACCGCTATCTCGATGCGTTGCACCGGCGAGCTGCCGTCGCCGACGGTGGCAACCGAATAGCTGCGCTTGGTCGCGCTGCCGTCGTCGTAATGAAAGTGCACCTGCAGGAACTGGCCGGGCTGGAACGCCAGCGGCTGCCCGTCGACACGCTCGAACACCAGATGGCGCACCGTGGGCGCGAGCATGCGGCTGTCGACGAGACGGAGCTGGAAGTGGTCGGCCATGAAAGGGTTTCCGGAAACAGTGTGTGGCGTCCGGCAGGGCCGGACGGCTGGGCTTGGCCCGCTATAATAAGGGCTAACCCTCCCGGTGCAGCCCATGTCTCCGCAGCCTCAAGATACGACCCCCGCGCTTGTCGTCGACAACCTGCGCAAAACCTACGGCAACGGCGTCGAAGCCCTGAAGGGCATCAGCCTCACCGTGCAGCCCGGTGACTTCTTCGCCCTGCTCGGCCCGAATGGCGCTGGCAAATCGACCCTGATCGGCATCCTGTCCTCGCTGGTGAATTCCAGCAGCGGCGACGCCCAGGTGTTCGGCGTATCGGTGAACAGGGATCGCAGTGCGGCGATGCGGTTGATCGGGCTGGTGCCGCAGGAGATCAACTTCAACCAGTTCGAGAAGCCGTTCGACATCTGCGTCAACGAAGCGGGTTTCTACGGCATCCCGCGGAAGATCGCCGCCGAACGCGCGGAAAAGTACCTGAAGGAGCTGCGCCTGTGGGACAAGGCGCAGATGCAGGCGCGCACGCTGTCCGGCGGCATGAAGCGGCGGCTGATGATCGCCCGCGCGATGATGAACGAGCCGAAGCTGCTGATCCTGGACGAACCGACCGCCGGCGTCGACATCGAGATCCGCCGTTCGATGTGGCAGTTCGTCAGCGCCATCAACGCAGCCGGCACCACGGTGATCCTGACCACGCACTACCTGGAGGAAGCCGAGTCGCTGTGCCGCAACATCGCGATCATCGACCACGGCACGATCATCGAGAACACCAGCATGAAGCGCCTGCTGGCGACGCTCGACGTGGAGACCTTCGTGCTGGACGTGACCACCATCCCGGCCGAACTGCCGACATTGCCCCACGTCACCCTGCGCCGCCACGACGAACATACGCTTGAGGCCGAGATGGCCCGCTCGCACGACCTCAATTCGCTGTTCGCGGCGCTGTCCGCGCACGGCATCATGGTGACCTCGATGCGCAACAAGACCAACCGGCTGGAGGAACTGTTCGTGCGACTCGTCGAGAACGGCCGCAATGGCAACCACGGCCGGGCCGGCACCGGCGTGGAGCGCGCCGCATGAGCAACGCCGCCGCCAACCTGGTCGCGCTGAATACCCTCGTGCGTCGCGAGATCGTGCGCATCATGCGCATCTGGACGCAGACGCTGATCCCGCCCGCGATCACCATGACGCTGTACTTCGTGATCTTCGGCAAGCTGATCGGCAGCCGCATCGGCACCATCGAAGGCGGCTTCACCTACATGCAGTACATCGTGCCGGGCCTGGTGATGATGAGCATCATCACCAACAGCTACGGCAACATCTCCAGCTCGTTCTTCGGCGCCAAGTTCAGCCGCGCAGTGGAGGAAATGCTGGTATCGCCGATGCCGAACTGGGTGATCCTGCTGGGCTACGTGGCCGGCGCGGTGGTGCGCGGCCTGGTCGTCGGCATCCTGGTGCTGTTGATCGCGCTGTTCTTCACCGACCTGCAGGTACTGCACCCGCTGATCACGTTCGCCTCGGTGCTGCTGGGCGCCACGATCTTCTCGCTGGCCGGCTTCGTCAACGCGGTGTACGCGAAGAAGTTCGACGACATCGCGCTGGTGCCCACCTTCATCCTCACCCCGCTGACCTATCTCGGTGGCGTGTTTTATTCGGTGAACATGCTGGGCGAACCGTGGCAGGCGATCTCGCGCGCCAACCCGATCCTGTACATGGTCAACGCGTTCCGCTTCGGCGTGCTCGGCATCAGCGACGTGCATGTCGGCGTGGCGTTCGTGGTGATGCTCGGCTTCGTGGTCGCGCTGTCGATCGTGGCGCTGCAGTTGCTCAAGCGCGGCGTCGGGCTAAGGTCGTAAGGCGTGCGCGTCAACAAATACATCAGCGAGGCCGGCCTGTGCTCGCGCCGCGAGGCGGACGAGTTGCTGGTCGCCGGGCGCGTCACCATCAACGGCGAGGTGGTCACCACCGGCGCCAAGGCGCTGGATGGCGACGAGGTGCGCGTCGATGGCGAGGTCGTGCGCGCGCGCATCCTGGCCGCCACGCCAGCCGCAAAGAAGGCCATCTACATCGCACTGAACAAGCCGGTCGGCATCACCTGCACCACCGACCAGAGCGTGGACGGCAACATCGTGGATTTCATCGACCACCCGCAGCGGATCTTTCCGGTCGGCCGGCTGGACAAGGATTCCGAGGGCCTGATCCTGCTGACCAGCAACGGCGACATCGTCAACGAGATCCTGCGCGCGGAAAATCACCACGAGAAGGAATACCTGGTCGGCGTGAACAAGGCGGTCACCGACGAGTTCCTCGCCGGCATGGCGAAAGGCGTGCGCATCCATGGCCAGCTGACCAGGCCCTGCCGCACCCGCCGCATCGCGAAGTTCGGCTTCTCGATCGTGCTGACCCAGGGCCTGAACCGGCAGATCCGCCTGATGGCCGCCGCGCTCGGCTACCGGGTGACCCAGTTGCGTCGGGTGCGCATCGACAACGTCAAACTCGGCCACCTGAAGATCGGCCAATGGCGCAACCTCACCGAGGCGGAGTTGAAGGGGCTTTTGCCGGGGCGCACGCAGTGGTGAGCCGCTGCGCCTGGTAGAGCGGGCACGGCCCGCCGGCTTTTGCTGGTGCAGCGCAGAGGCGGACCGTGCCCGCCCTGGCAGGCGGATGCGCTACGCCGCAGGCAGCGTTTGCAAATCCCAGCGCGGGCGCACCTGCACGGTTTCGTCCTGATGCTGGCCGCTGGCCAGGCGGATCGCGCCAGCCAGCGCGATCATCGCGCCGTTGTCGGTGCAGAAGTCCAGCCGCGGGAAATACACCCGGAAACCATCTTTCTCGCCGGCCCTGGCCAGCTCGCTGCGCAGGTGCCGGTTAGCGCCCACGCCGCCGGCGATCACCAGCCGCCGTGCGCCGCTGGCGTCAAGCGCGCGGCGGCACTTGATGATCAGCGTGTCCACGATCGCCTCCTGGAACGCGCGGGCGATGTCGGCACGGGTCTGTTCGGACTGGTCCGACTTCTGCCACGCCAGCAGCACCTGGGTTTTCAGGCCGGAAAAGCTGAAATCCAGACCGGGCCGGTCGGTCATCGGGCGGGAGAAGCGGAACGCGCCAGCGCGGCCCTGTTCGGCCAGCTTCGCCAGCGCCGGGCCGCCGGGATAGGGCAGGCCCATCAGCTTGGCGGTCTTGTCGAACGCCTCGCCCGCGGCGTCGTCCAGGGTGTCGCCCAGGATCGTGTACTCGCCGATCGCCTTCACCTCGACCAGCATGGAGTGGCCGCCGGAGACCAGCAGGGCCACGAACGGCGGTTCCGGCGGATCGTCTTCCAGCAGCGGGGCCAGCAGGTGGCCCTCCATGTGGTGCACACCGATCGCCGGCACGCCCAGCGCCCAGGCCAGCGCGCGCCCGGCGGAAGCGCCGACCAGCAAGGCGCCGACCAGACCGGGCCCGGCGGTATAGGCCACCCCACCCAGGTCGCGCACGGTCAGCCCGGCCTCGGCCAGCGCCTCGCGGATCAGCGGCAGCAGCTTGCGCACGTGGTCGCGGCTGGCCAGTTCCGGTACCACGCCGCCGTAGTCGGCGTGCAGCTTGATCTGGCTGTACAAGGTGTGCGCCAGCAGGCCGCGGCCCGGCGCCTCCGGTTCCCAGCGCAACAGCGCCACGCCGGTTTCGTCGCAGGAGGTTTCGATGCCCAGCACGGGCTTCGTCAAAGCCGGCTTTGAAAATTCTGTGATATCCACGGTATAATTCGCGGCTCGCCCTATTTGACAGTCCCGTACCAGCGGGCAGATTACCACTCGGAGTTTCCATGCCCAACGTAAAAGTTCGCGAGAACGAGCCGTTCGAGATCGCACTGCGTCGTTTCAAGCGTACCTGCGAAAAGGCCGGCGTCCTGGCTGAAACGCGCAAGCGTGAGTTTTATGAAAAGCCGACCCAGGAGCGCAAGCGCAAGCGCGCTGCCGCGGTGAAGCGTCACCTGCGCCGCCTGTCGCGTGACGTCTCGCGCAAGGTCCGCCTGTACTGAGTTTCCCCCGATCCGCCGCCCGTCGGTGGATCATGCGGCGCCCCGGCGCCGCGCATTGAAGGAAACACGGTCGGCGCGGGTTCTCGCAGCCACCGCAAGCACTTCGGATTCGACCTCGGCCGGTGTTGTCCCTCGGGACAACGCCGGCCTTGTCGTTTCCGTAGAATCGACCTTCCACCCCAGAGGCTCCGCCCATGACTCTCAAGCAGCAGCTCACCGAAAACATGAAGACCGCCATGCGTGGCGGCGACAAGCAGCGGCTGGGCGTGATCCGGCTGATGCTGGCGGCGATCAAGCAGCGCGAGGTGGACGAGCGGATCGAGCTGGACGACGTGCAGGTGCTCAGCGTGCTGGAAAAGATGCTGAAGCAGCGCAAGGATTCGGTGAGCCAGTACGCCGCCGCGAACCGCGAGGACCTGGCCGACGTCGAGCGCGCCGAGATGGTGGTGATCGAAGCCTACCTGCCGGCCAAGCTCAGCGACGACGAGATCGACGCCCTGATCGCCGCAGCGATCGCCGAGACTGGCGCCAGCTCGCCGCGCGACATGGGCAAGGTCGTGACCGTGGTGAAGGAAAAGGCCGCCGGCCGCGCCGACATGGCCGTGGTGTCCGGCCGGATCAAGGCCCGCCTGGCCGGCTGAGCGTTCCCGCCACGAACAGCAACCCCAGCAACACCAGCACGCCGGCGATCATGGCCAGCGCGATGCGGCGGCGGCGGCGGCGCAGCCGCTGCCAGTTCGCCACGTCGAGGAAATAGCGCCCCTCGCCCGGACAGCGCAGCACCGCGTGGCGCACCAACTGGTACCAGGCCATGCCCGGCTTCAGCCCCAGCTGCTCCGCCGTGCAGGCGGTCGCCACCGTGGTCGCGGCGGCGCGCTCGAACGCGCGCACGATCGCTCGCTGCTTGATCATCATCACCGCGTTGATCACCATGGCTTGTCACTCCGGGGCCGACCGGCAAGCTTGCCGCCCCGCGGCGCGGCTGGCAAGCGACGCGATGCATGGCGTTCACGCCCGCCGCGCTACAACGCGCTGGCCCGCTGCCGCGCGGGCGCTTGTCGCCGCAGGAGAAGCACATGCTGAAGTGGGCCATCATCTTCGCAATCATCTCGCTGGTCACCGGCTGGCTCGGTTTCGGCAGCGTCTCCGGCGCCACCGCCACCATCGCCAAGGTGCTGTTCGTGTGTTTCGTGATCCTGTTCCTGCTGGCCGTGCTGGCGGTGATCGGCGTGATCCGCCTGTTCTAGTCAGCCTGTCCTGGCATGGGCCGGCGGACCGCTTTACCAACCGCGCGGTGGCGACGCGAAAGCTTGCGCAAGCGCGGTTCGTCGCCCGTATTCCGTGACATTTCGCCCCAGGCTGGCGCAATCTGCCGAGCCGCCCCGGCAGCGACCCACTAGACTAGGCGGTCTATGCGCGGCCTGATTCCCGACAGCTTCATCGATGAACTGCTTGCCCGCGTCGACATCGTCGACGTGATCGAGCGGCGCGTGCCGCTGAAGAAGGCCGGGCGCGAGTGGACCGCTTGCTGCCCGTTCCACAACGAGCGCACGCCCTCGTTCTATGTCAGCCCGGCCAAGCAGTTCTTCCATTGCTTCGGTTGCGGCGCGCATGGCAGCGCGGTGAAGTTCCTGATGGACTACGAGCGGCTGGAGTTTCCGGACGCGGTGGAGGAGCTGGCGCAGACGGTGGGCCTGACCGTGCCGCGCGAGGGTGGCCGCGACGCTGCGCCGCGCGAGGACAAGACCGACCTGTACGCCCTGCTCGACGCCGCCGCGCTCTGGTACGAAGGCGAGCTGCCGCGCAACCCCGACGCCCAGGCCTATTGCAAGAAGCGCGGGCTGGACGCGGAAACGATCAAGCGCTTCCGCCTCGGTTGGGCGCCGGCCGGTTACGACGGCGTGATCAAGTCGCTCGGCAACAGCCCGCGGCGGATGGAGCTGCTGAACGAGGCCGGCATGGTCGCCAGCAACGAGCGCGGCAACAAGTACGACCGCTTCCGCGAGCGGCTGATGTTCCCGATCCTCGACCGCCGCGGCCGCGTGATCGCGTTTGGTGGCCGGATTATTGAGAAGTCCGGCGATGGATCGCCGGTTGTTGATTCTCGCGCGCAGGACGCGCGCAAAAGTGACGGCCCGAAATACCTCAACTCGCCCGAGACCCCGCTGTTCCACAAGGGCCGCGAGTTGTTCGCGCTGTGGCAGGTGAAGCAGGCCAATGCAAACCTGGCGCGGATCGTGGTGGTCGAGGGCTACATGGACGTGATCGCGCTGCACCAGGCCGGGTTGCCGATCGCGGTGGCCACGCTGGGCACGGCGACCACGCCCGAACACACCGAGGTGCTGTTCCGCGCCGCGCCCGACGTGGTGTTCTGTTTCGACGGCGACCGCGCCGGTCGCGCCGCGGCATGGAAGGCGCTGGAATCTGCGCTGCCGCGTCTGCGCGACGGCCGCCAGGCATATTTCCTGTTCCTGCCCGACGGCGAGGACCCCGATTCGCTGGTGCGCAAGGAGGGCAAGGATGGCTTCGAGAAAAGGATCCGGGAAGCGACGCCGCTGTCGGGCTACTTCTTCAACGAGCTGTCGCACGACGTCGACATGGCCAGCCTCGATGGCCGCGCCCGGCTGGCCGAGCGCGCGCGTCCGTTGATCGCGAAACTGCCCGACGGCGCGTTCCGCGACCTGATGGCGCAGGAACTGGAAAAGCGCAGCGGCGCCCGGGCGATCCTGCACGCCGACCCGGCGACGCACCGCGTCGTGCAACGACCCGTGGCGGTGCAGCGCAGCCTGGTGCGCAGCGCCATCTCGCTGCTGCTGGCGCAGCCGGGACTGGCCGACCTGGTCGAGAAACCCTATCGCTTCCTGCGCCTGGACAAGCCCGGCGTGGACCTGCTCGCCGAACTCGTCGACCTCGCGCGCGCGCGCCCCGGCATCAATTCCGCGATGCTGGTGGAACACTTCGCCGAGCGGCCGGAGTATCCGTCGCTGCAGAAACTGATGGCGGCGGTGTCGGTCGGCGAACCGGAAAGCCAGCGCACCGAGTTTTTCGATGCACTGGCGCGAATGGAGGACCAGGCCATCACCCAGCGCCGCGATGCGCTGACCGCGAAGAGCCGCGAGGGCGCGCTGGACAGCGCCGAGAAGGCGGAGCTGCGCGAGTTGCTGGCCGCGCGCGTGCGGCCCCCGGCCGCCTCGGCCTGACCGCGATGATGTGCCGCACGCCCTTGGATGCCCCGCTGGCCGCCGACCACGGCCCGACTGTGGGATCATGCCTGGCCGCGGCCGGGCAGGTCCCGCACAACGCGCAAGGACACTGATGGATCTGCTGCAGCAACTGACCACGATCTTCGCCGAGAACGGCTACGTCGCCGTGTTCATCGCGCTGATGATCTGCGGCGCCGGCCTGCCGCTGCCCGAAGACATCACCCTGGTCGCCGGCGGCGTGATCGCCGGCCTCGGCTACGCGAACGTGCACGCGATGTTCGCGCTGGCGATGTTCGGCGTGCTGCTGGGGGATTCGGCCATCTTCCTGCTCGGCCACCACTACGGCGCGCGCATCCTGCAATGGCGTTTCGTGGCGCGCGTGCTGACCCCGGAACGCTATGCCAAGGTGCAGGAGAAATTCGACCGGTACGGCAACCGCATGCTGTTCTTCGCGCGTTTCCTGCCCGGCATGCGCACCACCGTTTACCTCACCGCCGGCACCACCCATCGGGTGTCGTTCCTGCGCTTCCTGCTGATCGACACGCTGGCGGCGCTGATCAGCGTGCCGTTCTGGGTCTACCTGGGCTACTTCGGCGCGGACAACCACGAGTGGCTGGTGAAATGGATGCACCGCGGCCAGAGCAGCCTGTGGGTGCTGATCGGCATCCTCGTGCTGATCGTGCTGGCGTTGTGGTGGAAGCGCCGGCGCCGCACACGCTGCGGGCTGGATTGAGCCGGTCGCATGTCGCTGCGCCGCGTTCGTCCCGACAACTTCACGCTCGCCCTGCTCGCCACCGTGCTGCTGGCTTCGCTGCTGCCATGCCGCGACGGGACCGCGCGGGTGTTCGACGGAATCACCGATGCGGCGATCGCGCTGCTGTTCTTCCTGCACGGCGCCAAGCTGCCCCGCGCGGCGATCGTGCAGGGACTCACCCACTGGCGGCTGCACTTGCTCGTGTTCGCCAGCACCTTCGTGCTGTTCCCGCTGCTGGGGCTGGCGTTGCGGCCGGTCGGTCACGCGCTGCTGACGCCGGAGCTCTACCTCGGCGTGCTGTTCGTCTGCGTACTGCCGTCCACGGTGCAATCGTCGATCGCGTTCACCTCGATCGCCGGCGGCAACGTGCCGGCCGCGGTCGTCAGCGCCTCGATGTCGAACCTGCTCGGCATCGTGCTGACCCCGCTGCTGGTCGGCCTGCTGCTGGCCAGCTACGGCGGCGGCGCCTTCTGGCAGGGCGTGCCGGACATTATGCTGCAACTGCTGCTGCCATTTGCGCTGGGCCACATTGCGCGACGCTGGATCGGCCGCTGGGTCGACCGCCACAGGCCGCTGCTTGGCTACACCGACCAGGGCACGATCCTGCTGGTGGTCTACACCGCGTTCAGCGCCGCGGTGGTCGAAGGCTTGTGGCGCGACACGCCGGTCGCCGCCCTGCTGTCCACCCTGGCGATGTGCGCGCTGCTGCTGGCGCTGGTGATGCCCACGCTGGTCTGGACCGCGCGCCGGCTCGGCTTCACGCGCGCGGACGAGATCACGATTGTCTTCTGCGGTTCCAAGAAGAGCATGGCCAGCGGCATCCCGATGGCCAAGATCCTGTTCGCCGGCCAGCTCGGCGGCCTCGGCGCGCTGGTGCTGCCGCTGATGATCTTCCACCAGCTGCAGCTGATGGTGTGTGCGGTGGTGGCGCGCCAGTATGCGGCGAGGAACAACCGCATCGTCGCTGAAGACGACCACGAAGCCGACTGAGGGCTGGACGCCGGGCTACAGCCAGCGCCCGTAGCGCCGGATGTAGATCAGTTTCATCAGCTGGGTCAGCGCGCAGTAGCTAACCAGGGTCAGCGCCAGCCAGGCGAAATACACTGGCGGCAGCGGCACCATGCCGATCTTCGCGCCGATCGCGCTGAACGGGATGAGCATGCCGATGACAATGATCGCGATGGTCAACCCGAGCACCGGCGCCGAGGCGATGCTTTGCAGGAATGGAATGCGGCGGGTGCGGATCATGTGCACGATCAGGGTCTGCGACAGCAGCCCTTCGATGAACCAGCCGGACTGGAACAACGACTGCTGCGCCGGGGTATTGGCGCCGAAGTAGTGCCACATCAGCCAGAACGTGGTCATGTCGAAGATCGAACTGACCGGGCCGATCCACACCATGAAACGGGCGATGTCGCCGGCGTCCCAACGACGTGGTTTGCTTAAGTATTCCTCGTCCATGCGGTCGAACGGAATCGACAGCTGCGAGATGTCGTACAGCAGGTTCTGCACCAGGATCTGCAGCGGCAGCATCGGCAGGAACGGCAGGAACGCGCTGGCCACCAGCACGCTGAACACGTTGCCGAAGTTCGAGCTGGCGGTCATCTTGATGTACTTCATGATGTTGCCGAAGGTCACGCGGCCTTCCAGCACGCCCTCTTCCAGCACCATCAGGTTCTTTTCCAGCAGGATGATGTCGGCCGACTCCTTGGCGATGTCGGTGGCGGTATCCACCGAGATGCCGACATCCGCATCGTGCAGCGCCGGCGCGTCGTTGATGCCGTCCCCGAGGAAGCCCACGGTGTGGCCGAGCCGCTGCAGCGAACGCACGACGCGTGCCTTCTGCATCGGCGACATCTTGGCGAACACGACGACGCGCGGCACCAGCGCATCCAGCGCGGTGTCGTCGAGTTCCTCGATATCGCGGCCCTGCACCGAATGGGTGACGTCCAGACCCACCTCGCGGCAGATCTTGCCGGTCACCGCCTCGTTGTCGCCGGTGATCACCTTCACCGCCACGCCGTGCTGATGCAGCGCGCGGATCGCGGTGCCGGCGGAATCTTTCGGCGGGTCGAGAAAGGCCAGGCAACCGACCGCGATCAGTTCGCTCTCGTCGGCCACGCCGTAGGCGCGCTCGCGCGCCGGTTCGCGCCGTACCGCCACCACGAGCACGCGCAGGCCATCCTCGTTGAGCCGGTGCGTCATCCCCCTGATCTCGTGCCGGCGCGCGTCGGTCATCGGTTCGATCGCGGCGCCGGTTTTCGCAAACGCGCAGATCGACAGCATCTCCTCCACCGCGCCCTTGCAGATCAGCAGGTGCTCGCCGCCGCCATTGGCCACCACCACCGACATGCGCCGGCGCTGGAAGTCGAACGGGATCTCGTCGACCACGCGGTAGCGCGTCGCCGCCGCCTCCAGGTCGCGATGCGCCAGCACCGCCTTGTCCATCAGGTTCTTCAGGCCGGTCTGGAAGCGGCTGTTGAGGTAGCCGTACTCCAGCGCCTCCTCGGACTCCTCGCCGTCGAGATCGAGGTGGCGTTCCAGCACGATCTTGTCCAGCGTCAGCGTGCCGGTCTTGTCGGTGCACAGCACATCCATCGCGCCGAAGTTCTGGATCGCGTTGAGCCGCTTCACCACCACCTTGCGCCGCGACATCGCCAGCGCGCCCTTGGCCAGGTTCGCGGTGACGATCAGCGGCAGCATCTCCGGCGTCAGGCCGACCGCCACCGACAGCGCGAACAGGAACGCCTCGGTCCAGTCGTGCTTGTCCAGGCCGTTGATCAGGAATACCACCGGCACCATCACCGCCATGAAGCGGATCAGCAACCAGCTGACCGAGTTCACGCCGCGGTCGAAGCTGGTCTGCACGCGCTGGCCGCTCATGCTGTGCGCCAGCGAGCCGAGATAGCTGCGCGAGCCGGTCGCCAGCACCACCGCGGTGGCGGTCCCGCTGACCACGTTGGTGCCCATGTAGCAGACGGTGGGCAGGTCCAGCGGGTTGGCGCCGCCAGCGGCGAGCAGGCCTTTCGACGGCGCGGCCTTCTCCACCGGCAGCGATTCGCCGGTGAGGATCGCCTGGCTGATGAACAGGTCCTTCGCGCCAAGCAGTCGCAGGTCGGCGGGCACCATGTCGCCCGCGGCCAGGTGCACGATATCGCCGGCCACCAGCTCGATCACCGGCACCTCGATCTGCTCGCTGTGGCCGTCCGAGGCCCGCCGCGTCACCGTGGCGGTGTTGCGTACCATCGCCTTGAGCTTTTCGGCGGCACGTGAGGAGCGATATTCCTGGCTGAAGCTCAGCAGCACGCTGATCGCCACCATCACTGCGATGATCAGCGGGCCAGTCAGATCCTCGCCATCGGTGGCCAATTGCACCCCGGCCAGCACCAGCAACACCACGATGAACGGATTGCGGAATGCGCGCAGCAACTGCCGCGACCAGTGCGGCGGCTTCTCGTGCGCCACTTCGTTGGCGCCATCGCGATGCAGCCGCGTGTCGATCTGCTCCTCGTCGAGGCCACCCGACGTGGCATCCAGCGCCGCCAGCAGCAGCGCGGCATCGCTGAACGCATGCTGCGTGACGACCACCGGCGTAGCCACACCCTGCCCCGCCGCCACGCCGGCAGCCTGCTTGAAAAACTTGCTCATGATTCGCTTCCTGGTGACGGCATGCCGAGGCCGCGAAGCGCTAACGGTCTCAGGCCGCCGGCATGGTTACGCTGTCCAGCCGCCGGCAACGGCGGCGCACGTCAAACCATTTCGCCCCGACAGGGGGGCTGCCAGCTTGCATATCGCAGTACGACGCGCATCAGCAGCCGGAACCCAGCCGCCGATGGCGCGGCGCCTTCAGGAACGACGCCGGCTCACGCCGTGGCGGCGTTGCGCGGACATGGGCAGCGGTGGACAGATCAACCACCACGGCGGCCGCGGCAGGCGCGGCCAGCGGCGCGGGCACGGTCACGCTGAACTCGCGCGACGGCGCAGCACCGCGACCCGACACACCACGGAGACCGGCCATGCGCCGGCGGAGAAAATCGTGAAGGAGCTTCATCAGCCCATCTCCTCATGAAGACGCCGTCGGCGTCCTCAGGAGTGGGCCGGACTTTCCCTAGCGGAAAGCACCAGCCGACCGCAGGCGGTCGCCGCAGGCGTTCAACTTGTTATGCGGCGCCGGCACCCGAAGCGAGCGGATGTCGACGTTGCGACTAGGGTAAACGTCCATATGCCTTGGTTAGTCAGGACAGGAAGCCGGCCGGCGCAACGCGCCGGAGGGCGCGCGCATTGTCGTGCTGCACCGCGAAAGTGTCAATCTTCAATCTGAATTTTCCTCTACCGCCGGGTGGATGGCGGGCGGGCAGGCGCGGTCAGCTCAGCTGCTGCAGCGCGAGCCCCTGCTGCACGATCGGCTCGACCAGCCAGTGGTCGGCGAGCAGGAAGGCGAACAGCGCCATCAGGTAGACGATGGAGTAGTTGAACACCTTCATCGCGTACAGCTCGTCCGGCGGGTTCAGCAGGCGCACCGCGTAATACAGGAACGCGCCGCCGAGCACCGCGGCGCCGCCCAGGTAGACCATGCCGCTCATCCCGGTCAGCGCCGGCAACAGCGTCACCAGCACCAGCAGCACGGTGTAGAACAGGATGTGCCAGCGGGTGAACACCACACCATGGGTGACCGGCAGCATCGGTACCTGGGCGCGCGCGTAGTCGTCGCGGCGGAAGATCGCCAGCGCCCAGAAATGCGGCGGGGTCCACACGAAGATGATCAGGCACAGCTGCAGCGCGTACGGGTGCAGCGCGCCGGTGACCGCGGTCCAGCCCAGCACCGGCGGGATCGCCCCGGCGAGGCCGCCGATCACGATATTCTGCGGCGAGGCGCGCTTCAGGAACGCGGTGTAGATCACCGCGTAGCCGATCAGCCCGGCGAACGTCAGCGCCGCGGTAAGCGTGTTTACCAGCAGCACCAGCACCAGCATCGAGGCGATGCCCAGCAGCAGCGCGAACACGAACACCTGGCGCACGTTGAGGTGCCCGGTGGCCAGCGGCCGGTGCGCCGTGCGCACCATCACCTTGTCGATGCGCTGGTCGATCAGCTGGTTGAACGCGGCGGCCGACGAGGACGCCAGCCAGATGCCCAGCGTGCCGAACACCAGCGCGCGCCACGACGGCACGCCGGGCACGGCGAGGAACATGCCGATCACCGCGCAGAACACCAGCAGCGCGACGATGCGCGGCTTGGTCAATTGCAGATATTGGGAAAAATGCAGGCTCACGGCAGCTTTCGGAAACGGGCAATCGTCCATTGTAATGCCTTGCGACCGGACAAAGATGCCGTCGCCACCCACAGCGAACCCGCCGGCCGGGCCGGACTCAATGCGGCGAATCCGCGAGGTCGTTGGGCACAACGTCGGCATAGTTCGCAAACTCCGAATAGCTCAATCGGTGATCGTGATTCACATCGTACTTGTCGAACTGCGCGCGCAGAATGACCATTCCCGGTGGTAGTTCCGAGCGACTGAGGAACCCGTCGTGATTGCGATCGAAGGCCAGGAACAGATCCGTCGACTCCTGCGGAGTCAGCAGCGGCTTCTTTGGCGCATGGCGCAAGGCCTCCGTGGCCTTCACATCAAACGAGTCACTGTTCGCGGCACGTATCTGTTGGCTCATTTCACGCCGGCCGGCAGCCTCTCCCTTCTGTGGGCGCTCTTGCGCGACCGTGGTGGCGGCCATCAGCATGGCCATCGCCAACGTGCCAAAAAATAGAGTGGATGAATACATCTTCATAGTGGATTGCCCCCGCAATCGACTGTCGATGCAGCAAGGCTGGCGCACCACCAACCTCTCGTCTCAAAGCTCACATTAGCGCACGCGAAACATCCATGGAAACCTGCGCGCCCCAGCGATGGCCCATCCATGCCAAGCGGTGCACCGCTACAGCGGGACCCGGCGCTGCGTGCCTGCCAGCGTGGCCAGCAGGGCGAACAGCAGCAAGGCCGCCACGCCGTTGTGCGCAGTCGCCACCGCCAGCGGCAGGCCGAAGTACACGTTGCTGATGCCCAGCAGCACCTGACCTGCCAACACCAGGGCGATCGCCAGGCCGCAGCGACGCAGGCCGCGCCGCGCCGCCCTGATCGCCAGCCAGCCCAGGTAGCAGAACACCACCAGCGCGCCGATGCGGTGCGCGATCTGGATCGCGCTGCGCGCGGCCATGTCGAGCACGCCGCCCTCGTAGTTCACGCCGATCCCGCGCCACAGCACGAAACCCTCGCGAAAGTCGGTCGGCGGCGCCCACTGGCCGAGGCATTGCGGGAACGAGCCGGGGCCGTAGCCGCAAGCCAGCGCCGCGTAGTTCGCCGAAGTCCAGCCGCCCAATGCGATCTGGCAGAGCAGCAGCACGATGCCGATGGTCACCAGCCGGCGCAGGTCGGCGAAGCGATCGTCGGCCGCTGCCACGCCGGCGAAGCGCAGCGCGGCGTATGCCAGCAGCGCAAACGTGGCCATGCCGCCGAGCAGGTGGCCCATCACCACCACGGGCTTGAGCAGCAAGGTCACCGTCCACATGCCGAGCATCGCCTGGAAGATGATCACCGACAGTGCCAGCACGCAGATCTTCCACGCGCCGGGGCGTTGCAGCCGGATCGCGGCGACCAGCGGCAGCGCGATCGCGCATGCCGCCAGCGCGGACGACCACAGGTGTTCGCCGCGCATGTACAGGCCCACCCCGAGCGCCGCGAACACGGCGCCGGCGAGCACCGCCAGCAGTGCGCTGCGCCGGCGCCAGCTGGCGAGCAGCGCCAGCAGCAGCACCAGCACGCCGAGTGTGCCGGCGAGGAAGCGGTGCCCCTGCTCGCGCCAGGCCTTGTGTGCCTCGTACGGACGATCCGGGAACGCGGCATCGGCATGCGCCACCGCCTGCGCGTGCTGCGGCCAGGTGACCTGGCCGTAGCAGGTCGGCCAGTCCGGGCAGGACAGGCCGGCGTTAGACAGCCGCACGAACGCGCCGAACATCACCAGCCCGAACGCGAACGCCGCCGCGAAGAGCGCCAGCCAGCGCAGGGCTTTCAGGGAGCGTGCCGACATCACTTGATCACCTTCACCATGTCCCGCAACAGGCCGGGAACCTCGAAGCCCGCCGGATACAGCGACAGCGCGGTGCCGTTGGATTCCACCAGTACGGCACTGACGCTGTCCGCGGCGGTCGGCACGTAGGCGGCCAGCTTGCCATCGACGTCGCGACCGAACGCCCAGTAGGCCTGCATCGCGGTGCGCTGGCCCGGATCCGTCGGCAGTGCGCCGACGTAGAGCAGGCGCAGGCGCGACTGGTTGCGGTTGAGCATGACGCGCGCCTTGGCGATGCCGGTCAACGTCTCGAAGCACTGCGCGGCGCAGTCCGGGCCGGCCAGTGCGACCAGGGTGAACCGTGGCTCGCTGTCGCGCCACGGCCACGATGTGCCGTCATCCAGTCGCACCTGCAGGTGCTCGGCGACGAAGTTGCGCTGCGGCAGGATCGGCTCGCCGTTGCCCTTGGTGCCGGGCTGCCAGCCGCTCCAGCTGAGCAGGCCGGCGGCGATCATCGGCGCGGCAAACACCAGCGCGATCAGCAGCAGGAAGATTCGGCTCTTGCGCACGGCAGCGGGATCAGCAGCTTTCATCGGACGTCGTCGACCTTCATGGAATCAGGGTTTGCGCGGTTTGCGCTTGCGATGCACGACCAGCAGGATGACCACCGCGGCGAGCGCAAACGTGAACCACTGGAACGCATAGGCGCGATGCCGCGCCGGCGGCATCGCAGAAAAATCGAGGGTATGTTCGCGCACGTAGATCGCGGCTGGGTCCGGGTCCAGCGCCAGCAATCGCGGGTACAGCGGACGACCGAGGTCGCGGGCGACTTCCGCTGTATCCAGGAAGATGCCGCTCTTCGGCCACCGGGTCTGCCGCGCCAAGGCATCGCCACCCATCTCGAAACCGACCGGCGGCGGTGGCACGTACAGACCCTGCAGACTCACCTCGCCAGTGGGCAACGGCGGCAGCTGCGGCGTCTTGCCATTGCCGTTGCCGGGCAGGAAGCCCAGGTCGACCAGCAGCAGTTGCGAATGGGCGTCCACCATCAGCGGCGCGAATACCTCCACGCCGCCGAAACTGTCGTGCTTCGGGTTGTCCAGCAGGTACAGGCGGTCGGCCAGGTAGCGGCCGCTCACGCGTACCCGCGGGAAGCCGTCCGCCGGCGGCGTTTCGACGACCTTGGCGAAGTCCTGCAGCGGCGCGCTAGCCGATGCGGCATACCGCCGCAGAAGTGCTTCCTTGAAGTCGGCGCGGTGCAGCTGCCACACGCCCAAGCGTATGAACAGCAAGGCTCCGGCCACCGTCAGCAGCAGCGCCCACCACGAAGGACGGCGAAATCCGTTCACGCCGGGCGCCTGCCAGCGGCCGTTATACTGGCCATGTCAAACTGGAGCGGATCAATCACGTGGAAACCATCTATAAAATTGCGCTGGTAGTGGTGCTGCTGGTGGTGATCTTCAGCCTCGGCCAGGCGCTGTACTTCATGATGACCGACAAGGACGACGACAAGCGCACGGTCTGGGCGCTGACCCGCCGCATAGGACTGTCGCTGCTGTTTATCGCCATGGTCGCGTTCGGCATCTGGATGGGCTGGCTGCACCCGCATGACGTCGGCCAGTAATTGTACCCGCACAGCGGCGACTGTTCCGCCGTAACACGAGAAAGCCCGCCGAATGGCGGGCTTTCTCGTACTCAAACTCGATCCCGGGCGCGGCTTCTTTGAAGAGTCCAGCCATGGCGAGGGCATGGATGCCCGAGTTGAGGCAACGCAGGAGCAGTTGCCCGATGGCCGGTTCTTGACCTTCGCCTTCCGCGACAGGATGTCGCGTCAAAGTATATAAACGAACATGAACAGGCCGAGCCAGACCACGTCGACGAAGTGCCAGTACCACGCGACCGCCTCGAAGCCGAAGTGGTGGTCCTTGTTGAAGTGGCCCTTCAGCACGCGCAGCCAGATCACCGCCAGCATGATCGTGCCCAGCGTCACGTGCAGGCCGTGGAAGCCGGTGAGCAGGAAGAAGGTCGAACCGTAGACGCCGCTGTGCAGGGTCAGGTTCAGTTCCTCGTAGGCCTCGATGTACTCGTGGGCCTGGAAGTACAGGAAGGTGGCGCCGAGCAGCACGGTCAGGCCGAGGAACAGCAGGATCTTGCCGCGGTGGCCGGCGCGCAGCGCATGGTGCGCGATCGTCACGGTGACGCTGGAGGTCAGCAGGATCAGCGTGTTCAGCAGCGGCAGGCCCCACGCCGGCACGGTGCGGAACGCGCCGCCGGCCTGCTCCGGACCGTTGCCGCCATTGGCGCCCCAGGCGGCGGCGTAGTCGCTCCACAGGAACTGATGGGTCAGCACGCCGTGACCATGGCCGCCGAGCCACGGCACCGAGAACATGCGGATGTAGAACAGCGCACCGAAGAACGCGCCGAAGAACATCACCTCGGAGAAGATGAACCACAGCATGCCCATGCGGAACGAGGTGTCCACCTGGTGGTTGTAGCTGCCGGCCAGCGATTCGTTGATCACCGAACGGAACCAGCCGAAGAACATGCCCAGTACGCCGATCACGCCGACGGTCAGCACGGTCTTGCCGAAGCCGGCCTCACCGGGCTCCGCGTTCAGCCAGTGCGCGGCACCGAACACGGTGATGAACATGACCACCGCGGCCACAATCGGCCAGGAGCTCTTGGTCGGTACGAAGTAAGCGTCGTGCTGCTGACCCATGGTGTAACCCCGTGGATTTCTCTTGATGACTTTTGCCCCGTCATGCCGCCCGGGGAACTGCGTGCCGGTCGTCGGAGCCGACCGGTTGAAAAAACGTGGAGCGATCGCGTACGGCTACTTCATCAACACTATCTGCACGAACGAGACCAGGAAGAAAAACAGCACGATCACCACCAGCACCGTCACCGTCCGCCGCACTCCCTTGCGGCGAACGTCGGCGCCGTCGGCTGCCGGGTGCTTCATCTGCTGCGTCATGACCCGAGTCGTACCATGGCCATGATCAATCGTTCACGTGGCCGTGCGCCAGTTCATCGTCGTTGATCACCGGCGGCACTTCGAAGGTATGGTGCGGGGCCGGCGAAGGCACCGTCCATTCCAGGCCCTTGGCGCCTTCCCACACGCGGTCGCTGGCTTTCTTCTTCGAGAAGAACGCGCAGTGGATCAGCACGCCGATGAAGATCAGCTGGGTGGCGCCAAACAGGAAGCCGCCGATCGAGCTGATCATGTTGAAGTTGGCGAACGCCACGTTGTAATCGGGGATGCGGCGCGGCATGCCGGCCAGGCCCAGGAAGTGCTGCGGGAAGAACAGCACGTTCACCCAGATCACGCTGTTCCAGAAATGCACCTTGCCCCAGAACTCGCTGTACATGTTGCCGGTCCACTTCGGCATCCAGTAGTAGGCGGCCGAGATGATCCCGAACAGCGCGCCCGTCACCAGCACGTAGTGGAAATGCGCCACTACGAAGTAGGTGTCGTGGTACTGGAAGTCGGCCGGCACCAGCGCCAGCATCAGGCCGGAGAAGCCGCCGATGGTGAACAGGATGATGAACGCCAGCGAGAACAGCATCGGCGTCTCGAACGTCATCGAACCGCCCCACATGGTGGCGACCCAGTTGAATACCTTCACGCCGGTCGGCACCGAGATCAGCATGGTGGCGTACATGAAGAAGATCTCGGCGCCCAGCGGCAGGCCCACCGCGAACATATGGTGCGCCCACACGATGAACGACAGGAACGCGATGCAGGCGATCGCGAACACCATCGCCTTGTAGCCGAAGATCGGCTTGCGCGCGAAGGTCGGCACCACTTCCGAGATGATCCCGAACGCGGGCAGGATCATGATGTACACCTCGGGATGGCCGAAGAACCAGAAGATGTGCTGATACAGCACCGGGTCGCCGCCGCCACCCGGGTTGAAGAAGTTGGTGCCGAAGTACTTGTCGGTGAGCAGCATCGTCACCGCGCCGGCCAGCACCGGCATCACCGCGATCAGCAGGAACGCGGTGATCAGCCAGCTCCACACGAACACCGGCATCTTCAGCAGGTCCATGCCGGGCGCGCGCATGTTGAGGATGGTGGCGATGATGTTGATCGCACCCATGATCGAACTGATGCCCATCAGGTGGACCGCGAACACCACGTAGGCCAGCGAGTCGGTCTGCAGCGCCAGGGGCGGATACATCGTCCAGCCGCCGGCCGGGCCACCGCCCGGGAGGAACAGCGTCGACAGCATCAGCAGGAACGCGAACGGCAGGATCCAGAACGACAGGTTGTTCATGCGCGGCAACGCCATGTCCGGCGCGCCGATCATCAGCGGGATCATCCAGTTACCGAGGCCGACGAAGGCCGGCATGATCGCGCCGAAGATCATCACCAGCGCATGCATGGTGGTGAGCTCGTTGAAGAAATACGGCTCCATCAGCTGCATGCCGGGCTTGAACAGCTCGGCACGGATCATCATCGCAAAGCTGCCGCCGATGAAGAACATCGTCAGCGCGAAGATCAGGTACAGCGTGCCGATGTCCTTGTGGTTAGTGGACATGCACCAGCGCTGGAAGAAACTTTTCGGCGCGCCGTGGTGATCGTCGTGCTGATCATGGGTGGCTGCGTAGGACATGGCCTTGCACCTCTAACCTGGAATATTGAATGCGACTGCGAAAAAACGTCATGCGGTGAACGGCGGCGAGCAGCCTCAGCCCTGCTTGCCGGCGAGCGGAGCGGTGACTTGTGCGGTTTGCGGCGCCGGAGCAGGCGCGACGGCCTGCGCTTCCTGCTCGGCCAGCCACTTGGCGAAGTCCTCCTTGGACTTGACCTCGACCACGATCGGCATGAAGCCGTGGTCCTGGCCGCACAACTCGGCGCACTGGCCGCGGTAGGTGCCCGGCGTGTGGAAATTGGCCCAAGCCGCGTTGATGATTCCGGGGATCGCGTCGATCTTCCAGCCGGTCGCCGGCACCCACCATGAGTGGATCACGTCGCCGCTGGTGATCACGAAGCGGATCTTGGTGTCGACTGGCACCACCAGCGGCTTGTCGACATTCAGCAGATAGGTGTTTTCGTCGCCGACCTTCACCGCGAACGGGTCCAGACCCGAGCCGAGCTGGCGGGTCTGGTCGCTATGCGAGTCGAGCTTGGACATGAAGCCGACCTTGTCGATCGACTTGCCCATGTAATCGACGTAGTCGTAGCGCCACTTCCACTGGTAACCGGTGACCTTGACGGTCATCTGCGACCCGGTGGTGTCGGCCCAGCTGGCCAGGCCGCCGGTGGCCAGATAGGCCAGGGTGATCAGGATCAGCACCGGGATGGTCGTCCAGACCACTTCCACCGTGGTGTTGTGCGACCACTTCTCGGCGACTGCACCGCGCGACTTGCGGAAGCGGAAGATCGCGATGAACATCGCGCCGAACACCAGCACACCGATCACGGTGCACACGGCCAGCGCCACGTTGTTGAGGTGGTACGGCACCTGCGACCAGGTACTCGCGCCGCGCTCCATGTTCAGCTGCCACGGGCCGGGCGCAGCCAGGGCCACGCTGCCGAACGATGCAAGGGCGAGAGCCGCCGCTGCCTTGAATGATCGCCTGATGCCGCCAGATGTCATGTCTTGCACCTTTGTTGAACCTGCTTGCGCGGCTGTCCGTTGAAGTCGGCCAGCAACACCATGAGTTTCTTCGACAGCGCGGCACGTTCCTGTTCCGCCAGGAAAGCGCCGATCTCCAGTTCGCGTCCATGCGACGACAACAGCAGCCGCTGGCGCCCGTCGCCCGGCTCCAGCAGCACGCGCACCCAGTACGACTGGAAACGCATGCGGCGCCGGCCCGGCAGGGATCGCACCTCCAGCGACACGGCGTCGAGGGTGATGCGCTCACTACGGTCGCCGGCCCGCCAGGCCACGCTCAACGCGACGGCCACGGCGGCGGATTCCACCAGGGCGAACAGCGGAGCGAACACATTCCCCTGCCACGCACCCAGTCCAGCCGTCATCAGCACCAGCGCTACCAGAACCACGATCAGTCGACGCAAACCGCGCCGGCTGAGCATGCGATTGGGCTTGAGCCACATCGTCACGCGCGGCAAGCCGGCGGTAGCTGGTCGAAGCACGATCATGGGGACCCGGCGTGCCTGGAACGTCGGAATGATAGGCCGCGGCGACGCAGCGGGCAAGAATGTCGCACCGGCTTGACCTGGATCAAGCAATCGGGCAAGACCGGCGAGCCACCTTCGACGCCGTTGCGGCTCCCGCGAATCGCACCGCACGCGTACAATCCCGCGTTCCCCTCCGCATCCGCAGACCCTAGCGACAATACCGTGACCCAACCCATTCTCAGCCCCGAACTTCCCGCCGACATCACGCCCGCGCGCGCGCGCATCACCGCCGCCTGGCTGCGCGACGAGACCGAGGCGGTCAACGATCTGCTCGCCCAGGCCACCCTGCCCGCCGGCCGAGCGCGAGCAGGTGATCGACCTCGCCGCCGGGCTGGTTTCGCGGGTACGCGCACGCGCCAAGGACCAGAGCGCGGTCGAATCCTTCATGCGCCAGTACGACCTGTCCTCCGAGGAAGGCGTGCTGTTGATGTGCGTGGCCGAAGCGCTGCTGCGCATTCCCGACAAGGCCACCGCCGACAAGCTGATCCGCGACAAGCTCGGCGAGGCGGACTGGAAGAAGCACCTGGGCCAGAGCGAATCGCTGTTCGTCAACGCCTCGACCTGGGGCCTGATGCTGACCGGCCACCTGGTGAACCTCGCCGAGGACACCCGCCACGACTTCACCGGCGCGCTGAAGCGACTGGTCGGCCGCGCCGGCGAGCCGGCGATACGCCTGGCGGTGCGCCAGGCGATGCGCATCATGGGCCACCAGTTCGTGATGGGCCGCACCATCGACGAGGCGCTGGACCGCTGCGCGAAGAAGGAATACGCGGTGTACCGCTACTCCTACGACATGCTCGGCGAGTCGGCGCTCACCGCCGAGACCGCCGAGCGCTACCAGGAAGACTACCGCCGCGCGATCGCCGCGATCGGCGCGCGCGGTCCGTTCGCCAACCACACCGACGCGCCGTCGATCTCGGTCAAGCTGTCCGCGCTGCACCCGCGCTACGAAGTGGCCAAGCGCGAACTGGCACGGCGCCAGCTCGGCGAGAAACTGCTGGAACTGTCGCAACTGGCGATGAAGTATGGCATCGCGCTGTCGGTCGACGCCGAGGAAGCCGATCGCCTGGAGCTGTCGCTGGACATCATCGGCGACGTCTTCGCCCACCCTTCGCTGGAAGGCTGGAACGGTCTCGGCATCGTGGTGCAGGCCTACTGCCAAGCGCACTCCGTTCGTGATCGACTGGCTGATCGACGACCGCGCGCAGCACCGGCCGGCGCTGGTACGTGCGCCTGGTCAAGGGCGCCTACTGGGACGCCGAGATCAAGCGCGCGCAGGAAAACGGCCTGGCCGGCTACCCGGTGTTCACGCGCAAGCCGAACACCGACGTGTCCTACCTGGCCTGCGCGCGCAAGCTGTTCGACGCCGGCGCCGAGCTGATCTATCCGCAGTTCGCCACGCACAACGCGCACTCCATCGCCGCCGTGCATCACATCGCGCGCGGCCGGCCGTTCGAGTACCAGCGCCTGCACGGCATGGGCACCGACCTGTACGCCGAAGTGATCGGCCCGCAGAACCTGGACGTGCCCTGCCGCGTGTACGCGCCGGTCGGCACCCACGAGGATCTGCTGCCGTACCTGGTGCGCCGCCTGCTCGAGAACGGCGCCAACACCAGCTTCGTCAACCGCGTGGTGGACGAAACCCTGCCGGTGCGCGAACTGGTCGCCGACCCGTGCGAGACGGTGCGCGGCTTCGCCTCCATCCCGCACCCGCGCATCCCGCTGCCGGTGAATATCTATGGTGAGAATGCTTCGCTTGCGCAGCATTCAAATTTTGTATCCAGGAAGAATTCCATGGGCGTCAACTTCTCCAACGACAACGAACTGAAGGCGATGGCCGACGCGGTCAACGCCCATGCCGGCCCGTGGGCGGCCGCTCCGCTGGTGCCGGGCGCGACCGCCAACGGCCCGACCGTCCAGGTGACCAACCCGGCCGACCGCCGCCAGATCGTCGGCAGCTATGTCAGCGCCGACAGCGCCACCGTCGACAAGGCGCTGAGCAATGCGGTCGCCGCGCAGCAAGGCTGGGATCGCCTGCCCGCCGCCAGCCGCGCCGCGATCCTCGAACACGCCGCCGACCAGCTCGAAGCGCGCCGCGGCGAATTCATCGCGCTGTGCGTGCGCGAAGCCGGCAAGAGCCTGCCCGACGCGATCGCCGAGATCCGCGAGGCGGCCGACTTCCTGCGCTACTACGCGACCATGGCGCGCCGCCTGTTCGGCCAGCCCGAGCAGCTGCCCGGTCCCACCGGCGAAAGCAACCAGCTGTTCCTCAACGGCCGCGGCGTGTTCGTCTGCATCAGCCCGTGGAACTTCCCGCTGGCGATCTTCCTGGGCCAGGTCAGCGCCGCGCTGGCCGCCGGCAACGCGGTGATCGCCAAGCCGGCCGAGCAGACCTCGCTGATCGGCCATGCCGCGGTCGAAGTTGCTGCACGACGCCGGCGTGCCCGCCGACGTGCTGCAGTACCTGCCCGGCGACGGCGCCACCGTCGGCGCCGCGCTGACTCACGACCCGCGCGTGGCCGGCGTCGCCTTCACCGGCTCCACCGAAACCGCCTGGGCGATCAACCGCGCGCTGGCCGCGCGCAACGCGCCGATCGCCGCACTGATCGCCGAGACCGGCGGCCAGAACGCGATGATCGCCGACTCCTCCGCGCTGCCCGAGCAGATCGTCAAGGACGTGATCGCCTCCGCTTTCCAGTCCGCCGGCCAGCGCTGCTCGGCCGCGCGCGTGCTGTTCGTGCAGGAAGACATCGCCGACAAGGTGCTGCGCGATGCTCGCCGGCGCGATGGCCGAGCTGAAGGTCGGCGACCCCGGCCAGCTGTCCACCGACGTCGGCCCGGTGATCGACGAGGACGCGAAGAAGATCCTGGTCGACCACGCCGCGCGCATGGACACCGAAGCGAAGAATGGCGTTACCAGGAAAATCGGCGAAGTCGCGCTCGACCCGGCGACTACCGCGCACGGCACCTTCTTCGCGCCGCGCGCCTACGAGATCCCCTCGCTGGCCACGCTGACCCGCGAAGTGTTCGGCCCGGTGCTGCACGTGATCCGCTGGAAGGGCAGCGAGCTGGCCCACGTGGTCGAGCAGATCAACGCCACCGGCTACGGCCTCACCCTCGGCATCCACAGCCGCATCGACGACACCGTGGAGTACATCGCCAGCCACGCCCGCGTCGGCAACTGCTACGTCAACCGCAACCAGATCGGCGCGGTGGTCGGCGTGCAGCCATTCGGCGGCGAAGGCCTGTCCGGCACCGGCCCCAAGGCCGGCGGCCCGCACTACCTGCTGCGTTTCGCCGGCGAGCGCACGCTCACCATCAACACCACCGCCGCCGGCGGCAATGCGTCGCTGCTGACCATCGGCGAGTAGGCGCCACACGTGCTGCATCGGCTCCATTGCCTTGGAGCCGATGCAGCGAGTACGTTTCATGTACTTGCATGGAGCGTCTCGGATGTCGAAGCTGAAAAAGGGCCAAACTGAATTTGTCCGCTGGATGGGCCCGTTACTCGATTGTCTACGTGCTCTGGGCGGTTCCGCCAAACCAAAAGAGGTTTCCGGTTGGATAGCACGAGAGCTTCGGCTACCCCCAGAAGTCACGGAAGCCACGATCAAATCGGGAGCCAACCGCTTCCACAACCAAGTGCAATGGGCACGCCAGTACCTGGTCTGGGAAGGTTTGCTGGACGACAGCAAACGCGGCCTCTGGGCGTTGAGTCCGCTCGGCTGGAAAGCGCATCTTGACGAAGATGCGGCACGAGCCATCTTTCTAGGCCGGGTAAAAATCAGCCAGTCCCTGCGCAAACAGGGTGCCATAGGCGACGCCCTGCCAATTTCCGAAACCACCGACGCGGTGACTCCAGAAGAGTCTCAGGAACTCGACCTTTTAGACATCCTCAAATCTCTGCCACCGCACGGCTTCGAGCTGATCTGCGGACGCCTCTTGCGCGAACATGGATTCGAAGATGTCGAAGTCACCCAGCGTTCGCGCGACGGTGGCATCGACGGCTACGGCCTGCTGCGATTGAGTCCATTCGTCAGCTTGCGCGTGGCATTCCAAGCCAAACGCTATAAAGATGTCGTCTCGCGCAGCGCCGTGGGCGAATTCCGCAATGCCCTACTCGGTCGCGCCGAAAAAGGCGTGTTCATCACCACCGGACGCTTCACCAACGACGCGGAGAGCGAAGCCACGCGCGATGGCGTGGTACCAATCGAACTGATCGATGGTGAGCAGCTGGTGGAATTGTTTCAGGATGCGGGTATCGGCGTGAAGCCGAAGACGATCTATGAGATCGATCACGCGTTCTTCGATGAATTCCGCCGCGAGCAATGAGTGTCCTTCAACATGTCTGAGCCAGCGATCACCGAACTGACTTCTGCGCTTTTGCGCATGCGTATCGCGCATGCGGCCGACCCGATGCCGTCATGGGAAACACGCGCAAAGCGGCTGCGCGCGCTGGAGACGATGCTGCGTGAGCAGCGTGGCGCTTTCGCCGCTGCCATCTCGGCCGACTTCGGGCAGCGTCCTGCGGAAGAAACCGATCTGCTGGAATTCTTTCCCAGCCTGTCCGGCATCCGCCACGCGCTGCGCCATGGCCGGCGCTGGATGCGTGCACAGCGTTCACTAGCCGGACTCGCGTTCCTGCCCGCGCGCAATGCACTGATACCGCAGCCGCTTGGCGTGATCGGCATCATCGTGCCGTGGAATTATCCGTTGTATCTGGCGATCGGCCCACTGGTCGACGCGCTGGTCGCCGGCAATCGCGCGATGATCAAGATGAGCGAATACACGCCGCGCTTCTCGGTGCTGTTCGCCGAACAGGTGGCCCGCTATTTCCAGCCCGACGAAGTACTGGTGGTGACCGGCGATGCGGCGGTGGCACAGGCATTTTCCGCACTGTCGTTCGACCACCTGCTGTTCACCGGATCCACCGCCGTCGGCCACCATGTAATGCGCGCAGCGGCCGCGAACCTGACCCCGGTGACGCTGGAGCTGGGTGGCAAATCGCCGGCGATCATCGGCCCCGGTGCGCGCTTCGACAACGCGGTGGAGCGCATCATGTTCGGCAAGCTGGTCAACGCTGGACAGACCTGCATCGCACCGGACTATGTGCTGCTGCCGCGCGCACGCATGGCGGATTTCATCGATGCGGCTCAGCGGGTGACTGCACGACTGTATCCGCAACTCGAGCACAGCACGCAATACGCCAGCATCGCTTCCGATCGGCAGTACCTGCGCCTGGTCGCGTTGCGCGAAGGCGCGCGGACTGCAGGCGCGCGGGTACATCCGTTGAGCGAGGCGGCGGATGATCCGGCGCGCCGCCTGCTGCCACCGCAACTTCTCAGTGAAGTCAGCGACAGCATGGACGTGATGCAGGAGGAGATCTTCGGCCCGCTGCTGCCGCTCATACCCTATGACTCGCTGGACGAGGCGATCGCCTACGTGGCCGCCCACCCGCATCCGCTGGCGCTGTACCTGTTCGAGCAGGATCGCGCGCTGGTCGACAAGGTGCTGGCACGCACCGTGGCCGGGGGCGTCAGTCTCAACGACACGCTGTTTCACATCGCGCAGCATGGCCTGCCGTTCGGCGGCGTCGGCGCTTCCGGCATGGGCGGTTATCACGGCGAAGCCGGCTTCCGCACGTTCTCGCATCTGAAGCCGGTGTTCCGGCAGGCGCGCCTCAACGGCGTCGGCCTGCTCAATCCGCCGTACGGTGCGCGCTTCCGACGCATGCTGGAGCTGCTGCTCAAGCGTGGTTGAACAGCGACCACCCTGCCCGTGCCTGACCGCATAAAAAAACCTCCCCGATTTCGCGGGGAGGTTTTTGTTTGAACGGCTGTTTCGGGTTGCCGCAGTTAGAACTTGTACTGCGCCGAGAAGCTCAGCAGGTTGCCGTAGTCTTTGAAGTTGCCGGTCAGCGTGTCGCCCGTGGAGCTGGTGTTATGGACGTGCGCATTGTTGACGAAGATATGCGCATATGACGCGTTCAGCTCGAAATGATCGCTGACCTGGTAACCGACGCCGACGGTGGCCAATTGGCGGGTCGAGTCCGGCACGCGCGCGCTGCGGGTGGCCAGGTAGGTCGGCGTGCTGTCAACCGCGACACCGGCGCGCAGGGTCAGCTTGCTGTTGACGTAATAGTCGCCGCCAACCGCGGCGTAGACCGTGTTGCGCCAGTTGTACGCCTCGCTGGTCGAAGGCTGATGCGGGTTGCCGTAGTTCACCGTGAGGTTCTTGAACACGTCCCACTTGGTCCAGGACACGTCGACGCCAAAGCCGAACTTCTCTTCCTGGTGCCAGTAGCTCGCGCTGGCCACCGCCGGCGTGGTGAAGTCGGCGGTGCCGGTAGTGTGCTGGAACGGCGGGATGCCGCCGGCCAGCGCCGGGTTGGCCAGCAGCATGTCGTAGCCCGGGGTGGTGGTGAAGTTGCCGGTGCCCTCGAGGCGGTGACTGATCTTGGAGCGGTAGTTGAGCGCGAGCTTGTCGTTCGGGGTCAGCTTCCAGTAGCCGCCCAACTGCCAGCCGTAACCCCAGTCGTCACCCTTGATGCGGGCAAAGCCGTCAGCGCCCACCGGCGTTGCCGCAGCCACGCCGGCCGCCGCGGCCTGACCCTGCTGTGCGGCTGCCTGGATCATGGCGGCGGCCTGCGCCGCCGTGATCTGCCCGGCCGCTGCCGCGGCCTGGATCTGCGCCACGCCGGCCGCCGTCTGCGCCCCGATGCCCTGCTGCACCTTGAGTCCCACCGCGTTGTAGTTGATCGCGCTGGTCAGCTCGGCGCTGGTCTTCTGCGCGATGACGCTGGCACCGATACTGAAGGTGTCGGTGACATCGAACGACGCCGACAATGTGGCATCGAGCGACTGGAATTTGGACTTGATGCCGTTGTAGCGGCCCACCCAGTTCCTGTCGTATTCGGTCTGGAAGCCGAACGGCACCGAGAAGCCGGCGCCCACGTGCACCCGGTCGCTGACCTGGGTGGCGAAGAACAGCGCCGGGACCGGCAGCGTGGTGCCCGCGTCGCCGCCGTTGCCGCCGGCGATCGGGCGACCCAGTACATCGGTGGCGCTGCCGTTGAACTTGGCGCTGAAGTTGATGGCGGTTACGTCTGCCTGCAGATAGGTGCCCTTCAGATCGGACATCGCGGCCGGGTTATTGACCACCACCGAGACGTCGCCGCCAGCGGTGGCGGAGCCCGCATAGGCGCGGCCCAGACCCTTGGCGCTGTTCTCCTTGAGCTGGAACGCACTGGCGTTCGCGCTTGCGGGTGCAAACAAGGCGCCCATGACCGCAATGCTCAAGGCGGCGAGCGCCAGTGGACGGGTGGCGCCCGTGAGGGAACGGAAAGACGTGTGCATCGCTAGCTCCTGCATGTTGTTGGTGCAGCTCGGGGTAGTTAACGGGTAATTATCGTGTAATTAACCCGTGGAAACATGAATTCATACGTGCGTTTGAACTTCCAGCGCTGAACTTTGCCCTCTTGGACAAGGTGTTGCAAGTGCGTCCGCAACAAAAAACTAACGCCGGCATTTCAACCGGATGGTGCACACTGAAGAGCCCGGTCCCTGGGCGGGCGCTGTTACCCTGACCCGCCGGGCGCTGCCCGGACCCCATCCGACACGGTGCCGCCATGCAATGTTTCGTCTATGCCAGCCTGCGCAAGGTCGACAGCTATCTGTGGCTGGCGCAGCGCGATGCGTTCGACATCCTGTCCGAGCCGCTTGTGCTGTTGCTGGGCGAGTTGCGCTTCGTGATGGAAGTGCAGCTGGACGAACAGCGCAGGCTCCCGGTCGAGGATACCGAGCAGGTGCTCGAACATCTGCGTACGCAGGGCTGGCATCTGCAGCTGCCGCCGCAGGAAACCCTGGCCACCGCCAACCATCCCGTCTACACGCACTCGCCGCGGGATGACCGAGACGTGTGAATCACGCACCATGCCGCCGGCGTCGAAGCTGCCCTGACCGGTTGGACACAGGCGGCATGGGGTCCGGAAGGCTCGCAGGTGGCGAGGCCGCCATGGGCAAGTCGCGCGCTGCCGCTTGCGACCTTCTGCAATCTCCGCGGCGTCCTTCGACGGGCAGCCGCCTGCCTTCGTCAGCACACCGGCAAGCTGCGAGCAAACGGAGCCGATAGCGCCCGCGTTGAACAGTTAGGGCATCCTTAACACTTGGTTACCGCCTGTCCGTCCAACGATTTCTATACTGTCCCCATGACCCAGCCCAAATCGCGCCGCCGTCCCCCTTTCCTGCACGCTCTGGCCTGGTTCATTCCGGGCCTGCTCGCGGTGGCCGTCGCCGGCCTGGTCACCCATCCGCTGACCCTGCTTCCGCTGTTGCTCGCGAACGCGCTGACCATGGCGGCGATCTGCCATGCGATCGGCTTCGATCCTGAGCCGCGTTTCGGCCGCACTGTGCTGCGCCGCGGAGCCGCGCACCTGGTGATGTTCACCGGCTACACCGTGCTGGTGTTCGTGCTGGTCGCCTGGCCGATGCTGCAGCTGACCCAGGAACCCAGCCTCAGTGCGGCGCTGATCCTGGCCGCCGCGCTGGTGCTCGCGCTGGTCGCGCTATGGCGGCTGTGGCCGGCGTTCGGCCTGGTGTTCGTGTGGGACGACGCCTACCCGAGCCAGCGCGACGGCTCGTGGATCTTCACCGCCACCTTGCGCAGCATGGCGTTCGGCCGGCACCTGTCGCGCGAGGAGCGCTTCTTCAGCCACTTCCTCCCGGCTGCTTTCTCGCTACTGGTGCTGGCGTTCGGTGCGATCGCGCTGACCGGGCTGTACGGCGTGTTGCCACCGGAGCCGCGCGTCGCCGCGCTGGTGATCTACGGCGTCGTGTTGCTGCCGCTGGGCTGCCTGGTGATCGCCAACCGCACGCTGCGCGCGCTGCTATGCGAACGCCACCAGCCGCGCCGGCGTGCCGATCGCGCGCCGGCCGCCGCGCCGCGGCCGGTGCTGAGCGAGCAGGAACGCACCGCCGGCACGCCAGAACAGGCCGCCGCGCTGCTGGCCGCCACCCGCGACGGCGATATCGAGCGTGCGCTGGCCCTGGTCGAGGCCGGTGCCAACCCCGACACCGCGCCCGCCGATGACGACCGCGACCAGCGCCCGGTCCTGATGCTGGCCGCGCTGCTGCCGGATACCCGTCTGCTGCGCGCACTGATCGCCAAGGGCGCCGACGTGAACCGTGCCAGCGGCGGCATCACCCCGCTGCTGGCCGCCACCCGCGACAGCTGGCATGGCCGCGCCGAGGCGGTGCTGACCCTGCTCGCCAACGGTGCGAGTCCGCTGGTCACCGATGCCGAAGGCAACACCCCGCTGCACGGCGCCGTGCTCAGTGCCGACGCCGGCGTGGCGGCGATGCTGCTGGACGCGGCCGCGCCGATCAATGCACTGAACAAGGCCGGCATCAGCCCGCTCGCCACCGCCTGCCATGCCGCCAACTGGCCGCTGGCGAAATTCCTGCTGGAGCACGGCGCCAAGCCGGCCCCCGCCGATGGCGAGCCGGCGCTGGTCGCCGCCGCCGGCATCGCTGACGACGATGTGGAGGGAGTGAAGCTGCTGCTCAGGCATCGCGTCGCGGTCAACGCGGTCGATGCGCGGCACCGGCATGCGCTGCTCGCCGCCGCCGCCGAAGGCCACGAGCAGATCGCCCGCGTACTGTGCGCTGCCGGCGCCGACGTGGATCTGGTCGACCGCCACGGCAGCAGCGCGTTGATGGAGGCGGCACGCGCCGGCGCTGGCGGCATCGTGCGACTGCTGGCCGAGGCGAAAGCCGATGCCGGCATGCGCGACAGCCATGGTCGCGACGCACTGACCCTGGCCTGCCAGTCGCCGCGGGCCCACGGCGAAACCGTGCGCGCGCTGCTGGCGTTGGGCGCCGAGCCGAAGGCCGCTGGCAGCGACGGCCGCAGCGCGCTCGATCACGCCGCCGCCGCCGGGCGCTGGGACCTGGTTGCCCTGCTCGACCCGGACACGCCGCTGCCGGCCAGCCTCAGCGAGGACGTGCTGGGCGAAGGCAGCGACACTCCGGCGCATCTGCTCGACGCCTTGCGCTTCGGCCATTGGGCGATCGTCTCCGGTTTCACCGAACGCGTGCGCGCATGGCCGCAACCGCAGCTCGCCCGGTTGTATCTGGACCTGGCCACGCCGGGCCTTGCCGCCGCCCGCCGCTGGCTGCTCGAGCATGGCCTGGACGCCGAAGCGCGGTTGGAAGCGCCGCGCATCGATGATGCCGAAACTGCCGAGGCGCCAAGCCTGCCGCCGCTGGGCCAGCGCCTGTTCGACGCTTTGCTGCAGCAATTGCCGGACGCCACCGAAGCGCTGGACGACCTGCTGCAGGCCGGCGCCAGTCCGGCCGGCGCCGGCCTGCTGGCGCAGGCGCTGGTGCACTTGAACGGGGCCGCCCAGGGCGCCGCGCTGCCGCTGAACCTGCTCGAACGCGGCGCCGACCCGTTCGGCACGGACGCCCGCGGACGCACCCCGCTGCAGCTCGCCGTGGTCAACGCGCAGCTGCCGTTGCTGCAGGCCTTGCTGCTCCGCGGCTGCGATCCGAACACGCGCGACCGCGACGGCCGCACCCCGCTGTTCGCCGCGCTGGAACATGGCGCGCAGGCGCTGCCCCTGGTGCGCGCGCTGATCGCCCACGGCGCGAACCCCGAGGCGACCGACGCGAACGGCGAAACCCCGCTGGGACTGGCACTGGAGCACCCGGCGGTGGAACGCTGGCTGGACTGGCGCGACTGGCCACGGCCGGGCCGCGCGCTGTGCCCCGAAGACCTGCCCGCCGCGGCCAAGGCCGGTGCGCTGGCCAGCGTGCAACGCCTGCTGGAGCTCGGGTTCGCCGTGGACACCCGCGACGGCCAGGGCGCCACAGCACTGCTGCATGCCTGCGGTGCCGGGCATCGCGACATCGCCGCGTGCCTGCTCGACGCCGGCGCGGATCCGTCGCTGGCAGCAGGCAGCGGCGTGACCCCGCTGGCCGCCGCGGTGGCCGCGCGGCGCGAGGCGCTCGTCGCCCTGCTGCTGCAGCATGAAGTCGCCGTCGACCAGCGCCTGCCCAACCAGGCCACCGCCCTGATGGTGGCTGCCGCGATGGGCTACCCGGACATCGCCGAACAACTGCTGGGCGCCGGCGCCGACGTCAACGCGGTCGACGACGCTGGGCGCAGCGCGCTGCATGCGGCCGCCCAGTTCGGCTTCGAACACAACGACAGCCTGCGCGCGCGACGCCTGTTCGACGGCCTGCTCAAGCACGGCGCCGACATCAACCATGCCGACAACGAAGGCAAGACGCCGCTGCTGTTGCTGCTCGGGGCGCAGCTGCGCCCCGGCAGCGAATGCGACGCCACCCACATCGGCGCGCTGGTGCCGCTGCTGCTGGAGGCCGGCGCCAAGGTCGAGCACGCCGACCAGCGCGGGGTCACCGCGCTGCACGCCTGCGCCATGCACGCGCTGCTGCCGCCGGCGCGCGTGCTGCTGTCGCGCGGCGCCGATCGCGGGGCCACCGATGCGTTCGGCCGTACTGCCGCCGATGTGGCGCGGCATCTTGGCTACGTCGACATCGCCCACGAACTGGCCGCGCGCAGCAGCGCGATTCCCAGCGTACGCCAGACCTTGCGTCAGCCGGCCCAGCCGGCCGAATAGGCGTCCGCACCGACATCCGCGGTGGTGGTAGCCAGCGCTGCGGCACGGCCGCGCAGCGAGTGCCAGGCGTCCACCACCTGCGTCGTGGCGATCTCGTCCACGCGCCGCACCGCCGGCAGGCCGCCCAGCACCACCACATCGCTGCCCGCGCCGCTGCGCGGCGTCCACAGCCGCGGCGAGCGGGATCCCATCAGCACCGCGAGCGGGCAACCCATGGCAGCGGCCAGGTGGGCCGGGCCGGTATCCACCGAGACCATGCTGTGGGCGATCTCCAGCAACGCCTTCAGACGACCGAGCGGCAATACGGCAGCATCGATCTTGGGCGACACGGCGCCGGCGACCGCCAGCAGGGCGTCGAGATAGCCGGCTTCGGCAGCCGAACCGCAAAACAGCACCTGGGCCTGCGGCAGACGGTGGCTGATCACGCACGCCAGAGCAGCCCAGCGTTCCGCCGGCCACGACTTGTCGTCATCCTCGGCGGCGCGTATCCCGTTCCAGCGCATGGTGCGCTTGTTGGCTGGCTGCAGCAGCACCAGCGGTCGCCCGCTCATGCCTTGCGTGCGCAGCCATGCATCGCGGTCAGCACGCTCGGCCGTGCTGACATGCAACTGCGGCGCGGCGCAAATGAAGGACGTCACCGGCCCGCAACCTGCACCAAATGCAGCCGGCGTGGTGTCTCCGAAACGCAACAGCCAGTCCACCCAGTGTTCGTCCTCGATCGACGGAATGTCTTCGATGAACGTGCAGTGCTCGGCCGGCACGCCGGCCAGCGCCAGCATCGGGCGTACCTTGGTTCGCGTACGCAACTCGGGTTCGCAGATGTAGAACGGCGACTCGCGCAGGCGCCGCAATGCCCATGCTGCCCGCCAGCGCTGCGGGCGCATCCACATCGGGCCATATTGCGAACGCAGGTGAATGCACCCGGCAACCTCCGGCTGGGCCGAATAGAGCGCCGGCGACCAGTCCCCCAGCGCCAGCAATTGGCAAGGCCGGCCATAACGCATGTGCAGCTTGTGCAGCAGCGGCTGCAGCAGAATGGTGTCACCGAGGCGACCGAAACGGATCACGACGGGTCCTGTCAGCGCGGCGAGCTGGGGTGCAGGCATGTTCGAGCAACGCCGGAAGCAGCAACCGGTTGACGCAGCCACCCCTGTCCGACGCAAGTTTGGCGCCGCTCGGTCCGCAGCGGCCTGACAGGCTCAGTCAATCATCGCCAGTCAGCGGCGCCCCGGCGTCACGCAGGCGCTCTCTTTCGGCGCTGCGCTCGGCATCCGCGTCGAACAGCCGCTGCAGGTCGATCATCGCTTCGCGGGTGCTCTGGATCAGCTTGGTCTCGTCGTCGTACACCAGCGCCTGCTTCTTCAGCAGGTCCTCGTCGTAGCGGCGGAAGCGCTCGACCCGGTCGATCGCCAGCTCATGCGGCAGGCCCAGCGCCTCCAGCGTCTTGCGGGTCATCTTGAGGCTGGAGTGGAACGTCTCGCGGATCGGTTCCTCGACGCCCAGGTCCATCAGCCGGAACACGTGCTGGCGGTTGCGCGCGCGGGCGACGATCTTCAGGTGCGGGTACTGCCGCCGCACCAGCCGGGCGGTGCGCAGGTTCGCCTCCGGGTCGTCGGTGGCCAGCACGAACACTTCGGCCTTGTCGGCCTGCGCCGCGCGCAGCAGCTCCGGTCGCGCCGGATCGCCGAAAAACAGGTTGATGCTGCCGAAGCGGCGCGACGCGTCCACCTGCTCGGCCGAGTGCTCCAGCGCCACGAACGGGATGCCCTGCGCGCGCAGCACGCGGGCGATGATCTGGCCGACCCGGCCGAAGCCGGCGATGATCACCCGCGGCGTGTCGGCCTCGATGGTGTCGAACTCGCGCATCGGCTTTTTCGGTTTCACGTTCAGCGCCTTCGCCGCCAGCACCACCAGCAGCGGGGTCAGCGCCATCGACAAGGTGATCGCCAGCACCAGCGCGTCGCGCTGGACCACACCGATCAGGCGCTGTTCGGCGGCCTGGCGCAGCACCACGAAGGCAAACTCGCCGCCGCAGGCCAGCAGCACCACCAGGCGCAGCGTGTCGGAGCGGTTGAGCCCGCCCAGCAGCCGTCCCAGGGGCCACAGCAGCACGCTCTTCAGCAACAGCAGCCCCAGCACCAGGCCGAACATCCAGCCCGGCCGATGCAGCAGCAGCGACAGGTCCATCGACATGCCGACGCTGATGAAGAACAGCCCCAGCAGCAGGCCCTTGAACGGCTCGATGTTCGATTCCAGCTCGTGCCGGTACTCCGAATCGGCCAACAGCATGCCGGCGAGGAACGCGCCCAGGGTGGCCGAGACACCGGCCAGTTCCATCAGCAGAGCCACGCCCATCACCACCAGCAGCGCGGTGGCGGTGAACACCTCCACCGAATCGGCCTTCGCCACAAAGCGGAACACCGGACGCAACAGGTAGCGGCCGCCGACGATCACCGCCACGATCACCCCGACCGTGCGCAGCACCGCGAACAGGTTGAAATCCTGCGCGGTGGACGAGGCCAGCAGCGGCACCGCGGCGATCAGCGGGATCGCCGCCAGGTCCTGGAACAGCAGCACCGCGAACGCCTGGCGGCCATAGGCCGAGCCGGCCTCCTTGCGCTCCGCCAGGATCTGCAGGCCGAACGCGGTGGATGACAGTGCCAGGCTGCCGCCCACGATCACCGCGCCCTTGCCGGTAAGGCCGAACAGGAAATACCCCGCCGCCGCGATGGCCACGCTGGTCGCCAGCACCTGCAGCAGGCCGGTGCCGAACACCGAGCGGCGCATCACCCACAGGCGCTGCGGCGACAGCTCCAGGCCGATCACGAACAGCATCAGCTCGACGCCGAACTCGGAGATCGCCGCCACCCCTTCGGTGTCGCTGACCAGGCCCAGCAACTGCGGCCCGATCACCACGCCGGCGATCAGGTAGCCGAGCACCGCGCCTAGCCTGAAGCGCTTGGTCAACGGCACCGCGATCACCGTGGCCAGCAGGAACACCACCGCGGTCTGCAGGAAATGATGGCTGTCCACGCGCGGGCGGCTCCGGTCGGGGGATGCCTCGATTATTCCACGCCGCTGGCGGCCGTGCGGACGACGGCGGTCAGGCCCTGCCGCAGGCCAATGCCGAGCGGCTGATGCGGCTGGTGGACTGTCGCGAGGCGCTGAAAATCGCCGCTATGGTCTGCCATCCCCACGCCAGCTCAAGCATGACGACCTGATGTCCCGCGAGTTCACGCGCCAGCCCTCACCGCTGGATGCCCGTCGTTGTCCGGAAGCTCGGTTGTTACAGCTCACTGGCTGTCTTTGCTCGCCTGGAAGGCCTCGAGGCGTGCCCTCCGCTGAGGAATGGGAACATCCGGATTCAACTGGACGTACTTTGCTCCCGTCCGGGCCAATGCGCTTTTCGCTGCATCTGTATGGGCAGCATCGACCGCCACATAGACACGAGCATCTTTCAACCATCCACGCGGCACTTTTTCCGCAAGGTTGGCCAAAACACGTACGAGGTTGTCCTGCGAGGATGAGGCGATCATCAGTGCGCCGTCCCTGTTCAACTCGCCTCGAAGCGCATTGGACAGATGATCGACCGACGCCTTGTAATCCCCGGCGGTCGGCAATCGTAGGACGACCGTTGCCGGAAAGCCATCCTGCCAATCGGCATCAACCCGGAAGAACGCTTCCGTGAGGTAGCGGCGCCAATCGGCATCCTCACTGCCTTGCGGACTCTGCAGCGGCGCGATAAAGATCGCTTCCTCCCTCGCCCATCTAGCACGCAGCAAGGCATCCACGCGAGCTGCCTTCGTCACGGCCCTGGACCAAGCCGGCTCATCAGGAGCCAACCCCTTGCCGTCCATCAGTTCGAAAGTCAGCTCGACGTTCTCCGCCTGTTCATCGTCCATCACTTCCGCCGGGCTCTCGGCCGGCACGACGACGCGCAAGACCAATTGCCTGCCGTCAGCCGAGAAATGATGGCCTTCTCCCCACCAGATTGAACTGACGCTGTGCGGCAATGCTTCGATGTACTCCTTCGGCAGGAAATCCTTCAATCCCATCGCTCGCACGAGTTTGCCGCGACCGTCGTAAATCACTACCACGTCATCGCCATAACCTGCGCTGTGCCAGTTGTCGAACGTCACCACGAAGCCGGAGGGCGAAATGATCGCCTCGACGGGGCTCACCTCGTTGAGCAGCGGCTCATTCCAGACCGCATGCCAATGGCCGCGTTCCAGATGCTCCATGAATCCCTGCGCTCGCTTCTGCAGGTTGCCCGGCAGTGCGCCGGCATCCTCGCGACCGGCAACCTTGTCCTCGAAGTAGGCGAGCGCGCCGGCAATGGCCCGTGGAGTCACGGTGAGCCGCCAGGTACGGTCGGCAGAGAAATAAACCTTCGTCGTCGCCGGCATCCAACTGTCGGCCAAGAGAGGTGAAACAAACCATCCTGCTCCAAGAACAGCGCAAACCATTCGTACCCACCACCAGCATGCGGTATGGCGCATACTCACCCCCCAAGGCGAATGACGCAGATGGTTGTAACCTTGCGCGCCGGGTTGGCGCAACCATCCGTCCTGCCGCGTGGGGTCCGCATTCAACGACACGCCAAGGTCGCACAACGCAAAGGCCCGCCAAACGGCGGGCCTTTGCACTTCGAGTGCATGGGGTGTGCTTACCTCTTCGGCATCGGCGCGTCCTTCAGACCGCGGTTCTCCAGCATCGGCTCGATCTGCGGATCCTGGCCGCGGAAGTCCTGGTACATCTTCGCCAGCTCCTCGGTGTTGCCGCGCGAGAGCACCATCGCGCGGAAGCGATCGCCGTTCTCGCGGGTCAGGCCGCCGTGCTCCTTGAACCACGCGAAGGCGTCGTCGGCCAGCATCTGCGTCCACAGGTAGGCGTAGTAGCCGGCGGCGTAGCCGTTGCCCCAGATGTGCAGGAAGTAGCTGGAGCGGTAGCGCGGCGGCACGTAGCGCGAGGTCGATGCCGTCCCTCTTCAGCGCGGCGGCCTCGAACGAATCGGCGTCCTGCAGCGGCGCATCGGCGCGACAGCATGTGCCACGTTCATGTCGAGCAGGGCGGCGGCGACCAGCTCGGTCATCTCGTAGCCCTTGTTGAACTTGCCGGCCTTCTTGATCTTGTCGACCAGCGCCTGCGGCATCGCCGCGCCGGTCTGGTAGTGCTTCGCGTAGTGGGCGAACACCTTCGGCTCAGTGGCCCAGTGCTCGTTGAACTGCGACGGGAACTCGACGAAGTCGCGCGCGGTATTGGTGCCGGACAGGGTCGGGTACTGCTCGATCGGCGAACAGGCCGTGCAGCGCGTGGCCGAACTCGTGGAACATGGTGGTCACGTCGTCGAACGACAGCAGCGCCGGCTGCGCCCGCGGCCGGCTTGCTGAAGTTGCACGACGTTGAAGATCACCGGCTTGGTGCCGAGCAGCTTCGACTGGGTCGACGAGGTTGTCCATCCAGGCGCCGCCGTTCTTGTTGTCGCGCTTGAAGTAGTCGGTATAGAACAGCGCCATCGAGCGTGCCGTCGTGGTCGAACACCTCGAACACGCGCACGTCCGGCTGGTACACCGGGATGTCGTGGCGCTCCTTGAAGGTCAGCCCGTATAGCTGGTTGGCGGCGTAGAACACGCCGTTCTGCAGCACGCTGTCCAGCTCGAAGTACGGCTTGATCTGCGTTCTCGTCGAGGTCGTACTTCGCCTTGCGCACCTGCTCGGCGTAGAAGTTCCAGTCCCACGGCTGCAGCTTGAAGTCGCCGTGCTGCTTGGCGATCAGCGCCTGGATGTCGCCCGCCTCAACCTTTGCGCGCGCGGTGGCCGCGGGCACCAGATTCTGCATGAACTTCAGCGCCGTCTGCGGCGTCTTCGCCATCTGGTCGTCCAGCTTCCATGCCGCGTAGTTCGGGAAGCCGAGCAGCTTCGCCTGCGCGGCGCGGATCTGCGCCAGCCGCTCGATCGTCTTGCGGGTGTCGTTGGCATCGCTCTTTTCGGCGCGGTTCCACGAGGCCTCGAACAGCGCCTGGCGGGTGGCGCGGTCGGTGATGTCCTGCAGCTCGGGCTGCTGGGTGGTGTTCTGCAGGGTCAGCACGTACTTGCCGTCCAGCTTGCGGTCGTGGCCGGCCTGCGTGGCGGCGGCCAGCTCGGCGTCGGACAGGCCGGCCAGCTTCGCCTTGTCGGCGATCACCGGCGCGGCGTCTTTCGTGGCGGCCAGCAGCTTGTTGGTGAACGCGGTGCTCAGCGTCGACTCTTCCTTGTTGAGGTCCTTCAATTTCGCCTTGTCGGCGTCGGAAAGTTTCGCGCCCGCGTGCACGAAGTTCTTGTAGACCACCTCGACCAGGCGCGCCGACTCCGCATCGAGCTTGAGCGTATCGCGCTGCTCATAGATCGTCTCGACGCGCTGGAACAGCTTGCCGTTGAGATGGATCGCGTCCTCGTGCGCGGCCAGTTTCGGCGCCTCCTCTTCCTGCACCTTCTGCAGCGTGTCGCTGGTGTTCGCGCCGGTGACGGCGTCGAACGCGGCCATCACCCGGTGCAGCATGGCGCCGGATTTCTCCATCGCCACGTAGGTGTTCTCGAACGTGGGCGGTTCCGGGTTGTCCGCGATCTTCTCGATCTCGGCCAGGTGCTGCCGCATGCCCTCCTCGATCGCGGGCTGGTAGTCGCCGTCGTGGATCCTGTCGAACGGCGGTGCCTGGAACGGCAGCGTGCTGGCACGGTAGAACGGGTTGCTGGTCATGTCGGTGGTGGCCGATGCGGTGCTGCTGGCGGACGCGGCTGCCGGTGCGGGTGGGTTGGCGGCCCCGTTCGGCTGCTGCGAGCAGGCAGCCAGGGCCATCGTGGTGGCGATCACAATCGTGCGCAGACGAAACATCGGATTTCCCGGAAGTGGCGTGCCCGTGGCCGGACACGAAAAGCGGTGGCCCCGACTTTACCGGCAGCGCGGGCCCTTTCCAAACCGCGCAAAGTTCGGCGCTCTAGAGCCTATTCAAAGTCCCCGGATGCCTCGCGCTGGGAGCTGTTTGCGCGCAGGCCAAGGAAGAGCGAGGGAGTGGACACGTCCGTCCACGACCGAGCGATGACGCCGGCATGCGGGCAAACAGACCCTGCCCGAAGGGTTGCCATCGAGTGGCTGCCATGCGGCAGCGCGCGGCTTGATCTGACGACCAGTCAGGCGCTGTGCCACGCACTACCACTTGGCGGCCACTCGATGGCAACGCGAGGTATCCGGGGGCTTTGAACAGGCTCTCAGGCCGCGCGCAGGTCGCGCAGCTGCCACGCCGCACCGATCAACAGGTACAGCCGGTGACGCACCACGCTCATCGGCAGGTCGGTGATCAGGTCCACGTCGGTGCGCAGGTCGGCAACCCGCGCGCTCACCTGGGCCGCCGCATCGGTGGCACCGAGGCTGCCGTCGATCGCGTCCGGATCGGGCTGCGCCGTGCGCCAGCGCTGGAACAGCCCATCGTCGCGCAAGGACTGCTGCAGTGCCGCGGCGAAATCGTTCGGGCCGGCGCCGTCCCAGGCAAAGCGCGGGTCGGCGCCGCGCGCATGGGCCAGGTCGGCGATCGAAAGGTAGTAGTGGTTGCGGGCCATGTTGCCTCCGGCGGTGGGAACCGATGCCTATCCAAGCATGACCGATGTGAAGGCCGACTCCGCCGCCGTCAACGCGCCCGCCGCCTGCGCCGGCGCCAGCCCGTGCGGCAGCACGCCGAGGCATGGCGCCGGCAGCAGCTCGCGCAGCGTCGCCAGGTTTTCCTCCAGCGCCGCCATGTGCGGATCGACCACGTTGCCGATCCAGCCGAGCAGCTGGCAGCCATCGGCCACGATCGCGCGGGCGCTGAGCAGGGCGTGGCTGAGGCAGCCCAGCCGCAACCCCACCACTAGGATCACCGGCAACCGCCACTGCTTCGCGATATCCGCGGCCAGCAGCCCCGGCGCCAGCGGCACCAGCCAGCCGCCCACGCCTTCCACCACCACGTTCGGATGTCGCCCGCGCAGCTGCTCGAACGCCGCGCGCAACGGCGCCAGCGCGATCGTCACGCCGTCGTGCGCCGCCGCCAGATGCGGCGACAGCGGATCGCGCAGGGCAACCGGATTGACCAGGGCATACGGCAGATCCGCGTCGCCGCCAGCCGCCAGCAGCGCCAGCGCGTCATCGTTGCGCAGGCCGTCCGGCGTTTCCGCGCAACCGCTGGCGACCGGCTTCATGCCGCAGGCGTCGTGCCCCGCCGCGCGCAAGGCGTGCAGTAGCGTACACGCCGCATGGGTCTTGCCGATGCCGGTATCGGTGCCGGCGATGAATACCGCGCGGCTCATGCGCATCGCTCCATCCTCCGCTCCATGAGCATCCCCTGGTCTGTTGCTGCGCTCTGCATATGCGGCTCTTCCGTTGTCGGGCCGGGCGATGGTCGGCGCCGGCGTTGCGGGGTGGCAAGCATGACGGATGGCACACGGCGGCGGTGCATTTAGGAAATTCTTAGGAGAACCGCAGCGAAGTTTTAGGAAACACGTGCACGGCGCCTGCCTAGACTGATCACCCCGACGCGCTGCACCACGCAGCGCTGCCCCTCCCACCACCCGATTACGGCAGGCCATCATGCATCACTCAATCCACCACTCCGTCGCTGCACCGTCCGCACCCGTCCGCTACAACATGTACGGTTTCATCCACAAGGCGCTGCGCGCCTTCATGTGCGACACCCTGCTGCGGCTGGGGCGCATGGATGTCGCCGACGCCCGCGATGTCGACGCCGCCCTGGAGCAGGCGCGCGAGCTGCTGCAGTTCTGCCGCGTGCACCTGGACGACGAGAACCGCTTCGTGCACCCCGCGCTGGAAGCGTGCGAGCCGGGCTCGGCGGCGCGCATCGCCGGCGAGCACGGGCATCACGAGGAAGACATCGCGTTGCTGCTCGAGCAGATCGACCTGCTGGAAACCCTGCGCGTGGACGGCAACGCCAGCGAAGCCGCCGGCAACCTGTACCGCTGGTTCGCGGTGTTCGTCGGCGAGAATTTCCAGCATATGGACTACGAGGAGAGCGAGCACAACGCGGTGTTGTGGGCGCACTACAGCGACGCGGAGCTGCTGGCGATCGAGGGCGCGCTGGTCGCCTCGCTGCCGCCGCAAGCCAGCGCGCTCGCGCTGCGCTGGATGCTGTCCTCGATCAACCACGCCGAGCGCGTGCAGCTGCTCGACGGCATCCGCGCAAATGCCCCCGACGAAGTGTTCGGCGGCGCGCTGGCGCTGGCCCGTTCGCAACTGGACGAGCACGACTGGCGCAAGCTGTCCGCCGCGCTGGCACTGCCGACGGCGCAGGCCGCCTAAGAGAGCGGGCGAAAGAAGCGTTCGCGGCGAAGAGCCTTACAACAGCGAAGCTGGTCAAAGTCCGCTACGCGAGGACAGTTTTTCGACGCTTCGCCGGCCCATGGTGGTTCCATGGGTCAGGAAACGACGGAAAAATGGACCGCGCAGAGGGCCTTGCAGCCGGACGGTTTCTACCGTCCACGTTCCTAGGAGTGCCCGCCGGTGGGCAGGTCGACCAGCTGCAGCGGCCGGTTCACGCACAGCCGGAACCGGCCGCGACCGGTCTTCTCGATGCGCACGCAGGCGTCGCGCTCGAGCAGCCGGCGCTGCAGCAGGATCAGCCGCGCCTCCAGGTTGTCGCTGAGCTCCGGCAGGCGGATGCGCGGATCCAGTCGCAGCTCGCGGTTGGCGAACGAGCAACGCCCGCTTTCGACGTGATCGCGCAGCAGCGCCCACAGGATCGCGCCGGCTACACCCTTGATCAGGTAGTCGTCGCCGAAGAACACGCTGTCGTTCTCGGCGTAATGACGCACCAGCACCGGCGCACCGCTGAGGCGACGGCGCCGCTGGTCCGGTAGAACCGGCTCGCTCGCGCTCTCCGCCGCGTCGCGGAACAGGTTGATCGCCAGGCCGAGCTGGGCGGCCAAAGTCAGCAGCGCGTCCTCGTCGTCGTAGCTGAAGCGCAGGTCCTGTGGGCTCTCCACGTACAGCACGCCGAGCAGGCGCCGCCCGGCGTGGATCGGCACCGCAAGCTGGCTGCGCGACTCGGCCAGCCCCGGCGGCGGGATCTCCGTCTCCAGCCGGGCCGCGTCGCTACCCTGCGCCACCGCGTCGCGGATCGCGCGGCCATACGCATACTCGCTGGTCATGTGCGCAATGCGGATCGGCGTACCCTCGCGCGCCGCCACCCCGATCACCCCCTCGCCCAGCGGAATCTCCGAGCCGATGCCGGACTGCTCGTAGCCGCAGCTGGCCAGCGTGAACAGCTTCTGGCCGTCGCCGTCGAGCAGCAGGATCATCGCGTGATGGATGTCGAAATCGGCCTGCAGCGACCCGAGCATCGCCGCCAGCAGGCTTTCCAGGTCGGCGGCCGCGGCCAGCCGCTGCGAACAGCCGCGCACGGCCGCCAGCAGGCTGCGCCGCGGCGGCGGCGCCGGCAGCGGCTGACCGGGCACCGGCTCGACCGCGTCCACCCGATAGACGTCCGAACCCTTCAGCCTGAACACGTCGCTCATGCCGGTATGCGAGGCGATCCCTGCCAGCTTCGCCCGCATGCGTTCAAACAGCGGCCCCTCCATCTCGGTGCGCAGGTAGCGCAGCGACAGCCGGTACATCGCCGCCGTCTGCGGATGGATCAGCAGCAGTCGCGCCTGCGGATTGACCAGGATGTTCTGGCGGGTCTTGTTGAAGAACTGGAACGACAGCGCGAGGTGGCTGCCGTCGAGGTATTCGATCTGCGACAGGTAGGCCACGTTCGGCGTGCCGTCCGGCGCGCAGGTGGCCATCACGCCGGGAATGCTGCCCTCCAGGCATTCGCGGATCGCGTCGAGGTTCATGGGGCTGGTCCCAGCGGCTTGCCCGCATCGGGGCCGGGGGTCTGCACGAACGCGGCGACCGGGGTGAACTCGACAGCCACCAGGCCGTCGTCGCCGCCGGCCAGCAATGCCCGCGTCAGCGCCTCGCTGATGCCGGTTCCCTCCAGCTCGGTCACCATCGCGCCGCGGTAGGCAGCCACCCGCGCCGCGTCGTCCGGGCGCAGGCGCACCAGCGCCGCATCATTGCCCTTGAGCTGCAGCGATCGGTGCGTGGTGGGGCGGGTGAACACCACCGCGACCCGCCCGTTCTGGCGGATATCGGCGAGCAGCGCGCGGGCCTGCCCGGCCTGCAGGAACAGGCGTACCCGGCGCCGGTCGCGGCTCACCCGGCAGCCATGCGCGCGCACCAGCTCCGGCAGGTTCGCCGCGTTGCGCGAGGACACGATGATCGACACGCCGCCGCCGATGAAGCGGGCGTTGTCCGCGTCGAGAACCGGCTTGGCGGGTATCGTGGGCATGCTCATGCGGGGATCCGCCGTCGCGTCGCGACGAGCGCTCAGGCCACTCCGTAACGCCGGTTGAAGCGATTCACCACCGGCCCGATCAGGAACAGCAGCGAGTACATGAAGCCGGGGATCGACCATGCCCAGGTGGGCGCCGACAACGGTATCAGCAGCGCGGTTAGCGCCGAGGCCAGGCCGATTGCCGCCGGCACACTCCAGATGCGCATCTCGCGGCGCGCGTCGAGGTTGTTGAAGCCGTGCGTCGCCGCACTCTTCGCCGCGTGCAGGAACAGCAAGGTCAGCGTGCCCGCCATGCAGGCATAGGCGAAGCCGAAACAGGCGAACAGGGCGCGCATGTCGGCCGGCCCGCCAGTCATGTGGAAATCGCTTGGCAACGCGCCGCCACTCAGGCTGTTGAACACGCCCGAGTACACCATGTGCAGCGGGTAGACGAAGATCATCGCGAAAAACACCAGCAGCAGCGACAGCCAGCGGCCGGTACTGTCGGCGCTGTGGCAATGCTTGCGCCAACGCACATGGCCATGCCAGAAGAAGGCAATCTGAAAGAAGCACACGGCGAATGCCGGCACGCCGCCGAGCATGTACAGCAGCTTGTCCGTGCTGTCGGGAATCTTGTCGCCGCCGATCAGCAGCAAGGTCAGGATGAACGCGAACGCGCCATCCACGAACATGTCCAGCCGGCCCGCCTCGATGCCTTCGCGTTGTTCGGTCAAGCTCATGCCGCACCCCTCGTCATGATCGCTCGGCGCATAATACGGGCTTTGCCTCCGCCGGACGCATAGCATGTTCGAACTGAAATCCCACGCGTATTCCAGCAAGCGCGACCACTATGAAGACCTGGTGCAACAGGCGCGCGGCCTGCTCGCCGGGGAGCGCGACCTGATCGCGAACGCGGCGAACTTCAGCGCGCTGGTCTACCACAGCCTGCCGCGGCTCAACTGGGCCGGTTTCTACCTGTACGACGGCACCGAGCTGGTGGTCGGACCGTTCCAGGGCAAGCCCGCCTGCATCCGAATCGCGCTCGGCCGCGGTGTCTGCGGCACTGCCGCGCAGACCCGCGAGACCCAGCTGGTGCGGGACGTCAACGCGTTCGCCGGGCACATCGCCTGCGACGCCGCCTCGCAGTCGGAGATCGTGGTGCCCCTGGTCAAGCCCGACGGCAGCCTGCTCGGCGTGTGGGACGTCGACAGCCCGGTCATCGACCGCTTCGACGAGGACGACCGTGCCGGCATGCAGGCGCTGTGCGCGGTATTCATGGCAGCCGTGCACGGCTGATCGCTTCTCGCGATTTTTGCAGGAGCCCGCTGGCGGGCGATGCTTTTGTGCTTTGCGACGAGCATCGCCCGCCAGCGGGCTCCTGCAACACTGCATGCATCAGCGTTCGCGCGCCTGGTGCGCGCCTTCGCGCGGTTGCTGCAGCAAGGCCATCACCGCCTGGCGGGCTTCGTCCACGCCGGTGCCGGCGGAAGACGAGAAGATCTGCGCGGTGGCGTGCAGGCCCTCGGCGGCGAACTGCTTGCGCAGCGCCGCCAGCGCCTGGGTGGCCTGGCCGCGCGAGAGCTTGTCGGCCTTGGTCAGCAGCAGGTGGCAGGGCAGCTGGGTGGCGAAGCAGAACTCCAGCATCATCCGGTCGAATTCCTTCAGCGGATGGCGGATGTCCACGATCAGCACCAGCCCGCGCAAGCTGCGGCGCTGGTGCAGGTAGGCGTCGATCTCCAGCTTCCAGTGCTCGCGCATCTCCAGCGGCACCTTGGCGTAGCCGTAGCCGGGCAGGTCGATCAGGCGCAGGTCGGGCGCGGGCGAGTGCTCCCGGGCATCCTGCGTCCGCGACACCGGTGCATCCCTGTACGGCGGCAGGCTGAACGCGACCATCTGCTGGGTGCGGCCAGGGGTCTTGGAGGTGCGCGCCAGCCCCTTGTGCCCGGTCAGCGCATTCAGCGCACTGGATTTGCCGGCGTTCGAGCGGCCGGCAAACGCCACCTCGGCGCCCTGGTCGGCGGGAAGCTGGCTGATGCGGTGGGCCGCGAGCATGAATTGCGCGCCCTGCAGGGGATTGAGCATGGGAATGGTTTGACCAAGGTAGGGTGGCACGGGATAATTCTGAGGTTTCTGCCTGTTGCTAGCCGCGTGGCCGCAATCGCTGGCAGTGTTCGCAAGTCTCTCGGGAGTCAAGTGTATGAGTTTTCGGTCCGCTGGTTTTCGGCCCGCTGTTCTCGGGTCCGCCCTAGCCCTTGTGTTCGCGCTTGCCGCGGGCACCGCGATCGCACAAGACGCCCAGCCGGAGACTGCCACGCCAGCCGCCGCCAGCACCGCGGCAGCACCGACCACCGCGGCGCCCGCCGCCACGACTGCCGAAGCCACGGTCAAGCCGGGTGACGCCACCGCTGGCCAGGCCAAGGCCGCCGTCTGCGGCGCCTGCCACGGCATGGACGGCAATTCCGCCGACGCGCAGTATCCGAAGCTGGCCGGCCAGAGCGAGCAGTACATCGTGTACCAGCTGGCCAGCTTCAAGGCCGGCAAACGGCAGAACCCGATCATGATGGGTATGGCCGCGCCGCTGTCCGAGCAGGACATGCACGACCTCGGCGCCTACTTCGCCAGCAAGACCGCGCTGCCCGGCGTGGCCGACCAGGCGCTGGTGGAGCACGGCCAGACGCTGTTCCGCCAGGGCGATGCCACGCGCGGCATCCCGGCCTGCATGGCGTGCCACAGCATCGACGGCCGCGGCAATCCGGGTGCGAAGTACCCGCAGCTGACCAGCCAGCACGCGCAGTACATCGAGGCCACGCTGAAGGCCTGGCACGACGGCACCACGTGGGGCGACGACGCCCACTCGCAGGTCATGCCGGCGATCGCCAAGCAACTGAACGCCGACGACATCGCCGCCCTGGCCAGCTACATCGAGGGCCTGCACAGCGCCGACAGCCAGCCGGCCGCCACGCCCTGATCGAATCAGCGCCGACCGAAGTGTCGGCGCTGTCGTTTTACGTTCCGCTCTTGAGGTCTGCCATGTTGAAGCGTCTGCCGTTCCTGTGTGCCGCCCTGCTCGCGCTTGCCGCCTGCAGCCATGACAGCGACACCGGCAGTGCCGTCCAGCCGGCCGCGCCGGCCGTCAGCGCCAGCGCCGAGGCCGCGCCGCCGGCCAGCCCCGCGACCAGTGCCGCACCGGCAGCCGCTGGCAGCACAGCACCCGTCGCCGACGACACGGCAGCCGCTGCAGCGGCCGCGACGACCCCCGGCGAAGTCGCCCCGACCGTGGCCGCCGCGCCGTTCGTCGACAACGGCAAGTGGGTCGAGGGCAAGAACTATTTCCTGATCGATCCGGCGCAGCCGACCAGCCATCCCGGCAAGATCGAGGTGACCGAGGTGTTCTCCTACGGTTGCCCGGCCTGCAACGGCTTCCACACCACCGTCGAGCAGATCGCCAGGAGCCTGCCGTCGAATGCCGTGATGAACTACCTGGCCGCCTCGTTCCGCCCGGACGAGAACTGGCCGATGTACCAGCGCGCGTTCTACACGGCGCAGGCGCTGGACCTGGTCGGCAAGACCCACGACGCGATGTACGACGCGGTGTGGAAGAGCGGCGAGCTGTCCACCTACAACCTGAAGTCCAGCGGGCTGAAGCCGCATTCGGCCTGGCCGACGATCGAGGACGCGGCGAAGTTCTATGCCAAGTACGGCGTCGACCCAAAGGAGTTCGTCGGCGTCGCCAACTCGTTCACCGTCAACACCAAGATGAAGCGCGCCGACGACCTGATGAAGGCCTACGGGGTGGACAGCACGCCGACCATGATCGTCAACGGCAAGTACCGCTTCACGGCGGGCTCGGCCGGCGGCTATGCGCAGTCGATCGAGCTGACCCAGTGGCTGGTCGCCAAGGAAGCAGCCGGCAAATGAGCCGCTTCGGGTAATCTGACCTGCACGGCGGCCCACCGCCACCCCGCGAAGAGAGACCCCCATGTTCAACCGATTCGCCCCCCTGCGCGCACTGACCTTGCTTACCGGCCTGCTGCTGGCCAGCGCCTGCTCCGCACAGTCCGGCGCAGCAGCGCCGTACACCGAGGGCAACCAGTACGTCACCCTGCCCACGCCACACCAGCGCTACAGCAGCGAGGGCAAGGTGGAAGTGGTGGAGGTGTTCTCCTACGGCTGCATCCACTGCGCGCAGTTCGCGCCGGTGGCCGAAAACCTGCGCAAGCAGTTGCCGGCCGGGGTGGCATTCGAGCTGCTGCCGGCGCCGTTCAGTGCCGAGTGGCTGCCGTATGCGCGCGCGTACTACGCGGCGAAGCAGCTCGGCGTGGCCGAGCGCACCCACCTCAAATTGTTCGACGCCAAGTTCGTCCAGCATTACCCGATCAACTCGATGGACGAGCTGGCCGACTTCTATGCCCGCGAGGGCGTCGACCGCGCCGAGTTCATGCGCGTCGCCACGTCACCCGAGGCCACCGCGAAGCTGAAGGCGGATCTCGCGCTGATCCAGAAATGGCAAGTGGACGGCACCCCGACCATCGTGGTCAACGGCAAATACCGCGTGGCTGCGGTGCACTCGTACGATGAGATGGTTGCGGTGACGCAATGGCTGGTCAAGCGCGAGCTGGCCGGCAAGTAAACGCCACGCACGGCGTCCGGCGCGGCTGGCGTGCCATTCACCTCGGGTGGATCATGCTGGCCGCCTTGTCCGGCGCGTGAACCATGAGCGCAGGCGCCAGCATCCCCTTCCCGTGTAGTGTGTTGCAATGACCCGCGCCGCCACTCTCCAAGCCGCCCCTGCCGAGCGCCGCCTGCGCCTGTTGAGCTGCAACATCCTGGCCGGCGCCAGCGTGCAGCGCTACAGCGAATACGTCACTCGCAGCCTCAATGCAGTGCTGCCCGGGCGCAGCAAGATGGACAACCTCGACCGGCTCGCCGAAGTGCTGTCGCAGTTCGACGTGATCGGCTTGCAGGAGGCCGACGCCGGCAGCCTGCGCTCGGGCTTCCTCAACCAGACCCGCTATCTCGCCGAGACCGCCGGCATGCCGTTCTGGAGCCACCAGCCGAACCGGGCGATGGCCAAGCTGGCGCACTCGGCGAACGGCCTGATCAGCCGGCTGGAGCCGCACTCGGTGCTGGACTACCCGCTGCCCAGTCGGATCCCTGGCCGCGGCGCGCTGCTGGCGCAGTTCGGCGAAGGCGACAACGCGCTGGCGGTGATGATCGCGCACCTGTCGCTGAGTGCACCGGCGCGTGCGCGCCAGCTCGGCTTCATCGCCGAGCTGCTGCAGAGCTTCCCGCACGCGGTGCTGATGGGTGACCTCAACACCGAGCCGGGCAGCGCCGAGATGCGGCAGCTGTTCGCCAAATCCACCCTGCAGCCGCCAATGCAATCGACGCCGACCTTCCCCAGCTGGAAGCCGCGACGCGCGCTGGATCACATCCTGACCTCGCCGGCGATCCGGCTGGAGAAGACCTGGGCGTTGCCGCAGGCGTTCTCCGACCACCTGCCGCTGGCGGCTGAGATCCGGCTGCCGGCGCAGGTCGGCGGCAACGCCTCGCCGGGGCGCCGGCGATGACGCGGTGGCAGCGGGCATGGCCATGGCTGGCGCTGCTGCTGGTGGCGTTGCTGGCGGCGTGGTTGCGCTACGGCGTGATCGAGCCCGCCGCGATGGCGCAGCAGTGCGGCGGCGGCCACGCGCCGTGGTGGTGCCGCTGGCGGCAGTGGCTGGTGCTGGGCTTCCTGCACGACGTCTATGGCATCGCGGCGCTCGCCGCGACCGCGCTGGCGCTGCTATGGAAACGCATCGGGTCGGCGTGGCTGGCCGCCGCGCTCGGCGTCATCGCGCTGCAGCTGTACTGCTTCGAGAGCGGCGCACTGGCCCTGCTGTTCGGCTGCCTACGCCTGCTGCGCCTGCAGGCGACGCGCGCGCTGCCAGTCGGTCAGCACCGGCACGGCCAGCAGCAGGTTCACGCCCAGCCATAGCCACGCCACCGCCGTGAGGCCGGCTTCCTGCACCAGCACGACCGCCGCCAGCAACGGCAGCGACGGCGCGAGGAAGCGCTCCTCCAGCAACGGCATCGACGACGTGCGCCGGTCGTCCAGCCAGCCGAGCAGCGCGTAGCCCAGGCACGGCAGCAGGAACAGGCCCAGCGGGAAATCCCGGTAGCGGCCATCGACCGCCAGCAACAGCCCGTAGTACGCCAGCGCAAACAACCAGCCCAGCCGCAGCCAGCGTGGCGGCGCAGCCGGTGCGGCCATGCCGGCCAGCCGCGCGGCGATCCAGACCGCCAGCCGCAGCGCGGTGAGCAAGGCCAGTGCGCCGGCGACGAGCGACACCGCCCATTCCCAGCCGTCGCGGCAGGCGTACAGCATCTGCCTGACCTGCCAGGCCAGTGCGCAGCCGCTGGCCACGCCGGCTAGGGTCAGCGCGATCCAGCCGCGCGGGCTGCGCCAGCGTCGCCGCCATGCGCCGGCCAGCACGAACAGCGCGGCACCGACGGTACCGGCGAGCCAGCCGGCCCACCAATGTGGCTCCTCGGTCACCGGCCCCTGCATCGCAAACTTCGGTCGTGCCTGCGCGTCGAAGATGCCCCAGTAGCCGCCCACGGTGCCTTCCTGCGTGCGCTTCCACGGCTGGTCGAACGCCTCGATCACGTTGTACGGCATGTGCACGGTGGCTGCGTAGCGCAGGAACTCGCGCAGGTAGCGCGCCTCGTTGACCACGCTGGCGCTGGCCGCCTGGCGCGGCCGCCCGGCGCTGGGCCAGCCGGTCTCGCCGATCATCACGCGCCGGCCGGGAAATTCCTGCTGCACTTTCGCGTACACCGCCGCCACGTGCTGCACCGCGCCTTCGGGCGGCACCGGCTGGTCTTCCCAGTACGGCAGGATGTGGATGGTCAGGTAATCAACCGCACCGGCCAGCTCGGGATGGCGCAGCCAGAACTCCCACACGTCGGCATAGGTCACCGGCACGCCGACCGCCGCACGCACCTCGCCCAGGTAGCCGGCCAGTCGCGCCGGCGACAGCTCGCCGCGCAGCAGCACCTCGTTGCCCACGATCACCCCGCGCAATACCTGCGGATACTTGTTCGCGGTGGCGATGCCCAGCGCGACCTGCTGCGCGTTCGCCTCCGCGTCGCGGCCCAGCCAGATCCCCAGCAACACCTTCATGCCGTAGCGTTCGGCGATTTCGGGCACCGCGCTGAGGCCTTGCCCTTGCGAGTACGTGCGCACGCAGTCGAAGCGTTGCGACAACGCACGCAGGTCCGCGTCGATGCGTTCGGCGCTGATATAGGCGTTGGCATCGAGCGGGGTCTCGCCGGCCTCGCGGAACGGGGCGTACGAGACGCAGGCGATCCGCGCCGACGGCGCATCCGGCAGGGTCACCGGCCGGCCGATCGCCCACCACCAGCTTGCCCCGGCGAGCGCCGCCAGCAGCAGCGCCAGCCACGCCGGCCAGGCGCGACGAAAAACTGGCGAGGCTGCAGATGACATGCCGATCCCGTGAATGCTGGAAGCCAAACGCCGCAGCTTACCAGCGCCGGCCGGCGACACGCGCACCCAGCGGAGCGCGACAAGCCGATCCTGCCCATCGACTACACTGCCATGGATCAATCGCAGGAGTTTCCATGTCTGTTTCCGCTTCATCGCGGCGTGCCGTGCTGGCCTGGCTGCTGCTGGCCACCGGCTGGCTGCTGGCCAGTGCGATGGCGCACGCCGCCGAACCCGACGCCGCCCAGCGCGCCGCCTTCAAACAAGCCTATGCGGCCGCCCAGCAGGGTGGCGACGGCTGGCGCGGCCTGGCCAGCGGCCTGCGCGACTATCCGCTGTATCCGTACCTGCCGGCGGCGGCGCTGCAACACGACATCCAGCAGATCGACCGCGCCAGCGTGGAGGCGTATCTCGCGCAATACCCGGGCTGGATTCCCGCCGCCGACCTGCGCCGCGCATTCCTGCTGGAACTGGCGCGCCGGCAGGACTGGAACAACTTCCTCGCGCTGTACCAGCCCGGCCTCGGCGACGCGCTGGCCTGCAGCGCCCTGCAGGCGCGGCTGGCCGGCGGCGGCACACTGGATTTCGATCGCGACCTGGCCGAGCTGTGGGCCAAGCCGAACCTGCCCGACGCCTGCGACCCGGTGCTTGCCGCCGCGCACGACCAGGGCCTGTTGACCGACGCGCGGCTGTGGACGCGGATCGACCGCGCCGCCGACGCCGGCCAGCCCGGCACCATCGCCAGCCTCACCGGCTGGTTGCCGGCCACCGAGCGCGCCACCGCACAGCAACTGATACTGGCGCTGCGCGATCCGGCCGCCGCGCTGGCAGCCGCGTCCGGCTGGTCCGACGGCACCCGCCAGCGGCAGGCCGCCACGCTGGCGCTGACCCGGCTGGCCCGCCGCCAGAGCAGCGGCGCCGACGCGGCCTGGCAGAAACTGCAGTCGCACTTCCGCTTCAGCGCAGGACAGCGCAACCAGATCCTGCTGGCCCTGGCGCTGTACCACGCCACCGATTTCGACGATACCGCACTGGCCCGGCTGATCGCGCTGCCCGCCGCTGCGCAGACCGACGGCACCCGCGAGTGGCGGGTGCGCGTGGCGCTGGCCCGACAGGACTGGAGCGCGGTGCTGGCCGGGATCGACGCGATGCCCGCCAGCCAACAGCAGGACGGCGAATGGCAGTATTTCCGCGGCCGCGCACTGGCCGCGCTGGGCCGTGGCGGCGAGGCGCGCCAGCTGTTCGACGGCCAGGCCGGCAAACCCACCTTCTTCGGCTTCCTTTCCGCCGACCGGCTCGACCAGCCGTATGCGATCTGTCCGCTGACCCTGGCCGATGACCCGCAACGCGAACAGAGCCTGCTGGACAACCCCGGCCTGCTGCGCGCGTTCGAGCTGTACGCGGTGGACCTGCCGAAACTGGCGCGGCGCGAATGGACGCGTGCACTGCAGGGCGCCGACCCGGCCACCCAGCGGCTGGCCGCCGACCTCGCCAACCGCCGCGGCTGGTACGACCGCGCGGTGTTCACCCTGAGCAGCGGCGACGCACTGCGGTTGTACGCGCTGCGCTTCCCGCTGGCCAGCCAGGACGGCCTGGTGCCGCAGGCCGAACTGGCCGGGATCGAGCCGGCCTGGGCCTACGGCATCCTGCGTGCGGAAAGCGCCTGGATGAGCGACGCGCAATCCGGCGCCGACGCGCGCGGCCTGATGCAGCTGCTGCCGTCCACCGCCGCGCTGGTGGCGAAACGCAACGGCCTCGACTGGGGCGGCGGCGACACGCTATACGACCCGGCAACCAACATCGCGCTGGGCACCCGCTACCTGGCGCAGATGGCCGCCCGCTTCAACGGCTCGCCGTGGCTGGCCAGCGCCGCCTACAACGCCGGGCCGAACAAGGTCGACCAGTGGCTGGCCGCCCGCGGCACGCTGGCGCCGGACCTGTTCGTCGCCACCATCCCGTTCAAGGAAACCCGCGAATACGTAGCGCGAGTGATGGCGTTCAGCGTGATCTACGATTGGCGCCTGAGCGGCGACACGGTAGTGCCACTGGCCACCCGCATGAGTGCGATCGGCCAGCCATACGCCCTGCCGACCGCGGCGACGGTGCGCCGCACGGTCGACTGCCCGCCGATCGTCGCACCGGCGCCAGCGGCCAGTGCAGCGTCCGCCACCCGGTGAGAGGCTGCTGTGACACAACAGCCTCTCAGCGGGCCAAGGCGGGGGCAGGATGCCCGAGTTGAGGCAATGCAGGAACAATGGCCCGATGGCCGATCGCGAATCGGGCACGCCAGTACCTGATTCGCGATCGAGAAAACCACAGGCAGTGGCTTTTTTCACAAGCCCCGCGTGCAGGAGGACCTTCGCATGAGCGCACAGCAACTCGTCATCCTCGGCGGCACCGGTTTCGTCGGCAGTCGCCTGGTGCCGCGACTGGCCGCCGACGGCCACCGCATCGTGCTGCTCAGCCGCAACCGCGAGCAGCATCGCGAACTCGGCGTGCTGCCCATGGTGAGCGTGCGCAGCGCGGACATCCACGACGACGACGTGCTGCGCCGGGAGCTGGCCGGTGCCGACGCGGTGATCAACCTGGTCGGCATCCTCAACGCGCGCGGCCGGCAAACGTTCCAACGCGTGCACGTTGAACTGGCGCGGCGGCTGATCGCCGCGTGCCACGCCAGCGGTGTGGGTCGCCTGCACCAGATGAGTTCGCTGAAGGCGGGCCAGGGCCTGTCGCAGTACCTCAAGACCCGCGGCGAGGCCGAGGCACTCGTAAAAGCGTCCGCGCTGGACTGGACGATCTACCAGCCCAGCGTGATCTTCGGCCCCGGCGACGGGCTGGTCAGCCGCTTCGCCAAGCTGCTGCGGCAGATGCCGGCGCTGCCGCTGGCGCGCGCGCAGGCGCGGATGGCGCCCACCTGGGTCGGCGACGTAGCCGAGGCGATCGCCCGCTGCGTCCGCCACGAGAAGCTCAGCCAGCGGCGCAGCTTCGAGCTGTACGGGCCGGAGCTGCTCACGCTGGGCGAGATCGTGCGGGCGATCCGCGCTGCCGCCGGCCTGCGCACGCCGGTCATCGCGCTGCCCGACGGCCTCGGCCGGCTGCAGGCGCAATTCGCCGAGCTGCTGCCCGGCAAGCCTTTTTCGCTGGACAACTTCCGTTCGCTGGGCACCGATTCGGTCGGCCAGCTCGACGGCTACGCCGCGCTCGGCATCGTGCCGCAGGCGCTGACGCCGTGGCTGCCGGTGCTGCTCGACGAGCCGCCGCGGCTACGTCGGCTGGCCGCGGCACGTTCGCTGCGGCGCTGAGCGGGTCAGCCGACGCCCAGCAACAGCCGCAAGCGATTCAACTCGACGCCGTAGCGTGCTGCCAGGGCGGGCTCGCGCGGCCAGGGCTGGTGCGTCAGCAACGCGCGCCCATCCGGCGGTTCATGCTGGAAGCCCAGGCAGGCCGGATCGTACTCAAGGCCGCAGAACGCCAGCAGCCGGCGCACCCCGGCCTCGGGATCGGCCAGCACGGCCTCATAGTCGTGCTCGAGGAAACGCTGCGGGAACAACTGCTGCCAATGCCGGCCAAGGCGGTCGTGATCGCGCCAGTGGCTGGCGATGTCGTCCAGGTCGTAACTGTAGTCATGGTCGCTGGGAAACAGCTCGCGGTAGCAGGCGAAACAGGTTTCCAGGGCATCACGTCGGCAGTGCACCACGCGGGCGCCCGGCAGCATCGCCATCACCACACCCACCAGGCGCCAGTTCAGCCGGTTCGCATCGATGAAGCGCGGCTGGCCATGGGGCCCATGCCCGGTCCGCGCCAGATAGTCCTGGCCCAGGCGCGTCCAGTCCGCCGGGGTAGCCACGCCCGCCCACTGCAGGAACGACTGCCCGCGTCGGGCCGACTCGTCGGTGATCACCTGCTGCAGGTGAGGCGACTCGTCGACGCCGCTCACCTGCGGGTGTGCGGAAAGGATTCGCCAGGCCAACCGGGCGCCGGCATGCGGCAGTGTCACGAGGAAGATCACCTGCTCGCCCAGCGTGGCATCCGCGGCACCGGCCAGCGGTCCGGCGAATGCTGCAAGCACGGCGTCGGCGCGCGCGCGCATGCCCGCCGCGTTCCAGTTCAATTGCCGGCGCCGCCAACCGTTGGCCTTGCGCAAGGCGCGAAAAGCCGCGTGATAGTCGGCCTGGTCCTCCAGTGCGCGGGCCAGCGCGAAGCCCAGCTGGATGCGCGCGCGCGGCGTCGGTTGCGGCATCTGCAAGGCGCGCTGCAGCTGGGCCACGTCATCCTCGCCGAAACGTTCGGTATCCAGTCCCGTGAGGCCGTTCCAGGCTTCCGGATGGTCGGGCTGGCGCTGCAGTACCCCGCGGTAATTCGCGGCCGCCTTGGCTCCGGCGCCAAGACTGGCCTGCGCCGAGGCCAGCACCAGTCGCGCCGCCACATGGTCCGGATCGAGATCCAGCGCGCGATGCAATGCGGTGATCGCGCCGGCCGGGCGCCTCTGCAGCTGGAACAGCCGACCCAGATTGAACCAAGCCGGTGCGAAGTCGGGAGCCAGTTCGCAGGCCCGCTGCAACGCCGATACCGCCGCCCCGCCCTCGCCCCGGGCCTGCAGCAAGACGCCCAGGCTCATGTGCACCAGGGCGTCGCGCGGATCCACCGCCAGCGCCTGGCGCAGGATCGTCTCCGCCTGTGCGTCGTTGCCGCGCAACCGCTGCAACTGGCTCGACAGACGCAGCGCCTCCACGCCGTCGTGGGCCAGCGCCAGCGCGGCGGCCAAGTCCGCTTCGGCACGGTCCAAGTCGCCGTCGGCCATCGCGCCGCTGGCTTGGTCAAGCAGCCGCACTACCTCCGGCGACAGACCCGCGACACGGTTCCGCAGCAGCGGATGAGCCTGCCTTGCCACCATCATCGAAGGCCCCCTGTCTGCCGTCGGTTTCAACGGCCAGCTTACGTGAGCGGGGCGGCGGCATAAAGCGCGATGTTGGTTGCGTTCGCTCGGCAAGCCACGGCATCGGCCCGCTACGCGGGCAGTCGGCATGGCCTCCCGGGGGGTCGCCGCTCGCTGGGTTGTCACGTTGCACGGCAGGCGCAGAGCCAATGCGCAGAGCCAAGGCCCGATCCCGAGGTTTGCGTAGTCGAACCGCTGCATCGTCACGACGGGCAGCGGTGATCGTTCGCGGTGCGCGGGGTCGGGAGCCATGATGCGATCGACGCCAGCAGCCCGATCCACGGCACCAAACTGCCCACCTCGCCAAGGCACGGCTCGCGCCGCGTCAGCTTCTTCCGGGGCTGGAAACTTGGCGAGGCGGCAGACGCCGCTTCATCGGTGTTGGGTTTCCCGGGAAACGCTGGCTATGATGCCGCAGTGCATCCTCAGGCCTTGGTAGCAGTCATGTTACGCAGACAGAAGATCGCCATTGCTGGCGCGGCGCTATCCATGATGACCGCGGTTCTTGCCGCCACCTTGCTTGTGGGGTCTGAAGCACGGCTGGTCGACGTCATCACCATCTTTGCCACCGGTTTTGGCGCGGGCGCTTCGGTGATGGTGCTGGCGCGCTCGGGTTCTCGCACCTGACGCCGTGTGGCTGCCGCCGAGTGTTCCGCAGCTTCCCGGCGATCCCCCAGCCGAAGCCACGCTGCAACCTGCCGCTTCAGGGTCAGGGCTTGGCCCGCCACCTCCGCGACGCCTCATGACCGCTCCGCCCATCGGGAAGTAAGACAGGGCAGAACCTGCTGACGACTTCCGATTCCTCTCCGCCACACTTGATGCAGCCGCCTGTCGCAGCGATGCGCATGGCAGAATCCCCCTCATGCACATCTACCTGGTCGGCGGCGCGGTCCGCGACAAACTGTTGAACCGCCCCGTGGTCGACCATGACCGCGTGGTGGTCGGCGCGTTGCCGGACGAGTTGCTGGCGCTGGGCTACAAGCCGGTGGGCAAGGACTTCCCGGTGTTCCTGCATCCGCAGACGGGCGAGGAGTACGCGCTGGCGCGCACCGAGCGCAAGAGCGGGCGCGGCTACCACGGCTTCGTGTTCCAGGCCGACCCGACGATCACGCTGGAGCAGGACCTGGCCCGGCGCGACCTCACCATCAATGCAATCGCCGAGGACGAGCACGGCGCGTTGACCGATCCATTCGGCGGCGTGCGCGACATCGAGGCGCGCGTGCTGCGCCACGTGTCGCCGGCGTTCGTGGAGGATCCGGTACGGGTGCTGCGGGTGGCGCGCTTCGCCGCGCGTTTCGCGCCGCTCGGCTTCACGGTGGCCGACGAGACGATGGCGCTGATGCGTCAGATGGTGGCCGACGGCGAGGTCGACCACCTGGTGCCGGAACGCGTGTGGGCGGAGACGCGCAAGGCGCTGGGCGAGCCGCAGCCGTCGGTGTTCCTGCGCGTGCTGCGCGCATGCGGCGCGCTGGCCGTGCTGTTTCCCGAGGTCGACGCGCTGTACGGCGTGCCGCAGCGCGTCGAGTTCCACCCGGAAATCGATACCGGCGTGCACGTGGAGATGGTGCTGGACGCGGCGGCGCGGCTCGCGCCGGGCAACGACGTGGTGGGCTTCTGCGCGCTGACCCACGACCTCGGCAAGGCGCTGACCCCGCCTGGCGAGCTGCCGCGCCACATCGGCCACGAGCATCGCGGGGTGGCGCCGCTGCGTGCGCTGGCCGCGCGATTGAAGGTGCCGAGCGAGCACGCCGCGCTGGCCGAGCTGGTCTGCCGCGAACATCTGAACGTGCATCGCGTGTTCGAGCTGAAGCCAGCCACCGTGCTGAAACTGCTGGGCGCGCTGGACGCCTTGCGCCGGCCGGCGCGGCTGGAGTTTTTCCTCGCCGCCTGCGCGGCGGACAAGCGCGGCCGGCTGGGTCACGAGCACGATGATTACCCGCAGGCGGATTACCTGCGCGCGGCACTCGCCGCCGCCGCTGCGGTCGAATCCGCCGACTTCGTGGCGCGTGGTCTGGCCGGTCCGGCGATCGGCCAGGCGATGGAGGCGGCGCGGATCCACGCCATCGCCGCGCTGAAAACTAATCATTCGCCAAGCGGATCCACGGTATAAAGCCTGGATGATGACGCCCGCCCGGGCACCTGTTGATCAACTTTTGCTGGAGTTGCCCGTGTCGAGTGCATTCACCCCGACCTCTTCCCTGCGTCAGCGTTTCCGACCGCTGCTGTGGCTGGCGATCACCTACCTGGCGATCTCGTTCGCCACCCGCGTGGTGCTGCTGGTGATGTCCGGCAGCGAGGTGCCGCACACGCCGCTGAACCTGCTGTACGCGTTCGGCGTGGGGCTGGGCTACGACCTGGTCACCTACATCTACGTGGCGTGGCCGTTGGTGCTGTTCCTGTGGCTGGTGCCGACGCGGCGCGCCGCGGTGTCCGGGCTGGGCCAGTGGCTGCTCTACGTGGTTGCGCTGGCGCTGCTGTACGCGCTGTGCCTGGGCATGCTGTACGTGCTGTACCGCGCCCACCTGGGCATGACCTGGCCACTGGTGGTGCTGTTCCTGTTGGTGCTGCCGCTGCCGGGCTTCGCCTATGTCTCGCGCGGCGGCCAGTGGGCGCTGTACGGGCTGGCGCTGGTGCTGCTGTACGGGCTGCTGTTCGTGGCAGCCTCCGAGCTGGTGTTCTGGAACGAGTTCAGCGTGCGCTTCAACTTCATTGCGGTGGACTACCTGGTCTACACCACCGAAGTGATCGGCAACATCCGCGAGTCCTACCCGATCGGCCTCTGGCTGGCGCTGCTGGCGGCGATCGCGCTGGTGCTGTTTGCGCTGGGCCGGCGTGCCCTGCGCGCGCGCGACGACGGCAGCCGTTTCTGGCAGCGCGGCAAGATCGCGCTGCTGTGGCTGGCGCTGACGGTGATCTCGCTAGCCGCGGTGAATGGCAGCATGAAGGACCGCACCGGCAACAACTATGTCAACGAGCTGGCCGGCAACGGCATCTACCAGTTCTTCAACGCGTTCCGCAGCGGTCACCTCGACTACGCGAAGTTCTACCGCACGCTGCCGGACGACGAGGCGTTCCGCCGCGTGCGCGAGATGCTGAAGACACCCGAAGCGACCTACGTCAGCGACGACCCGCGCGACCTCACCCGCGCGATCCGCCGGGTCGGCCCGGAAAAGCGCCTCAACGTGGTGCTGATCAGCGTGGAGAGCTTTTCCGGCGACTACCTGGGCACGTTCGGCAACCAGGACCACATGACGCCCTACCTCGACTCGCTGGTCGGCCAGAGCCTGTTCTTCGACAACCTGTACGCGAACGGCACGCGCACCGTGCGCGGGCTGGAAGCGCTGTCGCTGGCGGTGCCGCCCACGCCCGGCGATTCGCTGCTGAAAGAGCACAACAACGAGAACCTGTTCTCGCTGGCCAGCGTGTTCAACGACCGCGGCTACCAATCGGACTTTGTCTACGGCGGCTACGGCGAGTTCGACAACATGAACTATTTCTTCGGCCACAACGGCTATCGCGCGGTGGACCGGCGCGACATCCCGAAGACCGCAACAATCCACAGCGAGAACGTGTGGGGCGTGGCCGACGAGGACCTGTACACGCTGGCGCTGGGCCAGATGGACCAGATCCACGCCGAGGGAAAACCCTTTTTCCTGCACGTCATGACCACGTCGAACCACCGGCCCTACACCTTCCCGCAAGGCCGCGTGCAGCAGGCCAACGGCACCCGCCAGGGCGCGGTGGCATATACCGACTGGTCGATCGGCGACTTCATCCGGCGCGCGCGGGAGAAATCGTATTTCGACGACACCGTGTTCGTGATCACCGCCGACCACTGCGCCTCCAGCGCGGGCAAGACCAGCGTGCCGGTGAACCGCTACCACGTGCCGCTGTGGATCTACGCGCCGAAGCACATCCCGCCGCAGCGCGTGGATCGCCTGATGGGCCAGGTGGACATTGCGCCGACCCTGCTCGGCCTGCTCAACTTCAGCTACCGCTCGCGTTTCTTCGGCTACGACTTGTTCCAACTGGAACCTGGACGCGAGCGCGCGTTCCCGGCCACCTACGAGAAGCTTGGCTATCTGCGCGATGACGCGCTCACCGTGCTGGAGCCGCAGCGCAAGCTGGAACAGATGAAGCCGGACTACGCCACCGGCGACGCGACCCCGATCGTGCCGCAGGACCAGGAGCAGATCGCCCAGGCGGTGGCCTACTACCAGGTCGCCAGCGAGCTGTTCAAGCGAGGCCAGCTGGGGCGTCGCCCGGACGATGCGACGCCGGTGGAACCGTTGCCGGTGGAGTCCGCCACGACACCGGCAACGACAGGCTCGACGGCGGCGCCGGCAGCGGCCAGCTCAGCCGCCGCGCCGGAGCACTGACCACGCTTCCACGCTCGCCAGCACACTGGCGAGCGATGTGCGCAGCAATGGCAATGCGACGAGGATGCCGACGCCATCGGCGAGCACGTCCAGCGCATCGGCATCGCGCGGCGGCGACAGCCACTGCGCGAACTCGATGAAGACACCGAACGCCAGGCAGCCCAGCGCGGCCCAGCCGCGCGCGCGGCGATCGCGATAGACGTTGCCCCACCAACCCATCAGGCAGCAGAAGGTGGTTGCGTGCAGCCATTTGTCGCCGTACAGAACGTCCAGCGTGATGCCGGGATCCGGGCGCAGCGCCATCCACAGGATCCACAGCATGATCGCGCCGCCCAGCGCGACCCAGGCACGATGCCAGCGCAGCCGCGCGGACTGCTGCACGGCTCCACGCTCGGTCAAAGCCGCTCGCCCTGGTCGGCGGCCAGCAGTTCGGCCGGCAACGGCAGCGCATCGAGGCCGCGCACCATCAGCATGGCCTGGAAGCGCTCGCCCATCTGCTCGGGCAGCATCAGCCGTTTCGCCTGCTGGGCAAGTCGGTAGCGGCCGTGCTCGTCGGCGATCGCCGCGTGTGCGTGCTCGAACACGTCCTGCAGCCCGGCGCCGATCAGGAACTGCGCCTGCGGCATGTAGCCCGCCACGCCGAAGCCGGCGCTGTTGCCGGCCTCGGCCAGCGCGGTGAAATCGACCGAGGCGGTAAGGTCATTCAGCCCCGGCAGGTGCAGCGGATCGTTGTGCGCGTAATGGCGGTAATGCGCCATCAAGGTGCCGTCGTCGCGCTCGGGCAGGTAGTACTCGCGGCGCGTGTAGCCGTAGTCGATGAACAGCAGCAACCCCGCCACCAGCGAACCGGCGACCGCCTGGATCCAGTACGGCAGCTGCGGCAGGATCTCCGAGCGATAGCCATCGACGAAATCGACGCCAAGATCCCGCTCGACATGGCGCACGGCGGCGGAGACCAGCGCATCGGCCGGGCGGTCGACGCGCATCAGGCGGCCTTCGCCATCGAGCGCCACATACTCTTCGTAGACCTCGCCCTGGCGCATCGCGAAACGCGTGGCCGGCAGCGCATCGATCACCTCGTTGGCGAACAACACGCCGCGCCAGTCCTGCTCGGGCGGTCGGTCCAGCCACCGCACGCGGGCGTTGAGCTCGACCGGCAACTGCGCCAGCAGACGTTCGCGCTGGCGTTCGCGCAGGTCGGCACTGGGCTCCAGGATCAGGTACTGCCGCGGCAGCGTGCCGCTGGCCGCCAGCGCCTTCAGGGCCGCTTCGGCGAAGGCACCGCTGCCGCCGCCGAGTTCGAGAAAATCCGCCTCCTCGCCCAACATCGCCAGCACCGGCTGCACTGCGTTGACCACGCAACCGGCGAACAAGCCGCCCAGTTCCGGCGCGGTGACGAAATCGCCAGCCGCGCCGAATTTGGTGCGGCCGGCGCTGTAGTAGCCCAGCCCCGGCGCGTACAGGCAGCGCTCCATGTACTGCGAGAACGGCATCGGCCCGTGCGAGGCGATCTGCTCGCGCAGCAACTGCAGCAGGTGATCGGAATGCGCGCGTTCGTCGGCGCCGGGTTCGGGGAGGCGGGTTGGCATGCTTACGGCCCTGGATTTCAGGGCCGCAAGGATAGCGGATGCCGGAGAGCACCCGCGTGATGGCGCCTCAGGACCTGTTCGAAGTCCCTGCTCAGAAATCCTTCTGCAGGCTCAGGAATACCCCCCTGCGCGGGCCGAACTGCGGCGCGCCGACGCCGATGCCGCTGCCATCGCGCAACTCGTAGGTGCGGTCCAGCACGTTGAGCACGGCCAGCTGGGTCTGCATCTTGCCGAAGCGCTCGAAGGCGAAGTCGTGCGCCACGCTGAGATTCAGCTGGAAATACGCCGGCAGCGAGGCGCCGTTCGGCACCGCGCCGTCCTTGCGCAGGCCGCTGCCGAACAGGTAGTTCGCGCCGACCCGGGTGGCGTCGTCCAGCGCGTAGCTGATGCCGCCGGACGAGGTCAGTTTCTGGTCGTGGTCGAGGAAGATCCAATGGCTATTGATGTAGGCCAGGTCATCCGGCGCGAAGTTGTACTGGCTGGTGATGATGCGTTTGCCGATCGCCTTGCCGATCGACGCGTTGAAGTAGGCGGACAGCGGCCCCTGCTCGTAGCTGGCGGTGAATTCCAGGCCCTTCACCCGGCCCGCGTCGTAGTTGAAGGTGGAGTAGACCAGCGCCGAGCCGAACTGGCCCTCGTCCTGCAGGCGCCGCACCTTGCGGTAGTAGGCGTCCAGGCCGACCGTCCAGGCGGAGCCGATGTTCTGCGAGACGCCGACGTCGAAATAATCCGAGCGCTCGGCCAGCGGCGTGTTGTTGCCATCGTCCGCCACCGCGTTGGTGGTGCCGTCGAACTTGGCGATGTTCGCGCTGGCGATCATCTCGGTCGCTGGTGGAGTGAAGTAGCGCGAGTAGCCAGCGTGCACCGTGGTGCTGTTGGTGGCCTGCCACACCAGGCCAAGGCGCGGGCTCAGCTGGCTCTCCATGCGCACCAGCTGGTAACGGTCGCCGCGCAGGCCGTAGTTCAGCGTCCAGTTCTCGCCGATGCTCCACTCGTCCTGCACATAGGCGGACCAGGTCTTCGCGACGAGGTGGCTGCCGTCGAGGATGTTGATCGGCGTGGTGCTGGTCTGGTTGCCGTCGGCGTCGGCCGGGAATACCCAGGCATTGTTGCCGCTGATCGCGCGTTCGAAGCTGCCGTAGATGCCGTAGCGCAGCGTATGGCGGTTGCCCAGCGGGGTGGCGAAGTCCGCCTGCAAGGTGCTGGCGCGGTTGCCGCGGGTGACGTCGGCGGCGACGCCGTTGAACATCAGCTCGCCGATCCGGTCCGGGCTGAACTGGACGTCGGTGTAACGCTGGCCCACCGATACCTGGTAGTCGGTCGAAACCAGCTTGCCCTGCAGCGACAGCACGCCGAAGCGTGTGTTCTCGCGCTGGCGTTCGTTCAGATCCGCCGAGTTGAAGTCGACGGTATCGAGGTAACCGAATTGTGGCGTCTGGTGTGGGTTGTTGGGGATCTGGAAGCGGTTGTTGGCGACGCCGAACAGAAAGCCCAGCCGGGTATCGTTGTCGATCAGGTAGCTGATGTCGCCGAAGCCCTTCACCTGGTTGGTGCGGTCGTGGATCGGCTTCTTGCTCGGCGTGGGATTCTCAATGCCGGCATCGTTCTCCATGTAGTTGCCGGTGAGGAACCAGCTCCAGCGATCGTTGCTGCCCCAGACCGATGCGTTCGGATTCAGCGTGCCGTTGCTGCCGCCGGTGATGCCGACGCTGCCGCCGTTGCCGAGGTCGTGGCCGCTCTTGGTGGTGATATCGACCACCGCCGCCGTGCGCAAGCCGTACTGCGCCGGCAGCGCGCCATCGAGCAGCTTCACGCTCTGGGTCGTGCGCGCGTCCAGCGCCTGCCCGAAGCCGGAGATCGACTCGGGAATCATCACGCCGTTGATGCGGTACTGCAGGTTGGCATGGTCGCCGCGCACGTGCAGGCCGCCGTAGGAATCCTGCACCACGCCCGGCGCCTGCAGCAGCACCTGGTTCATCGGCGTGGACGCACCCAGCGGCAGCTGCGCGATCGCCTTCTGGTCGATCACGTACTGGCTGCTGCCGGTATCCGGCGACAACGCGTTGCGCGCTTGGTCCAGCGCGCCGGAAACCGAGATCTCGCCCAGATCCTGCACCCTGACCGCCTGCTTGTTGCGGCTGCCGCCCTCGGTCGGATCATCCCCGTTCGCGGCGACGGCGGGGGCAGCGACGTTCATCGCCGGCGGCGGCGTGTCGGTGGCGTGGGCGATCGTCGCACCCAGGGCAGCGGCAAGGCTCACGGCGAGCAGGGAAGGTTTCATCAGCAGTTCCGGCAGGAGTGAAGAAGCGTGTTTATTTTGTAATGTTATAACATACCGATAAATTTTCGACCCCACCTGCGCCAGAAGTCATGCCTGCCCGCGAACCGTTGATCCCCGCTTCATGCGGCGCCCCTAGACTGCGATGGGCACATGCCGCAATCAGCGACGCCCACGGAGTCACGCATGACCAAGCCTAGCCAGCAGGTACCCGCCGTCATCGCACCGGTCGAGCACGGCCCGATCACCGAGGCGATCCTGGATTTCGTCAGCCAGGTGCCCGACAGCAAGGTCGGCAACAGCACGGACCCCGCCAACGAGGCACGCCGGCTGGCCAGCCGTGCCGCCCAGCGCGCCGCGCTCACCGCCGGCTCGCTGGCGCTGCCGCCGGGGCCGCTGGGCTGGCTGACCCTGCTGCCGGAGCTGATTGCGATCTGGAAGATCCAGGCACAGATGGTCAGCGACATCGCCGCCGCCTATGACCGCCACGCCATGCTGGGTCGCGAGCAGATGATGTGGTGCCTGTTCCGCCATACCGCGGCTCAGGCATTCCGCGACCTGGTGGTGCGCATGGGCGACCGACTGGTGTTTCAGCGGATGTCCTGGGGCGTGGCCGAGCGCGCCGCCAAACAGATCGGCATCAAGCTCACCCAGCGCACGATCAGCAAGGGCGCCTCGCGCTGGCTGCCGGTGATTGGCGCGCTCGGCGTGGGCGCCTACGCGTATTACGACACCGGCCAGGTTGCCAGCACCGCGATCGAGATGTTCGATGGCGAGGTCACGATCGAGGGCAACGAAGCCGACATGCCGAAAGCGAAGCCGCGCCGCCGCGTGGCGGCCGGACTGGTCGACAAGGCCGTGGCCGGCGCCGCCCGCAAAGTCGCCCATACCGCCCGCAAGGCCATCGGCAAGAAGCCGCGCAAGCCCAAGTCCGACTGAGCGCCGCAGCGGATGACGCGCCGCGGGCTTTGCGGCAAGCTGCGGGCTGGATATCCGCCGGAGTCGCCGCATGCCGCCACGCCACGATCGCCCCGTTGCGCTGATCACCGGCGCCGGCCGCCGTGTCGGCGCGGTGATCGCGCGCACCCTGCATGCGGCGGGCTATGACCTGGCGCTGCACTATCGCCGTTCCACCGACGACGCCCGCGCGCTGGCCGACGAACTGGAACGGCAACGCGGCGGCAGCACCTTGCTGCTGCAGGCCGAGCTGGCCGACCTGCCGGCGTTGCCGGCGATGGTCGAACAACTGCTGGTGCACTACGGCCGGCTCGACGCGCTGGTCAACAATGCCTCGGCGTTCTTCCCCACCCCGCTGGGCACCGCGACGCCACCGCAGTGGAACGAGCTGTTCGCCTCCAATGCACAGGCACCCTTCTTTCTGAGCCAGGCGGCGATACCGGCGCTGCGCGCGGCGCGTGGCGGCATCGTCAACATGATCGACATCTACGCCGAGCGGCCGCTGGCAGAGCACCCGCTGTACTGCATGGCCAAGGCGGCGCTCGCCGCGATGACCCGCTCGCTGGCGCTGGAGCTGGGCCCGGAGATCCGCGTCAACGGCGTGGCGCCCGGCGCCGTGCTGTGGCCCAGCGACGGCAAGCCGTACGCCGATCAGCAGGCGATGCTGGCACGCACGCCGCTGCAGCGCTCCGGCTCGCCGGTGGATGTGGCCGGCGCGGTGCTGTGGCTGCTGCGCGACGCGCCATACGTCACCGGGCAGATCATTCGGGTGGATGGTGGGCGCACGCTGTCGGTGTGAGTAGGTCGCGAGCCTGACCCCACCTGCGACGTTGTGCGACGTTGCGGTGCTCCCTCCCCTGCTTCGCAGGGGAGGGTTGGGGTAGGGTGCTCTGGATCTGGACCGCCGGCGCTTGCGGCTACTTCTTCTTCGGCGCAAACGCCTGCTGCAGCAGCGCCTGGTCGAAGCCGACGCTGGCCTCGCCCGCTTCCGCGTAACGGTACAGCGCGGCCGAGTAGATGCCCTGTAGCGAGGCCTGGATCAAGCCGAGCAAGGTCAACCCCAGCACCACCATGACCACCGCCAGCACGATCGCCACGGCGGACTGCACCGCGACCGCGCCACCGATCAGCACCGCGCCGAGCAGCACCGCCAGCACCATCAGCAGGCCGAACACCACGCCGATGCCGCCATTGCCGATCAGGTTTTCGCCCCAGCTGCGCTTGAGCAGCTCCACGCTGCGCTTGACCGCATCGACCGGGCCCACGTCCTGGCTGGCCAGGATCGGCACAACCAGGAAGGTGGCCACGGTCCAGGCCAGCCCGATGAAGCCGACCACCAGCCGGCCGATCAGGCCAAGCCGCTCCTGGATCATCCGCAGCAGCAGGCCGACGGTGGCGGCGATCAGCGCGTAGCCGAGGATCTGCGGCAGCTTCGCGCGGGCCAGTGCAAAGCCGGCGCCAACGCTGGTCGGCTCACCGCGCAGGTGCATCAGCGCCACGCCGGTCAGCGCGGTCTGGAAGAAGATGATCACGAAGTACTGCACCAGGTAGAAACCGAACATCAGCAGATAGGCACCCGCGGTCATGCCCTGCTCGAAGCGCTGGCCGGCTTGTGCGTTGCCGACCACCATCAAGCCCACCGGGATCAGGAAACTGGCCGCCACCAGCAGCGTGCACAGACCCGACAGCAGCGGAAAAAGCAGCAACGACTTGTCCGAACGCAGCACCGCCGCGCTCGCCTTCAACAACGCCCAACTGCGGGCAAATTTACCGGCCATGCGTGTCTCCCCCTTCGTCCGTGGATCGTGAGTGCGCCCTTTCTAGCACCCGTCGCGCGGGCGCGACAGTGTCAGCCCGGCAGTGATTCGACCTGCATCGGCTCGCCTTGCTGCGGAAACGCCGCCCACAACTCGGCCATGCTCAGCCCGCTGACAGGGTGCCGGAACCCTGGCGCGATGTCCGCGATCGGGCGCAGCACGAAGGCGTGCTGTAGTTCCTTGCGCGGGATCTGCAGGTGACCGGGGCCGTCGAGCACCAGCGCGTCGTAGAACACGATGTCGACGTCCAGCGTGCGGTCGGAATAACGCGGCACGTCGCGGCGGCGACCGTGGCGATCTTCCAGTGCGTGCAGCCAGTCGTTCAGGGCTTCGGGCGAAAGATCGGTATCCAGCCCCACCGCCAGATTGACGAAATCCGCACCGTCGAAACCCACCGACGTGCTGCGGTAGGCCGGCGACACGAGAATGTCGCCGAAGCGCTGGCGCAAGTCCGCGACCGCCGCAGAGAGGTAACGCCGCGGTTCGACATTGGAGCCCAGACTGAGGTAGACGCGTGCCATCAGTCAGGTACCGGCGATCCGGCGACCGGCGAGTGACTCGGACGTGGCCATCAGCGCGCGCATGTCCTGTCCCGAAGGCTGCTGATACAGCGCCAGCCCGAACTCCGGCAGCAGCGCGAACAGGTGGTCGAAGATGTCGGCCTGGATGCCTTCGTATTCGGCCCACTTCACCGTGGACGTGAAGCAATACAGCTCCAGCGGAATGCCCTGCGACCCGCTGGCCAGCTGGCGCACCATGCAGCTCAGCTCGTGATGGATTTGCGGATGGCCGTCCAGATAGGCCTGCACGTAGGCGCGGAACGTGCCCAGGTTGGTCAACCGGCGGCGATTGGCGGGCAGCCCGGCGGCGTCACCCAGCGCCTGGTTCCACTGCGTCACGTCGCGCTCTTTCGACGGCAGATAATCAGCCAGCAAGCGCAACCGCGACAGTCGCCGGATCTCCCCGTCATCCAGGAAGTGGACGCTGGCCGCGTCGATGAACAGCGCCCGCTTGATCCGCCGCCCGCCAGTTTCCTGCATGCCGCGCCAGTTCTTGTACGAGTCGGAGATCAGCCGCCAGCTCGGGATGCTGGTGATGGTCTTGTCCCAATTGCGCACCTTGACCGTGTGCAGCGCGATGTCGATCACGTCGCCGTCGGCATTCAACTGCGGCATCTCGATCCAGTCGCCGACCCGCAGCATGTCGTTTGACGACAGCTGCACGCCGGCAACGAAACCCAGGATGGTGTCCTTGAAGATCAGCATCAATACCGCCGACATCGCGCCCACGCCCGACAGCAGCAGGCCGACCTGGCGGCCGCTGATCACCGCGACGATGACCAGCGCGGCCACGATGAACATACCGATCTTGATCAGCTGCAGCATGCCCTTGATCGAGCGCTGCTGGCCGCGCGGCGTCTCGCGGTAGAGATCCTCGACCGCGGACAGCGCCGCGCTGATCGCCATCACCACCAACAACACCAGCAGCGCCGTCATCGATTTGATGACCACCGCCTCGACCGCGGCCGGCACGTTCGGCACCAGCACGATGCCGAACTGGATCACCAGCGCTGGCACCATCCGCGCCAGCCACAAAAAGGTGCGCCGCCTGAACAAGGCATCGTCCCACCGCCACGCGGTTCGCCGGGTGATCCCGCGCACCACGCGCAGCAACACGCGCCGTACCAGCTGGCCGGCCAGCCACGCCAGCGCCAGCAGCGCCAGTACGCCCAGTACGGTACGCATCCAGGGGAGGTCGATCAGATCTTGCAGGGGTTGCATCAATTCGTTCCTGTCGGCTCGGCGCCCGCCTCATGATCGGCGGGGCGGGCGGGCGGCATGAACCGCTGCAGGCGGGTAGCCTGCCCACAAGAATGGGGACAATTCGCCAGCGGTACAACCGCTCCGAAGAAAAACTAGCCCGGTCGCACGCCGCGTTCGATGCACACGCCCACCGCCCTCGCGCCGCGCACCGCCCCGGGCTTGGACAGCTTCAGGCGCACCCAAGCCACGCCGAATTCCTCGCGAATGATCGCCGCGCAGCGCTCGGCCAGCGTCTCGACCAGGCCGAAGCTGGACGCGCCGACATAATCGATCAGGCGCTTCGACACGTCCTTGTAGTTGAGCGTCTTCCCGATGTCGTCGCTGGCCGCCGGCACGGTGTTGTCGAACGCCATCTCGATATCGAACGACAGCGTCTGGCGCACGCGGCGCTCCCAGTCGTAGATGCCGATGACGGCGTCGATGCGCAGGTCTTCGATGAAAACGGTATCCATGGCGGTGATCACTGGGGCAGTAGCCGTACAGGGTCGCCGCGCCGGCGCGCGGATGCAAGTCACCCGGCGCACACCACGGCCGGAAGGTGCGGGGGGATGCCGTTGCCGGCCGGATAGTTGACGTTTGAAATTTTCAGGCGTATATATTTAACTATTACTTTAAATGACTAATTAGTTATGGCTGCCGACCGCATCTTCGAAGCTCTCGCCTCCCGCCCGCGCCGGGAAATCCTGGCCTACCTGTCGGCGCAGGAGCTGAGCGCCGGCGAGATCGCCAGCCGCTTCGCAATGAGTGCGCCGGCGATCTCTCGGCACCTGTCGGTGCTGGATGCCGCCGGCCTCGTCACCAGCGAGCGCCGCGGACAATTCATCGTCTACAAGCTCAACAAGGACAGTCTGGTGAACACACTCACCGGTTTCGCATTCGAGATCTGCCCCACGGCCGGGCCGCTGAAGCGCGAGTCGCGCAAGCTGGCCACAAAAAAGCAGGGTGTCTGAGCACAATGAGATTCGGACACCGGGGAACTCGATGACAACGCACACGAAGCTGGTCAGCACCTTTCCGTCCGCGCGTATCCCTTCTGCATCGGGCGGTCTGCCGGTGGAAGTCGCGCTGATCGCGCAACTCGGGCATGGTGCCGGCGACCACCTGTTTGCCAGCGCATTGGCGCGCCAGCATGCGCATGCGGAATTCATCGACGAACTGGACGAGCCGTCCGCTCGGCTCGGCGACACGGATCTTTCAAAGGGCGACCCCACCTCGCTGTACTCGTTTGCGGTAGGCGCAAAAGGCCATCCGTTCCATCGGCATGCCGGCCATCGCATGTTCACCGCGATCTCTAGCAGCGGGGGCGCTCAGCTGCGTTTCTCCACCGCCACGCAGGCGCAGATCGAGCAAGACCCGCAAAGTTTCATCCAGGCGTTGCGCTATATCAACGTTCCACCTGACTGCCTGTTCACCGTACGCTTCGGTGGTGACACCTGGCACCAGTTCGCACCGCTGGCGAAAAACTCTCTGCATCCGACATTCTTTGCGCTGTCCTGCCATACCAACGAACTCGGCGGCGATCTGCCGGACGCACTGCGCGAGCAGGTACTGGCGAATGCAGCAAGCATCCCTGCACTTACCATGTTGCTCCCGATTGCCGTGGTCGACTTGCTGCGCGACATGCCAGTCGACCATCTGCATGTGCCTACCACACATCTTTCGCTGGATTCCGTGCCGGGCACGCTGCAAGGCCTCTTGTGCAAATCCGTACGCTGCGCCGCCGGACTTCTCCGTGGTGCATGGGCCGCGTGGCGCCGAACGACGGGCTTTCTCAGCGAGTTCGGTGGTCAGCTCGCCATCACCGAGCTCGATAGCCTGCCCGCCGGCTCGCTGCTGGCAAAGCAGCTGACCGGCAATCCATGCCAGCACCAGGACATGTTCCGCCTCACGCTCAACACCAGCGATGTCGCGAGCATCAGCGCCACGATCCTGTTGAGCCAGTTGCTAGACGGCTTTCTGAGCAACCCTCCCGTCGGTGTCTCGCGCCTGATGGCGCTGCGCAATCTGCTGGTGAGGCCGGTCGGCCTGCGCTCTTCGCCACTCGGCTGCCCGGTGTCTTCGCTGTTGTCGCCACCCAGCGACAGGCTGTTCGATCGGCGCTATCCAGTGCTCTGCCAGTGCACCGACCACGACGACCGCCGCGCGCAGGTCATTCTCGGCACCGATGACAAGCATCTGGTTTTCCGCTCCTGCGTCGGCGTGCATGTGCTGGACGGCAACCGTGTGGAAATCACCTTGGGCACCCGCGTGCATTGCAAGAACCTGTTCGGCCGTTTCTACATGGCGGCGATCCACCGGATCCATCGCTCATATATCGCGCCGACGATGCTGCGCATGGCAGCGGAACATGCCTTTCCGCTGACCGAACCGGCCGGCAGACCGCTTCGCGCGTTGCTTACGGAGCACGGTCATAGCGGCTGACGTGTGCATGACTGCCATCGCACCTGCCGAGTACTGGCAGCGGGCGCCCGACATAGATGCGATCATGTGCGGATGACCGCCTTCAGCACGCTTCCGCTCAAACCCGCCCTGCTCGCCAGCATCGAGACGCTCGGCTACACCACAATGACCCCGGTGCAGGCGCAGAGCCTGCCGCCGATGCTGCAGGGACGCGACGTGATCGCGCAGGCGCAGACCGGCAGCGGCAAGACCGCCGCGTTCGGGTTGAGCCTGTTGCAGTCGATCGACGCGGACACGATCCGGCTGCAGGCGCTGGTGCTGTGCCCCACCCGCGAGCTGGCCGACCAGGTCAGCAAGGCGATCCGCAAGCTGGCGGCGAACATTCCGAACGTGAAGCTGCTGACCCTTTGCGGCGGCATGCCGCTGGGGCCGCAGCTGGCTTCACTGACGCATGACCCGCACATCGTGGTCGGCACGCCCGGCCGCGTGCAGGAACACCTGAAGCGCGGCAGCCTGCACGGCGGCGGCATCAAGGTGCTGGTGCTGGACGAGGCCGACCGCATGCTCGACATGGGCTTTGCCGAGGCGATCGACGACATCATCGGGCGCATCGCCAAACACCACCAGACCCTGCTGTTCTCGGCGACGTATCCAGACGAGATCCGCGCGGTAAGCCAGCGCGTGCAGAAGAACCCGGTCGAGGTCACGGTGGACGCGCCGGTCGAGGAAAAGCCGGCGATCGAGCAGCAGTTCATCGAAGTGGAGCCGGCGCAGAAACCCGACGCGCTGGCGCAGTTGCTGGCCAGCGAGCGCGGCCCGGACTCAAAACGGGATGGTGCGCTGGTGTTCTGCAACATGCGCCGCGACGTCGACGCGGTGGCGCAGGAACTGGACCGCCGCGGCTTCTCCGCGCTGGCGCTGCACGGCGACATGGAGCAGCGCGACCGCGACGAGGTGCTGGTGCGCTTCGCCAATCGCAGCTGCGCGGTGCTGGTCGCCACCGACGTGGCCGCGCGCGGCCTCGACATCGTCGCGCTGCCGCTGGTGCTGAGCTACGACGTCGCGCACGATCCGGAAACCCACACGCACCGCATCGGCCGTACCGGCCGCGCCGGTCAGGCCGGCCTGGCGATCACCCTGTGCACGCCGCGCGAGCAGCCAAAGGCGAAGAACATCGAGGAACTCGGCGGCGCGCCGTTGCCATGGCGTGCACTGAAAATCGCCCCGTCCCGCGGCAAGACCCTGCACCTGGCGCCGATGAAGACCCTGGTGATCGACGCCGGCCGCCAGGACAAGCTGCGTCCCGGCGACATTCTTGGCGCGCTCACCGGCGACGCCGGGCTGGACGCGAAGGACATCGGCAAGATCGACGTGTTCGCCACCCGCGCCTACGTGGCGATCAGCCGCGCGCTGGCCAACAAGGCGCTGGAGCGCCTGCGCGCGGGCAAGATCAAGGGCCGCAATTTCCGCGTGCGTCCGCTAGGCTGAGCGTCCCGACCGATCCGGAAACCGACCCGATGCCGCGCTGGTCCGCCCTCGCCTTTGCCCTGCTCGCCTGCAGCACCAACGTATCGGCGGCAGTGCCGGTCTACGGCTACAGAATCGTGCATGGCTACCCGCACGATACCGGCGCTTATACCGAGGGCTTGTTCTACAAGGACGGCCATCTCTACGAGAGTACCGGTCGGGCCGGCGAGTCGACCGTGCGCAAGGTAGTGCTGGAGACTGGCGAGGTGGTGCAGCGGCACAACCTGCCGAAGCAGCACTTCGGCGAGGGTATCGTCGACTGGAAGGACCGGCTGGTGCAGCTCACCTGGCAGGACCAGACCGGTTTCGTCTACGACCTGGCCAGCTTCACGCCGCAACGCAGCTTCAGTTACCCCGGCGAAGGCTGGGCGCTGACCCGCGACGATACGCACCTGTACATGAGCGACGGCACGCCGGTACTGCGCGTGCTCGATCCGGAAACGCTGGCCGTGGTTCGCCGCATCCACGTCACTGCCGACGGCGTGCCGGTCACGCACCTCAATGAACTGGAATGGGTCGACGGCGAGATCTACGCGAACGTGTGGCTGACCGACCGCATCGCGCGGATCGACCCGGCCAGCGGCCACGTCGTGGGCTGGATCGACCTCACCGGCCTGTTCGACATCAGCCAGCTGCCGGATCCCGGCAACGACGTGCTCAACGGGATCGCCTGGGACGCGAACGCACAAGCGCCTGTTCGTCACCGGCAAGCACTGGCCCAAGCTGTTCGAGATCAAACTGGTGAAGCCGCACGCGCGCTGAAGCCGCCGTGCGGGGCTGGCGTCACCACGTACCCAGCCAGGTCGACAGCGCCTGCACATCGTCGTCGCCGAGCGTGGCGGCCACGCCGTGCATCACCTTCGCGTTGCTGCTGCCGGCGCGCGTTCCGCTCTTGAAGTCGCCCAACTCCTTGACGACATACAACGGTGACTGGCCGCGCAAGCGGGGAAAGGTCGACCACGGTGGCTGTGGCGCGCTGCTCGGATGCGGCTGCGGACCCATCCCGGTCGGACCATGGCAGCCCTGGCATGGCGGAATGCCCTGCGCCGGGTCGCCAGCCAGATACAGCTGCGCGCCGCGCGACGCGGCATCGGCCCCGCCGGCCGGCTTCGGCGCCTGCGCGGCGTAGTAGCTGGCCAGGTCGCGCATGTCGGCGTCGCTCAGCGCGGCGGCCTGGCCAGTCATCACCGGGTCGTTGCGCTCACCGTCGTGGAACTGCTTCAGCTGCACGTACAGGTACGTGGCCGATTGTCCGGCCAGGTTCGGAAAGTTCGGCGCGATCGCCACGCCCTGCGCGCCGTGGCAAGCCGCGCATACGGCGGCCTTGCCGGCACCGGCGCGGGCGTCGCCACTGACCGGCTGCATGCGGCGCAGGTCCAGCACCCGCGCTGCGGCCGTAGCACTCGGGGCGCCGGCAGGCGACTGTTGCGCGCAGACGCCCATGCCGATGCCCGACAGCGACAGCAGCGCGAAAGCGACCAGGAGGTTTGTGCGGTACGTCATCCGGGCAGCCTCCTCACAATTTCAGATTCAACATGACGCCGACCAGGCTCACGCTGTAATGCAGCTGGCCGCCCTTGTCGGTGTAGAGGCGATGGTCGTAGCTGAGCGTGTTGTCGAAGCCGGCGTAATGCCAGTCGCTGAACGCGCCGGTCTCGTAGCGGCCGTACAGGCGCACGCCGACGTTGCGGTTGACGCGGAAGCTCAGGCCCAGATCCAGTGTATTGGTGCGATATTTGTTGTCGGGAAATCCGGCGCCGGCCGCGGCCACGCCGGCGGGATCGCGATAGGCCAGCGCGCCGATGGTGGCGTAGTTGTAGCCGACATGGCCGAACGAGCCGGTGTAGTTGTAGCTGAGGTCGGCACGCGCGCGACCGAAATCGTGGCTGAAGCTGAAGCCCGCGTTGCGGTTGCTCTCGCGGTCGAATTCCCACCACTGGTTCGCGAACGGGTACAGCGGGCCGCCGAGGTTGGGGTCGGTCTGGCCGGGCGTACCCAGAGCCTTGCCGTTGTCCGGCCCGTCCGCATCGTTGACGTTGGAAATGCCCATGTGCGAGCTTTCCGCGCCGAGATAGGCATTCATCGTGGTCGCCGGCGTGGGCTGCCAGTCCCACTGCAACGTGGCGCCGGTGGTGCGCGTGTCCTGCCGGCCGATCAACGCGTCGTAATTGTCGCGGTTGCCGTAGAACGTGGCCGACAACGTGGCCGACTCCCCCCACGGGTAGGTGATGATCGCGCGCGCCTTGCTCTCGGTGCGATTGGAGAGGTCGTACTTGCGCATGTCGGCGACAGTGTGCGCTGCGAGGCCGTTGGGCGGCACGACGAAGCCGGGCAGCGACTCGGAGAAGAACTGCTCGTACGGATCGTAGTTGTACTTGTCGCCGGTACGCTTGGCGTATTCCCAGCTCAGCCGCACGGTGGCGCCGATGACGTCGCGGCTGACCCAGTCGAACTTGATGCGCTGGTCGTCGACGCGCTTGCGCTCGCGGTATTTCGGCCGGTTGTGGTCGAAGGTATAGACCACGCCGAGCGAGCTCTTGCGGCCGAACTGCCAATCGCCGCCCAGCTCGAGGATGGTGTCGGTGTAGCCGAACGGGTTGTTGCGCACGGTGACGTTGGACGACGAGTACAGCGGATTGGTCGGATCGAAGATGCCGGTTTCGCCCGGCACCACGCTGCCCTGCGAGCCGTTCTCGGAGATGTAGCCGTACTGGCCGGTGAGCGGGTTGTAGGCGAGGTAGCGGGTCTTGTCGTCCTCGCGGTACCAGCGCAGGCCGGCGTGCCAGCCGAACGCCGGCGTGGGACGGAACGTGACCCGCGCGTCGAACAGGCCGGTATCGATGCGTGCGTTCGCGCTCTTCTGCGACAGCGCCGCGGTGGTGTTCCAGTTGGCGCACTGGAAGGTGTAGTTGACGGGCGGCGCGATGAAGATGCCGCCCACGCCGGTGCAGGTGGTCGGTGGCAGCAGGGCATCGTTCTGGCGCATCGTGCCCCACGCGCCGGCCACGGTGAACTGGCCGTTCCATTTCAGTTCGCGCGACAGGTCCAAGCGCAGGTTGTGGTAGTCGTTGTCCGGCTCCAGCGAGAACTGGCCGTTCTTGATGTCGGCCACCTGCGGCGTGCCGACCACGTTGTACAGGGCGAACGGACTTTCGAAGTTCAGGTGGTCCTTGTGGTTGCGGAAGAACGAGCCGTTGTAGGTGGCGAGGAAGCGCCAGATCTTGCCCACGTTGCGCAGGCTCAGGTTGATGTCGGTGGTGCGGAAGTCGATCGGCCGCACCGTTTCCAGGATGCCGCCGTTGTCCGGGAACGGATAGTTGAAGAACATCGAGCCGCCCCACAGGCGGGTGCCGCTGCGCTTCTCGTTGGTGACCGCGGCCGAGCCAATCCAGTCGCGGTACAACACGCCTTCGTAACTCAGTCCTTCGCGGGTGCGGCTCAGTCCGATGCTGCGCCGTGGCGCGGCAGCCGACACGGCGGCCACCTGCGCCGGCGTGCTGGCGCCGGCCACCAGCGGCGCGGGCAGGGTCAGCTCGGTGCTGCCGACGCCGTTCCAGATCGGGTAGGCGTTGGTCGACACGGTATGCGGCATGTCGCGGTAGAACGCCTCGATCCGGTAGCTGCCGTACCTGCCGCCGCGCAACCGGTAGAACTGGTCATCGCCGCTGAGCCGGCTGCCGCGGAATTCGACGTACTGGCCGGTTTTCCGATTGTCGAAGTTGAGCGCGAACAAGCCCAGCACCACGCCGCTTTTCCAGTCGTCGTACTGGCGGAAATACTCCGCGTTGCGGTCGCCGCCGACGTGCAGATAGCCGAACTCCAGCAGGCCGCCGTAGGTCCAGTCACCCGGCCCCAGCGGCTTGCCCGGATCGATCATCGGTGGATACGGATACAGCGCGCCGGTCGGCGTGCGCAGCATGCCGGGGTGCAGGTAGGAGATGCCCTCGGGGTCGGCCGGCTGCAGCATCGGGGTCCAGCCGCGCAGATCGAGTGCGTTGCCGTACTGCATGTCGCCCACGCGCATGGTGCCACTGGTATCGCCCGCCACCGCGCACTGCATGCCAAGCAGGCCGGCCAGCAGGCCCAGCGCCAGGGCTTTCGGCGTCGTGCAATTTCCTTTCTGCGCAAGCATCGTCCGCCTCCGTCACTTGTGGAACTTCGGTCCGGAAGGATTGTTCGAGCCGTGGATATTCGTGTGGCAAGTCAGGCAGCCGCGCCCCATCAGGCGTTCGTCAGGGTGCGGGCCGGTACCGAGGCCGGCCGCGGTCTGCAGGTCGTTCGGGTGAAGCGTCATGGTGTGGCATTGCTGGCACAGCATCGGGATCGGCGCGACCAGCAGGGTCTGCTGGTTGGAGCCGTGCACGTCGTGGCAATTGAGGCAGTTCTGCCGCACCGGCGCGTGCTCGAACAGGAACGGCCCGCGCTTCTCGGCGTGGCAGGCGTAGCAGGTCTCGTTGACCGTGTCGGTCTTCAGCAGCGGCTTGGTGATCGAGCCGTGCGGGTTGTGGCAGTCGGTGCAGGCCATCTGCCCTTCCGGCAGCGGCATGTGCGAGCGGCGGTTGAACTTGGCGCGGATGTCCTGGTGACAGGTCGCGCAGACTTCGTTGATCGATGATTTCGCCAGCACGCCCTCGGGCGACAGCTTCGCCATCGGGTTGTGGCAGTCGGTGCAGGACAGGCCGCGGTTCTGGTGGACCGAGCCGATCCAGTGCTGGCGCGCACCACCGGCATGGCAGCCGAGGCAGACGCCGGCCTGCGTCTGCGGCGAAGTTTTCGCATCGTGGGTGAAAGCGATGATCAGGCCCGGCGCGGTGGGGTCCCTGGCGTGCTCTGAACCCGGACCGTGGCAACTTTCACAGGCCGCCTGCGGCCCCGTGTTGGCAGCACCAGCGCGGAACGAGGCCACGTGCAAGCTGTGCGAGGCCTGCACATTTTCCTGCACATGGCAGGCCACACAGGTCTTCGCGCCCACCGCATCGGCGTTCGGTGCCAGCGGGTTGGCCGGGATCGATGCACCATCGAACGGCGTGGCCGGGCTGTCGTCCAGCGGAGCGAGATGGGGGTTGTTCGCGCGAGCCGCGTTCGCGCCCATGTCGGTCGCCGGCAGCATCTTCGCGATGTCGCTCTGGCTGAGCCCGCTGGGTGGGTTGTGCACGGCATCGGCCGGGGTGGCTTGCTGGGCCCGTGCATCGTGCGAACTCAGCAGCATCCCGCCGGCGCTCAGCGCCACGCACAGCAAGGCCGCAAGAAACAACGAAATCACACGCATGGCTTGGCGCCCCTCGGCTAGCGTGAACGATCAACCGCGCTCGGCCGGCCCGCCCCCTTTCGGCATGCGCTGTCTTGGCGCATCCAGCCTTGTCCCGAGCTGGAGTATTCACCCGCCAGCAGAAAATTGATAAGCCCGGGCATTGCGTTTAATGTCCATGATCGCCGAACAATCTCGCCGGATTGCGCGTTGCGGCAAGACATTGCGCGAGGACACGCCGTGCAGGATCTCAACGACATCTACTACTTCGTGCAGGTGGTGGAACTCGGTTCGTTCACCGCCGCCAGCAAGGCGCTTGGCGTGGCCAAGTCGCAGCTGAGCTTCCGGGTCGCCCGGCTGGAGGCCAGCCTCGGCGTGCGGCTGATCCAGCGCACCACGCGGCGCTCGCACGTCAGTGAGATCGGCCAGCGCTACTACGAACAGTGCCGGCAGCTGCTGGCCGCCGCCGAACAGACCCAGCGCGTCATCGACGAAGCCCAGGCCACGCCGCGCGGGCGCATCCACGTGGCCTGCCCGGTGCTGTTCGCGCAGTTGCTGCTGGCGCCGATCCTGGTCGACTTCCTGCGGCGGCATCCCGAGGTGCAGGTCGACCTGGACATCTGCCATCACCAGGTCGACGTCATCGCCGGCGGCTACGACATTGCGTTCCGCGTGCGCGATTCGATCAAGGATTCCAGCCTGGTCATGCGCAGCTACGGCATGGACCCGCAGATGCTGGTGGCCAGTCCGGATCTGCTGCGACGCCAGGGCCACCCGCGGCAGCCGATGGACCTGAAGCGCCTTTCCAGCCTCGGTGTGGTCAATGCCGATGGCCGGCATTTCTGGCATCTGCGTGCTGGCGACGGCCGCGCCCAGCAGATCGAGCACCATCCAAGCCTGGTCAGCGACGATTTGCAGGTGCTGTACCAGGCGGTGATCGGCGGCGTCGGCATGGCACAGCTGCCGCAATTCATCTGCCGCGGCCCCATCGCCGAAGGCCGGCTGGTGCCGCTGCTGCCGGCCTGGTCCTCGCCGCCGGGCAACGTGCACGCGGTGTATCCGTCTCGTCACGGCCATACACCGGCCCTGCGCTGCTTCATCGATTTCGTGGCGCAGCACATGCCGCAGGTGCTGCGCCGCACACAGTCGGGCGTGCTGGCCGAGAACGCGAGCCCGTTGCAGGCGGACCTGCTCGCTGCCGGCTGAAGCCGCCGGCTACACGCCCAGCCAGCGTGCCGCACCGCGGCCGGCGAGCAGGCCGCTGGCGAAACAGGCGGTCAGCAGGTAGCCGCCGGTGGGCGCCTCCCAGTCCAGCATCTCGCCAGCGCAGAACACGCCGGGACGGACACGCAGCATCAGGTTTTCATCCAGCGCCTCCAGCTGCACGCCGCCGGCGGTGCTGATCGCCTCGGCGACCGGGCGCGGCGCGCGCAGGCTCAGCGGCAAGGCCTTGAGCCGTGCCGCCAGCGCCAGCGGATTGGCCAGGGTGGGCTTGTCGGTGAGCTCGAACACCAGCGCGCACTTCGCCGCGTCCAGCCCGGCGCGGCGGCGCAGCCAGTCGCCGATGCTGTGTTTGCCGCGCGGCGCAGCGAGGCGTTCGGCAAGTGCCGCTTCGGTGTAACCGGGCACCAGATCCAGCACCAACCTCGCTTCGCCGCCTTCGCGGATCTGCTCGCGCAATTCGGCACCGATCGCATAGATCAGGCTGCCCTCGATGCCGTACTCGCTGAGCACGAATTCGCCCTGGCGCGCGTGCTCCACGCCCCGGCGGTCGACCCAGTGCGCCACCACCGGTTTCAGCGGGGCACCGGCGAAGCGACTGGAAAGATGCTCGCTCCACGTCAGTTCGAAGCCGCAATTCGCCGGCTGCAACGGCGCGATGTCGACGCCGGCCGCCCCAAGCGGCGCCAGCCAGGCGCCATCGGAACCCAGCTGCGGCCAATTGGCGCCGCCAAGCGCCAGCACCACCGCGTCGGCCGGTACCACGCGGTCGCCCTGCGGCGTGGCGAAGTGCAACGCATCGTGCGCCTGCCAGCCGAGCCAGCGATGGTGCATGTGGAAGGCCACGCCGGATTCGCGCAGGCGGCGCAGCCAGCCGCGCAGCAACGGCGCCGCCTTCAGGTCGTGCGGGAACACCCGGCCCGAACTGCCGGCGAAGGTCTCCACGCCCAGCCCGCGTGCCCAGGCGCGCAACGCCTCCGCATCGAACGCGCCGAGCCAGCGTGCGACCTCGGCATGGCGCTCGCCGTAGCGCCCGACGAACGCCGCGAACGGTTCGCCATGGGTGAGGTTGAGGCCGCCCTTGCCGGCGAGCAGGAACTTCCGCCCGACCGAGCCCATCGCGTCGTACAGGTCGACGTGCATGCCGGCCGCGCACGCCTGTTCGGCCGCCATCAGGCCGGCCGGTCCGCCGCCGATGACCGCCAGCCGGGGAATCGATGCATCAATCATGCGCGCATGGTCGCATGCGTACCCGCCGATGGCAGCCATGACCATGACTGCACGCAGTACGTCGCCTTCGTGAAGTGCTATCGGCAGGAGCCGCGTGGGGCTGGCAGATAGATAGTAAGGTGCCCACGGTTCCATTCGAGGTCACTGCCGATGCCCCGCTGCTTGCCCGCGCTGTCCGCCGTCCTGCTGTGCCTCACCGCCAGCGCCCGTGCCGCCGACGTGCCGACCGCCGCGCGAGAGCAGCCCGCCCTGCACGCGCTGGCGGCCGCGCCGAGCGAGACGGAGCTGCGCGCGACGATCGAGCAAGCTGGTCGGCTTCGGCACCCGCCACACGCTGTCCGACACGAAGTCGGACACGCGCGGCATCGGCGCCGCGCGGCGCTGGGTGAAGGCGCGCTTCGAGGCGATCTCGCGCGACTGCGGCGGCTGCCTCGAGGTCGTCACGCCGTCGCAGACGTTCACCGGCAAGCGCATGCCCAACGCCGACCGAGGTCGATGGACGTGCGTCGCGATCCAGCGCGGCACGCAGCGATCCCGGACCGCGTGATCGTCATCACCGGCCACATCGACTCGCGCGTCACCGACGTGATGGACGCGACCACCGACGCGCCCGGCGCCAACGACGACGCCTCCGGCGTGGCCGCGCTGATCGAGGCCGCGCGCGTGCTGTCGAAGCAGGACAATTCGCCGCCACCCTGGTGTTCGCCGTGCTGTCCGGCGAGGAGCAGGGCCTGTACGGCGGCAAGGTGCTGGCCGACTACGCCGCGGCGCAGGGCTGGCAGGTCGAGGCCGACCTCAACAACGACATCGTCGGCAACAGCCACGGCCAGAACGGCGTGCGCGACAACACGCACGGTGCGCGTGTTCTCCGAAGGCACCAAGAGCGATCGAGACCGCCGGAGCAGGCGAACTACCGCCGCTACAACGGCGGCGAGGTCGATTCGCCCTCGCGCAACCTCGCCCGCTTCATGGACGGCCTCGCCGACCGACTACCTGCCGGACCTGCGCGTGCAGCATGGTCTACCGCACCGACCGCTACGGCCGCGGCGGCGACCAGGTGGCGTTCCTCGAGGCCGGCTATCCCGGCGGTGCGCGTCACCGAGGCGCACGAGAACTACACCCGCCAGCACCAGGACCTGCGCACCGAGAACGGCATCCACTACGGCGACACCATCGACGGCGTCGACTTCCGCTACCTGGCCCAGGTCACGCGCGCTCAACGCGATCACCATGGCCGCGCTGGCCGCGCCCCGGCGCCGCCGGCCGGCGTCGACATCGACGGGCGCGGTCGCCACCGACACCACGGTGAAGTGGACGCCGGTGCCCGGCGCCGCCGGCTACCGCGTGTGGTGGCGCGACACCACCGCGCCGCAGTGGCAGCACGCAGTCGCGCGGTCGGCGACGCCGACCAGGCGGTGCTGAAGGACGTGGTCATCGACGACTGGTTCTTCGGCGTCTCGGCGGTCTCGCGCCGACGGCTACGAGAGCCCGGTCGTCTTCCCCGGCGACGCCGGCAGTTTCGGGCGTTCGGCGGCGCCGGCGGCAGGCAGCGCCGCGCGCTGAAGCGGCGCCGGCGCGGCCGGCTTCAATCCAGCGGCACGCCCAGCAGGGCAAGCCGGCGCAAACCGTCGACGCTGGGTTGCAGCGCACGCCCTTGTGGCAACGGCCGCAGCCAGCCGGCTTCGAACATCGCCGCCGTCAGGGCCACGCCGAGCGGACCGCCCAGGTGCATGCGCCGCTCGGTCCAGTCCAGGCAACTGCGGCCATACAGCTTCGCCACGTCCGGCAACGGCAGGCCGCTGCCGGCCAACGCGTCGATGCCGGCGGGCAACAGCTGCAGGCCTCGCGTGCAGGTGTGCAGCCAGTCGCGCTGCAGCAACGTGGCGCAGAACGCCACACCCAGCCCACCGGCCAGGTGCCGGTAGCAGCAGCGCGCGCGGCGCAGTTGCGCGTCGCCCTTGGCCGGCAGCGTGCGCAGCGCCGGGGTACGCGCCAGCGCCAGCGATTCCAGCATCGCCGCGACGTGTTCGTCGGCCAGCCGGTAGTAGCGATGCCGCCCCTGCGCCTGCAGCGCCAGCAGGCCGCCGTCGAGCAGCCGGCGCAGGTGCGCGCTGGCGGTGGCCGGGGTGACCCCGGCCGCCTGCGCCAGCTCGCCCGCCGGCCGCGCGGTGCCGTCGGCCAGTGCCAGCAGCATCGCAGCGCGCGCCGGTTCGGCCAGCAGGCTGCCGAGTTCGGCCAGTTGGTAGCGGGTGAGCGGTGCGGCCTCGTCCATGCGAGCAGTTTAGCCAGCGCCTTGCACGGACGCTTCGCCGCATGGCGAAACGACGGTGCGTCAGTCGCGCTGGAACACCGCCAGTTCGGGCCGGTGCAGGCTGAAGCCCTGCACCCGGTTCACCCCCAGCGCCGCCAGCGCCTGCACGGTCTCCGCGTCGGTCACCCATTCGGCGACCACTTCCAGCCCGAGCCGGTGGCCGATGTCGGTGACCGCTTTGACCATAAGGTGGCTGACTGGGTCAGTGAGCATGTCGCGCACGAAGCTGCCGTCGATCTTGAGGATGTCCAGCGGCAGGTTCTTCAAGTAAGTGAACGAGGACGTGCCGGCGCCGAAATCGTCCAGCGCGATACGGCAGCCGGCCACGCGCAAGCGCTCCATGAAGCGCACCACCTGCGACAGGTTGCGCACCGCCACGGTCTCGGTGATCTCGAAGCACACCCGCGATGGTTCCACCCGGTAACGGTGCAGCAGCTCGACGATCAGGCCGGCCAGTTCCTCGTCCTCGACGCTGGCGCCGGACAGGTTGATCGCGACCATGCGCAGCGCGCTGCCCACCGGGTGCAGCCGGTCGAAGTTGGCCAGCGTGGTCTCGATCACCCAGCGGTCGACCGCCGGCATCAGGCCGTAGCGCTCGGCCGCCGGCATGAACACGCTGGGCAGCACCAGCTGGCCGGACTCTTCGCGGAAACGCAGCAGCACCTCGATGCCGGGCTCGCCGCCGCCGGCCAGCGGCAGCGGCCAGATCTCCTGGTAGGTGAGCATCAGGCGATGCTCGTCGACCGCCCAACGCAAGCGGTTCGCCCATTCCATCTCGCTGTGCCGGCGTACCGTCTCGTCGTCGCGCTCGGAATAGAAATGCACGCGGTTGCGGCCGAGTTCCTTGGCCATGTAGCAGGCGGTGTCGGCCTGCGCCAGCAGATCCTTCACCAGGATCCCCGGGCGGTCGATCATCACGCCGCCGATGCTCGCGCTGGCCATGTAGCTGCGCTGTTCCCAGATGAACACGTAACCGTCGATGCAGCGGCGCACGCGCTCGGCGATTTGCTCGGCTTCCGCGCGGTCGGCCACGCCCGCGACCAGCACGCCGAACTCGTCGCCGCCGAGCCGCGCCAGCACGTCGGCGCCGCCCAGCTGCCTGCGCATCACGATCGCCAGCTGCGCCAGCAGCTGGTCGCCGGCAAGGTGGCCGGAGGTGTCGTTGATCAGCTTGAACTGGTCGAGGTCGATGTACAGCAGCACGGCCAGCGGGGTACCGAACGCCGTCGCCGCCAGCGCGCCATGCAGGCGGCGTTCGAACTCGCGCCGGTTGTACAGCTCGGTGAGCGCGTCATGGCTGGCCTGGTGGCTCAGCAGCTCGGTCAGCTGGCGCTGCTCGCTGATGTCGCTGGCCACCATCAGCAGCTTGTCATGCCCGCTCAGCAGCACCCGCGAGATCGCCACGCTGGCCCAGAAGCGGACGCCGCTGTCATTGTGCAACACCGCCTCGATCCGGCTGCAACCGCGGGTATCGGCCTGCCGCAGCTGCGCGCGCAGCGCCGGGTCCTCGAACAGGTCGGGCAGTTGTCCGCCGGTCAGCAGGTCGCCAAGGCGGTCGCGCGAGGCCCGGTTCGCATAGGTGATCCGGCCGCCCTCGACCTCGGCCAGCAGCACCAGCGCCGGCAGCAATTCGTTCAGGGCACGGAAGCGTTCCTCGCTCTCGCGGTAACGTCGGCTCATCTGCCAGCCCAGCTCGAGCGCACGCTGGCGGGTGCTCAGGGCGGAATACACCAGCAGCGCCAGCAACAGGCTCACCAGTACGCCGGCGGGCAAGGTGGAGCGGCCCCACGCGATCGTCGCCGCACCGGCATCCTGCGGCTGCATCAGCACCTCCCACACGCGCCCGCCATAGGCAAGCTGGCGCTGGAAGCGATAACCGCCCGCCGGCACGGCCAGATCCGGATGCGAATCGAACAGCGGCAGGGCGGCGGCTGCTTCGGTGACGTCGTTGATGCGCAGGCGCAGCTCGCGCGCCACCTGCTCCGGCAGCGCCCTGCCGACCAGGCTGCTGATCCGGAACGACATCGCCACCGAGCCGCGCATGCGCTGCTGCCGCTCGGCGACCGTTTGCGGCGGCGGCCCCGGGCTGAACACCGGCAGGCGCAGCGTGATGCCGTCGTCCGGCCCCGCGGAACCCACCTGCTGCACCGGGCGGAACGGCGCCGACAAGGTCGGCCGGTCGCTGTCGCGCGAAGCCAGCAGGCCGGCGAGGTTGTTCGGCTGCGCGCCCACATCGAGGCCGCCCACCGCTTCGTTGCCCGCCAGCGGCTCGACCCAGCGCGTCACGTAATGCTCGCCGTCCGCACGCGTCTCGCGCTGCGCATAGGCCAGCGCCAGCAGGCCGGGAAACTGCTCGCGCGGACGCAGGTTGGCATAGAAGGTACCGAATTCGGTCGCCGTCACATCATCCGAAGCGAGGAACAGCGTCTGCACCGCGCGCAGCAGCGACTCCGCCGAATGCAGCCTCGCCTGCAACGCCGCATAGCTCTTGTTGGCCAGTTCGTCGCGCACGAAGGTCCGTTCCACCTCCAGCCGCTGCTTCTGCTGATGGTGCACGGCCATCGCCAGCGCAAGTCCCACCAGCAGGGCCAGCAGGCTCCACAGGTAGGCGGTCAGCCGCCACGGCGAGGGCATCGGAACCGCGGCGTCGGATTCGTCCCGACGATCGGTCGCTGGCGGAAGGAACTCGTCGAAATCCTTTCTCTCGGACAAGGGATTCACCGCGCGATGCCATGGCGACCGATGGTACACAACCCGCGGGGCGGGTGAACCATCGTGGCACATCGCGGCGACGCATCCGGCGCATCAACGCCGTTCGCGCGGCTTGGCCCGATGCGTCGGTGTGGCGGTCCACGGGTCGTCCGGCCACGGATGGCGCGGATAGCGGCCCTTCAGCTCCTTCTTCACTTCCGGGTAGGTGCGCTCCCAGAAACCCTTGAGGTCCTGGGTCACCTGGATCGGCCGGCCGGCCGGCGACAGCAGGTGGAGGGTGACCGGGATGCGCCCGCCGCCGACGCGCGGCGTGTCGGCCAGGCCGAACAGCTCCTGCAGCTTCACCGCCAGCACCGGCGGCTCGCCCTCGGCGTACTCGAGCCGGCGGCTCTGCCCGCTCGGCACGAGCAGGCTTTCTGGCGCCTGCGCGTCGAGCGTGCGGCGCTGTTCGTAGTCGAGCCGCGACGCCAGCGCCTGCGACAAGTCTTCCGCCCCCAGCGCGTCGAGCCGGTGCCGGCCGTCGAGATGCGGCGCCAGCCAGTCCTCCAGCGAGCCCAGCAGCGCCGCCTCGGAGACATCCGGCAGGCCGAGCTCCGGCATCCACGCGCGCAGCGCCTGCATGCGCGCGCGCAGCCGCCGCGCATGATCGCTCCACGGCAGCGCGTCAAGGCCTCTGGCGCGCACGGCGGCAAGCAGCGCGGGCAACGCATCGGCGGGTTTCACCGGCACGCTGCGGCGCTCCAGCACGATGGCGCCAAAGCGCTGCTCGTCGAACGCCTCGGCGGCGCCGCGCTCGTCGTTCCAGCGCAGCGTGCGTTCGCGGTGGAACTGCGCGGGATAGTCGCGTTCCAGCACGCGCGGATCGAGCGGCGCGGCGGCCAGGATCAGGCTGTCGCGCGCCTCGAAGCGCAGGTCCAGCGCGACCAGCCACGGCTCGCCGAGCAGCGCGGTGCTCTCGTGCAGGCGTGCGCCGCGACCGTTGGCCAGCGTGTAGCGCAGCGGGTTGCCGTCGTCGCGGCGCGCGATGCGATCGGGGAACGCGTGCAGCAGCAGGTCGCCGACCGCGTGGCTGTCGGGTACGCCGCTGGCCGCGGTGCGCACGTCCAGGCGCCGGCGCCAGCCCTTGCTGGCCTGCTCGATCGCCGCCAGCGCGCCGCTGTCGACCTCGCCGCGCGCGGCGGCACCACGGCGGTCGCGCCAGGCATGCAGCGCGGTCACGCGGGCGCGGAAGTCGTCGCTGCGCGCCTGCGCCCCGCGCAGCGGCGAGCGTGCCTCCATCAGCGCCAGCAAGTCGGCCACCAGCGCGTGCAGCCCGGGCGGTGCACGCAGTGCGGCGGCGCCGAGCCGCGGCGTGGCACCCAGTTCGAGCATGCGCCGGCCAAGCGCGGTGATGCGGCCGTCGGCGGCCAGCGCGGCGAGACCCGCCAGCAGTTCGCGCGCCTGCGCCAGCGCACCCGGCGGCGGCGGGTCCAGCCACGGCAGCGTGGCACTGCTGCTCGGCGTGATGCCCCAGGCGGCCAGTTCCAGCGCGAGCCCCGACAACTCCGCCTGCATGATCTCGGCCGTGCGCGCCGGCTCCAGCCGCCGGCCCTGCGCCCACAGCCGGTATGCCGTGCCTGCGGCCACGCGGCCGGCGCGGCCGGCGCGCTGGTCGGCCGAGGCCTGCGAGATGCCGACGGTCTCCAGCCGGGTGAAGCCGGAATTCGGATCGAAGCGCGGCTCGCGCGCGAGGCCGCTGTCGATCACGGCGCGGATCCCCGGCAGGGTCACGCTGGACTCGGCCACGTTGGTGGCCAGCACGACACGCCTGATACGAGCTGGACGCATGCCCGCTTCGGCAGGAGCCAACGCCTGCTGCTGCTCGGCCAGTGACAACTCGCCGTGCAGCACGACCAGCTCGACGTCGTCGCGTGCCAGCGTCTGCGCCAGCACCGCCTGCGCCCGCGCGATCTCGCGCCGACCCGGCAGGAACGCCAGCACGTCGCCGTCGTTCTCTTCCAGCGCCTGCCGCGCGACGCGGGCCAGCTGGTGTTCCAGGCTTTCCTGCGTGCGTGCCGGCGGATAGTCGATGCGCACCGGGAAGCTGCGGCCCGGGCTGCTGATGCGCGGCGCGTCCAGCCACGCCGCGATGCGCTCGCCGTCCAGCGTGGCCGACATCAGCAGCAGGCGCAGGTCCGGCCGCAAGGTGGCCTGCACGTCCAGCGCCAGCGCGATGCCGAGGTCGCCGGCGAGATGCCGTTCGTGGAACTCGTCGAACACGATCGCGCCGATACCGGCCAGTTCCGGGTCGTGCTGGATCAGTCGGGTGAGGATGCCCTCGGTGACCACCTCGATGCGGGTCGCCGCGCTCACCTTCGACTCGAAGCGGATGCGGTAGCCGACGGTCTGCCCGACCGCTTCGCCGAGCTGCTGCGCCATGAATTGCGCGGCGGCGCGCGCGGCGATCCGGCGCGGCTCCAGCATCACGATCTTCCGCCCGGCCAGCCATGGCGCGTCGAGCAGGGCCAGCGGCACCTGGGTGGTCTTGCCCGCGCCCGGCGGCGCTTCCAGCACCAGCCGCGGCTGGGCCGCCAGCGCCGTACAGATCTGCGGCAACAGCGGGGTGATCGGGAACGAAGGCTGCGTGCTACTCATCGCGCGCATGATAACGGGCGCCGCCGCCTGGCCATCCCGGGGCATCCCGGATGGCCGCCTGTTATGGCTTCGTGCCGACCGGCTTGCGCAGCGGCTCCAGCGACTCGAACTTGCTCTGGTAGTCGTCGGTGACCTGCTTCGCATCCGCGCCGCCGCGGATCACCCGCGGCGTGATCAGCACGATCAGCTCGGTGCGGTTGCGACTGCGGTTGGTGGTGCCGAACAACCGGCCCAGCACCGGCACGCGGTTGAGTCCGGGGATGCCGGTGTCGGCGTTGCCCTCGGCCTGCTGGATCAGGCCACCGAGCAATACGGTCTGGCCGCTCTGCACGGCGACCTGGGTAGCCAGCTTGCGCTGCGAAATGGCCGGGTTGCCGTTGACCAGCGCCACCGACGTATCGCGCTGGCTGACTTCCTGGCTGATGTTCATGTAGACCAGGCCGCCGGGATTGATCCGCGGCTGCACGTTGAGGATCACGCCGGTGCTCAGGTAGCTGACCTGACTGAAGCTGGTGGCCGTGCCGATGCCGGTGTTCACGCTGGTCTGGTTGATCGGGATCTGGTCGCCGACGGCGATGCTCGCCACCTGGTTGTTCATCACCACCATCGACGGCGCCGACAGCGTCTTGGTGTTGCCGCTGGTTTCCATCGCGCGCACGGCGACCTGCAGGTTGCTGTTGAGGAAGGAGTAGAAAAACGGCTCGCCGCCAAACGCATTGCCGCCCTGGCCCAGCGCGAGCTGGCGATGCCGGTATGGCTGGCCGGGAACGATCACCGTATTGCCACTGCTGTCGGTCGTGGTGGTACTGCCAGTCAACCCTTCCAGGTACCACTGCACGCCGAACTGGAACTCGCCGGTGAGGCTCACCTCGAGAATGCGCGTTTCGATCTGCACCTGCAGCGGCACATTGTCCAGCTTGTTGATCGCCACCTTGATCTCTTCCCACTGCGACGGGCGCGCGCGCACCAATAGCTGGTTGCTGCCGTCGACCGAACTGATCCGCACGCTGCCGTCGCTGGAGCTGTATTGCTGCTCGCTGGCCGCGCCGTTGCTTCCCGCCGGGTTGCTGCCGAAACCGGGCGAGCTGCTGCCGAAGACGCCCGCAGCGCCGCCCCCGCGGTTGTCGGCGCCGGTGCTGAACCCGCTGCCCGCGTTGGTGCTGGTCTGCCCGCCGTTGCGCGACGCGTCGGCCGCGCCGCCGAAGCTGCCGAAACTGCCGGCGGTGCTGCCCATGCTGGTCGCGCTGGCGTTGTCGGCGCTGCCCAGGCTGGCGCTGGCCAGGCCCGGGCCGACCCGGCCGCCGCTGTCGCCGCCGTTGCCGGCGCCGTTGGTGTAGATCTGCGCCAGGTACTTCGCCAGGTCCGACGCCTTGATGTTGCGCACGTCGTAGACGAACAACTGCGGCTCGTTGCCGCCGCCGCGATCGATGCGGGCGATCCAGTCGCCGACCTCCCGCAGGTAGTCGGGCTGGGTGCTGATCACCACCAGCGCGTTGGTGCGCTCGATCGGGATGAAGCGCAGCATGCCGGCCAGCGGGGTATTGCCCTGCGGGCCGAACATGCCGTCCAGCTTCGGCATCAGCTCGCCCACGTTCGCGTACTGCAGGTTGAACACGCCCACCGACATGCCGCGCAGCCAGTCGACGTCGAACGTGCGCACCATGCTCTGGTAGTTCGCCAGCTCCTGCGGCGTGCCGGACATCACCAGCAGGTTGCGCGCCGGGTCCGCCAGCAGGGTGGCGTCCGGCCGCGCGAACGGCTTGATCAGCTTCTGCATCTCGCTCGCGGAGATATAGCGCAGCGGGAACAGCCGCGCCTGCAGGCCGCCCTGCGGCGCGGCGGCGCCCAGGCTGGGCACCAGGTTGCCGGCCACCGCATCCTTCTGCGGCATCACCACGTAGCCGCCGTCACGATGCACCAGCGCGTTGCCGGTCCACGACAGCAGGGTCTCGAGGATCGGCAACGCCTGGCTGGCGTCAACCGGCTCGGCGGTGGAGAACGAGATGTTGCCCTGCACGCCGGGCACGATCGTGTAGTTCTGCTTGAGCAGGTCGCCGAGGATCGCCTTGACCACCGCCTGTACCGGCTGGTTCTCGAAGTTGAAGGTGACGGCACCGGTGCCGCCGGCCGCCGGCCGCGGCGTGGCCAACGCGCCGGGGCGGATGAACTGGCCGCTGCCGTGGCTGACCTCGGCGGTCGCCGCGCTCACGCTGCGGTTGCGGCCACCGGTGTTCAACGGCAGGGGTGCCGGCACCGGGTTTTGCGTGCCTGCCATCGCCTCGCGCTGCAGCGCGCCGTCGTCATGCGCTTGCGGCAGGCTGGCGCAGCCGCCCAGGCCCACCACGAGGGCAAGCGTGGCGGCGCGCAGAATTGGCTGGATGAGTGTGCGGGACATGGATCAACGTACTCCTTCGTTGGCCGCGGCGGCGCGGGTGGCCCGACGTTTCTGGATGTTTTTGCGCAACCGCTCGGCGGCGGATTCCTGCACGGCGTCCGGGGTCGCCTGCGGCTCCGGCACAGCCGCAGGCAAGGGTTGCACCGGCGTGATCATGGCACGGCCGGAACGGTCGTCTGCCGGCGTGGTTTGCGCATCGCCCACGGCACCTCGCGGTGCGTCGATCGGCGCGCCGGCCGGCAGCTTCAGCTCGGTGCGCCCGGCCGGCGAGTCGAACAGCGCCGAGCGTGGCCGCACTTCGACCAGCTTTACGCTGCCGTCGGGCAGCGCCTCGCCTTCGCGCAGGCGCACCTGGCGGTCGCCGTTGCGATCGTGCAGCAAGGCCATGTGCAGGGCGGGGGTGAGGATGATGCCGGTCAGGTCAAGGTCGCCCAGGTGGCTGCCGCCATCGGCGGCGTGCGCCACCGGCTTGCGGTCGGGGCTGAACAGCGGTTTCTGCCAGACCGTCGCGAACTGCTGCAGGGGCAGCGGCTGCGGCAGGTTGGCGGGATGGTCGGCCGATGGCAGCGGTGCCAGCGAGCGCGGCGCCCCCCAGCGCGCGCCGCGGCCGATGCCGGCCAGCAGCAACAGCAGCGCGGCGGCCAGCAACACCACGAACACAACCAGCCATGGGGTCAGCTGACGCTGGTTGGCGGCATTCATGGCGCGACTCCGGCGTCATCGGATGTACGGCTGGACGGGGCTGCGGCGCCGCGCGCCGGGCGCACGTAGCCGGACAGGGTGAACTGCACTTCCAGCGGCGCTGCCTGGTCCTGCTGCGCGGCGACCGGGTTGCGATAGATGCTGAGGTCGTCGACGAACAGGTAGGGCGTGCCCTGCTCCAGCGCGTTCAGCACCGCCGCCAGCGGTTCGATGTCGCAACTCAGGCTGATGCTCACCGCCGCCTTGCGATACGGCTCGCCGGCCGTGGCCGGCGGGTTCGGCAGCGGCATCTTCTGGCTCACCGCGCAACGCCCGTTGCCGGTGCTGCCGGCGACCACGTCGACCACGCGCTGCATCAGGTCGGCGGCCGCGGCGTTCGGATCGGCGGCGGCGAGGAATGCGCTGCTGGCCGCCTGGCCGGCGCCGAGCGCGGCGATGCGCTGCTGCAGCGCAGGCTTCTCCGCGATCGCCGCGGCATAGCGGCTGTGCGTGTCGCGCAGGTCGGCCATCTCGCCGCGAACCTGCTGCAGCGGCGCCACGAACCACCAGTGCAGCAGCACGAAGTAGGCCAGCAGCAGCGCCAGCAGCAACAGGACGATCGCCGCGATGCGGCTGTCGCGCGGGTTCAGTGCGGTCATTTTCATGGTGCGGTCCCGCCGGTCGCCGGATTCGCCGGCGGCGGCTTCGACCGGTTCACCCGGGCAGTCAGGTAGAAGCGTTCCTTGCCGGTAGTCGGATCAGGCTGGATGCTGCCCTGGAAACTGGCATCGGTAATCAGACGCGAATCCTTCAACGTGTCCAGAAGTTTCACCGCCTGCGGGCTCTGCCCCTGGAAGCCGACCTGGCCGGTATTGTCGACGCTGAAACGCTCCAGCCACGCGCTGTCCGGCAGCCGCGCGGTGACGTCCTGCAGCAGGCTCAGCATGGTTACCGTGTTCTTCTTGCGCTGGGCCAGGAAGCCGGCCGCGCCGGCGTTGTCCTGCAACTGCTGGCGCAGCGCAGCCACCTGCTGCGCCCCACCGCGCATGGCCTCGACCTCGGCCTGCATCTGCGCCAGCGCCAGCTGGCGGTTGTGCAGCCATTCGCCCAGCACCAGGCCCAGCAGCAGCACACAGGCGGCGGCGAGGATCAGGTTCAGGCGACGACGCGGGCGCGCGCGATAGGGCACTTGCTCCGGCGGCAACAGGTTGACGCCGAGGCGGCTATCGCCCACCGCCAGGTCCACCGCATCGACCGCGATGCCCTGAGCGCGCAAACGCGCCAGCAACGGATCCAGGGTGTCGCGGGTGGTCACGACCAGCTCCGCGTTGAAGCGGCCGGGGGCGGCGGGCGTGGCCAGCTCACGCACGGCGTAGTACACCTGCGCCACGGTGAACGGGGTCTGCCGGTCCATCTCGAAACCGGCCACCTGCATCAGGTTGTCGCGCGCGGCCAGCGGCAACGCCAGCGTGCGCCGCAACACCACCGCGGGCGGCAGCAGCAGCGCCAGCCGCAGGTCCTCGCGGTCCACCCGCTTCAAGACGACGTTCAGCGCGATCGGCGTGGCGCGCCCCTCTTCGGTTGCTGCATCGGTGGCGTCGCCCCAGCTCGCCAGCACGTCGCCATGTCCGCTGCGGCGCAGGCTCCACTGTGCACCGCCGTGCTGCAGCAGGTGCCAGTCCGCGCCGCTGCCGAACCAGCCGCGCCAGCGCGGCGGCAGCATGCCGCGCAGCTCGCTGCCCCACCAACCGAGGAACCCCGGCAGCGGCGAAGCGCGCCAGCCGCGGCGTACGCGATCCAGCCACGGCTGCAGCGACTGCATTGCAGTACTCATTCTGCCTCCCCCTCCTGCCAGCGCAGCACGGTGTACGGTTGTGCCTGCCCCGCCTGCAGGCGAATCGTGGCGCGCAGGACCGCGCGCGTGCCGTCGGCCAGCGTAGCCTCGGACCGGATACTATGCGTCGTCCCATTGCCCAGGAACAGCAGCGGATCGTTCGCGTTCCGCTGCCGCGCGGCGTCGATCGTCTTCTGCTGCTCCGGCGTCATTCCCGGGATTGCCGCCAGCGCCAACGGCGGCGCGGTGTTCGGGTCCGGGCTCGCACTGCCCGCCCAGATCGTCACCGCCGGCGCCACCAGCCGGTACAGCGCCGGCGTCACGCCCAGCACCATCTGCAATTCCTCGACGCTGGCGAACGGGCCGTGGCGCGGTCCATAGTCGCGCCCGTCCGCCACGTAGGCTGCACGCTGGCTGGCGGCCTCCCCGGCGGGGCCGACCGGGGTGCGCCAGTCGACCACGCGGTCGGCCAGCGCCTGCGCCTCGCCCGGCGCCAACCCGGCAGCCCGGAACAGTCCCAGGAGCACCTCGGGCGAGGCGGCATTGAGGTCGACCTTGCCGCCTTCGTCGATCGCACGCACGGTGACCGTGGCGTCGTCGTAGTGGAATGTGTAAACCCGCCCATCGGCAACCCAGCGCTGTCTTTGCTGCGGGTTCTGCAGGCCGTAGACAGCGAGCATCAGGCCGGCCTCGGCCGCGTAATGCGCCTGGGTCTGGGCGAACTGGTAGCGCGCCTGCAGGCCTTCGGTGCGCGCCAACGCGGCGTAACCGCCGAGCAGGATCGCCAGCAAGGTGCACGCCCACAGCACCAGCAGCAGGGCGACCCCGCGCTGGCTGGCCGGTCGCCGTGGCGGTCCGCGCCTCATCGCAGGCTCCCGCCCTGCAGGCCAGCCTGCATCGGACTCACCCGCAGCGGCACGTCCAGTTGCGGCCAGCCCACCGTGCCCTGCACCTGCAGCTCGACCCGTACCAGTTGCGGCAGCAGGCGACCATCGGCCCAGGCCGGCGACCATGGCAGCGTCGTGCCCTGCAGATCGACGCCGCGGTAGCGGAAGCCACCCGTCTGGATGTGATCGAGCAACACTTGCGGCTCACCCAGCGCCTGCGGCGGCTGGCCATCCGGCGGCAACAGAGCCAGGCTCAATTCCAGCCGCAGGCCGCCGTGGCCGTCGTCGACCAGTTGCAGGCGCTGCAACTGCGGGCCCAGCTTGCCGAGATAGCCGGGCAGCGGCGCGACGTAACGCATCTCGCGCGCGCCGCCCTCGAAATACAGCGGCTCGCCGCGATCGGTCTGGCCGATCGGCTGGGTCAGGCTTTGCGCCAGTTCGCGGCGCAGGAACTGCTGGGCCGAGCGCACCTGGTCGACCCGCTCGATCGCCGCGGTGCCCGAACGCACGCTGTGGGTGGCGGTGCGGATGCCCGAGTACACGCCGACCAGCAGCAGCGCCAGCAACGCCAGCGCGGCCAGCACTTCCAGCAGGGTGAAGCCGGCGGCGCGTTTCACGGGGACGCCTGCGAATCGGCCGCAAGCACCGGCCCACCCAGCCGCAAGGTGCGGAAATGCGCCGAGCGCGGATGCGCCGGCGCTCCCCACGACACGGTCAGGTCCAGCTGGTAGACATGCAGCGGCGCATCCGGCGCGGAGTCGCCGGCCTGATTCCATGGCGTCACGTCGAGTTGCCAGCGGTACTGCGGGTCGAAACGGCCGGAACGGCTGCCCGGCTTGACCGGCTCGCCCACGAACGCGCCGTCGAGCAGGCTGCGCGCCCACAGCGCCGCTTCGCTGTGTTCGGCCGCGTTGTGGGTCAGGCTGATCGAGGCGCCGGCCACCTTCATCAGTGCGGTGAACGCGATCGCCAGCAGCATGATCGCGGCGATCACTTCGAGCAGGCTGAAGCCCTGCTGCGGGCGCGCGCTGCTCATCGCTGCGCCACCGTGTCGACCACGCGCACTTCGCCGGTCATCCACGACACGTTGACGTGCCACTCGCGCAGGCCGCTGTGCAAGGTGATGCGCCCGCCGGTGGAGCTGCCGTCGGGAAAGAAACGGATGCGCCCGGTGTGGTCGTTCGGCTGGTCTTCCTTCGCGCTGGTGATGCTCACGCGCAGGCCCTTCGGCAGGCGCACGTCCTTCCGCTTCGCGCCGTCGTAGCTGTTCGCGCGGGTATCCACGTCGAAGTACTGCTCCTCGCTGCGCACGATCGCCTGCGCGCGGGTGGCCCGCAGCGCGCCGGCCAGCTCGCTGCTGGCCGCGCGCACGCGCGCGCTGGCCAAGCCCTGGGTCACCGAGACCGTTACCGCTGCCGCGGCAATGCCGATCAACAGGATCACCGCCAGCATTTCCAGCAGGGTGAAGCCGTGGGCGCGCGGGGCTCTCATCGTTTCATTGCCAGTTACCCACGTCCTTGCTGTAGCCGTCACCACCGGGCTTGCCGTCCTGGCCGTAGAAGATCAGGTCGAAGCTGCCGTTCTGGCCCGGATACTGATAGCCGAACGCATGCCCCCACGGGTCCTTCAGATCGGATTCCTTCGCATACGGCCCCTGCCAGTTCGGCGCGTTGGCCGGTTTCACTACCAGGTCCTCCAGCTGCTGCGGCGGGGTGCCGTTGTCGAGCGCGTAGTTCTCGATCTTCTGGCTCAACGTCGTGAGCTGCGCCTTGCCGGCACCGTACTTGCCCTTGTCGACGTTCTTGCCGACCTGGGTCACCACCAACGCACCGATGATGCCGATCAGCACGATCACCGCGAGCATCTCGAGCAGGGTGAAACCGGCGTTCGGGCCGATGCGTCGCGGTTGCCTGTACTGCATGGGGATCACCTCAAATCTGCGGATGGAAGGACTATTGGATATTGCTGGTCAGGCTGAGCAGTGGCAGCAGGATCGCGGCCATGATGATCGCCACCAGCACCGTCATCACGATGGTCAGCGCCGGCACCAGCGCGGCCAGCAGACGGTCGATCGCGCGTTTGGACTCGAGTTCGAACGTGTCGGCGACTTTCAGCAGCATGGTGTCGAGCTGGCCGGCCTCCTCGCCGACCTGCACCATCTGCATCGCCAGCCGCGGGAACAGTTTCGACTGGCCCAGCGCCAGGCTTAAGCCCGCACCGCCCTTGACCTGTTCGTGCGCTGCGTCCAGCGCCGCGTCCAGCGCGCGATTGCCGGTGACCTGGCGCGCGATGGTCAACGCGCTGAGCAACGGTACGCCGTTCTTCAGCAAGGTGCCCAAGCGTGCGCGCGATGCGCGCGGTCTCCACCTTCAGCAACAGCGGCCCGACCAGGCGCAGCCGCAGCAGGCGGGCATGCCAGGCCAGTCGCGCCGCCGGGTCGCGCAGTCGCGCACGCCAGGCGAACAGGCCGCCGCCAAGCAGCAGCAGGATCAGCCACCACCAGGATTGCAGCGCGTTGCCGAGCGCCAGCACCGCCTGGGTGATCCACGGGATCGGCACCTGCATGTCCTCGAAGATCGGCACGAACTGCGGCACCACGTAGGCCAGCAGCAGCACCAGCGAGCCGAGCACGCCTACCATCAGGAACGCCGGATAGATCAGCGCGTTGACGATGCTGCCGCGCAGCTGCTGCGCGCGCTCCAGGTACTCGGCCAGTCGGCGCAGCGTCTCTTCCAGCGAACCGCCCGCCTCGCCGGCACGCACCAGGCTGACGTAGAGCCTGGGAAACACGCCATGTTCCTCGTCCAGCGCCGACGACAACGTGTTGCCGCCGCGCACGCGCTCGCGCACGCGCTCGATCAGCTTCTTCGCGTGCTCGCCCTCGGGCAGGTCGAGCAGGATGCCGAGCGCGCGGTCCAATGGCTGGCCGGCGCCCAGCAGGGTCGCCAGCTGATGGGTGAACTGGGCCAGCTGATCGCCGCTGAACGGGCCGCGCCTGAACAGCGCCGCGAAACCGCTGCCGCCGGCAGCGCCATCGGCCAGTTGGGCCTCCAGCGGCGTGTGGCCCTGGTCCTGCAGCCGGCCGATCACCTCCTCCACGCTGGCAGCCTCCATCTGCCCCTGCAGCGTCTCGCCGGCGTCGGTGACCGCCTTGTAGCGGAACTGCGCCACGTCAACCGTCCTGCGTTACACGCAGGACCTCTTCGAGCGTGGTGACGCCGGCCACGGCCTTGGCGATGCCGTCCTCGTACATCGTGCGCATGCCTTCGGCGCGCGCCTGCCTTTCGATCTCGCCTTCGCTGGCGCGTTGCATCACCAGCCGGCGCAGCGGATCGCTCATGGTGAGGAACTCCATGATTGCGCGGCGGCCTCGGTAGCCTGTCGGGTTCGCCGCGCTGCTGCCGGGCTTCCACAGGCGGATCGGGCGTTCGTCGGTGTATTTGTGCAGCTCGAACTGCTCGACGACTTCCGGCAGCGCTTCGTACGGGATCGCGGTTTCCGGGTCCAGCCGCCGCACCAGCCGCTGGGCCAGGATGCCGTTGATGGTGGAGCCGAGCAGGTAATCCTCCACGCCCATGTCGAGCAGGCGGGTGACGCCGCCGGCCGCCGAGTTGGTATGCAGGGTGGACAGCACCAGATGGCCGGTCAGTGCGGACTGGATCGCGATGCGGCAGGTTTCCAGGTCACGCATCTCGCCGATCATGATCACGTCCGGGTCCTGACGCATGATCGAGCGCAGCGCGCCGGCGAAATCCAGCCCGATCTGCGGCTTCACCTGGATCTGGTTGATGCCTTCGAGCTGGTACTCGACCGGGTCCTCGACGGTGATGATCTTCACGCCGGGCGTGTTGATCTGCGACAGCGCGGTGTACAGCGTGGTGGTCTTGCCGGAACCGGTCGGACCGGTCACCAGCAGGATGCCATGCGGACGCTGCAGCACGTCGACGAAGCGCTGCTGGAAGCTGTCGGTGAAACCGAGCGAGGCGAAATCGAACACCACCGATTCGCGATCGAGGATGCGCATCACCACCGACTCGCCGAAGCTGGTCGGCACGGTGGACACGCGCAGATCCAGTTCCTTGCCCTGCACGCGCAACTGGATGCGGCCATCCTGCGGCAGCCGGCGCTCGGCAATGTTCAACCGCGCCATGATCTTCACGCGCGAGATCACCGCTGCGGTGGACGACGACGGCGGGGCCTCCACTTCGTGCAACACGCCGTCGATGCGGTAGCGCACTTTCAGCCGGTTCTCGAACGGCTCGATGTGCACGTCCGACGCGCGCTGCTCGACCGCGCGCTGCAGGATCAGGTTCACCAGCCGGATGACCGGCGCCTCGGAAGCGAGATCGCGCAGATGTTCGACGTCGTCCTCTTCCGCCGCGCTGTCGTCGAGGTTCTCCACGATCGCGCCCATCGCCGAGCGGCCGCTGCCGTAATAACGTTCGATCAGCCCGTCGATTTCCGAACGCAGGCCGACCCGCAACGCCACTGGCCGGCCAGCGGCCAGCTCGACCGCCTGCAACGGATACGGATCAGCCGGATCGGCCACCAGCAGGGCCAGGCCGTCCTTGTCGTCGTGCACCGGCACCACATGCTGCTGTTTCAGAAAGCGCAGCGACAGGTCGAGGTCGGCCGGCGGCAGTTCCGGCGCATCGCGCGCGGCCAGCAGCGGCACCTGCAACAGTTCCGCCCAAGCCTCGGCCAGGTCGCGCTCGGACACCAGCCCGAGCCGCGCCATCAGGGTGGTCAGCGTGCCTTCGGCCGACTCCTCGTGCAGGCGGCGGGCGCGACCCAGGTCGCCGTCCTTCAGGCGGCCACGCGCCACCAGCCACGCACAGACCTCCGCCTCGCGCCCGTCCGGCATCTTGTCTGCCCCGCTGGTTACCGGCTCAATGGCTGCCGACATCCATCCACCCCACTCAAGTTCTTGCGATTTGCCCCGTCAACGCCCCACGCTCACGCGGCAAACGTCATTGGTAGCACATCCAGCCGGCGACAGGCGAGCATGCCCGGACGCGTCCGGGGAACGCGCTGTCGGCATTCGATAATTGCGTCGCCCGGTATTAAAAAACCGGCGCCTCCAGGGCGCCGGTTTCCGTCCAGTCCTGCGGCCCGGCAAGCCGGGCCGCTACCGGTTCTTACCAGCCGATACCCACACCCACGCCGCCAGAGGCTTCGTTGCCGCTGACCGCGGCGCCGAAGGTCACGTTCGCCTTCGACGACAGCTGCCGGGAGTAGCCCACCGACAACGCCGCCTGACCGTGGTAACCGCCCACGCCCACACCAAGCCGGTTTGCCGTGTTGATGCCCTGCGTGCTGAAGGCCATCTGCGCCATCGCCGTACCCATCGCACCGACCTGGTTCACACGCTTGTCCATCGCGTGGAACTGGTTGTTGACCTGGTCACGCAGCGAGTTGACGTCGCTGGTGGTGGCGAAGCTGCCGAGCTTCTGGTCGGTGTACGACTTCGCACTCTGCAAGGTCTGCTGGGCGCTGGCGTCGGTATAGCTCCTGGCCGTCACCAGTGCATCCTGCACCTGGCCCAGGTTCGCCGCATCCGTGGCCTGCGTGCCGGCCGCGACGTTGGTGATCTGACGATTGTTCGCCGCCGTACCCACCGACACCGTGTTGGCGCGATCGGCGACCGAGCCCTGACCGAGCGCGACCGCACCGGCCGCCGTGGCCGAGCTGCCCTGGCCGATTGCGGTACCGGAAGCCGCCGTCACCGACGCACCTTCGCCGACCGCCACCGCGTTGGTCGCCGCCGCGGCGATGGTGGTGTTGGCACCGACGGCGGTACTGCCGTCAGCGTTCACCTTGGCATTGCCGCCGATCGCGGTGTCGTTCGGACCCGCCGCGTAGCTGTCGCCACCCACCGCCGTACCGTGATCACCACCGGCCATGGCGTTGGAGCCGACCGCCACGCCCTTGGAGCCGGGCACCACGCTGGCCGCATCGCTGCCGTCGATCGCCCCGTCCGTCGCCACACGCGTGTTGGTGCCACCGCCGCTGGAGAGGCCTTGCTCCACCGAGGTCAACCGGCTGTCGAGGCTGTCGATGCTGGCCATGGCCCCGCTCAGCACCGAGTCCAGTGCACCCATGGCGTCGCCGACGTTGCTGTAGCTGCCACCCTGGATGGCGTAGCTCGGCATGGTGATCGCACCACCTGCCTGCAACATCGCACCGCCGCCGAAGGCACTCAGCAGATCCTCGATCTGCCCCACCGTGGCGGCATCACTCGACACGTCACTGGCCTGCAGATTGCTGATCCGCGTGCCGCTGGCACCACTCAGGGTGACCTGGTCCTTGCTGGCATCGTCGTACTTCAGCGCCAACGCATCCAGCTGGCCGGCCTGTGCTGCCACCGCGTCGAGCTGCCCCTTGTTGACCGCATCCGTAGCCTGTGTACCGGCCGCCACGTTGGTGATCTGACGCTCGAAGCCGGCACTGCCCACCGACACCGTATTGGCGCGGTCAGCGAGGGATTGCGCGCCCAACGCCACCGCGTTGCTGGCTGCCGCCTTCACCCAGGCACCCGAGCCCAGTGCCGTGCCGTTGACCGCATCCGACCCGGCCAGCCAACCCACCGCCGACGAGAAATCACCCGTCGCGTAGCTGCCTGCGCCCAGCGCCGTCGCGCCGTAACCGGAAGCCTCGGTAACAAACATGCCACCGGCAGCACTGCCACCCAGCGCGACACTCTCGTCACCACTGGCCTCGCTGCTTTCGCCAACAGCCACACTGCCTTCACCACTGGCGGCCGCGCCCGCGCCACTGGCCAACGAATAATTGCCGCTGGCACTGGCACCGTAGCCCAAGCTCGTACCCAGCAAACCGCCGGCCGTCGCATAACTGCCAACCGCCGCCGATCCGTTCCCAACCGCACTGGAACGGAAGCCGGCTGCCAGCGACTGCACGCCATCGGCCACGCTTTCCGCGCCCAATGCGGTCGCCACATCACCCGACGCCGAACTGTAGAAACCGACGGCCGTCGACTCCTCCCACTGGCTTCGCTCACCCACCCGCGCGGCGGCGCACTCGTCGCAGGGCTTCGCTCTTGCGCCGACCGCCGTCGTGTGTCGTTCGATGCACTCGCGCCGTAACCCGAGCGCAGTGCTGCCATCCCCGCTGGCCACGCTGGCCGCACCAAAGGCTGCACCGATAAAGCCGGAAGCATTGCTTTCTTCGCCTACCGCAGTCGCGCTGTCGCCACTAGCCTGTGCCATCGCGCCCAACGCCATGCTGCTCTCGCCGCTGGCGACACTGTCGCTGCCCGTCGCCACGCTATTGGCACCGCTGGCCTGCGCGTTCTTGCCCGTCGCCACGCTGGCGGCACCCGAAGCCACGCTGCCGTAACCGGACGCCGTGCTGTAGTTGCCCGTCGCACCCGCACCCCAGCCGATCGCCGACGCACCGGTACCCAACGCCACGCTGCCGGCACCCAGCGCCGTGCTGAAGTCACCTTCCGCATCCGACCTGGTGCCGTACGCCGCGCTCTCCTCGCCGAGCGCGAAGCTGCTCGCACCCGTCGCCACCGCGCCCGTACCCAGCGCCAGCGAGCCGTAGCCGGTCGCCACGCTCTCATCGCCCAGCGCCGTACTCATCGCACCCGATGCCACCGAGTGCTCACCGATAGCCATCGCGTCTTCGCTGCCGTCGGTCGCGCCGTCCGCCGCGAACAGGTGCGTCGCCGTCGCCGTGCTGGCCGCCACCGCGTCGAGCTGGCGCCTTGTTCACCGCATCCGTCGCCGCCGTACCGGCGGCCACGTTGCCCACCGTCACCGGCGTCACGCCATCGCCCAGCGACGACCGCCGTGCGCGTCGCATCGGTATAGAACACCGCCGTGCTGTTGATCGTGTTGATCGACGTCGTGTTCGCCGCCACGTTCGTGTTGAGCGTGTTGATCGACGCCGTGTTCGCCGCGATGTTGGCGGTGTTCGCCGTCACGTTCGCGTTGGTGGTGAACAGCTGACTGCCGTTCACCGCTTCCGTGCTGGTGGCGCTCAACGCACCCGCCGCCATGTTCACGATCTTGCGCTGGCTCGCCGCGGTACCCACCGACACCGTGTTGGCCACGTTGGCCACCGAACCGGCGCCCAGGGCCACGCTGTTGCTCGCACTGGCCGTCGCGCCGAAGCCCAAGGCCATGCTGTTGGTCGCACTGGCAATCGACCTGACGCCGACCGCCAGCGACTGCACGCCGGTGGCTTCGCTCTCGGCGCCCACCGCGGTGGACAAGTTGGCACTGGCATAGGCCAGCGCGCCCAGCGCCGTTGACTCCGACGCCATCCGCTTCGGCACCGATGCCCGCCGCCGAAGCGACCACACCGCTGGCGATGGCGCTCGCACCGACCGCCGTACCGCCGTCGCCCGCACTCGTCGCCGAGAACGTGAGCGGATTGCCGCTGCCGTCGATCAACACGGTCGATGCCGTGCCGCCCACCGCGACGCTGTCCGCGCCACTGGCCTTGGCTCCGGCGCCGTAGGCCGCGCTGTTGCTGCCCGACGCCACCGAGCCGGAGCCAGTTGCCGTCGCGTTGTTGGCACTGGCCTGGGCGCTGCTGCCCGTCGCCACGCTGTTGGCACCGATGGCCTGCGCGTTCTTGCCCGTCGCCACGCTGCCGGCACCCGAAGCCACGCTGCTGTAACCGGACGCCGTGCTGTAGTTGCCCGTCGCACCCGCACCCCAGCCGATCGCCGACGCACCGGTACCCAACGCCGCGCTGCCGGCACCCAGCGCCGTGCTGAAGTCACCTCCTGCATCCGACCTGGTGCCGTACGCCGCGCTCTCCTCGCCGAGCGCAAAGCTGCTCGCGCCCGTCGCCACCGCGCCCGTACCCAGCGCCAGCGAGCCATAGCCCGTCGCCACGCTCTCATCGCCCAGCGCCGTGCTCAGCGCACCCGATGCCACCGAGTGCTCGCCGATAGCCATCGCGTCTTCGCTGCCGTCGGTCACGCCGTCCGCCGCGAACAGGTGCGTCGCCGTTGCCGTGCTGGCCGCCACCGCGTCCAGCTGACCCTTGTTCACCGCATCCGTCGCCGCCGTACCGGCTGCCACGTTGCCCACCGTCACCGGCGTGCCCGCCGTACCCAGCGCCACCGCCGTCTTGCCCGCATCGGTATAGAACACCGCCGTGCTGTTGATCGTGTTGATCGAGGCCGTGTTCGCGCGCGCACATGTTGGTGGTGTTGGTCGTGTTGATCGTCGCCGTGTTCGCCGTCACGTTCGTGTTGGTGGTGTTGAGCTGGCTGCCATTCACCGCATCGGTGCTGGTCGCACTCAGCGTACCGGCGGCCACGTTGGTCACACGGCGATTCAGCGCACTACCGTAGGCCACGCCGGTGGCCGGATTCACGTCGGTAGCCAGGTGGCCCACGGACACCGTGTTGGTCACATTCGCCACCGAGCTGGCGCCCAGGGCCACGCTGTTGCTCGCACTGGCCGTCGCACCGAAGCCCAAGGCCATGCTGTTGCTGCACTAGGCTGTCGCAAAGCTGCCCAGCGCCAGCGACGCACGTCCGTGGCTTCCGCCTCCGCGCCGACCGCCGTCGACAAGTCGCCACTGGCCATACTTCCGCGCCCAGCGCCGCTCGACCCCCAGATCCGCTTCCGTGGCGCAATGCCCCCGCCGGCGGTCGATTCGTCACCGCTGGCCATGCTCTCGCCGCCGACCGCCGTCGCCACACTGCCCGAGAACGTGCCGCCAGGTCTGTCCGACGCCAACGCCTCTACACCACTGGCCGATGCCAGCGAGCCGGTCGCCGTCGCGTTGTTCCACTCGCCGCTTCGCCACTTGGCACCATACGCCTGTGCGCTCTCGCCGCTGGCCACGCTACTGTAACCGGACGCCGTGCTGTGGCCACCGATCGCACCCGCACCCCAGCCCATCGCCGACGCGCCGGTACCAAACGCCATGCTGCCGGCACCCAGCGCCGTGCTGAAGTCGCCGTTCGCTTGCGACCGGAAGCCGTACGCCGCGCTCTCATCGCCAACCGCGAGGCTGCTCGCGCCCGTCGCCGTCGAGTGCTCGCCGAAGGCCAACGCGTCTTCGTTGCCGTCGGTCGTGCCGTCCGCCGCGAACAGGTGCGTCGCCGCTGCGGCACTGGCCGCCACCGCATCCAGCTGGCTCTTGTTCACCGCATCCGTTGCTGGCCACGCCCATCGGCCACGTTGACGATCTTGCGCTCATCACCGCGCTGCCCACCGAGACCGTGTTTGCGCATCGGCCATCGACCCCGCGCCCAGGGCCACCGAGTTGTTGCCGACCACCGCCTCGCTGCGACGCCCCAGCGCCATGCTGTTGTCTGCATAGGCATGACTGCGCTGCCCACCGCCACGACTCCTACGAGGTCGAAGTGCTTCGCTGCCCACCGCCACCGTGTGACCAGTGGCGGCATTGGCGCATCGCGCCCAGGCTGTACCGACGATGCAACCGTTTGCCCCGCCGCCGATCGCTGTCACACCGCTGAGCGGCATTCGCACTCACCCACCGCGACGCCCGCACTCGCCGCGAACGTGAGCGATTGCCGCTCCCGTCATTCAACACGGTCGACTGCCGTAGCCGCCCGCTGCACGCTGTCCGCGCCCCGGCACTGCCGCACCGGTCGCCTCTGTACGCCGCACGTTGCCGCCCGACGCCACCACCCGCAGCCACGTTGCCGACCCGTGTTGCGCAGTGCCGGGCGAGTTGCTACCCGTCGCCACGGCACCGTCCTGCCAGCCAATAGCGTGCGCTCTTGCCCCCCACGCTCCTACCCGAAGCCACTGCTGTAACCGGCAATGCCGTGCTGTCGTTGCCCGCACCCGCACCCCAGCCGATCGCCGACCACCGTACCAAACGCCACGCTGCCGGCACCCAACGCCGTGCTGTACAGTCGCCTTCCGCTTGCGTTATCCGTAACCGACGGCGATGTTCTCCTCCGCACTGCTCGCGCCCGCACCGGCGCCGATCGCCAGCGCTACTTCGTGCCGGTGCCGGCATAGAGCCGCGATCACCGCGTCCAGCTGGCTCTGTGTTCACCGCATCCGTACCGCCGTACCGGCCGCCACGTTGGTGATCTGGCGATTCCGAACGCGCCCACTACCGTACGGACGGCCTGTGGCCCAAGGCAGCGCTGTTGCGTGGCCGACGGACACCTTGCTGCGGTAACCCGCCACCGAGCTGCCAGGGCAACGCTATTGGCCTACTGCAGTGCGCGTTGCCGCACGTGCAATAGCTGAGGCACCGATCGCCGCTGGCGAATGCGTTTTGACCGCTGGCAAACCGTAATTCGCGCCGGTGTCCAATGCCGTAATCCCTGTGTTACAAGTCGCCATGACTCTGCGCATGCACCGTACCCACCGTCGTCAAACGCCACACCGTCCCCATCGCGATCGCGCCACGCAGGGCGCCTGAGGCGCCGCCCTTGCCACTCGCCCGGGCGTGTTCGGAAGCACCACGAGCATGCCCAGCGACTTGTTCCATACCTTGCTGTAGATCTTGTTCATGACTGCCCCTGTAGTAACAACATTCAATGTGTTTGGCGCCGGGTAATCCTCTTCCGCGCCTCGTTGTGCCTGACTGAAGTGCATCGAGCATGCGCGCACGATTCACGCCATGGCACAGTTTCTTTAATCAGAGCAACAGCCGTCTATACGGCCATGCGATATTCACTGCAGGATCCCCGATGGCTCACGTGATCCCGCATGCCGTCTCTCCGGCCGGGCCATCATACAACGGTTTGTGCCGATGGCTTGCGCGCGGCCGCGTGAATTGGCAAGGACGGATGCCGTTAAACGGCATCCGACCCTGCTTCTCCCTCTTAACGCGGTGCATTGGTGAAGCTGCCCAGAACGCTCACGCCGCTGTAATCGGTTTCGCCGACCACAGTGACGCTAGTACGTACCGGCCACCGGACGTGCGATCAGAACAGACTCGCTGGTGGTGCCGGCATGGACCGACTTGTAGGTGTTGTTCGCGGGATCGGCTACCTCGCCCACCTTCACGTAGATCGACACATCGCCAGTGCCACCCAAGGTACGCAGAGTCAGGGCGAGCGCACCGTTCGGCACATCGAGCTGATAGACTCTTGCCGGTGCCGGCCTTGCCGCTCTGACCAGCAGACCGTCAGCCCATTCTGCAGGGTGACCGGAGCAAAGGGGCTCCAGGCACCGAACTGCTTCAGCGTTTCCGCATCGCTGAGGCAGGCGTTCAGGCTGGTGGCCTCGGTCGACGTGACCAACTCCTTCGGGCCAGCTCGGCTGCGTGGGCACGAATGCCGGCACGGTAAGTGCCGAGGTTGGCCGACCCGGCCGCGATGTTCTTGGCGGTGGCATACACGTTGGCGCCGATCACGATGCCACCCGGGACCCAGGTCTTGATGCCCGTATTGCAGGTCAACAGCATCTGGCCGGTTTCATTGAGCTGCCAGCCCTCGTCCTTGTACACCGCAGGCGACAGGTCGAGGTTGATGTGACCCTTCAGGTCGGAGCTTTCGAAAGGCTCCATCAACGCATTCGGCGACAAACGGGTGTCGAAATGCGAGAGCGTCGAGCCGCCTGCTACCACCGTCGGCGTGTAGATCAACACATTGCCCGTCGCATCGGCGCCGGAAAGGCCTGTGCCGAAGCCCAGCCTCATGCTCGAGCCCACGGCGTTCGCCTTGAGCTTGGCACCGTCGGTATCGCTGACCAGAATCGTCGGAATGTTGTTCGGCAGCCCATCGCCCGCGGCAGTGAGTACGCCCGGTGCGTTGTTGGCGATGATCACGGCTGAGGCGCCAGCGGCCTCGGCATTGCGGGCCTTGATCGCAAAGCCGCAGGTACCACGCGTCACGATCGCGATATGCCCGGCGATTTCCGCTGCATTGGTCAACGGCTCGCACGCCAGGCCGGTGGGATCGACGGCAACCACGGCCGAACCGCTGAAGTTCGCCTGGGTCGGTGTGGGGCCGAAGGCGGCCGCTGCATATCCATAGTCGCCCGCAGCAGCGGCCGGAGCCGTCACCTTCAGTACCGGCGGCGGACCAAGAGCCAGGGGTGCCTGTGCCACGACGTTGGGGCCACGGAAGACCAAGGTACCGTCCCGCTTTACCGAAGCGATGCGTTCGCTGTTGCTCATCGCGGCAAAGGTCTTGTTGACCTGGTTGTCGTACATGAACGACGTCCAGATGTCGTCGAAACCGCCGCTCAGCGCACCCGTCGTGAGGTTGCTGCGGAAGTTGAAGCCCAGGCCATGGCCCATTTCATGCAGCATCACGTTCAGCAGGTTGTTGTGACCTGCCGGGGTATTGCCATCCAGGCCGAAATACCAACCGCCGTCGGGCAGGCAGGTGGAGCCCAGCGCGCCGTTGAACGACATGGTCATTTCGGACAAGTTTGGTGAAGCATCGCCGCCGGTGAATGCGTTGATGAGCGAGCCGGGGTACCAGATGTTCAATTTGGCGCCAGCGGGCAGATTCGCGGCATCGGTGAAACGTGCGGTGCCGTTGGTGCCGGTGGAACCCAGAACGACGCCTTGGGCGTCGCACTGCAGCGCGGCGAACTTGGCGTCGATCGCGATCGGGCCGGCGCTCTTCAATACCGCACCCCACATGTTGGCGGCGAATTCGAACACGATGCGCGCCTGTTCACCGCGCGTAGTGCCGTAGTTGCCGCCGACCGGTGTGGCGGGTTTTGGATCGTTGAGGCCCTGACCAGCAGGATCCTTGTTGATGACGGTGAGCGTCGCGGCGCTGGCATTGCCGGCCAGCCCCAGCACACCGGCGACCACCAGGGCCGCGAAAAGCTTGTTACGACGGATCATTTCGTCACCCCTGCGGCCTTGGCGGCTGCTTCATCGGTGAGATGGGCTCCCACCAGGTTGCCGTTCGCATCGATCATGCCGACCAGATAGTTGATTTCGGTCTCGGGAGTTTCGGCAAAGACCAAGGGGTAGCCGTTGACGCGCAAGGTGCTAGCCGCGGCCAGTGCCTCGGCATCGGTCCGCGGGCGACCGCTCGTGTTCGGCAGCTGCGCCTGGAGCGCGCGCTGGGCGTCCAACTTTTTCGCGAAAGCGGCGGCTTCTTCCGGCGTGGCCGCGCGCAGCTTCTTGGTGACCGGATCAATGAAGGCAATCTGCATTGCGCCACTGGCAACACTCACTTGCTGTACTGGCGGCGCCGGCTTTTTGTCTGCCGCGATCGCCGCACTGGCGACCAGGCCAGTCAGAACCAGGGCGATTCCCTGGGCCATTACTTTCTTGTGCATGAAAACTCCCTCCCGTTGAAAACATCGCCGCTGATCGGCGATGCAAAATGTCGGGACGCTCCCCCATCCACGCGCCTTGGTTGCGCGTCAGCCTCACTCGTGGATTTGAAGCCCCCGGCTTGCGGATCAGGCGCCCGCGGCGCCGCCGCAAAGCGCCGTAAAACTTGTTGCTGCAGTCGTCCAGGCGCGTTTGCCCGAGACATCCCCATGACCGCATCCGGCCCCCAGCCCGATGCATAAGCCCCTCCAAACCCTACTAGCCCCGCCCCTTCCGACGCCCTACTTCAAGAGCGTGGCGAAAACCGCGAACTAGTTCACAGAAGGTAACCGTTAAATCTTGCGATCGTCAACGCTAATCTTGCGTTCAGATTCTTTGCTGTTGGTGCGTTGCAATAGACTTTCGCTGGAAGCTCCTGTTCTACTGGGCAATCAGCTTTCATCGACCAACGCCAGAACATGCAGCTGCTCGACATCGGCGCCAACCTCACCCACGAATCGTTCCACCACGATCTCGACGCCGTACTGCTGCGGGCTGGAGCGCAAGGCGTGGCGCGAATGGTGGTGACCGGAGCGTCGCGCGACGGCAGCGAGCATGCGTTGGCGCTGGCAAAGGCACACCCTGGCAAGCTGTTCGCCACCGCCGGCGTGCACCCGCATCACGCGGTCGACTACGACGATGCCACCGATGCATCGCTGCGCCACCTGGCGCAGAATCCTGCGGTGCGTGCGATCGGCGAGACCGGGCTGGACTACAACCGCAACTATTCGCCACGCGACGTGCAGTTGCAGGTGTTCGAACGCCAGTTGCAGATCGCGGTAGATCTTCGGATGCCGCTGTTCCTGCATCAGCGTGACGCCCACGCGGATTTCCTCTCGCTGCTCAGGCGCTACCGCGACCAGGTGCCCGGCGCGGTAGTGCACTGCTTCACCGATAGCGCCGAGGCGCTGCGCGACTACCTGGCGCTGGATTGCCACATCGGCATCACCGGCTGGATCTGCGACGAGCGCCGCGGCACCCACCTGCGCGAACTGGTGCGGGAGATTCCGGCGAACCGACTGATGATCGAAACCGACGCGCCCTACCTGCTGCCGCGCACGGTGCGGCCGCCGCCGGCGCACCGGCGCAACGAGCCGATGTACCTGCGGCACATCTGCGAGGAGATCGCCCGCGACCGCGGCGAGAGCGCCGAAGTCACCGCGGCGAACAGCACGGCAACGGCCGAAGCGTTCTTCGGCTTGGCAGCTGCGCCGTAAAGCAGTTACGACCCGCCGCTCCAAACGAGGGCGTAAAGCGAAGACAGGCGAGCGGGGCCGGCCCTACAACCTGTGCGTTTTCCTACGGCAAGAGCACGCGCGTTTCGCCGGACGCCAGCCCGTCCAGCGCATATTCTCCGATGCGCACACGGATCAGCCGAAGGGTGGGAAAGCCGGCCGCCGCCGTCATCCGGCGCACTTGGCGGTTGCGCCCCTCGCGCAGGGTCAGGCTGAGCCAGCTGGTGGGGATCGCCTTGCGGAAGCGCACCGGTGGATCGCGCGGCCACAGCCAGTCCGGCTCGCTGGCGAACGCGGCCTCGGCCGGCAGGGTCGGGCCATCGTTCAGTGACACGCCACGGCGCAAAACCTGCAGCGCCGCCTCATCGATCACCCCTTCGACCTGCGCCAGATAGGTCTTGGCCTGCTTGTGGCGCGGGTCGGTGAGCCGATGCGCCAGCCGGCCGTCGTCGGTCAACAGCAACAAGCCTTCACTGTCGTGATCAAGCCGTCCCGCCGCATAGACACCTTTCTGCCGCACGAAATCGGCCAGCGTGGGCCGGCCGCGCTCGTCGGTGAACTGGCACAGCACGCCGTAAGGCTTGTTCAACGCGATCAGCATGCCGCGCTTCGACTCAGGGCGTCGAGGCCGCTGCCGCCGGCGTCACGGGCTTGATGAAGCGCAGGGTCATCCGGTCGGACTCGCCGATCGCCAGGTACTTCGCCCGGTCCTTCTCGCCCAGGGTGAGCGTGGGCGGCAGCGTCCATACGCCCTTCGGGTAATCCTTGGTGTCCTTCGGGTTCGCGTTGATCTCGCTGCTGGCGTCCAGCGTGAAGCCCGCCTCGGTGGCCAGCTTCACCACGTAGCGGGTAGGCAGGTAGCCGCTGCGTTTCACCGCCTCCAGCGGGGCGCCGTCCTCGGCGCGGTGATCGACCACGCCGAGGACGCCGCCGGGCCTGAGCACCGCGAAGAACGCCTTGAACATCGCCGGCGCGGTGTCGGCCATGACCCAGTTGTGCACGTTGCGGAAGGTCAGCACCAGGTCGGCCGAGGCCGGCGGGCCGAACACCGGGGCCTTCGGATCGAACTGCACGATGCGGGCGTTGCTGTAGTGCGCCGCATCGGCGGCGAATTTCTTGCGCAGCGCGCTGTCGTCGCTGCGCGCCTCGCTGTCGGCGGCGGGCATCTTCTCCGCCGCGATGTAGTGGCCGTTGTCATGCAGCAGCGGCGCCAGGATCTCGGCATACCAGCCGCCGCCGGGGGTGATCTCGATCACCGTGCGGTCCGGCCGCACGCCGAAGAACTGCAAGGTGGCCTTGGGGTGGCGATACACGTCGCGGGCACGGTTCGCCTCCGAACGCCAGTTGCCGGCCAGCACGTTGTCCAGCTGCGCAGCGGTGAAGTCGCTGGCGCTGGTGGGCGGCACCAGTTCGTCAGCCGGCTGGTCCGGCTCGGCCGATGCGGCCCGCGCCACTTGCGCGCCGGCTATCCCGGGCAGCCCCAGACAGGCTGCCAGCAGCACTACCAGAGCCAGGTGTGCCGTCCCCATCCTTGCGAATCGTTTCCCGCGGTTCATCGATGACTCCTTGATGCGTTGGCCGTCCGGATTTACTGCAATATCACGAAAATCATGTGCAATCTTGGTAGATGACTCAGAACGGCCGCGGGCATACCGATTGCAGGCCGTCGATATGTTCGTGCAGGTCCGGCGCGATGCCCTGCCACATCGGGTCGAGGATGAAGTCGATACCCTCGTAGCGGGCCAGCTTCGCGGCCGGGATGAAATCCGCATCGCCGGCGACCAGGACGATCTGGTCGACCAGCTTCTTGTAGGTCAGCGCGGCGATGTCGATGCCGATCTTCATGTCGACCTGGGTCTGCCGCATGTCCGGCTCGAAATGCTCGTCGCCCAAGGCATCCCAGTGCAGGCTGCCGTCGCGCAGCTGCTGGTAGGCACTGCGCTTCAGTTGCCACTCGCCGCGTTCAGCCAGCCGGCCCAGCCGCAGCGCCATCTTGCGCTGGCGGCGCAGTTGGTCGTGCAGTTCGCGGCGGAACGCGGCGGCGCCGGTGCGGCCGAAGTCGATGCTGCTGCCGCTGATCGGCTTGATCAGGCTCTTCTCCAGCGGCGGGCAGTCGTAGAAGAAGATGCGGTACAGCTGTTCGCGCGGCCGGTCGACGGCTTTCAGATGCTCCAGCGCCATACTGAACACGGTCTTCGCCACCGCGCGCGCGTCGCCGGCGTCGCGCTCGCCGTATACCTTGCGATAGCGGGCAAGAAAAAAAGCGCCGTCGACGAGGATGGCGGTGCGATTCATGGGACAACCCTATGGCTGTGCTGGCATAAACGAAGATGGGCGCCGCCAGCAGGATGGGGCTGGCGGCTTTTGCACATTCTACTTCAGTAGTGGATCACCGAGCGGATCACCTTGCCCTCGTGCATCAGGTCGAAGGCTTCGTTGATGCGCTCCAGCGGCAGCACCTCGGTGATCATCTCGTCGATCTTGATCTCGCCGGCCAGGTAGCGCTCGACGTAGCCGGGCAGCTGCGAGCGACCCTTCACGCCGCCGAACGCCGAACCCTTCCAGACCCGCCCGGTGACCAGCTGGAACGGCCGCGTGCTGATCTCCTGACCCGCGCCGGCCACGCCGATGATGATCGACTCGCCCCAACCCTTGTGGCAGCACTCCAGTGCCGAGCGCATCACGTGCACGTTGCCGATGCACTCGAACGAGTAGTCCACGCCGCCGTCGGTGAGCTCGACGATGACCTGCTGGATCGGCGTGTCCGGATAGTCCTTCGGGTTGATGAAGTCGGTGGCGCCGAGCAGCTTGGCCATCTCGAACTTCGCCGGGTTGGTGTCGATCGCCATGATGCGCCCGGCCTTCGCCATCACCGCGCCCTGCACCACCGACAGGCCGATACCGCCCAGGCCGAACACCGCCACGGATGCGCCCGGCTCGACCTTCGCCGTGTTCAGCACCGCGCCGATGCCGGTGGTGACGCCGCAACCGAGCAGGCAGACCTTCTCCAGCGGCGCCGCCTTGTTGATCTTCGCCAGCGAGATTTCCGGCAGCACGGTGTATTCGCTGAACGTGCTGGTGCCCATGTAGTGCAGGATCGGCTTGCCGTTGAGCGAGAAGCGCGAGGTGCCGTCCGGCATCAGGCCCTGGCCCTGGGTGACGCGGATCTTCTGGCACAGGTTGGTCTTGCCGGACAGGCAGAATTTGCACTCGCCGCATTCGGGCGTGTACAGCGGGATCACGTGGTCGCCCACCTTCAGCGAGGTCACGCCCTCACCCACTTCCTCGACGATACCGCCGCCCTCGTGGCCGAGGATCACCGGGAACAGGCCTTCCGGATCGGCGCCGGACAGGGTGAACGCGTCGGTGTGGCAGACGCCGGTGGCGACGATGCGCACCAATACCTCGCCGGCCTTCGGACCGGCCACGTCGACCTGTTCGATGGTGAGCGGCTTGCCTGCTTCCCAGGCGACGGCGGCGCGTGACTTCATGATGCGTACTCCTCGAGATGATGCGACTGCATGAAACTGCTCATGATAACCCCCCGGCCCGAGTGGGTCGGTGCGTGCGTCATTCGGCCGTTCCGTCCTCGCCCATGCCCGGCATCTGCCGGCAGTAATCGTCCGCCTCGGCCAGCAGCCACGCACGGAACACCTGCAGGCCGCGATGTTCCTGCGAGCGCGGCGGATAGACCAGCCAGTACGCCTCGGGCACCGGCAGGTAGTTGTTGCCCAGTACCTGCAAGCGGCCGGCATCGATCAGCGACTTCGACGTGACCATCCGCCCCAGCCCCACGCCAAGCCCCTCCAGGGCCGCATGCCGCAGCGCATCGACGCTGTCGAAATGCGCCACATAACGCTTTGGTGGAGTGCCGCCGTAACGGGCAAACCAGTCGAGCCAGCGATTCGCCGGATTGGCGTCGCCAAGCAACGGCCAATGCGAGAGATCGCCCGGATCGGCGCCACCCATCTTCGCCACCAGTTCGGGCGCCGCGACCGGCGCGATCCATTCGCCGAACAGTCGCTCGCTGCGCAGCCCGGCCCATTCGCCACGGCCGTAACGCAGCCCGGCATCCACTGGCTCCCGCGCGAAATTCACCAGCGCCGAACCCGACTGCAAGGTGATCTCCAGTTCCGGATGCGCGGCAACCAGTCGCGGCAGCCGCGGAACCAGCCAGCTCGACATGATGCCGGGGCTGGCGCTGAGCGTGAGCGCGTCGTGGTGGCGCGTGCGGTAATGCGACAGCGCGTGCTCGATGCCGTCGAAATGCTCGCCTACCGCCTCCAGCAGGCTGCAGCCTTCGACCGTCAGCGTCACGCCGCGTGGTCCGCGTTCGAACAGCCGCCGTTCCAACCGTTCCTCCAGTTGGCGCATCTGGTGGCTCAACGCGCTGACGGTGAGGTTGGCCTGCGCCGCCGCACGCGACAGGTTGCCCAGCCGGGCGACCAGCACGAACTGTTGCAGCAGGCCCAGCGGGAGCTTTCCCATCTTGAATATCCCTCAAGTCTGGCTTGCGAATATATCGCTTTTTGGCGGCTCGCGACCTGCGTACCTTGAGCGCTCCCCAAAGCATCCGAGGACATTCCCATGACATCGATCTGGAAAGACCTGCTGTTCCTGCACGGCTACCTGGTGAACAGGGACGACTTGATCTGGAGCTCGGAATCCGCTCCGAAGCCGAGTGAGGGCGATGCCTTTCCGGCGCTGCCCGCGGCGACTGCGGCGCGAGCAACGCAGGACTGCGGCAACCCGGCCTGCGCTTGATTCCGCCGCTGCGCGCAACCACGTCGATGGAATCTTCCCCGCTTTCATCGAGGCTCCCATGCAATTGCGCCAGCTCGGCAAGTCACCGCTTTCGATCGCCCCGCTCGCCTTCGGCGGCAACGTATTCGGCTGGAGCGTCGACGAAAAGCACGCGTTCGAACTGCTTGACGCCTTCGTCGACGCCGGCGGCAACCTGATCGACACTGCCGACGTCTATCCCGCCTGGGTGCCGGGCAACACCGGCGGCGAATCGGAAACCATCATCGGCAAATGGCTGCGCAAGAGCGGCAAGCGCGACCGGGTGGTGATCTCGACCAAGGTCGCCAAATGGGCCGAGCATCCCGGGCTGTCGCCGGTGAACATCCGCCAGGCGGTGGACGGTTCGCTCAAGCGCCTGCAGGTCGACTGCATCGACCTGTACCAGGCGCACCAGGACGATGCCAGCGTGCCGATGGAAGACACGCTGGGGGAATTTGCCCGGCTGATCGAGGCGGGCAAGGTACGCGTGATCGGCGCATCGAACTTCGGCGCTGCCCGCTTCGCCGATGCACTGGCGGTGTCGAAACGACATGGCCTGCCGCGTTACGAAAGCCTGCAACCGGAATACAACCTGGTCAGCCGCGCCGGCTACGAGAAGGAACTGGAGCCGCTGATCCGCCGCGAGGGCATCGGCGTGATCAGCTACTACGCACTGGCCAGCGGCTTCCTCAGCGGCAAGTACCGCAGCAAGGCGGACCTGGCCAAGAGCGCCGCCCGCGGCGGCGCGGTGAAGCAGTTCCTGAACCCGCACGGCCTGCAGGTACTCGCCGCGCTCGATTCGGTGGCTGCCTCGCACCATGCCACCCCGGCGCAAGTCGCGCTGGCCTGGCTGATCGCCCGGCCAGGCCTCACCGCACCGATCGTCAGCGCCACCAGCGTGGCGCAGCTGCAGGAGTTGCTCGGCGCCACCTCGCTGCCCTTGAGCGACAACGAGATCGCGCAGCTCGACCTCGCCAGCGCCTGAGCGTTCGTGGCCAGGCACGGCGCGCGCCTCGCTTCTGCACCACGCGATGGATGCACGAGCCGGCGGCCATGCCTGCCTCGCAAAAAAGCCGCTCACTCCGGCGCGTCGATCTCGTAACCCTCGGCCTGCAGCGTGGCCAGGTAGCCATCCGGCTTCAGCAATTCGTCCATTGGCAGCAACGCGAAAGTCTGCGCGTTGCCGGCCAGTGCCTTGCGCGCGGCGGCCAGCCACACCGCGCGCTGCTTCGCCGGCAAGTCGTCGAGGCCGAGCGTCTGCGCAAAGCCGGCGCCGGTGACCGCCGCCACGCAGGCGTCGTGGCGATCGCTGTCGGGCAGTTCGCGCAGCGCCTGCAGGTCGCCGGTGGCCCAGGCATTCGCGCGGGCGGTCATCGCCGGCATGTCGTGCTCGACGCTGTCCAGGGTGCGGATGAAGCAGGTGGTATCGCGCGGCGCCGCCTGCTTGAACGCCGTGATTGCCGCGCGCGGATGCTCGATCAGCACGCGGTAGTCGGTCGGCAGTTCCGGCACGCCATGACGCTTGGCCAGTGCGTCGATGTTCATCTGGATTCCGCCGGAGCGGCTCAACCCGTTCGCCTTCAGCGCCTTGCGGTACAACTCCTGCGACGCGAACAGCGGGCGCCAGCGCTCGATGCCGCGATCGCCGCCGAGGTACTTCTGCTTCAGCGCCTGCCAGCGCGCAAACACCGGCGGCGGCAGTACCTGCTGCAGGGTTTCGCCATCGGCGTTCTTGCGCGCGCTGTAGGCCGAAGGCAGCAGGAACATCTTGCCGAGAAAACCGACATCGGCCTTCAACTGCACCGAAGGCGCCAGCAATATTTGCTGCGAGGCGCCGATCACCTGTTCCACTTCGCGCGATTGCCATTGCATGTCGCGCGGCAGCGGCGACAAGGTGCCGAGCACCCACATCACGTGATCGCCCTTGCTCACCTTCCACAGGCCGGGGCCCGGCTGCACGCCGCTGACCATCACGGCAGGCAGGTCGGCCACGTCCGGGGCCGGTGGCACCGCGGCCGATTGCGCGAACGCCGGCGGCAATCCGCCCAGCGCAAACAGGAAAGCCATGTGCAGCAGACGCATCCGGATCGCTCCATTCCCAACGGTCGTCATTGTCGCTGGGCGATCCTGAGCCGCAGGTGGCCGGCGCCATCCACCTCCTCGACAAGAAACGGGGCGCCCCGCGGCGCCCCGTTCGATTCCCAGCCGTTTGCTCAGTGCGTCACGCCGACAACTTCGCCAGCGCGGCATTGAACGTCGCGCTGGGGCGCATCGCCTGGCCGACCTTGCCCAGGTCCGGGTGGTAGTAGCCGCCGATGTCGACCGGCTTGCCCTGCACGCGGTTGAGCTCGTCGACGATGGTCGCCTCGTTCTCGGTCAGCGCCTGCGCCAGTGGCGCGAACTTCGCCTTCAGCGCGGCGTTCACCTCCTGCGCGGCCAGCGCCTGCGCCCAGTACAGCGCCAGGTAGAAGTGGCTGCCGCGGTTGTCGATCTCGCCCACCTTGCGCGAGGGCGACTTGTCGGTGTCGAGGAACTTGCCGTTGGCCTGGTCCAGCGTCTTGGCCAGCACGTCCACCTCGGCGCTGCCGTAGCGGTTGCCCAAGTGCTCCAGCGAAGCGGCCAGCGCCAGGAACTCGCCCAGCGAATCCCAGCGCAGGTAGTTTTCCTCCAGGAACTGCTGCACGTGCTTCGGCGCCGAGCCGCCGGCACCGGTCTCGAACAGGCCGCCGCCGGCCATCAGCGGCACGATCGACAGCATCTTCGCGCTGGTGCCCAGCTCCATGATCGGAAACAGGTCGGTGAGGTAGTCGCGCAGCACGTTGCCGGTCACCGAGATCGTGTCCTGGCCTTGACGGATGCGCTCCAGCGAGAACTTCGTGGCCGCCACCGGATCCATGATGCGGATGTCCAGGCCGCTGGTGTCGTGGTCCTTCAGGTAACGCTCGACCTTGGCGATCACCTGACGGTCGTGCGCACGTGCCGGATCCAGCCAGAACATCGCCGGCGTGTGCGCGCGCGCGACTCACCGCCAGCTTCACCCAGTCCTGGATCGGCGCGTCCTTGGTCTGGCACATGCGCCAGATGTCGCCGGCTTCCACGTCATGTTGCAGCAGCACTGCGCCGGCTTCGTCGAGCACCTTGACCACGCCGTCGCCGGCGATCTGGAAGGTCTTGTCGTGCGAGCCGTATTCCTCGGCCGCCTGCGCCATCAGGCCCACGTTCGGCACGCTGCCCATGGTGGCCGGGTCGAACGCGCCGTGCGCCTTGCAGTCGTCGATCACCGCCTGGTAGACGTCGGCGTAGCAGCGATCGGGGATCACCGCCTTGACATCCTGCAGCTTGGCCCTGCGCGTTCCACATCTTGCCGGAGTCGCGGATCATCGCCGGCATCGAGGCATCCACGATCACGTCGCTGGGCACGTGCAGGTTGGTGATGCCCTTGTCCGAATTGACCATCGCCACGCCCGGGCGCTGCGCGTACTCGGCGTCGAGGTCGGCCTTGATCTGCGCCTGCTGCGCCTCCGGCAGCGCGCCAAGGCGCGCGTACAGGTCGCCGATGCCGTTGTTCGGGTTGAAACCGATCTGCCCCAGCTCGTCGGCGTGCTTCGCCAACACGTCCTTGTAGAACTCGCCGACCGCCACGCCGAACATGATCGGATCGGAGACCTTCATCATGGTCGCCTTCAGGTGCAGCGAGAACAACACGCCCTGCCGCTTCGCGTCCGCGATCTGCGCGTCGATGAAGCCGGCCAGTGCCTTGCGGCTCATCACCGCGGCGTCGATGATCTCGCCGGCGAGCAGCGCGGTCTTGGCTTTAAGCACGGCATGGCTGCCGTCCTTGCCGAACCACTCGATGCTGACGTTGCCGGCCTTGTCTATCAGCGCGGACTTCTCGCTGCCGTAGAAGTCGCCGCCGTCCATGTGCGCCACGTGGGTCTTCGAATCCTTGCTCCAGGCACCCATCTTGTGCGGATGCTTGCGCGCGTAGTTCTTCACCGAGGCCGGCGCGCGCCGATCGGAATTGCCCTCGCGCAGAACCGGGTTCACCGCGCTGCCCTTGACTCGGTCGTAGCGCGCCTTGATGTCTTTCTCACTGTCGTCCTTCGGCGCATCCGGGTAATCCGGCAACGCGTAGCCCTGGCCCTGCAGTTCCTTGATCGCCGCCTTCAACTGCGGCATCGACGCGCTGATGTTCGGCAGCTTGATGATGTTCGCCTCCGGCGTGGTGGCGAGCTGGCCCAGTTCGGCCAGATCGTCGGCGATGCGTTGCCCTTCCTTCAGCGCCTCCGGGAACAGCGCGATGATGCGGCCGGCCAGCGAGATGTCGCGCGTCTCCACCTTGACGCCCGCCGTGCCGGTGAACGCGGCGATGATCGGCAGCAGCGACTGCGTAGCCAGGAACGGGGCTTCATCGGTCAGCGTGTAGATGATCTTGGGCGTGGTGGACATTGTCTGCATGGACCTCTCTGCTAACGCATTTCAAAGTGGGGCGCGACTGGCTCAGGCAAGCCGGGTCGGAGTTCACAAAACCCTGCCATTGTCGCGTTTTAGCTTGGGAGGCGAAAGCGCCGCCGCAGCCATGCCGGCAACATGCGGCGACGTACTGTGACCCCACGCGGGACAAAACGACGAGGGCGCGGCATGGCCGCGCCCTCGTTTCATCCGCACCGCCGCGACGACTTACTTCACCGAGAAGTCCTTGCTGGCGACCTGGCTGCCGTTCAACGAGATATCTACCTTGTAATTGCCGGCCGGGAACCCGTCGGGCTTGCTGATCATGAACGCGGTGGTCTCCGGGCCCATGGCGTTGATGGCCTTGCTGTCCTCATGCACGGTCTGGCCGTCCTGGTAAGTCCACTTCGCCGACAGCGTGGCGTTGCCGCTGCCGCTGGTGTCGACCGCGGCGTAGATGGTGTCCTTCGGCGCAAAACTGGCGCTGCTGGCGAGGATCTTGTTGTTGGCGTCGACCGTCGAGCCCAACTCGACCGAGCCGACCGTGACCGCGGCAGGCGCGTTGTTCATGGCCATTGGCGCCGTGGTGGCCGGCGCAGGTGCGGGTGTGGTCGCAGCGGCAGGCGGCATGGCGCCCGGGGCCGGCGCAGCCGATTCATCCTTCTTGCCGCAGGCACTCAAGGCCAGCACCGCGGCCAGCGAAGCGGCAAGGATCAAGGGTTGTCGAGTCATCTTCATGGGGCATCTCCTGCATGGGGCTGGGCGGGAATCTTCAAGGCTTGGCCGACCTTGATCTGATCCGGATCGGAAAGCTGGTCGCGGTTGGCGTCGAAGATCCGCTTCCACGCATTCGCGTTGCCGTAGAAGTGTTTCGCGATCTTCGTCAGGTTGTCGCCAGCCGCCACGATATAGATGGTGGCCTCGTCGACGGTCGAGCCGACCTGCGACTGCACGTCGCTGAAATCCGCCTTGGGCGGTACATCCGGCGCGGTGGATTTCACCCCGCCCTGCACATCGGAAAAATCCGGTTTGCTGGTCTCGTTGCCCATCGCACGCAACTCCGTCTCGGAAGGGGGAGTCAGTGATAACCAGCTGGCGGTTAACAGCTTGTGAGCGTGCCTGCGAATCGTTCAGGCAAACGGTGATACGTACGAGGCACTTACAAAGCCATCGCTCTGGAACGTCGGATGTGGCGCTTTACGAAAATTGCTGAAATTCTCACCCCGACTCCATTTCGCCCAGCATCCGAGAAATCCAGACAATAGAAACGACAAAGGCCGGTTGCCCGGCCTTGTCTGATTTGGTGCATCTTTCAGCTTGTTAACGGAAAGAGCGCATTTACTGATCTGCTAACTACGAATTAAGGTACGGTCAATACTTAGGAACGTCAAGGGGGACGTATGGCAAGGATCAAGTATCGCCTCGCACTCGACATGGGTGCCAATTCACTCGGCTGGTGCGTCTATCGACTCAACAACGACGATGAACCGGATGCCATCCAGCGCCTCGGCTCACGGATCTTTTCCGATGGCCGCGACCCGAAGACACTCGCCTCAAAAGCCGCAGATCGCAGGGCGGCACGCCAGATGCGACGACGACGTGATCGCGTACTAAAGCGCCGCCATCGGCTTCTCGAAGGCTTGGCCCGTTTCGGCCTGATGCCTGCAGACGACGCCGAGCGCAATGCCCTGCAAGGCAAAGACCCCTATGAACTGCGCGCACGCGGTTTGGATCAGCCACTCACTCCATATGAGTTGGGTCGTGCGATCTACCACCTTGCCCGCAAACGCGGCTTCCGTAGCAGTCGCAAGGATGGCCGCGATCCGGAATCCGAAAAGGAGGCGGGCAAGGTTCATACCGCCATCGCCGCACTCAAGTCCCGTATAGGCGAGGCAGGATGCCGGACGGTGGGTGAATACCTTGCGCGCCAGCACGCCGATCGCCTGCCGGTGCGCGCCCGGCGCAACACCGACGGTCAATACGTGTTGTATCTGCAACGAGGTATGGTGGCCGAGGAATTTGATGTGCTGTGGGCCGCCCAGCAACCGCATCATCCAGCCTTGCTGACACCCGCGGCCCATGACTATCTGCGCGACACCATGCTGTTCCAGCGGCGCCTTCTACCGGTGCAGCCGGGACGGTGTCTATTTGAATTGGACGAATATCGCGCCCGGCTTTGTTCCCCCCTGCAACAGCGTTTCCGCATACTGCAGGAGCTGAACAATCTGCGCGTCAAGGAGAGTATCGGCCAACGTCCACTCTCGCTGGACGAACGCAACCGAATGCTGCAGCGCCTGACCCAGGCGTCAGGCCTGGTGAGTTTTGCCCAACTGGCGAAGGCAGCCGCCCTGCACAACGCGAAGGAATTCAACTTTGGCAACGACGAGAAGCGCCATGGGTTGAAAGGGGACGTGGTCGCGAACAGTTTCGCGTCGGACGGCGCGCTCGGCCCCCGCTGGCATGCGCTGAATCCACAAGTTCAACAGGCCCTTGCGGTACTCGTCGAACAGGCCGATCAAATCGACACGCTCATCGAGGCCCTTGTCGCACTGCCAGGCAGCATCGCCCAAGCTGAAGAACTCTTGGGCAAGCAGCATGACGCTGAGGCCGTTCTCGATGGTTTGAGAAAGTTGCCATTTGAGATCACGCGGGAAACGGCACGCGTACTGGCCAACTTTCGGCTCCCCGACGATTACGGAAGCCTCAGTCTGAAGGCCTTGGCCCGCATCGTGCCGGAGCTTGAACGCGACGTGATTACCTACGACGTGGCCGTAATCCGTGCCGGATACAACCATCATTCGCAGCTCTACGACGGGGTATTCCACGCGCAACTGCCGTATTACGGCGAGTTGCTTCGCGGCTATACCTCGCCGTCAGACAAGGCAAAAGACGAATCCGAGAGGAAGTACGGCAAGATCCCGAACCCCACCGTGCATATCGGCCTGAATCAAATACGCCAACTGGTGAACGCGATCATCAGGCGTTACGGCCGCCCCATGAGATCGTGATTGAGCTGACCCGCGAGTTCGGCGCATCGGGCGAAAAACGCCGCGAGATCACCAAGCAACAAGCCGAAAACCAACAGCGCAATGAACGCTACAACGTCGAACTGGAACGCCTCGGCGTGCGGGTCAATCGCGAAAACCGCCTCAAGTTGCAGCTATGGGAAGAGTTGGGCAAGGACGATGCGCTTGACCGCTACTGCATATACAGCGGCAAACGTCTAAGCAAGGCCGCATTGTTCAGCGATGAAGTGGAAATTGACCACATCCTGCCCTTCTCGCGATCTCTACATGACGGCATCGGCAACAAGCTCCTGTGTACACGGCAAGGCAATCGGGACAAGGGCAACCGCACGCCGTTCGAAGCATTTGGCCATACAGAGCGCTGGGATGTGGTCGTGGAACGCGCCGAACGCCTCCCCTCGCACAAGCGCAAGCTTTTCCAGGAGAGTGCCATGGAAACCTTCCTTGGCGACAAGGACTTCCTGGCTCGACATCTCACCGACACCGCCTATCTTGGCCGCGCCGCCAATCAATACTTGAGCGCCATCTGCCCGCCCAACTGTGTTTGGGTATCCAGCGGCAAACTGACCGGGATGATTCGCGGCAAGTTCGGACTGAACCCTCTCCTGTCCGGTGACAGCCAGAAAAACCGCGAAGATCACCGGCATCACGCTCTTGATGCCGCTGTGATTGGCTTGTGCAGCCGCAGCCTGATCCAGCGTATCGCCACCGCTGCCGCACGCGCCGAGAACAAAGGCGAACAGCGTCTGCTCGAAGGCCTCGAACTGCCGTGGCCGAGCTTTCGCGATGACCTGCGGAACAGCCTCGCCCAAGTAATCGTGTCGCACAAACCCGATCACGGCAGGCAGGCTGCTTTGCATAACGACACCAACTACGGCTGGCGTGATGGCCCGGACAAGCGAGGCAATCCGCTGGTGGGCCGGCGCGTCCCACTGGAGTCGCTGAACAAGGCTTCCGACGCTGAAGGCATTGCGGATGAAATGCTGCGCGCAGAGATCTCACAGCTCTTGGCACCATTGTCCTCAGCCAAGGAGATCAAGACAGCTTTGCTTGATTACTCCACCCGCACCGGCATCCGTCGCGTATTTCGGCATGAACGCCTTTCTGTCATTCCCATCCATGGTCGCCGTACCGGCAAGCCTTACCGTTACGTCAAAGGTGACGGCAACTATTGCTATGAAATATTCCGGCACCCGGATGGGCGATGGGACGGCGAGGTCATCAGCTTGTTCGAGGCCAACCAGAAAGCGTTTTTAGCATCGAACACGCATGCGCAGAACGGGCAGCTGCTGGTGATGCGAATTCATAAGGACGACGTACTCATCCTCATCCAGGAGGAACGACTACGCATCATGCGGGTAGCCCAATTTTCAGAGGGAAAGGTTCTTCTCGTGGCACACAACGAAGCGAATGCATCTGCGCGCGTAAGAAAAGGTGAACTCCAGTTTCTCCAAGCATCCATAACCTCGCTGAAAAAGCTGAATGCGCGGCTCGGCGGCGTGGATATCCTCGGCTACGTCAACGATCCTGGCTTCAAGGAATGACGCATGATTGGCCGCATCGTGGAAATCGCCGGCGACAGTCGCTACCTGTCTTTGGATCGTGGCTTCCTTGTGATCACCCATCGCAAAGAAGTGCTAGGACGAATCCCCATAGACGATGTAGCCGCACTCATCGGCAATGCACATGGCCTCAGCTACAGCAACAACCTTCTCGTGGCATTGGCGGAACGCGGCGCACCTTTCGTGCTTTGTGGCGCACATCACCGGCCGGTCGGTGTGCTCTGGCCAGTCGACGGACACCATCGGCAGGCCGCGCGCATGGATGCGCAGTTGAGCGCCAGCCTGCCGTTGCGCAAGCGCCTGTGGAAACAGGTGGCGCAATCAAAAATCGGGATGCAGGCTGCCGTTGTGGGTTTGTTCGGTGGTCCGGAGCCACCTTTGCGAAGACTTGCCAGTACCGTGCGTAGCGGGGACCCAAGCAACGTTGAAGGCCGCGCCGCCCGGCTCTACTGGGGCCTGCTGTTTGGCAAAGCTTTCCGTCGTGATCATGACGGTGACGGCATCAATGGACTGCTCAACTACGGTTACACCGTGTTACGCGCCACGGTGGCACGCCAGCTGATGGGGGCTGGGCTGCATCCTGGTATTCCGCTGCATCACGCCAACGAAAGCAATCCGATGCGGCTGGTGGACGACCTGATGGAGCCCTTTCGCCCGCTGGTGGACGCCTTCGTCCGTAGGCTCGCTGACGCCGGCAGGACCAACATCGACAACGAAACAAAACGCGCCCTTGCCCTTCTTCCGGTACGGAACATGCTCACAGCTCGCGGCATCAGTCCCGTAGGACTGGTCATTCAACGCATGGTCGTTTCACTGGCCCAACTCTATGAAAACCCCAAGAGCATGATCGAGCTTCCGCCGGCCACCAAGACTGCGCTGATGTCGTTGTGGGAGGAGCCACATGACTCTGAAGACGAAGAGGCGGCCAACTGAGCGTCGGCCAACGCCGCCGCTTTGCGCCTACCGCCTAATGTGGATGTTGGTCATGTTCGATCTACCGACGTCCCCCCGCTTTTGAGTAGCACCGCGGTTTGGAGTCCAATCCCCCATCCGAAGGAGATTGGACGTGAAGAAGCGGTTTACCGAAGAGCAGATCATCGGCTTCCTGCGTGAGGCGGAGGCCGGCATGCCGGTGAAGGAGCTGTGCCGCAAGCACGGCTTCAGCGAGGCCTCGTACTACCTGTGGCGTAGCAAGTTCGGTGGCATGAGCGTCCCCGACGCCAGGCGATTGAAGGAGCTGGAGACTGAGAACGGGCGGCTGAAGAAGCTGCTGGCCGAGCAGGTGCTGGAGAACGAGGTCATCAAGGACGCCCTGCGAAAAAAGTGGTGAGCGCACCGGCTCGACGCGAGCTGGTGCGGCAGATGGTCGACAAGGGGTTGAGCGAGCGGCGCTCGCTGGCGGTGCTGGGCATGAGCGCCAGCGCGTATCGCTACGCGACGCAGCCGGATCGCAACGTGGAGCTTCGGCAACGCATCGTGGCGCTGGCGCAGCGGCACAAGCGCTACGGCGTGGGAATGATCCATCTGAAGCTGCGGCAGGCGGGGTTGCTGGTGAACTACAAGCGCGTGGAACGGCTGTATCAGGAAGCGAAGCTGCAGGTGCGGCGGCGCAAGCGCAAGAAGGTGCCCGTCGCCGAGCGACAGCCGCTGGTTCGACCGAAGGCAGCCAACGAGGTCTGGTCGATGGACTTCGTGTTCGACCGCACGGCCGAAGGGCGTGTCATCAAGTGCCTGACGGTCGTCGATGACGCCACCCACGAAGCGGTGGTCATCGAGGTCGAGCGGGCGATCTCCGGCATGGGCGTGACGCGCGTGATGGATCGCCTGGCGCAGACGCGCGGCCTGCCCAAGGTGATCCGCAGCGACAACGGCAAGGAGTTCTGCGGCAAGGCGATGGTCACCTGGGCGCATGAGCGTGGCGTGCACTGCGTCTGATCGAACCGGGCAAGCCGAACCAGAACGCCTACATCGAATCGTTCAACGGACGCCTGCGCGACGAATGCCTCAACGAGCACTGGTTTCCGAGCCTGCTGCATGCACGCGCCGAGATCGAACGCTGGCGGCGGGAATACAACGAGGAACGACCGAAGAAGGCGCTGGGCGGGCTGACACCCGCCGCCTATGCGAAACAGTTACAGTGACCCCGGACTCTAAACCGTCCCGCTACTCAAAGCGGGGGGACGTCGCTACCAGTGATCACCGATGAGGATCGAAAGGCCGCCAACAATTTCCGCCACGACCTGCTGGACTTCGGTTTTGAACGCTGCCAGTTTTCGGTATACCTGCGCTTCTGCGAAGGACGGGAGCAGGCGGACACTTGGACTCGCCGGGTCCAAGCGGTGTTGCCATCTGGAGGCAAGGTGTACTGTCTGTATTTCACCGACAAGCAATACGAAGGCATCGTCCGCTTCGAACGTCGAATGCGCCAGAAACGGCTGAAAAATCCCGACCAGTTCCAGCTCTTCTGAGTTTCGCCATGCCTTTCCCCCGACTCACGAAAGCAACAAACCCCTGCATGAACAGGGGTTTGCGCTGGTGCGGTGCGTAGTAGATCAGGAAATGCGCTCTAGCCGGAACAGCCTTCACCACGCCCTTGAGCGCCTCGGCGTGCGTAGTAGATCAGGAAATGCGCTCTAGCCGGAACTCCTTCTCTGGCTCATCCACGCGCGCCCGCGTGCGTAGTAGATCAGGAAATGCGCTCTAGCCGGAACCGGCGCCGAGGTCTGGACGATCGTCAAGATGTGCGTAGTAGATCAGGAAATGCGCTCTAGCCGGAACAAGTATTCGCCGGCCAAGTCCGACTCCACGGTGCGTAGTAGATCAGGAAATGCGCTCTAGCCGGAACTTCAGGGCATCTTGTGTCGTCCAGGGGCCAGTGCGTAGTAGATCAGGAAATGCGCTCTAGCCGGAACGAAGGACGCTAACGAGTGCCTGATTCATGGGTGCGTAGTAGATCAGGAAATGCGCTCTAGCCGGAACAGCTGGCGGACGTACAGCCCGGCGTCAACAGTGCGTAGTAGATCAGGAAATGCGCTCTAGCCGGAACGTATCGCATCTCCCAGCAGCGCGTCCAGATGTGCGTAGTAGATCAGGAAATGCGCTCTAGCCGGAACGGTGCGCGAGCACGACGCACAGCCGGCGCCGGTGCGTAGTAGATCAGGAAATGCGCTCTAGCCGGAACACACCGCGCTCCTCGTAAAACTCAACGCCCGTGCGTAGTAGATCAGGAAATGCGCTCTAGCCGGAACAATCAACTCCATGAACTCGTGAGGCAACAAGTGCGTAGTAGATCAGGAAATGCGCTCTAGCCGGAACTGGTTCACCGAACAATTCACCCGCGCCGGAGTGCGTAGTAGATCAGGAAATGCGCTCTAGCCGGAACGGCAAAGCCCGCCATCAGCGTGCCGAGCTTGTGCGTAGTAGATCAGGAAATGCGCTCTAGCCGGAACTATTCGTTGCGGGCGGTATACGCCTTGAAGGTGCGTAGTAGATCAGGAAATGCGCTCTAGCCGGAACAGGCCAGGTGGCGTTGACTGTCGTATGGCTGTGCGTAGTAGATCAGGAAATGCGCTCTAGCCGGAACTTCGTCGGCAGCTTCGACTACATCGAGCGCTTTTACAACAGCAAACGACGCCACTCGACACTCGGCTACATCAGCCCGATACAGTTCGAGCAGCAGAGGCAATTAGCTTAGGATGGTGTCCACGGAGCCGGCAGCAGTCCAGACAGCCTTCTGCATCACGGCGCTGTGCGTAGTAGATCAGGAAATGCGCTCTAGCCGGAACTATGGGTCTTTCGTGCCTTCTTTGCCGGTGGTGCGTAGTAGATCAGGAAATGCGCTCTAGCCGGAACTGCCAATCCGTGCACCGTTATACCGTCTGCGTGCGTAGTAGATCAGGAAATGCGCTCTAGCCGGAACGTTCTTCCCCTCCCCCCCGTTGGCCGGTGAGTGCGTAGTAGATCAGGAAATGCGCTCTAGCCGGAACTGGTGCTGCGGCTGTACGGGTCCCACCAGAGTGCGTAGTAGATCAGGAAATGCGCTCTAGCCGGAACATGCTGGTGGCATCCGTGGCGGCGTTGTCGGTGCGTAGTAGATCAGGAAATGCGCTCTAGCCGGAACAATGACGCGCGCTACGTCTCGCGTGCGGTGGTGCGTAGTAGATCAGGAAATGCGCTCTAGCCGGAACTGCCGATACGCCCTGCTCCCGCCTGAAGAAGTGCGTAGTAGATCAGGAAATGCGCTCTAGCCGGAACGAACTGATTCTGCTTGACCCGGCACTGGTGGTGCGTAGTAGATCAGGAAATGCGCTCTAGCCGGAACATGGGCCGTTCGGAGAGCTATATCAGCCTGGTGCGTAGTAGATCAGGAAATGCGCTCTAGCCGGAACGGAAAGCAAGACGCGCTTCGAGGCGCGCACGTGCGTAGTAGATCAGGAAATGCGCTCTAGCCGGAACCAGATCCGCAACGCGGTCGGTGCTGACGTGGTGCGTAGTAGATCAGGAAATGCGCTCTAGCCGGAACGCACGCGTTGCTGAAAGCCGCGAAGCACAAGGTGCGTAGTAGATCAGGAAATGCGCTCTAGCCGGAACTTATGCCGCCATCTCCTCGCCACGTTCCGGGTGCGTAGTAGATCAGGAAATGCGCTCTAACCGGAACCTTGTGAGGGGCATTGCCATTTACAAGGTGGTGCGTAGTAGATCAGGAAATGTGCTCTAGCCGGAACGGAGTAGCTGTGCTACGCCTGTCCGCGCCTGTGCGTAGTAGATCAGGGAATGCGCTCTAGCCGGAACTAACGATGTCGTCAAACAGCGCGTGCATTTGTGCGTAGTAGATCAGGAAATGCGCTCTAGCCGGAACCGTAACCTCTGCCTCGTACTAGCACTGAACGTGCGTAGTAGATCAGGAAATGCGCTCTAGCCGGAACATGCAGAACACCTACAACCGAGAATCCCCGGTGCGTAGTAGATCAGGAAGTGCGCTCTAGCCGGAACGCATCAAGGGCAGCAACGCAAAGGAAACGCGTGCGTAGTAGATCAGGAAATGCGCTTAAGCCGGAACCAGGCTGTCGTGGGTATCAGCGGCCTCGCCGTGCGTAGTAGATCAGGAGATGAGCTCTAGCCGGAACTAAGGAGCCAGCACCCATGCGCATTTACAGGTGCGTAGAATGGATCCTACGCAAGCCGCCGAATTGAATTGCTGCGCTCTTGCCGCCGCTCCCACCAGGCTTTCCGCCGATCGGCGAGGCACGAGAAGATCACGTACAGCGCCGGGGTGCTGAGCAGGGTGAGGCTTTGCGAGATCAGCAGGCCGCCGATCAGGGCGATGCCGAGCGGGCGGCGCAGCTCGCTGCCTTCGCCGAGGCCGATCGCGATCGGCAGGGCGGCGAGGATGGCGACCATGGTGGTCATCATGATCGGACGGAAGCGCACGGTGCACGCTTCACGCGCCGCTTCCAGCGGGGACTTGCCGTGCTCGCGTTGGGCGACCAGGGCGAAGTCGATCATCATGATCGCGTTTTTCTTGACGATGCCGATCAGCAGCACCAGCGCGATCTGCGCCACCACCGACAGTTCGGTGCCGGTCAGCCACAACGCCAGCAGTGCGCCCACGCCGGCGGCCGGCAGGGTGGACAGGATGGTGACCGGATGGATCAGGTTTTCGTACAGCATGCCGAGCACGATGTAGACGGTCAGCACGGCGGCCAGGATCAGCCAGCCCATGCCGCTCTGCGACTGCTGGAAGCGGCGGAAGTCGCTGCCCATCTGCACCCGGATGTCGCCGGGCATGCGCATGTTCTTCACGGTGGACTGGATGATCGCCATCGCCTCGCCCATGCTCACGTCCGGCGCGAGGTTGAAGCTCAAGTCCATCGTGGTGTACTGGTTTTCGTGGGTGATCTGCGATGGCGCCAGCCCCGGCTCCTGCCGCGCGAATGCGGTGATCGGGATCATCTGGCCGCTGCTGGAGCGCACGTAGATGCGGTTGAGCGCCTCCGGCGTGGCGGTCTGTTCGGGCAATGCGTTGACCACCACCTGGTACTGGTTGATGTCGGAATAGATGGTGGACACCTGGCGCTGGCCGAACGCGTCGTACAGCGCGCCATCGATGTTGCCGATCGACACGCCGAGCCGCGCGGCCTTGTCGCGGTCGATCACGATGTTCTGGCGCAGGCCGGCCTCGTCGACGTCGGTGCCGACGTCGCGCAGTTTCGGGTTCTTCTTCAGCTCGGCCTGCAGCTTCGGCAGCCATTCCTGCAGGCTGGTCAGGTCGTTGCCCTGCAGCGACACCTGGTATTGCGCGCCCTGGCTGGTGCCGCCACCGCCGCCGCTGGGCAGGTCCTGCACCGGGCGCAGGCGCAGGTTGAGGTCCGGATAGTTCGCGGCCTTGGCGCTGAGCCGCGCCAGCACCGTGAAGGTGTCGTCCTTGCGGCCTTCGGCACGAGTCTTGAGGTCGATGTTGAACGAGCCGCTGGTGCCCTGCCGGCTGCTGCCCAAGCGCGAGCCCACGGTGGCGACGTCAGGATCGGCCATCAGCATCGCGGTGAGCCGTTCCAGCCGCTGCCTGCTTTCGGCGAACGAGACGGTGGCGCTGGAACTGGCGCGGCCCCAGATAAGGCCGGTGTCCTGTGCCGGGAACAGGCCAGTCTTGACCACGCCGAACAGGTAGAACGTAACCACGATCAGCACCAGTGGGGTCAGCGAGAACAGCAGTGCATGGCGCAGCGAGAAGTTCAGCGCACGGGTGTACACGCGCAGCATGCCGGCGTGGAACCCATCCAGCGCGCGTGCCAGCCGCGACGGTTGTGCCTTTTCCTTCGCGGCATGCCCGGTGAGGAACTGCCCGCACAGTGCCGCCGTCAGCGTCAGCGAGACCAGCGCCGAAACCACGATCGCCGCCACCAGGGTCACCGAGAACTCGTGCATGAACATGCCGGTGACGCCGCCGGCGAACAGCAGCGGGATGAACACGGCGATCAGCGACGCGGTGATCGAGACGATGGTGAAGCCGATTTCGCGCGCGCCGGCCAGGGTGGCCTGCATGCGCGACATGCCCGCGTCGATATGCCGGATGATGTTCTCGATCACCACGATCGCATCGTCCACCACGAAGCCGATCGCGATCACCAGCGCGAGCAGGGTGAGGTTGTTCAGCGTGTAGCCGAGGATGTACATCACCACGAACGCGCCGGCCAGCGACAGCGGCACCGCGGCCGCAGCGATCAGGGTGGGCGCCAGCCGGCGCAGGAACAGCGCCATCACCAGGATCACCATCGCCAGCGAGATCAGCAAGGTGGCCTGCACCTCGTGCAGCGAGGCACGGATGGTCGGGGTGCCGTCGAAGAACGGCGTCAGCGTGGTGCCCGGCGGCAGGTAGTCGCGCAGGGTCGGGAGCTGGGCCTTGACCAGGTCGACGGTGGCGATGACGTTCGCATCGGCCTTCTTGTAGACGTACATCAGCACCGCGGGTTTGCCGTGGAACCAGGCGGCCTGGTACGCGTCCTGCTGGCCGGCATAGACGTTGGCCACGTCCGCCAGCCGCACAGGCGTGCCGTTGTTGCTGGCGATCACCAGGCTGGCGAAGTCGGCGGCGCTGTTCAACTGGGTGGTGGCGCTGATCGACATCGTGGTGGTGCCGTTGGACAGGAAGCCCTCCGGCGAGGTCACGTTGGCCGCGCTCAGCGCGTTGCGCAGCTGGTCCGGCGACAGGCCCATCGCGTTCAGCGCGCGCAGGTTCACGTCGACGCGGATCGCCGGCGTGGCCGCGCCGGCGATCTCCACCGATGACACCCCGGGCAGCTGGCGCAGCCGTTGCGCCAGCAGGGTGTCGGACAGGTTGTACAGGTCGGCCGCCGACTGCGTGTCCGAGGTCAGCGCCAGCGCGATGATCGGGTCGTCGTTCGGGTTCGCCTTCTGATAGCTGGGCGCGCCGTTGAGTCCGGTGGGCAGATCAGGCGCCGCCGAATTGATCGCCGCCTGCACGTCGCGCGCGGCGGAATCCAGGTCGGTGCCGTTGCGGAACATCATGAAGACGAAGGTGCGGCCCTCGGAGCTGGACGAGCGCATCGTCTCGATGCCGGGCACCTGGCCCAGGTGCCGTTCCAGCGGCGCGGCCACGGTGGACGCCATCGTGCTGGCATCGGCGCCGGCCTGGCTGGCCTGCACGAAGATCGCCGGGAACTGCATGTTCGGCAGCGCCGCCACGCCAAGCAGGAAGTAGCAGATCATGCCGCCCACGAACAGGCCGATCGCCAACAGCGAGGTGCCGATCGGGCGGCGGATGAAGGTGCCGGAGATGTTCATGGATTCAAAGTGATCGGGGACGGGCGGGGGAATGGCAGATAGTGCGTGAACGAATCATCCCACCCTCAACGCGCGGGCGGCGAAAAGGTTGATCGGCGAGCGGCGCGAAGGGCGCCCTTCGACTGAAAGGATCCCCTTCGGTCGGCGCGCCCTCCTTGCGTTGCAGGGGGATGGCGCATGGCGCTGCAGTGGCTTGCGTCGCACGCATGCAAAAAATCCTCCCCCTGCGCAGCAGGGGGAGGTTGGGGGTGCTTTTGACCGGGATGTCTGGCGCCAGCGATCACGCCGCGCTGCTGGCCTGGGCGTGGCTCAGGGCACGCCGCTCGCGGCGGGCAGCCAGCCAGTCAGAGAAGCGTTCCATGTACAGGTAGATCACCGGCGTGGTGTACAGCGTGACCAGCTGCGACAGCAGCAGGCCGCCCACGATCGCCACGCCCAGCGGCCGGCGCAGCTCGGCGCCGATGCCGTTGCCCAGTGCCAGCGGCAGCGCGCCTAGCATGGCCGCGGCGGTGGTCATCATGATCGGGCGGAAGCGCAGCAGGCAGGCGCGGTGGATCGCGTCGCGTGCGTTGAGGCCGGTGCGGCGCGCCTCGATCGCGAAGTCGATCATCATGATCGCGTTCTTCTTCACGATGCCGATCAACAGCACGATGCCGACGATGCCATCCACCGACAGGCTCATGCCGCAGATGATCAGCGCCAGCAGCGCGCCGACGCCGGCCGGCGGCAGCGTGGAGATGATCGTCAGCGGGTGGATGTAGCTCTCGTACAGCACGCCCAGCACGATGTAGATCACCACGATCGCGGCCAGCAGCAGCAGGACTTCGTCGCCGAGCGAGGAAGTGAACTCGGCCGCCTTGCCGACGAACTCGCCGCGCACCTGCGGCGGGAAGTCCAGCTGCTGCTCGACCTCGTGGATCGCCGCCACCGCGTCGGACAGCGAGTAGCCCGGCGCCACGTTGAACGCCAGCGTCACGGCCGGCAGCTGCTGCTGGTGGCTGACCACCAGCGGCGCGCTGGTGACCTGGGCGCTGACCAGCGAGGACAGCGGGATGTTGCCGCCGGCGCCGATCTGGAAGCCGACGTTGCCGGCGTTGCCGATGCCCGACGGCGTCGCCGAGTTGCTCGACTTCAACTGGCCGAAGCTGGTTGCGTTGCTGCCGGTGAGCGCGCCGTTGCCGTTGCCGCGCACGGTGAGCTTGTTCAGCAGGTCGTCGCTGGTGCGGAACTCCGGGCCCACTTCCAGCACCACGCGGTACTGGTTGAGCTGGGTGAAGATGGTGGAGATCTGGCGCTGGCCGAACGCGTCGTACAAGGTGTCGTCGATGCTCTGCACCGGCACGCCAAGGCGGCTGGCCTTCTCGCGGTCGATGGTGAGCTTCAGTGCGTTGCCGTTGTTGGCCAGGTTGTTGTCGACGTCGGCGAGCTCGGGCCGCTGGCGCATCGCCTGGGTCATCCGGTCGGCGTAGCCGGCCAGCTCGACCGAGTTCACGTCGGACAGCGAGTACTGGTACTCCGTGGCGGCGACGCGGCTGTCCAGGGTCACGTCCTGCACCGGCTTCAGGTACAACGCCACGCCCGGAATGCCGGCCACCGCGTGCTGCAACCGGGGCAGCAGGGTGTCCAGGCCGTCACGGTCGCCGCGGTCCTTCAGCACGATGCTGAGCTGGCCCTGGTTGAGCGTGGGGTTGATCGTGCCGGCGCCGATGAACGCGGCTACGCCGGCCACCGCGGGGTCCTTGCGCAATGCCTCGGCGACCGCCTTGGTGCGGTCTTCCATCTGCGGGAACGCGACGTTGTCGTCGGCCTGCACCACGCCGGTGATCAGGCCGGTGTCCTGCTCGGGCAGCAGCCCCTTGGGGATCACGATGTACAGGAACACGGTGAGCACCACCGCGGCACCAGCCACCAGCATGGTCAGCCGCTGGTGGTCGAGCACCCAGTCCAGCGAGCCCTCGTAGAGATGCACGGTGCGCGACCACACCGTACGCTTGCCGGCGGCGGCGTGGCGCTCGTGCGCATCGTCACCCTCGGGCAACTGGTCGGGCTTGAGCAGGTAGGCGCACATCATCGGCGTCAGGGTCAGCGACACCAGCATCGAGATGGTCACCGCGATCGTCAGCACCCAGGCGAATTCGTGGAACAGCCGGCCGGTGACGCCGGGCATCAGCAGCAGCGGCAGGAACACCGCCACCAGCGACACGGTCAGCGACAGCACGGTGAAGCCGATTTCCTTCGCGCCGACCTCCGCCGCCTCCTTGCCATCCCTGCCCTGCTCGATGTAACGCACGATGTTCTCGATCATCACGATCGCATCGTCCACCACGAAACCGGTGGCGACCGCCAGCGCCATCAGCGACAGGTTGTCCAGCGACATGCCGGTGAACGCCATCACGCCGAACGTGCCCATCAGCGACAGCGGCACCGCCACCGACGGGATGATGGTGGCCCACAGCCGGCGCAGGAACACGAAGATCACGCCGATCACCAGGAACACGGTGAGGATCAGGGTGAACTCCACGTCGTGCACCGAGGCCCGGATGGTCACCGTGCGGTCGGCGAACACGTCCAGGTGCACGTCGGCCGGCAATGCGCTGCGCAGTTCAGGCAGCACGTTGCGGATCTGCTCCACCGTCTGCACGATGTTCGCGCCGGGCTGGCGCCGCACGTCCAGCAGCACCGCCGGCTGGCCGTTCGCCCACGCAGCGAGCTGATCGTTCTCGACGCCGTCGACCACCCTGGCCACGTCGGACAGCCGCACCGGCGAGTTGTTCTTGTAGCTGATGATGGTGCTCTTGTACTCGGACGCGTCACTCAACTGGTCGTTGGTGCCGATCGAGTAGCTCTGCGTCTTGCCGTTCAGCGTGCCCTTCGGCGCGTTGACGTTGGCCTGGGTCAGCGCGCTGCGCACGTCCTCCATCGTGAGGCCGAGATTGGACAGCTGCGCCGGATTCACCTGCACGCGCACCGCCGGGCGCACGTTGCCGGCGATCGAGACCAGACCCACGCCCTGCACCTGCGACAGCTTCTGCGCAATGATCGAGTCGGCCAGGTTGTTCACCTCGCGCAACTGGCGGCTGTCCGAGGTGAGCTTGAGCGTGAGGATCGGCGCGTCGGCCGGATTCACGCGGTTGTATACCGGCGGATACGGCAGGTTGCCCGGCAGCGTGCCCTTGGCCTGGTTGATCGCGGCCTGCACGTCCTGCGCGGCGATGTCGACGTCGCGATCCATCGCGAACTGCAGGATGATCGTGGACAGCCCGGCGGAGGAATCCGAGCTCATCATGGTGAGCCCGGAGATCTGCCCCAGGTTGCGCTCCAGCGGGGTGGTGATCAGCACCGCCATGGTGCTGGCGCTGGCACCCGGGTACTGCGTGCTCACCACCAGGCTGGGCGCCTCGATCTCCGGCAGGGCGGAAACCGGCAGCTGGCGGTAGCCGAGGACGCCGAGCAGCAGCACCGCCACCATCAACAGCGAGGTGGCGATCGGCCGGCGAATGAAGAGCGTCGAAAATCCCATGGCTATCCGTAACGTGTTGGTGCGGTTTCAGCCGCGATCATGGCCGGGATGCGGCCGGTTTCACACGACTGCGGTGGCGTTGCGCTGGGCGGCATACGGCCGCTCAGCCGCGGCGGCGACCGCCACCCTTGCTGTTCTGCTTGGCTTTCTCCAGTTCGGCCGCGGTCGGTGCCGCCGGCACTTCGCCCGGCTTCAACGCGTTGACCTTGCTGCCCGGCTTCAGCCGGAACTGGCCTTCGGTGACGACCCGCTCGTCGACCTTGAGGCCGCTGCCGATCATGACGTGGCTGTCGCCCACTTCACCGGCGACCTGCACCGGCTGCATCTTCACCGTATTGTCGGCCTGCACCTGGTAGACGTAGTCGCCGTCCGGCCCGCGCTGCACCGCCTGCGACGGAATCACCAGGCCGCCGTCGACGGTGTTCACCAGCAGCTGCACGTTGACGAACTGGCCCGGCCACAGCTCGTTCTTCACGTTCGGGAACTCCGACTTCAGGCGGAACGTGCCGGTGGTGGTGTCGATCTGGTTGTCGATCACCTTGAGCACGCCGCCGCTGGCGATCGGGTGCGCGTCGGTGCGGTCCAGTGCGGTCACCTGCAGCGCAGCGCCCTCCTGCGCGGCGGCGGCACGCACCATGTCGAGGTTCTGCTCGGGCAGGGTGAACATGATGTTGATCGGGTGCAGCTGGGTCAGCGTGACGATCGCCGACGAGGTGCTCACCACGTTGCCTGGATCCACGCTGCGGATGCCGGCGAGGCCGTCGATCGGCGAGATCACCCGGGTGTAGTTGAGCTGCACCTGGCTGTCGCGGATGTTCGCCGCATCGGCCGCCACGGCGGCCTCGTACTGCGCCGCCGTGTTGCGCAAGGTGTCCAGATCCTGCTTGGAGATATAGCCCTTGGCGGCCAGGTCCTGGCTGCGCGCCAGGTTGCTCTTCGCGGTGTCCAGCAGCGCCTGGTCCTGGCGCTGCTTCGCCACGGCCTGGTCATAGGCGGCCTGGTAGGTGCGCGGATCGATCTGCGCCAGCACCTGGCCCTTCTTCACCGGCTGGCCTTCGGTGAACTCCAGGCTGAGCAGCTGCCCACCCACCTGCGGGTTCACGGTGACCGTGTTGAGCGCCTGCACCGTGCCCAGCGCGGTCAGGTAGACCGGCACATTCTGCTTGACCACCGGCACCACGGTGACCGGCACCGGCGGCGTTTCGTCCTTGCCGCCCTTGCCAGGCTGGCTCTTGGCCGCGGGCTGCGCCGACGCGGAACCGGCCGGGGCTGGCTTGTGCAGCAGGCGGAAACCCACGGCTGCCACCACGATCACGGCAATCACGATCAACGCGATCTTCCAAAAACGCGACATGTAAAACTCCTGGATTGAACGGTGCGGCCAACCGGCGCCACAACGGCGCGGCATGCATCTGTGAAACGACGGACGCCTGCCGGACCCTGTCGGCACGCGTCTCCCGGGATGAAAGCATAGGGGCAGATCAACGAACTTGAACAATGCCGGTTGACATGGGTCCGGCATGACCGATGGCATGGGCGCCGCCCGATGCAGGGCCATCCGCAGGCACCGGGCGCCCTGCCGCGGCAGGCACGACACCGCGGCGAGTCGCCACGGAGGCATGAAAGTTGCCGCGCGCTTCGTTTATAATCGCCGACTGGTTGCCTGCCCGCCACCCGAACCCGGGCCGAACGGCAAGCAAACCACGCCGTGCACTCACTCACGGCAATCCACACCGGGACGCTTATCGTACCGGTGCGACAGCAACAAGCCATTCAGGCAGGTCGGGGCAGCCATCGTGGCGTCCGTCCTGCCCACTGACAGGAGTACGTGCGTGAGCGGTCCCATGAGCAAGTCCGACCAGAGCGTCTTGCGCCAGTTCTCGATCATGATCGGCGGCCTGGCCGTGCTGACGGTGGTGCTGATCTTCGCGGCGCTGGCGATCCACGACCGCGAGCCGAAGGAAACCAACCCGAACCAGCCGGCCCGGGTCGCCGCGCGGATCGCGCCGGACGGCGCCGTCTACGCTGGCAATACCGGCCGCGCCGCCATGCAGGCCGCCGCCGATGCCGCCGCCAAGGCGGCCGCGTCGCAAGTCGCCTACGGCGGCACCACCGACGGCAAGGCGATCTTCGATCACCTGTGCACCAGCTGCCACACCTCCGGCGTCGCCGGCGCTCCCAAGGTGGGCGACAAGGCCGCATGGGGCCCGCGCCTCGCCGCAGGCATCGACACCGTGGTCAAACACGCGATCGAGGGCTACCACGGCCCGGACGGCAACTTCATGCCACCCAAGGGCGGCAACCCGGCGCTCACCGACGAGCAGGTGACGAACGCCGTGCACTGGATCGTCGACCAGGCGAAGTAATCCAGCTTCAGCGCGTTAAAACCAAACGCCGCCCCCCGGGCGGCGTTTTCGTTCACCCCTGCTTGCGAGCACACGCAATCACACAGCGTGCGCTTCGATCCATGCCTGCGCAAACCCTCGCAGCTCCGGAAAGAACGCCTCGAAACGCCCCTGCAATTCCGCTTCCCGCTGCAGCAGCACCGGCAACGCCGAATCCAGCGGATTGGCACGGCTCAGGCGCTGCCCGATGCCGGTCAGTGCCTCGTCCAACACCGCATCGTCGATGTACGCGGCCGGCAGGCCATGCGTCTCCATGTACCCGCGGAAGCGCCGCAACGCCGGCGGCAGCAACGCATCCTGCCGCCACAGCAGCGCGCGCAAGGCATCGGAGTACTTCGGCAGCGGCTGCTTGTTCCAGCGTGAAAAATCCCGCGCCAGGCAACGGTCGAACCACATGTCCAGCAGGATCCCGGCGTAGCGCCGATACGGCGCGGGCAGCAGCGCCTTGGCCGCCAGCACGTCGGGATGGGCGTCGGTGTACACGTCGATGGCGCGATGCAGACGGATGCCGGCGATCACCCGCGGCGGGAACAGGACCGCATCCGGATGTCCGTGCACGAAATCGCCCAGCATCCCGCCGAGCTGCAGGGCCTCGTCGTCGCCCGCCAGCAGTACGTGCGCCAGGTGATTCATCCGCGGCGTCCACGGCAGCCGATTCGCCCGGCGGTTATCATCGTGCCCATGAATCCCACCGAGCTCCCCGCCGCACCTGCCAGCTTTCCGGATACCGCCGCCAGTTTCATGCTCGACGGCCCCGCCGGCAAGCTCGAGGCGATCAGCGATGTGGCCGAAACGGCCTGCGCGCGCCGCGGCGTGGCGGTGATCTGCCATCCGCTCACGACCGAGGGCGGCAGCATGCACAACAAGGTGGTGACGATGGCCGAGCGGGCGCTGCGCGAATCCGGCCTGGACACGGTGCGTTTCAACTTCCGCGGCGCCGGCAATTCGCAAGGCGACTACGACACGGGCCATGGCGAAAGCGACGACCTGGCCGCGGTGGTTGCCTGGGTGCGCCGCATGCGCCCGGACGACGCGCTGTGGCTGGCCGGCTTCTCGTTCGGCAGCTACGTGACCATCACCAACGCGGTGCGCCTGGGCGCCGACGCACTGGTCAGCATCGCGCCGCCGGTCGGGCGCTGGCCGTTCGACGCGATCGCGCTGCCGACCTGCCCGTGGCTGATCGTGCAGGGCGAGGCCGACGAGATCGTCGAGCCGCAGGCGGTGTTCGACTGGGTCGAGACGCTGGAGCACCGGCCCGAACTGGTGCGCATGCCCGATACCAGCCACTTCTTCCACCGCCGGCTGATGGACCTGCGTGGCGCGATCAAGCATGCGGTGCACGAGTGGTTGCCGCCGAGCCGGCATGCCTGACACCCGCCGACCATCACCTGCCAAGACTTGTCCGTTCCATGAGTGAATTCTCCCTCGCCGGCGCCCAGTGCGCGCTACCTCGAAGGCGTCGCCGCGCATCGCTGGGAATCCGATCCGACCCAGCTGGCGCTGCTGCCGGAATTCGACCGCATGCACGCGGCGCTGTGCGCCGAACCGGCGAACGGCAACGGACTGTTCGGCCGTCTCAAATCGTTGCTTGGCAACGACCAGCCCGTGGCGATGCCGGGGTTGTACCTGTGGGGCACGGTGGGTCGCGGCAAGACCTTTCTGATGGACTTGTTCGTGGCCAGCCTGCCGCACGGCGTGGCGCTGCGCCGGCACTTCCACCGCTTCATGGGCGAGGTGCACGAGAGCCTGCGCGCGCTGGGCGAACGGCAGAACCCGCTGGACGAGGTTGCCGCCGGCATCGCCGCGCGCTGTCGCGTGGTGTGCCTCGACGAGTTCCTGGTCAACGACATCGGCGACGCGATGATCCTGTCGGGTCTGCTCGACGCGCTGTTCGCGCGCGGGGTGAGCCTGGTCACCACCTCCAACACCGCGCCGGCGAACCTGTACAAGGACGGCCTGCAGCGCGCGCGCTTCCTGCCCGCGATCGCGCTGATCGAACGGCGCTGCCACGTGGTCGAGATGGCCTCCTCGCGCGACTGGCGCCTGCGCGCGCTGACCCAGGCGCCGGTGTACCTCACCCCGCCCGGCGCCGAGGCGCATCGCGCGCTGGAACGCATCTTCGCCAGCCAGGCCAGCGGTGCCGTGCAGGAAGATGGCACGCTGCACGTCAACGGCCGCGACATTCCGTTCCACAAGCGCGCCGACAACATCGTCTGGTTCGACTTCGCCGCGCTGTGCGAAGGCCCGCGCGCGGTCGCCGACTACATCGCGTTGGCCAAGGCCGGCCCGATGGTGATCGTCTCCAACGTGCCGCAGTTCACCATTTACAGCGAGGACGCGGCGAAGCGCTTCGTGCAATTGGTGGACGAGTTCTACGACCGTCACGTCAAGCTGGTGCTGTCCGCCGCCGCGCCGATCACCGAGCTGTACGACGGCGAGCGCCTGCGCGCCGAATTCGGCCGCACCGAGTCGCGCCTGATCGAGATGCAGAGCGAGGAATACCTGGCGCTGCCGCACCGGCCCGACTGAACCGGCGCGGACGAGCTGCTAACGTACCCCCTGCGCATCACCGCCGGAGCCGCCCATGCTCACTCTTCTCGCCGTCGCCCTCTTGCTGGGCACACCGCAGTCGCCACCCGACGAAAGCTTCTCCGCGCGCGTGTTGCGCGGCAAGCTGGTCGAAGCCGGTGCCGGCGGCGCGGCCTACCAGAAGCAGCTGTGGGACCGGATCACCGACCCGGTCACCGAACTGCTGAAAGCCTGCATCGCCAGCAACGCGCCGGCAGACAAATCGCCGTTCACCGTGGTGGCCGACCTGTCGCCGGACGGCACACCAGGCCGGGTCGACGCGCAACCGGCCACGCCGGTCGCCAGCTGTTTCGCCAGCGGCTTCGGAAAGATCGCGCTGCCGCCACCACCGAAACTTCCGGGCACTGCCGGCTACCCGATCGAGATCGACGTGAGCATCACGCCGTGAGCATGCCCCCGGCGTGGTGGCTCACGGTCATGCCGTCGTCGCACCGCCCCGCGCCTGCTGGAAGCGCCGGTGATGGATCAGCAGGCCGCTGAAATAGACGATGTAGTAGCCGACCAGCAGGCCGATCACCAGCATGGTCAGCGGACTGGCGGCGTAGCCCATCGGTTGCATCGCGTCGGGCGCGGCCGACGCTTGCTGCATCTGCGGCCATACCACCATCAGCCGCCAACCCAGCCGACCCAGCAGCAGCACGGTAAGCAGGGCGCCGATCCACGGATTGGGTACGTAGCAGTCGCCCTTCACCGGATCGACCTCGAAGCGGGTCAGGCGCAGCCCGAGCAGGCCGAGCGCGCCACCGAGCAGCACGCCGCCGAACAGGCCCTCGGCCAGGGCGACGTGGTGGAATCCGCTGAGCGCGAGCAGTCCGCCGAGCATCGAGAACACCACGATGCGGAAGATCATCCGCTTGCGCCGGATCGGCTGGCGGCCGAACTGCCGGCTCACCCGCCGCCACACGATCCAGGCCAGCAGCGGCAGCATGATCAGGTAGCTGGTCAGATGGGCGGGCATCGGCATCTCACGTGGCGAGTTGCGTGCAGCTTAGTCGACCGACGAACCGCCGGCGACTGACGTTTGTCACCCCTTCATGTCGGGTCCCGCCAGGGGATCAGTCGCGGCGCAATTGTTCCGCCAGTGAGCGCGTCCACGCCGTGGTCTGGCTGCCGCTGTGCAGGGTCGACTTGCGCTCGACCAGCAGGATCAGGCATTCCGCCGCCGCGACCGGGTTGTGCCGCACTCCCTTGGGCACCACGAACAGCTCGCCTTCACCCAGATCGACCATGCCGGCTTCCAGCTCGATGCGCAGCTGGCCGGCGAGGATCAGGAACAGTTCGTCCTCGTCCTCATGGCTGTGCCAGCCGAAGGTACCCAGCACCTTGGCCACCTTGAGGTAGGCATCGTCCAGCTCGCCGATCACCCGCGGCGACCAGTACTCGGTCAGCGCGGCAGCCGCCTGCCGGGGCGAGATCGCCTGCGGCATGGCTACTTCGCCTTGCCCTGGTTCGCCACCGCGGCCATCTTCGCCGCGATCGCGTCGGCGTCGCCGAGGTAGTAGTGGCGCAGCGGCTTCAGCGCGTCGTCGAACTCGTAGACCAGCGGCACGCCGTTGGGGATGTTCAGCTCGACGATCGCCTCGTCGGAGACGCCGTCCAGGTACTTCACCAGCGCGCGCAGCGAATTGCCGTGCGCGGCCACCAGCACGCGCTGGCCGGCGCGGATCGCCGGCGCCAGCACCCCGTGCCAGTACGGCAACACGCGGGCCACGGTGTCCTTCAGGCATTCGGTGTCGGGAATGTCGCTCGGGATCGAGCGTCGCGTAGCGCGGGTCATGCACCGACTCGTTCGCGGCGCGCTCCAGCGGCGGCGGCGGGATGTCGTAGCTGCGCCGCCAGACTTTCACCTGGTCCTCGCCGTACTTCGCCGCGGTCTCGGCCTTGTTCAGACCGGTGAGGCCGCCGTAGTGGCGCTCATTGAGGCGCCAGTCGGTGAGCACCGGGATCCACATCAGGTCCATCGCGTCCTGCACGCCCCACAGCGTGCGCACCGCGCGCTTGAGCACCGAGGTATGCGCCACGTCGAAGCTGTAGCCAGCTTCCTGCAGCAGACGGCCAGCTTCGCGCGCCTCGGCCATGCCCTGTTCGGTGAGATCGACGTCGGCCCAGCCGCTGAAACGGTTGTCGAGGTTCCACTGCGATTGGCCGTGGCGGATCAGGACGAGCTTGTGCATGGAGGCGCCCAACAATGATGAGTAACCGGGAATGGTGCAGGCCGGCCCCGGCATCGTCAAATGCGGCCCCTGCCACAGGTCATGCCAAACCCTCGGCCCGGCAGCGGCATCCTAGTGCACGTACCCATCCACTGAAGACTCAAGGAGATTGCCATGCGTCGATTCCCGACGACCCTCATCCTGGCCGCCCTGGCGTTGGGCCTGGGCTTGCCGCTGCTGGCCAGTGCGCGCGACAACGACATCAGCAAGGTCAACGGATCGGTGCAGGTCGCTGCCGGCCAGCCGGCCGGCGACGTCAGCACGGTCAACGGCGCGGTGCGCATCGCCGATGGCGCCAGCGTGCGTGAGGCCAGCACCGTCAATGGCGAAGTCGAGCTGGGCGACAAGGCCCAGGCCACCAAGCTGAACACGGTCAACGGCGCGATCAGCATGGGCAGTGCCAGCCGGGTTGGCGGCGAAGTGAACGCGGTCAACGGCAGCATCCGCCTGGCCCGCGGCGCCGAGGTCGGCGGCAGGCTGGAGAACGTCAACGGCGCGATCACGCTCGACGGCGCCCACGTCGCCGGCGGCATCGGCACGGTGGCCGGCGACATCACCGTGGGAGCCGACTCGCGCGTCGAGGGCGGCATCCTGGTCGATCAGCCGAACAACGGCTGGTTCCACCGGGGCAGCAACCGCAAGCCGGTGATCGTGATCGGCCCGCACGCGGTGGTGCAAGGCACACTGGAATTTCGCCGTGAGGTGGTGCTGAAGGTCAGCGACAGCGCGCAGATCGGCCCGGTGAAGGGCGCCACGGTGGTGAAGTTCAGCGGCGCCACGCCGTAAGCCTCCCGCCGCAGGAGCCCGTTCGCGGGCGAGGCTTTTCTCTCGGGATCCGGGATTCGAAAAGCGTCGTCCGCGAGCGCGGCGCCTACGACAGCCAGTCGCGCGGCTGCAGGTACTCGGCCAGCTTCGCTTCGGCCGAACCGGCGTCGGGCTGGTAGGCGTACTCGAAACGCACGCGTGGCGGCAGGCTCATCAGGATCGACTCGGTGCGCCCGCCCGACTGCAGGCCGAACAGCGTGCCGCGGTCGTAGACCAGGTTGAATTCCACGTAGCGGCCACGTCGGTAGAGCTGGAACTCGCGCTCGCGTTCGCCGAACGGCGTGGCCTTGCGGCGCTCCACGATCGGCAGGTAGGCGTCGAGGAAACCCTGGCCGACGTCGCGGGTGAACGCGAAGCAGCGCTCGAAGCCGCCTTCGTTCATGTCGTCGTAGAACAGTCCGCCAACCCCGCGGGTCTCGCCGCGGTGCTTCAGGTAAAAGTATTCGTCGCACCATTTCTTGTAGCGCGGATAGACGTCCGCGCCGTACGGTTCGCACAGGTCGCGCGCCACCGTGTGCCAGTGCCGCACGTCCTCGTCCACCGGATAGAACGGGGTGAGGTCGAAGCCGCCGCCGAACCACCACACCGGCTCCACCCCTTCCTTGCTGGCCTCGAAGTAGCGCACGTTGGCATGGGTGGTCGGCACGTGCGGGTTCTTCGGATGCAGCACCAGCGAGACGCCGGTGGCGATGAAACTGCCGCCGGCCAGCTCGGGTCGGTGCGCGGTGGCGCTCGGCGGCAACTGGTGGCCGGACACGCGCGAGAAATTCACCCCGGCCTGCTCGAACACCGTGCCGTCGCGCAGCACGCGGGTGCGCCCGCCGCCGCCAGCTGCGCGTTGCCACGCGTCTTCCTCGAAACGCGCCGTGCCGTCGATCTGCTCGATCGCGGCACAGATGCGGTCCTGCAGTTCGCGCAGGAACGCTTCGGCCTGGTTGGCTTGTTCGTTCATCGTCCAGCTCGTTGATTCAATGGCACCAGCTTAGCAAGTGCCCATGCACGAACGGCTGCGGCGTGGCGACGCGCCGCCCCGATCCCGCCCAGCTGATCCGTGCCATCCGCCGGTGCGCGATCAGTCGTGCCCGAGGCGAACCCAGGTCGATCAGGTAGCCGGTCTCGACCAACACCACGCCACGGCGGCGCGGCTTCGGCAGCGCCCGGGGTTCCCGTGAAGCGGCAGCGGCGGTGTGCTGTTCGCGGCGCCTTCATGCCGCGGCAACCACCCTGAATGCCCGCCCGGCCGCAGGCTAGGCATTCCGCAGGGTCGACGTTAGGCTTTCCCGATGCCCCTACTCATGACACCCCTCGCGGTCACCGCGTATACCGCCACGTCCGCCATGGGCAGCGGCCTCGCGGCACAGCTCGATGCGCTCGAACACGCGCGCAGCGGCCTGCGCCCGAACGACATCAGCAGCGCGCCGCTGCCGTGCTGGATCGGCCGCGTCGACGGCGTGGAGGACGTCACCCTGCCCGCCGCGCTCGGCGCGTGGGACTGCCGCAACAACCGGCTGGCCTGGCTGGGCCTGAACCAGGACGACTTCCTCCAACGCGTGCACGCCGCCCGCGCGCGCTACGGCGCCGACCGCGTGGCGCTGCTGCTGGGCACCTCCACCGCCAGCATCGGCGCCACCGAGGAAGCCTACCGCCAGCTCGACCCCGACGGCGGCTTCGCCGACGACATGCTGCGCCCGGCGATCCACGCGCCGCATTCGCTGGCCGCCTTCGCCGCCGCCGCGCTGGCGCTGGATGGCCCGTGCCTGACCATCTCCACCGCCTGCTCGTCCAGCGCCAAGGTATTCGCCAACGCGGAGCGGATGATCCGCCTCGGCCTGGTCGACGCGGCGGTGGTCGGCGGCGTCGACACCTTGTGCGACAGCGTGCTGTTCGGCTTCAACGCGCTGGAGCTGGTGTCGCCCGAACCGTGCCGCCCGTTCGATGCCGCGCGCAACGGCATCTCGATCGGCGAAGCCGCCGGTTTCGCCCTGCTGGAGCGCATCGGGACGGCAGCGGACGCGCCGCAGCTGCTCGGCTACGGCGAATCCAGCGACGCGCACCACATGTCCACCCCGCACCCGGACGGCCTCGGCGCCGAGCTGGCGCTGCACGACGCGCTGGCTCGCGCCGGCCTCGACGCGAACCGGGTCGACTACATCAACCTGCACGGCACCGCCAGCCAGAAGAACGACGAGGTGGAAGCGGCGCTGGTCGCGCGCGCGTTTCCACCCCGCACGCGGGCCAGCTCGACCAAGGGCTTCACCGGCCACACGCTGGGCGCGGCCGGCATCCTCGAGGCCGTCATCGCGCTGCAGGCGATCGAACACGGCCTGGTGCCGGGCAACCTCGGTGGCGACACGCCCGACCCGATTTGCGGCGCGCACTTCGCCTGGCGCAACGAACGCCGGCGCGTCGACGTGGCGCTCAGCAATTCGTTCGGCTTCGGCGGCAACAACGCCTGCCTGGCGTTCGCCCGCGCGGGGTTCGCCGCATGAGCGCGCTGTGCGTCCATGTGGAAGGCGTCGGCCTGTGGTCGCCGCAACTGGCCGACTTCGCCGCGCTGCAAACGCTGCTGGCCGGCGCCACCCCGGCGGCGCCCGCGGCGCGGCCGGCCGCCGCCGTTCTGCCGCCGAACGAGCGCCGGCGCGCGCCGGAAAGCGTGCTGTTGGCGCTCGAGGTGGCCGGCCAAGGAGTGGCGATGAGCGGCCGCGACGCCGCCACGCTGGCCTGCGTGTTCGCCTCCGCGCACGGCGACCAGGCGATCACCGACTACATGTGCGCGACCCTGGCGCAGGCGCCGCACGAACTGTCGCCGATCCGCTTCCACAATTCGGTGCACAACGCCGCGGTCGGCTACTGGACCATCGCCACCGGCTGCCATGCGCCGTCCACCGCGATCTGCGCCCAACATGCCAGCTTCGGCGCCGGCCTGCTGGAAGCGGCCAGCCAGGTGCTGGCCGAGCAGCGTCCGGTGCTGCTGGTATGCAGCGACATCGCGCGCAGCGGCCCACTGGGCGAAGTCACCGCCTGTGAGCAGGCGTTCGGCTGCGCGCTGGTGCTGGCGCCGCACGCCGGCCCGGCGACGCTGGCCCGGCTCGAGCTGAGGCTGGGCGTCGCACCCACCGACACGCCCTTGCCGAAACCGCTGCATGGCTGGAGCCGCGGCAATCCTTCCGCTGCCGGCCTGCCGCTGCTGGCCCTGCTGGCCGGCGCGGGCGGCCACTGCGAGCTGGCCGCCGCCGCTACACTCGGATTACGGATCGACATGGAGAAGGTCATTTGAATACTGCCGTCGGGCGCTGGTGCGTACTGATTCCCTGCCTCAACGAGGAGGCCGCGATCCAGTCAGTGGTCGAATCCGTGCTGGCGCTCGGCGCGCCGGTGATCGTGATCGACGACGGCTCGGACGACCGCACGCCGCAGATCGTTGCCACGCTGCCGGTGACCTTGCTGCGCAACGAACGGCGCTGCGGCAAGGGCGAAGCGTTGCGTCGCGGTTTCCGCGAGGCGCTGCGCCAGGGTTACGACGCGGTGCTGACGATGGACGGCGATGGCCAGCACCTGGCCAGCGACATCCCCCGCATCGTGGCGGCCGCCGCGCGCTACCCCGACCACATCGTGGTCGGCGCGCGCCTGCGCGATCGCGAACAGCAGCCGAAAGGGCGACGCCGCGCGAACGCGGTGGCCGACTGGGGCATTTCGTGGGCGTGCGCGCAGCCGGTGGCCGACACCCAGAGCGGGCAGCGCTGGTATCCGCGCGCGGCGCTGGCGCTGGTCGACCTGCCGGCGGAAAACTTCGTGTTCGAGGCGGCGATCCTGATCGCCGCCTCGCGCGAGAAAAAGCTCGGCGTGGTCTCGGTACCGATCGCCTCGCGCTACCACGGCTCGTTCCGGCGCAGCCATTTCAACCCGGTGCGCGACGTCACCCGCATCACGCTCTACACGATCGGCCGGGTCTTCCACTACGGCGACGTCCTCGGCAGCCATCGCCGTTCACGCGCCGCGCCGCTCATCATCGACGACGCCCGGGCGTAGTAGCCTGGTCAACCCATGCCGCCGTTGACGCCGATCAGCTGGCCATTGATGTAGCCAGCCGCGTCCGAGCACAGGAACGCGACCAGCGCGGCGACCTCCTCCGGCTTGCCGGCGCGCTGCGCGGGCACCAGTTCGCGGATGCGCTCGGGCGGAAACGCCGCCTCGGCCATGCGCCCCTCGATCACTCCCGGGGCGACTACGTTGACAGTGATCCCGCGCGAACCCATCTCGCGCGCCAGCGACTTGCTGGCGCCCACCAGCGCCGCCTTCGCGGCCGCGTAGTTGGTCTGCCCGCGGTTGCCCAGCTGCGCCGCCGCCGAGCCGATCGAGACGATGCGGCCGAAGCGCGCGCGCGCCATCGGCAGCAGCAACGGCTGGGTGACGTGGAAGAAGCCATGCAGCGAGACGTCGATCACGCGATGCCACTGCTCGTCGCTCATCCCCGCCATCGGCGCGTCGTCGTGGATGCCGGCGTTGTTGACCAGCGCGTGGATCGGCCCTTCGGACAGCAGCACGTCCAGCGCGGCGCGCGTCACCTCGGCGTCGGTGACGTCGAACGCCAGCGCCTGCGCGCTGCCGCCGGCGGCGACGATCGCCGCCGCGGTTTCCTCGGCCCGGGTCAGGCTGTGGTGGCCATGCACGATGACATGCCAGCCGGCAGCGGCGAGCGCGTGGCAGATCGCACCGCCGAGTTCGCCACTGCCGCCGGTGACCAGGGCGCGACGTGCGGGATGGGCTTCGGACATGGCGGGACTCGCGGGCGGATCAGCGGGAAGGATGGATCACCGCGGCACGCCCGCTGGCGAGCAGCCGGCCGCGATGCTCGACGCGGAACGCATACTGCGCGCCGCCGTCGTCGGCGTAAAGGCATTCGGCATGGACGTCCAGATGGCCGTCGAGCCGATCGACATATTCCTCGTGCAGCTGCACGTCGCGCAGACTGACCAGCCGGCCGGGGCGTACCTCGACGCTGCCGCGTGCGCGTGCCAGCAGAGCACCATGCACGGCCATCGCCTGTGCGCCGTATTCGGCCAGGTGCACCGCGTGCAGGCCGTGCGCGCTGCGCAACGGGTTGTCCGCGCGCGCATGGCTTGCGCTGGTCGCGTGGATCGTGCGCTCGTCCCACGCGCACACCGCGTCGAGCAGGCACATCGTACCCGCGTGCGGAATCAAATGCGCCCAGTCAGCCTTCGCGAGCATGCGGCGCCATCAGGATCGACAGGCAGAAATGGAAGGCCACGCCAAGGCTCACGGTGAGCCCGATCGCGCGCAGCACCGGGATCGTGGCCCACGCCAGCATGCCGAACACCAGCAGCGCGGAAAGCACGCAGACGAGCGTGGCGTGCAGCGTGCGCCGCTGCTCGGCCGGGTCGCCGGTGTCGCGCTCGAAGAACAGCGCGTAGTGCAGGCCAAGGCCACCGGCGAGGATCAGCGCGACCAGGTGGAACAGCGAGATCTCGATGCCGGCCACCCGTTCCACCGCCAGCACCAGGAAGGTGGCCAGGGTCATCGGCGCCAGCACGTGCCAGGCACGGCGCAGGCTGCGCAGCGCGAACGTGATGGTCAGCACCAGCAGGATCGCGGCAACCAGCAGCGCCTGCAGGATGCGCGTGCGGTAATCGACCACCAGCGATTCGGACGCCGCCTTGAGGTCGAGCAGGCGCACCGCGCCATGCGTATTCTCGCCCAGCGTCTGCAGCGCAGCCACGTCGTGCACGCCGCTGACCGTGCCCAGGCCGAGCCAGTGGCCGTCGCGCTCGACCAGCATGGCGGCGAGCCGCTGGCCCAGTGGCGTCTGCGCGTAACGCGCCGGGGTCAGCGGCGGCAGCGCGCGCGCGGTTTCCACGTCGTCGACGAAAGGCTGGAACAGGTCGGCGCGGAACGGCAGGCCCTGCGACGCTTCCTCCAGTGCATGTTGCAGCGTGGCGCGGTCGGGCAACTGCTGCTGGCGCTGCCGCTGCACGGCCAGGCTGGGCAGATAGCGCGACGGCAGTTCCAGCGCATCGGCCGCATGCTGCGCCAGCAAGGTGTCGACCCGCGGCTGCAGTTGTTCCGCCAGCGCGAGCACGGCTTGCTCGGTCGGCGCCTGCAGCACCAGCAGGTAGCGCACGTCCGGCGCGCCCAGCGCCGAACGCAGGCGCGCATCGTGCTGCAGCAGGTCCTGCGGCAGCGGGGTCAGTGCGGCGAGGTTGTCCTGCCAGAACGGCCGCGGCGCGAGCGCCAGCATCAGCACGATCGCCGCGGCGACCGCAACGGGAATCCAGCGCGGTCGCGGCAGGCGATCGACGAAGCTGCGCGCCTTCATCAGCCAGGGCATGCCGGCCACGTCGCGCACGCGCCGCGGCAACAGGTATGGCAGCAGGTAGCGCGTGCTGAAGCCGGCCACCAGCAAGCCGACGATGGTGAACACCGCCAGCTGCTTCAGCCCGTTCACGCCCGACGCGTAGAACGCCAGGTAGGCGATGCAGGCCGAGGCGATCGCGGTCAGCAGCAGCGGCCACAGGGCGCGCACGCTGTGCACCGCATCCTCGCCGGCGCGGCGATGGCTGAGCACGCGGATCGGGTATTCCTGCGCCACGCCGAGCAGGGTGAAACCGAACGCCAGGGTGATCCCATGCACCTCGCTGAATGCCACGGTCAGCGCGGCGATGCCTGCCAGCGCGGCGCTGGCGATCGGCAGCGCCGACAGCAGCAGCGAGCTGAAGCTGCGGTACGCCAGCAGCAGCAGCGCGATGAAACCCACGGTGGAAATGCGCCCGATCCAGTCGGCCTGGTGCCGCGTCTGCGCGCCGACCACCACGCTGAAATAGCCCGGCCCGCTCAGTTCGAGCTTCGCGCCGGCACTGCCCGGCAGCGCATGGAACGCGCGCTGGATGCCGTCGATCGCCTGCTGCTGCGCGCCCGGGTCGAAGCCGGCGGCGACCGTCTGCACCAGCAACAGCGCCTCACCCTGCGGCGAGAACCACACGCCCTCGCGCAGCTCCGGCGATTTCGCCGGCGCCCACCGCTCGGCCAGCTTCAGCACCTCCAGCGTGGGATCGCGCGGCAGCAGGCCCTTCAGCAGGCTTGCCGCGGGCGACGAAAGATCGTCCAGCCGCTGCTGCAGCTGATCCGAGAGATACGCCTCGTCCAGCGGCTGCGTATCCAGCGTGGGCGACAGCAGGTAGCGGTAGGGCAGCAGGCCGGCGTCCAGTGCACCCAGGTCGAAACTGCCGTTGAGCACCTGGCTGTAGCGCTGGTCGTTTTTCAGCGCGGCGGCGAGGCCCTGGCTCAGCGCAGCCAGTTGTGCGTCGGGCTGGCCAGCGCCGGCCATGGATGGCCCAGTGCCGCGAGCGCAGGCGACGGCAGGGACGCCGGAGTCAGAGCAATGCAAGGAGCAATTGCCGGATGCGCAGGAGCGGCCGATCGAGAGCAGCAACAGTCGCGAACCCGGCCCTTCGCCGACCTGCTCCATCAGCAGGCGCTGGTCCGGCGTGGTCGGCGCGGGCATGAAGCTGCGCAGGTCGGTGCTGATCCGCAGCCGCTGGCTGACCATCCAGCCGAGCCCGGCCAGCGCCAGCAACCAGACGATCAGCAGCGTCGCGCGTGCGCCTCCACGCATGCTCAGGGCGTGCCCCGGCACAGCGCCTGCAGCGCCTCGCGGGTGGGTTCGGCCGGCATCTGCGCGGCCAGCGGGCCGAGCAGGTCGACCGCGAGGTCGCCATCGGCTTCCTGCATGTGCATGCAGCGCGACTCCTTGGCGTAGCCGTCGATGCGGATGCTGGCGACGGTCTTCGCCACGCGGGCGTCGCGCGGCACCAGGGTCAGCGTCCACAGGCCAGCCGGGTCGCCGCCCTGGCGGATCTCGAATGCCTGCTGCAATCGCGCGGCGTCGCCGCTGAGCAGCGCCACGAAGCTGTCCAGCAAGACCTGCAGTTGCGGCGCGCGCTTCAGCGAAAAGTGCCGCGGACTCTTGCCGGCGCGCTGCTGGGTCACCTCGCCGTCGGCGATGGTGGCGGTTTCCTGCTGGGGACGATCGACGCGCCGCTGCAGCCGGTCGCCGCCGAGCCACGACAATTCGCCGGAGACCACCAGCGGCCGGTCGAGCACCTGCAGGAAGCGCGCCTCGGCGAACGCGGTGTGCGCGGGCGCGGGCTGGCCCAGGGCGGCGATCAGCGCCGGCGTGGATGACGCCGCTGGCGCCGGCTCAGACGCCGAGGCGCTCGCCGACAACGGCAGCAGCAGGCTCAGCAGCAGGCGCGTCTTGCCAGAAATCATAGAAGTTGAACCAGTTGTAGGGGGCGACATGGATGTAGTGTTCCAGCCGTTGCGCGTAGCGGGCAATCAACGCATCCAGCGCCGGGCCGCGCGCTTGCCGCGGAATCTCCACCCGGTCGCTGAACGGCTCGAAGACCAGCCGGTAACGGTTGCCGCCCAGGTACAGGCCGAAGCACAGTACCACCGGCACCTGCAGCGTATGCGCCAGCAGCCACGGGCTGATCGGGAACGGTGCCGAGGAGCCGAGGAAACCGGTGCGCCGCAGCACTTCATGGCCGCGGCCGCGATCGGCCAGCATCGCCACCACCGCACCGTCGTGGCAGGCCTCGGCCATCGCCAGCGCGATCGTGGTGCCGTCCTGCGCCGCGTCGATCACGCAAGCACCGATGTCGGGCGCCAGCGCTTCGAGCAGCTCGGTCATCGCCGGGGTCTTCTGCTTGTCCAGCACCACCCGCAGGGACATCTCCGGCCGGCGCGCGCCGAGCGCCCGCAGCGCCTCGAAGCTGCCCTGGTGGGAACCGAACAACAGCACGCCGCGGCCGCGCGCGATGTCCTGGTCCAGCAGTTCCAGGCCTTCGGTCTCGATCTGGAACGGCTGCTCGCCGTGCGCGAGCAGGAAGATCCGGTCCAGGATCGTGGCGGCGAAGCAGTGGATGTGCTTCAGCACCTGCCACGCCGTGGCCGGCCGGCCGAACGCCCGCTGCAGGTATTGCCGCGAGGCCTGCCGTTCCGGCGCGCGGCGCAAGTAGAAGTACAGCGTGATCGGGTACAGGCACAGCCGTCCCAGCCGGCGACCGCCGTGCAACGCGATCGCGCGGATCAGCCAGATCGCGAAACGTCCGCCACCTTCCGGCCGGCTCTGCCAGTGTCCGTGCGGACTCATGCCGTTCCCTCGACCACGCCACGTGCCAGCAGGGTGCCGTCACGCCGGAGCTCGAAACGGGCCCGCGCGCCGTCCGCGGCGGTCAGACGCAACGTGGCGGTTTCTTCCGGCAGCAGCGGCGCCGCGAATTTTGCTTCGAGCACGCGACCCAGCGGCTGGCCGCGCCAGGCGCGCAGCGCCAGCGCCACCTGTTCCAGCAACATCACGCCCGGCACCAGCGGCGTACCGGGAAAGTGACCAGGCAGCGCCGGATGCCCCGCGCCGATGCGCACCGTTTGTTCGAAGCTGGCGCTCATGGCGCTACCGGACGCTTGCCGCGCAGCAACTGCGGCCAGTGCAGCGCCAGCTGCAGCAGCATGTCGCGCAGCCCGGGATGATGCAGATGGCGCAGCCGCCAGCGACGATAGGCGTACTCCAGCAGGAACCCCGCGCCCAGCAGGATGTAGCACCCCAGATGCAGCCACGTCGCCGCCCAGCGCTCGGGCACCTGCAGCGGCGGGGCAATGCCGGCACGCGCCAGCAGGCCGTTGTGGTCGGCGCACAGCAGGAGCACGGTCAACACCAGCGCCTGGGCCCCCAGCAGCAGCGTCCAGAACCAGGTGATCAGGCGGGCGTAGGCGGCCACGCCGGGCTGCTGCAGTCGCTCGCTGCCTTCGATGGCGACGATGAAGCGCGCCACCAGCGGCTCGGACGTGCCCAGCGTGCGGCCGAACCAGCAGGCCAGCAGCGCATTGACCAGCACCGGCACCGCTTCCAGCAGCAAGCCGGCGAAGCCGTGCCGCCACGTCAGCAGCAAACCGGCCAGCACGCCCGACCACAGCAGCCATGGCGCGGCGCGGCGTGCCAGCAGGTGCGGCAGCATCAGCACGGTCAGCAACAAGGCCAGCGCCACCAGCGCGAACACCTGCCGCTGCGTCACCGCGCCGGCGATCGCCAGCAGCGGATAGGCCGGCAGCAACAGCAGGCCGTAGCGGCGCGTGGTGTTGTCGGACGAGGGTGAAGAGGGCGTCATGTCGGGTCCCGCAGCGACTCCGCTGGAACCACGAGCCTGCCACGGGCAGTGGAACACAGCATGAAGAAGGCTGCGGTGTCGCCGGGCCAAACCGCCGGCGTCAACCGGCGCGGTTCTGCTCGACATGCGCGGACAGCGTGCGCAGGCTGGTGAAGATCTGCCGGTTGTCCGGGTTGTCCGAGCGCAGCTGGAAACCGTAGCGCCGGGACACGGCCAGGGCGATCTCCAGCGCATCGATCGAGTCGAGCCCCAGCTCGCCGCCGAACAGCGGGGCATCGGGCTCGATCTGTTCCGGGGTGACGCTCTCGAGATTCAGGCATTCCACGACCAAGGTGGCCAATTCGTGCTGCGCCGCTGTCTGTTCCGCCATGCTCGGTTCCGTACGCTGAATGCATTGCCTCCCCCCGGTGGCAGTGGGCGCGGAGTGTAACATAGCGCCCTTGTCGTTCCCGGTTCTGAGCTGATGATGCACGGACGTGAAAACCCCCAGATCGAGCCGCAGGCGCGCCGCGCGCCGCGGGTGTCCTACCGCCTGGCCGAGGCCGCCGCGTTGCTGGCCGAACCCGGCACGCTGGCGCTGTTTGGCTTCGGCGCCGGCACCCCCGCCAGCACCGACCCGCGCTATCTGCAGGTCGCGCTCGAAACCTTCGACGCGCCGGCACCGCTGGAGCTGTGGCAGGTCGATGCACCGGTCAGCTGCGGCAGCGACGGCGCGCTGCGCTGGTCTGCCGGCGGCGGCTGGCGGTTCGTCTCGATCGAACTGGACGAGCGCGAGCACGGCGGCGCCATCGCCACCGCCCGGCTGGCTTACGAACAGCTGCACCGCTTCGTTGCCGCGCACGAGACGCGGCACGTGCTGCGGGTCTGGAACTACCTCGGCGCGATCAACCACGGCGAAGGCGACGCCGAACATTACAAGCACTTCTGCGACGGCCGTGCCGCCGGCATGAGTGACTTCTTCGCCGAAGGCTTCCCCGCCGCCACCGCGATCGGCCACCATGGCGACCCGCATCGGCTGCAGGTCTATCTGCTGGCCTGCGACCAGCCCGGTCAACGGGTGGAAAACCCGCGCCAGGTCAGCGCCTGGCGCTACCCGCGCCAGTACGGTCGCACCCCGCCCAGCTTCGCCCGCGCCATGGCACTGCCGGCGCAGGACGTGCTGGCGATCTCCGGCACCGCCGCCGTGGTGGGCCACGCCTCGGCGCACCACGACGACCTGGACGCCCAGCTCAATGAAACCCTGACCAACCTCGAGGCACTGCTGGCCAGCGCCGACATGGCCGCCGGCTTCGACACCCAGTCCCCCCTGAAGGCCTACGTGCGCCACGGCGCCGACGCCCAGCACGTGCGCGACTTCCTGCAACGGCGCCTGCCCGGCGTGCCGGTGCTGCTGCTGCACGGCGACATCTGCCGCAACGAACTGCTGGTGGAGATCGACGGGTGGCGCTACGCCTGAGCGGGTGTGCCACGACTGGCGCGACGTGCGATCCAGTCCCAGCCAAGCAACGTGACGCCCCAGTGCGGATAGATCGCGTACAACAGGTCGGTGACCGAATGCGCGTGTGTATTTATCGCCAGAAACACCTGCAGCATGTAGGCAATGGCGGCCAGCGTGATCAGCCAGCCGGCCAGTGTCACCGGCCGGTGCAGCCAGCCCAACGGAACGAACCAGACCTGCGTCATGGGGCCTCCTGTGCGCGAACGACGCGCTCGCGCTGTCGACTTACACCGGTGTCTTACCCGGTCGCTTCCAGCCGTGGAACGTTTGCTGCCTGCCACGCGCCACGGTGAGTTCGCCCTCCGGCGCATCGTGCGTGATCACCGAGCCGGCGCCGATCGTGGCCTGCGCGCCGATCGTCACCGGGGCGACCAGCGCGCTGTTCGAGCCGATGAAGGCGCCGTCGCCGATGCGGGTCACGAACTTGTTCACGCCATCGTAATTGCAGGTGATCGTGCCGGCACCGATGTTGACGCCGCGGCCCACCACGGTGTCGCCCAGGTAGGTGAGGTGGTTGGCCTTGCTGCCTTCGCCGAGATGCGCCTTCTTGGTTTCCACGAAGTTGCCCACGTGCACACCGCCGTCCAGCTCGGTGCCGGGACGCAGCCGCGCGAACGGGCCGATCGTGCAGGGACCGTGGGTCACCACGCCGTCCAGGTCGCAGTGCGATTGCACCACGCTGCCGGCGGCCAGCTGCACGTCCTTCAGCCGGGTGAACGCGCCGATGCGCACGTCGTCGCCGAGCACCACGCGGCCCTCCAGGATCACGTCGATGTCCAGCTCGACATCACGGCCGGTCTCGACCGTGCCGCGCACGTCGATGCGCAAGGGGTCGGCCAGCCGCACGCCGTCTGACATCAGTGCATGCGCGGCGCGCCGGCGGTACGCCGCCTCCAGTTCGCTCAGCTGCAGCGGATTGTTGGCGCCGGCGGCCTCGAGCGGGTCGGTGCATTCCACGCTGAGCGCCGCCCGGTTTTCGTCCGCGGCCATGCGGAAGATGTCGGTGAGGTAGTACTCGCCCTGCGCGTTGTTGCGGTCGAGCCGGCCGATCCAGCCGCGCAGCGCCTGCGCCTCGGCGACCAGGATGCCGGTGTTGACCAGGTTCACCGCGCGCTGGGCGTCGTCGGCGTCCTTCTCCTCGACCACCGCACGCACGCGGCCATTGCCGTCGCACAAGACGCGGCCGTAGCCGTGCGGATCGGCGAGCCGGGTGGTCAGCAGGCTGAAGCCGCCATCCGCTGCCACCAGTTGCTGCAGCGTCTCGACCCGGGTCAGCGGCACGTCGCCATACAGCACCAGCACGCGCACATTGCCGTCGGGCACGCCGGCCAGCGCCTGTTCCACCGCATGGCCGGTGCCCAGCCGTTCCGCCTGCAGCACCCAGCGCAGGTCGGTCTGGCCGGCGAAGGCCGCCTGCACCTGTTCGCCACAGTGGCCATAGACGACGTGGATCGCCGCCGGCTGCAGCGTGCGCGCCGTGGCGACCACGTGCGCCAGCAAGGGCCGTCCGGCCAGCGGCATCAACACCTTGGCCCGGTTCGATTTCATCCGCGTGCCGGCACCGGCGGCGAGGATGATGACGTGGAGCGGAGCTTGGTTCATGGCATGAGGCCTTGGCGCGTCTCGATCGAAAAAGCATAGCAGCCGGCCCGGCCCGGACAATGGCAGGAAAGGCTCAGGGCTTCGCCGTCGCGGCCGAAACCGTGGCCTTGCCGGCATGGCACTCGAAGCGGAACACGTAGGCGAGACTGAACGGTCGCGTCTCGCTGTCCACCACGTGGCTGTTGCCGTCGGCATCGGCGGCCCAGCGGTCGATATGCAGCGGGCTGAATCGCCATTGCAGCGCGGCCACGCGCACCGCGGCGATGAAGGCATGCCGGCTGGCATCCGCCTGCGCCTCGTCCGTGACGCGGACTTCGCCGACCACGCCGCTCGCGCCGACGATCAACAGCGCCGGCACTTCCTGCGGTGGTGGGCAACTGGCGAGCAGATCGCGCGGATACACCGGCGCCACGCGCTGGAACGGTGTGCCGCCGCTGGACACCTCGCCCAGCGCCAGCTGATAGCGCGTCGTACCGGGTGGCGGCACCTCCCGCCACGAGGCGTTGCCGGTAGCGGGTGGGGATGCCGGCTGCGACGTGGTGGCGCAGCCGACCAAGGTCAGCAACAACCCGCCACATGCGAACTTCAGCCGCATCGTCATGCGTCCCTGTCTGCCCATAGCCGCATCGTGCCGATACGAAAACGCCGGCACAAGGCCGGCGTTCTTTTCTGCAGTGTCCATCGAAGCAACCGCTTCATCCACGAGTGCGGCCACGGACGGCCGCCTTTGGATCCTGGCTCTGCGCTCACGGACGAGCGCACGAACTCAGTGCTTGAGGCTCTTGCGCAGGCGTTCCAGCGCCTGCAGCTGGGTCATCGCCTCGACCAGCTTGGCCTGGGCCTCGGCGATTTCCATCGCATCGGTGCGGTTGGCCAGCGCGTCCTCGGCTTCCTTCTTGGCGCGCTGCGCGGAGGCCTCGTCCAGGTCGGCGGCGCGCGCAGCGGTGTCGGCCAGCACGGTAACCACCTGCGGCTGCACTTCCAGCATGCCGCCGGAGACCCAGAACTGCTGGCGCTCGCCGCTGGCCAGCACCACGTCGACGTGGCCCGGCTTGAGGCGGGTGATCAGCGGCGCGTGGCGCGGCGTGATGCCCAGCTCGCCGATTTCGCCGGTGGCGACGACCATCGTCGCGTCGCCGGAGAAGATCTCGGCTTCGGCACTGACGATGTCGACGCGAATGGTGTGGGTCATGATTTTCTCTCGCTACGCTCGGTCGGACGGGAATCGGGAGGGGAGATCGGGAATCTTCGCGGTGACGCTGCCGGCCGATTCCCTATTCCCAATTCCCGCGTCCCTGCAAAAGGATCAGGCGGCTTTCTTGGCGCCCATCTCTTCCGCTTTCTTGATCGCCTCGTCGATGCCGCCGACCATGTAGAACGCCTGCTCCGGCAGATGGTCGACGTCGCCGTCGACGATCATCTTGAAGCCGCGGATGGTTTCCTTCAGCGACACGTACTTGCCCGGCGAGCCGGTGAACACCTCGGCCACGTGGAACGGCTGCGAGAAGAAGCGCTCGCACTTGCGCGCACGCGCCACGGCCTGCTTGTCCTCTTCGCTCAGCTCGTCCATGCCGAGGATCGCGATGATGTCCTTCAGTTCCTTGTAGCGCTGCAGCGTGCCCTGCACCTTGCGCGCGACCTCGTAGTGCTCCACGCCGATCACGTTCGGATCGAGCTGGCGGCTGGTGGAATCCAGCGGATCCACGGCCGGGTAGATGCCCAGCGAAGCGATGTTGCGGCTCAGCACCACGGTCGCGTCCAGGTGCGCGAAGGTGGTGGCCGGCGACGGATCGGTCAGGTCATCCGCGGGCACGTAGACGGCCTGGATCGAGGTGATCGAGCCGGTCTTGGTCGAGGTGATGCGCTCCTGCAGCACGCCCATTTCCTCGGCCAGGGTCGGCTGGTAGCCCACCGCCGACGGCATGCGGCCGAGCAGCGCGGACACCTCGGTACCGGCCAGGGTGTAGCGGTAGATGTTGTCGATGAACAGCAGCACGTCCTTGCCCTTGCCGGTCTCGTCCTTCTCGTCGCGGAAGTACTCGGCCATGGTCAGGCCGGTCAGCGCCACGCGCAGGCGGTTGCCCGGCGGCTCGTTCATCTGGCCGTAGACCATCGCGACCTTGTCGAGCACGTTGGAGTCCTTCATCTCGTGGTAGAAGTCGTTGCCCTCGCGGGTACGCTCGCCCACGCCGGCGAACACGGACAGACCCGCGTGCGCCTTCGCGATGTTGTTGATCAGTTCCATCATGTTCACGGTCTTGCCCACGCCGGCGCCGCCGAACAGGCCGACCTTGCCGCCCTTGGCGAACGGGCAGACCAGGTCGATCACCTTGATGCCGGTTTCCAGCAGGTCGTTCGCGGCGGCCTGGTCGGCGTAGCTCGGCGCTTCGCGGTGGATCACCCAGCGGTCCTGCTCGCCGATCGGGCCGGCCTCGTCGATCGGGTTGCCGAGCACGTCCATGATGCGGCCCAGCGTCTGCTTGCCGACCGGCACCTTGATGCCTTCGCCGGTGTTGCGCGCCTCGAGGCCGCGCTTCAGGCCTTCGGTGGAACCGAGCGCAATCGTGCGCACGATGCCGTCGCCGAGCTGCTGCTGAACTTCCAGCGTGATCTCGGTGCCGTCGATTTTCAGTGCGTCATACACCTGCGGCACCTGGTCGCGCGGAAATTCCACGTCGACGACCGCGCCGATGATCTGAACAACTTTGCCCTGGCTCATGCTGATAGCTCCGGATGAATCTCTTTAAGATTTCGATTTGTACAAAGCGCCAATGAAACGTCGCTCTTACTGGGAGTGCGGCCATGGATGGCCGCCTTTTGATCTTGCTCTGCGATCAGGGAAGATCGCTCTTACACCGCCGCCGCGCCGCTGACGATTTCCGAGATTTCCTGGGTGATCGCGGCCTGGCGCGCCTTGTTGTAGATCAGGGTCAGCTCGTCGATCACCTTGTTCGCGTTGTCCGACGCGCTCTTCATCGCGACCATGCGCGCGGCGTGCTCGCTGGCCAGGTTCTCCAGCGCCGCCTGGTACACCACCGACTCGATGTAGCGGGTCAGCACGTGCTCCAGCACGGTCTGCGCGTCCGGCTCGTAGATGTAGTCCCAGTCGTGGCTCGCTTCCAGCTTGACGCCGGCATAGGCCGACTCGCCCGCTTCCTGGTGTGCTTCCAATTCCGAGGCCACCAGCGGCAGCGGCAGCAGCGCGTCGATGGTCGGCTTCTGCGTCATGGTGTTGACGAAGTCGTTGTAGGCGAGGAACACGCGATCCAGGCCATTGGCCTGATAGGCGTCCATCATCACCTTGATCACGCCAACCAGCTGCTCGAGCTTGGGCTTTTCGCCGAGGTGGGTGACGCTGCCGACCAGGTTGACGCCCTTGATGCGGCGGAAAAACGCCACGGCTTTCTGGCCGATCGCCACCACGTCGACCTGCACGCCCTGCTTCTGCCACTCGGCGATCGCCGGCAGCAGGCGGCGGAACAGGTTGGAGTTGAGGCCGCCGCACAGGCCGCGATCGGTCGACACCACGATGTAACCGACCCGCGCCACGCTGTCGCGCTGGACCAGGAACGGATGGCTGAAATCGGTGCTGGCCTGGGCCACGTGCGCGATCACCTTGCGCATCGAGCGCGCATACGGACGCGACGCCTTCATCAGATCCTGCGCCTTGCGGATCTTCGAGGCGGAGACCATCTCGAGCGCGCGCGTCACCTTGCGCATGTTCTGCGTGCTCTTGATCTTGGTTTTGATTTCGCGTCCGCTGGCCATGCTCTATCCGCTCGTTATGCTCGCTGGTGGGAAGGGAGAAGACTGCCTCCCTTCCGATTCGCCACTACCCGTATTACCAGCTGCCGGTCTTCTTGTACTCGTCCAGCGAGGTCTTGAAGACGCCCTCGATGTCCTTGTCCCAGTTGCCGGTGGCCACGATGGTCTTCATCAGGTCGGCGTGGTTCTGGTGCATGAACGCGTGCAGGCCCTTTTCGAACGGCAGCACCTGGTTCACCGGCAGGTCGTCCAGGTAGCCCTGTTCGGCGGCATACACCGACAGCGCCAGCTCGGCGATCGACAGCGGCGAATACTGCTTCTGCTTCATCAGCTCGGTGACACGCTGGCCGCGGTCGAGCTGGGCGCGGGTGGCCGGGTCCAGGTCCGAGGCGAACTGCGCGAACGCGGCCAGTTCACGGAACTGCGCCAAGGCCAGCTTCACGCCGCCGGACAATTTCTTGACGATCTTGGTCTGCGCGGCGCCACCGACGCGGGACACCGAGATACCGGCGTTCACGGCCGGGCGGATGCCGGCGTTGAAAAGGTCGGTTTCCAGGAAGATCTGGCCGTCGGTGATCGAGATCACGTTGGTCGGCACGAACGCCGAAACGTCGCCGCCCTGGGTCTCGATGATCGGCAGCGCGGTCAGCGAGCCGGTCTTGCCCTTCACTTCGCCGTTGGTGAACTTCTCGACGTACTCCTCGGACACGCGCGAGGCGCGCTCGAGCAGACGCGAGTGGAGATAGAACACGTCGCCCGGATACGCTTCGCGGCCCGGCGGGCGCTTCAGCAGCAGCGAGATCTGGCGATAGGCCACGGCCTGCTTGGACAGATCGTCGTACACGATCAGCGCGTCCTGGCCACGGTCGCGGAAGTATTCGCCCATTGCGCAACCGGAGTACGGCGCGACGTACTGCAGCGCGGCCGACTCGGAGGCCGAAGCGACCACGATGATGGTGTTTGCCAGCGCGCCGTTCTCTTCGAGCTTGCGCACCACGTTGGCGATCGACGAACGCTTCTGGCCGATCGCGACGTAGATGCACTTAATGCCGGAATCCTTCTGCGCGATGATCGCGTCGATCGCCAGCGCGGTCTTGCCGGTCTGGCGATCGCCGATGATCAGCTCGCGCTGGCCGCGGCCGACCGGGATCATCGCGTCGACCGACTTGTAGCCGGTCTGCAGCGGCTGGTCGACCGACTTGCGCCAGATCACGCCCGGCGCGACCTTCTCGATCGGCGCGTTGAGCTTGGCGTTGAGCGGGCCCTTGCCGTCGATCGGATTGCCCAGCGCGTCGACGACGCGGCCGAGCAGTTCCGGGCCAACCGGCACTTCCAGGATGCGGCCGGTGGTCTTGGCGGTGTCGCCTTCGCGCAGGTGCTGATATTCACCGAGCACCACCGCGCCGACCGAGTCGCGCTCGAGGTTCAGCGCCAGCGCAAACGCGTTGCCCGGCAGCTCGATCATTTCGCCCTGCATCACATCGGCCAGGCCGTGGATGCGCACGATGCCGTCGGACACGCTGATGATCGTGCCTTCGTTGCGCGCTTCCGCACCGAGCTTGAACTGCTCGATGCGGCTCTTGATCAGTTCGCTGATCTCGGACGGATTCAGTGTGGTGCTGGACATGGTCATCTATCCCGAATTGAATGCCTTTTGAAGAGTCCGGCCCGGACGGCCGGTCTTGCTTCTTCGCGAAACGGATTTCGCGTTTGATCAATCTGTCCGGCCAGGGATGGCCGGTTTGCTCTTCGCGAAACGAATTTCGCGTTTACTCAATCTGTCCGGCCACGGATGGCCGATTTTGCTCTTCGCGAAATGGAATTCGCGTAAAACTAATGCGCCAGCGTGCTGGCCAGCTTCGCCAGCCGCCCGCGGGCGGAACCGTCGATCACTTCGCTGCCGGTATCGATCACCACGCCCGCCAGCAGCGAGGCGTCGACCCGGGTTTCCAGTTCGATCTCGCGCTTGAAGCGACGCTTCAGCGATGCCTTGAGCTGTTCGGCCTGGGCCGAGTCCAGCACCATCGCGCTGGTCACCTTGACCAGCAGTTGCGACTCGGACTCGCGCTTGAACGCCTCGAACAATTCGGCCACTTCCGGCAGCAGCGCCAGCCGGCGCTGCTCGGCCATCTCGGTGAGGAACTGCCCGAACGGGGCATCGGCAGCCACGCCGGCGGGCAGGTGCAGCGCCACCAGCTGCGCCGGCAGCACCCGCGGGTCGTTGCCGAGGCCGGCGACGCGTGAGTCCTTGGCCACCGCGGCGGCGAACGCCAGCGCCTGCGACCATGCCTCCAGCGTACCGGCCGCATGCGCCACTTCGAAGGCGGCGCGGGCGTACGGGCGGGCGAGAGTGATTGCCTGGGCCATGGATCAGATCTCGGCCGCGAGCTGGTCGAGCAACGCTTTGTGCGTCGACGCATCGACCTCGCGCTGCACGATCTTGCTGGCACCCTGCACGGCCAGCGCGCCGACCTGCTCGCGCAACTGGTCACGGGCGCGCTGCGCCATCGAGGCGATGTCGTCCTGCGCCGCCGCCTTCAGCCGGTTGATCTCGCTGACCGCTTCGCCACGGGCCTTGTCGATGATCTGGTTGGCCTGCTGCTGGGCCTTGTCGATGATCTCGGAAGCCTGCAGGCGCGCCTGCTTGATCTCGCCAGCCACCTTCACGTCCGCGCTCTTCAGCTCGGCGTGGGCGCGCTCGGCGGCATTCAGGCCTTCGGCGATCTTCACCTGCCGATCTTCAATGGCCTTGTTGATGTGCGGCCAGATGAAGTGGACGCTGAACCAGATCAGGATGGCGAACGAAATCATTTCGCCAATCAAGGTCGCGTTGAAATTCATCGCTGCGTTACCTGTAAATACGGAATGGAACAGACACGGGCATCACGACACCCGGGCCGGATACGCGGTGGCGCCGCAACGGCGCCACCGGAAGGATGTTTCTTACTGGCCTGCGCCGGCAGCCGTCAGCACCGAACCCAGCAGCGGGTTGGCCACCGCGAAGTACATCGCCAGCGCCACGCCGATCAGGAACGCCGCGTCGATCAGGCCGGCCAGCAGGAACATGCGGCCCTGCAGCAGCGGCACCAGTTCAGGCTGACGGGCGGCGGCTTCGAGGAACTTCGACCCCATGATGCCGATACCGATACAGGCACCGAGCGCACCGAAGCCGATGATCAGGCCGAGCGCGATCGCGGTGAAGCCCTGGATTTGTGCAAACTGAACGAGATGTTCCACGGTGATCTCCTGAGAAATTTCTAGCTGAAGTCAAAACGGATGAAGCAAGGGAATCGAGGTACGCGGATCAGTGATGATCGTGTGCCATCGAGATGTACACGATCGTCAGCACCATGAAGATGAATGCCTGGATCGAGATGATCAGGATGTGGAAGATGCCCCACACCGTGTAGCCGATGATGCCCGCGCCGTAAAGCGCCCAGCCAGCGAGGCCAGCGCCGGCGCTGAACAGGCCGGCGATCAGCATGAACACCAGCTCGCCCGCATACATGTTGCCGAACAGTCGCATCGCCAAGCTCACCGGCTTGGAGGCCAGCTCGACCAGGTTCAGCGCGAAGTTCGGAAGCCACAGCAGCGGATGCTTGCCGAACGGCGCGGTGAACAGCTCGTGCATGTAGCCGCTGGCGCCCTTGGCCTTGAAACTGTAGAAGATGATCAGCGCGAATACCGTCAGCGACATCGCGAAGGTCATGTTGATGTCGGCGGTAGGCACGGCGCGGAAGTGGCCGATGCCAAACTTCTCGGTGATCCACGGCAGCAGGTCAACCGGCAGCAGGTCCATCGCGTTCATCAGGAACACCCAGACGAACACGGTCAGCGCCAGCGGGCCCAGCACGCGGCGGTCGCCATGGAACACGTCCTTGACCTGGCCGTCGACGAACTCCAGCACGATTTCCACGAAGGCCTGGCCCTTGCCCGGCACACCGGCCGTGGCCTTGCGCGCCTTCAGCCAGAACCACAGGCAGAACAACATCCCCAACGCCAGCGACACGGTGACCGAGTCGACGTGCACCGCCCAGAAACCGCCCTCGCTGGCATGCGGGGTCAGATGCTGCAGATGGTGCTGGATATATTCGGTAAGACCGCCAGTCGGCTCACTTGCCATGGATCAACCCTTGAATCTGAACGCCAGCAGATAAACCGCGTAAGCCGCCGCCAACCCCGTGATGGCGGCCAGCGGTGGCAACTTGAATTGGAGCAGGATCACGACCAGCCCCCCGACGATCACGATCCATTTCAGGAACATGCCCGTCAGCAGGCGGCCCAACACCAGGCCGGCTCCGCCGAGGCCGCTGAAGAATCGCGCCGACATCAACGCGGTACCCAACGCCACCAGTGCCGCGCCCGCGGCTGCCGCCACCGCTTCCCGGCGTCCCAGCGCGAGAAACGCCAGGCCAGCCAGCAACGCCACAGCAAGCTGCAGCAGGACGATACGCAAGGCGAGACGTCGACCAGAGGCAAGACTGTTGAGCACGTAGCGTCTCCGCGCGGCCTGCATCAGGCGGCACCGATACAGCTACGGGCCACGATCCAATCCATAAAAGTATATCAGTGTGGCAATTGTGGGGACAAGCCGTGCGGCCTGCGGCATCGTGTCCGCTCATCGAAATCCGGCACCGCATCACTTGTCGGCGTGCGGCTCCTGCGACGGCACACACAGACAGGGCCGGACACGAGGTCCGGCCCTGTTGCATCGCGTGGAGCGCGAAAGTACCGCTGGATTACTTGGCAGCAGCCTTCTTGGCGGCAGCGACCGGCGCAACAACGGCGTCGTTGGCGGCCTGACGCTGCTCCTGCACGAGCGCATTCAGCGACTCGGCGGTCTTCTGGGTAATCGCGAGCACTTCCTGCGAAACCGCTACCGCACGCTCGGCGTTGTCGCGGCTCAGGCTGGTGCCCTTTTCCCACAGGCTGCGCAGGCCGTTGATGTCGCGGGTTTCCATCGCTTCGGCGACGAATTCGGCGGAGACCTTGGCTTGCTCCTCGAGCGCCTTGAGCTGCAGCTCGGCGACCGTCTCCAGGCCCTTCAGCGCCAGCGACTGCGCCTTGAACGCGCTATCGGTGAACTGCTTGGTGAAAGCAAAAAGCTGGTTGTTGAGTTGCTGCGTCATGGCATCGTCCTCGTTGAGGATGGGGGTAGTGGCAGGCACTCTAACAGCAACTTTTGTGCAGTGCAATATATATTTTGGACGGTAGTGAGCTTGGTCAAGAAATATTCATAAAAAACGTTGACTTGCAAATATCAGCCACCGATAACGCAACGCGTCAAAAGCTGTCGCGACTGCAGCTGGCTCCGGAGGTGCAGGTCTCATGCACCACCACCTTGTCCAGCCCCGCCAGGCGCGGCTGCAGCCGCTGCCAGATCCAGCGCGCCAGCATCTCGCTGGTCGGATTCTCCAGCCCCTCGACGTCGTTGAGATAGTGATGGTCGAGCTGCTCGTACAACGGCGCGAACGCCGCCTTCACGTCGGCGAAGTCCATCAGCCAGCCCAACTGCGGGTCCGGCTCCCCCGCCAGATGGATCTCGATGCGGAACGAGTGACCGTGCAGCCGCGCGCACTTGTGCCCGGCCGGCACGTTCGGCAACCGATGCGCCGCCTCGATCTGAAACACCTTGAAGATATGCATGGCGCGAGCCCGCGTGTTGTGACGATGATGGATGGACCGGCGGGAAGAGACGCGCCCTGGTCGTGGGATGGGCGCATCCGAACAGATGCTGCCAGGCTTGGTGGATACGGGGTTCGATCGCGACACCTTGAAAGCAGACCTCGGCCTTATCCCAGGTGATGCCTGCAGCCTCGCCGCGTCGAAACATTGTACCCGATGGTGCATCCGGCAAATGAGCTTGCCTTGTTATAGCCGCCTTCCCGCTGGTGCCGAAGGGCAAGGATCGTCACCGTGCGCCCCGATTTCGCAGAGCGCCACATAGGGTCGGAACCCGCCCGGCGCCGATCCGAGGCGTCGACACCGTCAAGCAATCAGGTTCTCGAACTCCGCCCGGTCACCGCCTGCCCCGTGGGCACCGGGGATGGCAGCAGCAACGGCTTGCCACCGAGGTCCTCAGCAGGCATATGAATGAACAGCCCCGGTCGTCAAGCGGCGCACCGGACGATCGTGCGTGCCCTCCTCACGTGGCATTTACGATCGAACGAAAACACTCGCTTGCAGTGCCCTCGGCTTCGGCGGACAGTGGCTTCGCCCTAGACGCCTGCATGCGCCCGGCGGCACGGAGGGCGACCCGGTTGCTCTGCCACATCTGCGCCGTGAGGTTTGCATGAACACGAAAAACGCGAGTGTTTCCGACCAGTGGTTCGCGAATCTGCCGAACCTCCTGCCCGAGCTCGAAGCGCTGTACACCGACATCCATGCCCATCCGGAGTTATCGATGCAGGAGACGCGCACGGCCGCCATCGCTGCCGACCATCTGCGCCAGGCCGGCTTCGAGGTGACGACCGGCGTCGGCAATACCGGCGTGGTTGGGCTGCTGCGCAACGGCGAGGGGCCAACCGTGATGCTGCGTGCCGACATGGACGCGCTGCCGGTCGCGGAAGCGACCGGTCTGCCGTACGCAAGCACGGTCACTGCAAAGGACAAGGACGGCCACACGGTGCCGGTGATGCATGCGTGCGGCCACGACATGCACGTCACCTGGCTGATTGGCGCCACCACCCTGCTCGCGCAGGCACGCGAGCATTGGCACGGCACCGTGATGGCGGTGTTCCAGCCCGCCGAGGAAACCGGCACCGGCGCGCAAGCGATGATCGACGACGGCCTGTTCAAGCGCTTCCCGAAGCCCGATATCGTGCTCGGCCAGCACGTGATGGTCGGCGTGGCCGGCACGGTCAGCGGTCGCGCCGGCGTGATCACCTCGGCCGGCGACAGCTTCCAGATCCGCCTGTTCGGCCGCGGCGCGCACGGCTCGATGCCGCAGGCGAGCATCGATCCGGTGGTGATGGCCGCGGCGACCGTGCTGCGCCTGCAGACGATCGTCTCGCGCGAACTGGCTGCGACCGAGGCCGCGGTGGTCACCATCGGCGCGCTGCAGGCCGGCACCAAGGAAAACGTGATTCCCGACGAGGCGATCATCAAGCTCAACGTGCGCACCTTCGACGAGGGCGTGCGCCAGCGGGTGCTGGCCGCGATCACGCGCATCGTCAACGCGGAGGCCGCGGCATCGGGCGCGCCAAAGCCGCCGGAGATCACGCCGCTGGACCGCTACGCGCTGGTCGTCAACGACGCCGCCGCGAACCAGAAGGTCGGCGATGCGTTCCGTCAGTACTTCCCGGAGGGGCGCGTCGAGAAGACCCAGCCGACTTCGGCGAGCGAGGACTTCGGCTGCTTCGGCGCGGAGTGGAAGGTGCCGTCGGTGTTCTGGTTCGTCGGCGGCACCGATCCGGAGACCTACGCGAAAGCGAAGGCCGCGGGCCGGCTCAACGACCTGCCGACCAACCACAACCCGCGCTTCGCGCCGGTCATCCAGCCGACCCTGCGCACCGGCGTCGAAACCCTGCTCGTCGCCACGCGCGCGTGGCTGGCTGCCTAGCGCCAGGCCGCAAATCCTGTCGCCGGGATATCGCCCGGAGGACCTCGAAATGAGTGCGATCGTGCTGGCGTGCGGCAAGGTGTTCGACGGTGTGTCGGACACGCTGTCCGGCCCGGCGGAAATCCTGGTCGAGGACAACCGCATCCGCGCCATCGCGCCCGCGGTCGAGTCGCCGCCGGGCGCGGCGCGGATCGACCTTCGCGAGCGAACGGTCAGCCCCGGCTTCATCGACTGTCACGTGCACCTGACCATGGATGCGGCGAATCTGGCGCAGCAGACGCTCGCCTCCTCGGCGAGCAAGGCGCTCAAGGGCCTGGCGATCGCGCGCGACTACATGCACTACGGCTTCACGACCCTGCGTGACCTCGGCTGTGTCGATCCGGACTGGCCGACCGTCGACCTGCGCAACGCGATCGAGGCGGGGCTGGTGCAGGGACCGCGCCTGGTCGTGGCCGCGCACTTGCTCAGCGCGAGCGCGGGGCATGGCGACCTGCGCGGCTTCTACGGCGAGCGCTGGCACTTGCCGGTTTCCGCGATCGCCGACGACATCGGCGGCATCCGCGCACTGGTGCGCCGCGAGCATGTGTTCGGCAGCGACTGGATCAAGACCACCAATACCGGTGGCTATTTCAGCCCCGGCGACGATCCGGCGCGCGTGACCTGGTTCGACGAGGAGATGGCGGCGCTGACCGCAGCCGCACGGCAGCTGGGCATGCCGGTCGCGGTGCACACCGGGGCCGCCGACGGCTGCAAGCAGGCGGTCCGCTGCGGCGCGCGCAGCCTCGAGCATGCCTACCTGATCGATGCCGAGGGACTGGCGATGGCGGAGCAGGCAGGCGCCTTCATCGTGCCGACCATGCAGATGACGCAGGAGGATCTGCACGACCTGCAGGCCGGCACGTTGCCCTGTCAGGCGGTGTGGAAATTCTCGCGGGACAACCAGCACATCCTCGCCGCACAGCGGCTGCTGGCGGACAGCCACGTCAAGATCGCCTACGGCACCGATTGCGGGATGTTTCCGTTCAGCCACGGCATCCTCGAGTTCCAGGCCATGGTCAACGCCGGGCTGACGCCGCTGCGCGCGCTGCGCGCGGCCACCAGCGTCGCCGCCGAGTTGCTCGGTCGTGAAGAGCTCGGCGTGCTCGCACCCGGCAAGCTCGCCGACATCGTCGCGATGCGCGGCGATCCGCTCGCGGACATCGGCGCCACCGCCACCGTCGACTTCGTGATGAAGGACGGCGTCGTGTTCCGTCATCCGCCGCAGGGGGCATGAGCGTGTCCGCGGCAGTGCAAAAAAGTCGGACAGTGTGCACCACCCATTCCCCAAGGCTCGATGCAAGGCGAAACGGAGCATTGATCATGAATCGCCGCGTTCTTGTAATCGCGGGTGCCGACATGGGCGCGAGATTGCGTGCGCCTCCCCACCCACGGGCGCCCAGGTATTGATCCTCGACGTAAGTGCGGATGACCTGGCGGCCTCGTTGGCCAAGGAGTCTCCCCGGATCAGGCCGGCGAGCGAGAGCCGCACAAGGTGCGTCTGATCAGACGGCCCGCAAAACCGAACGAAAACACGAAAAACCCGCCATTTCGCGGGTTATCTGTCTTCACTAATGACTTGATCCACCAAGAGAAGTGGTGGTTGGGTGCACTCGAACAATGGCCTACAATCCTTATTCTTATGCGCTTTCATGCCTTAGAATGACCTGACCTACCGTCAAAGTTACCGTCACGCTGGGGGTGCTGGAGTGACGCACCACCGAGGTATGCCGCGGATTCGAACGCGAGACCACACTGATTCTTCTGGACGCCGAGTTTCGCGATTTAGCCTCGGCTGTGATCAACGACAATCAGTCAGGGGCGGATGCAACAAATACATCAAGGCAACCGTGGCGAGCTCTCAACGGCCGGGACTATCTTGAGAGAGGTCATACGCGACAAAACAATGGGTCGCTGGGTCCCCAGTCGGCCCCTGACTGGCCATCAGGCAAAGCGTCTCTTCGCCTTCGACCATGGCCATTTTCAACCACCGTGGGAAGACACGCTGCTGCTCTAAAACTACGCCGCCCGCTTGATAAGAAATTTCGACTTCGGAGGGTGAAAGCATTGCGGCGCGCAAAACCGCCTCTTTGTCGTCACCGTTGACTGGGCGCTTCTGGGCCGGACGCGCGAGACGTGCCGCTTCCCGCCTCTCCTTCAAAGGGTCAATGACGCTATCAGCGAGGATAGAGGCCAGCAGACCGGCAAGGAATCCAGCAGGAATGCCCAGCCAGCTGCTACCTCTGACAACTCCGCCGTGATGAGAGCAGGCCCCCTGACGACCGATGGACTGCGAAGAAGAGCCGTCCCCGCAGGCCGCTCTAGGCATACTTACTGCCAGAGCGATTCCAACTACCAGTCCAACCGCAACTCCGATCAACACTGACACTGAGCCATGGCCATGTTGCCTTGCGTGCAAAGTCATTGGTGGTTCTGTGTTGCCATCAGGGACCCAGCAGCAGCTCCGCTAGGGGCGCGGATGATACTCGATTTGGCAGCGCGCTCCGAGGCTGGTGGTCGGCTGACGTCGGCTGACGTCGGCTGTCGCGCAGTTTGAAAAACGACGCCAATGCTCTGCGCCTTTGTCTCCAAGTATCGGCGAGCCGATCCCATAACTGGCGCACAGCCCACAACGGTTCCCAGTAGGCTGATACCAATCAGCCAGCATGGATAGACCGCCACAATGTCGGAACTGCCAAGTTCAATTCCCGAAGGGCACCAGCTTTTCTACCCTCTTGCCGAGATGGCAATGCTCATCGCCTTGCGCATCCAGCCAGCGGGCGAGCCGTTGAGAACCACGATAGACAAGGTACGAAAGCGGCTGGTCTACGCAACAGAGACTGGTGACCTGCAGACTGCCCACGCCAGCCTGTACTTCGTGCCCCAGGTGATTGCGTGGTCGCGAAAGAAGTGGCCTGGCAAGTTCAACGATCTCTCGGCCGAACACTCTGCCACGGCAACAGTTACTGCGAGGTTCCGTGATGAAATCCGGGCCTGGGTGATCCCAGGCGATCTTCCTGGTTGCCAACAGGCGCTGAGGGATGCCCAGCGCGAGAACGAGCAACTCGAATCAGAGCTCAAGGCAGCGCACGCGGAGATCGAACGCCTGAGGCCCATCGCGAGAAGTACGAGCTGATCCGCGAGAAGAACCACCGATCCTCCCAGCTTCCACGCAAAGGGAAGCTCTAAACCGGAATTTGTAGATGGCTTGAGCGACGACATGATGGAAGGGCTCATGTCGCGGACGAGGCTGTGCAAAACAGTATGACATTTCGTATGAAACAGTTTGACAGCGCGACTATCTACGTATAATGTGACGTTACAACATACGGAGATACCTCATGCCCCTTTCCTACACGTCCACCCAGCTGGCCCGCGAAGTTCAGCTGTTGATCCACGAGCAGGTAGTGCTGATGGATCAGATCATCGAAGCTGGCGCGGGCGTTCGCGCTTTGAATATCGACCCGGAGTCTGACTACGCACAGGGCGGACATCCGGATTATCTGACCGATCTCAACACCTTCGAGGTCTGGAAAGTCGTTAGCGCGGTGGAAGCGTACGTTCGGACTCAACGCTGGTCCGACGATGTCTCTTCCAGCGTCTCCGCGCTGCGCTATGCGGCAGAACGCGTGTTCACGACGACCACGCTCAAGGATTACGAGGATGAGATGCTCGCCTATCCGGAGCCTGACGGAATTCCGGAGCCGGGGACTAGTGGTGGTGGTGACGTCGTCTTGGGACACTTCTATCAGGGCATCTTGTTCCAGCTGCTGGTTCTGGCCGAGGCACGCCTGAAAATCGACAAGGGCGAGCGCCTGACCATGTCGGAAATTGCGTCGCTGATCGACGTCCGTGAAGCGACGGTGGTGACCAATGCGCATCGAAAGAACTTCGCGACCATCGAGGAGGAAGGTCGACGGTATGCAGAAGCCGAAGATGTGCTGCCATGGCTCGTCAAGAACGGGTACAAGCCGACTACTCGAGGTGGGATAAGCACCAAACCCCGACCGGCCAAGCGAGATGCAGACGAAATCGACTACGTCGTTGTGCCTGTAGCCAAGGATGGCGTCTGGTTCGATCCGCAGTCTCGACACGATGGCCGCTACTCCATCGGCGCGGGCCTCAAAGCACGCAAGTTCACGGATTACTACGACGCGCTCGCCACGCTCATGAGCATGCCGTCGCCACGCTGGCAAACCAAGACCAACGGCATCCGCGGCATCGCCTTCGGTATTCGGTTCGATCGGGTGCCCCGCGCCGACCTTGACCGTGCGCTGGCCGAAATGAACCACACCATCTAAGGAGCTAGATCATGACTTTGAAGTCCCAGTTTCACCGCTACGCCGAAACTTTGGCGAGCCTTCCCTCGAATTTTGCTGACGTCATGGGTCTCCCGCATCAGCTTCGAATGACCGGTGATCATCGCCATGAAGTGTTTTACGCGCCCTTCGATCACGTCACCACCAGCGCCAGGATCGTCTTGGTCGGCATCACTCCCGGCCGGACGCAGGCAGTTGAGGCGATCGCAGTAGCTCGACGTGCTTTGCTGGATGGAACGCCACATGATCAGGCGGCCGCAGCAGCCAAAGTTGCCGCGAGCTTCTCCGGACCGCTGCGTAAGAATCTCGTGGAAATTCTCGACCACGTGGGAGTGGCTGACCGCCTGAATATCCCCACCACGGGAGCTCTCTGGTCTTCCCACGCTCATTTGGTTCATTTCACCTCGGCTCTTCGTTATCCGGTGTTTGAGAACGGGAAGGACTTTAGCGGCGGCGGATTGATGCGCTCACGCTTTTTGGTAAGCGAGGTCGAATCGTGGTTCGCCACGGAGTGCCGCGTACTCACGGGCGCGATGTTCGTCCCACTCGGTAGCGCGGCGCTTGCGGCCTGCCAGCATATGGTCACGCGTGGCGACCTCCGCGCTACTCAGATCCTCGAAGGCATGCCGCATCCATCAGGAGCAAATGCCGAGCGCATCGCTTACTTCCTCGGCCGCAAGCCCAGGAGCTCGCTTTCTGCCAAGACCCGTGCCGACAGGCTGGACGCGGGGCGTGCGATCGCGCTCAAGCGCGTTGAAGGATGGTCGTGATGGCCATGCGTATCCGTAGCGATGTGCGTCATGCCATCCGGGCAATGGAGGCCAAAGGGGCGACAATCGTCATCGGGAGGAAGACGGGAAGCGGCCACCTCCGGCTTATCGTCAGTCTTCCGAATGGCGAGCAGCGACCGCTCATCTGCCCTAGTACGCCAAGCGATCACCGATCATTGAAGAACACGACGGGCCAAGTGCGCCGATGGATGAGGGAAGCTGCCGCGAATGATCAGTGCTTCGTCATGAAGCTGTCCAAATGACCAGCGCCACTCCCACCCTCAATTTTGGTAGATCACTGTAGAGAAAACGCCTCGCCGCGGCTTAGCGTTGCTGATGAAAATTCTCTACCCATAATGAGGGAGCCATGTTCCCGAATGCACCTAGGAGTGCACAACATGGCTCAGCAAGTCCATCCCGTTCCATCGCGCCTTTGCATCCTCCGGCGGCGTGAAGTCGAGACCCGCACCGGGCTCTCGCGCAGCACCATCTACTTGCGGGTTGCCGAACACAGCTTAAGCCCGAAGCCAAGTTCGAGCCGACCAAGATGCGCGATGGCGAAAAGGAAACCGACCTGCCCGTTTGGAAGAACCATCTACTCTGTGACGAGAACGGCAACTATCCGGCAGAGTTGAATGCTTGGGAAGCGAAGGTTGTCGAGGCCGAATCCAAGCGCAAGGGTTTCGGCTTCTGGTATCGCAATCCTCAACAGCCAGGGCAGTCTTCGCTGGGTATCGCCTACTTCATTGGCGATCGGTGGGAGATCGTCCGACCGGATTTCGTTTTCTTCGCCACTCAGGATGACGGATCGGTAGCGGCTGATATCGTGGACCCGCATGGCACCCATCTGGCCGATGCGCTGCCGAAGCTTCAGGGGTTGGCAATCTACGCAGAAACCCACGCGAGCAATTACCGGCGCATTGAGTCGATTGCGGAGGCGGGCGGCAAGCTGCGAGCGCTGGATCTGACCCGCCCAGATGTGCGTGTGGCGATTGCGGCGGCGGCGACTGCGGCGGAGATAAAGGCTTTATACGAGGGGTTGTTGGCGAATGACTACGGCTAAGCCGCTTAGCTTCTCCACCGCTGCGGCCAGATGCTCAGGCGCTGGATGCGCATAGCGCAAGGTCATCGCCTATTGGCATGCGCTAGAAGCTCGCTTGTCACATCGAAATCCAGAGCCATGATCAGTGGATGAAGTCACCCGATTGAATTGACACTACCGCCCTTCTACTTCGCAGAATCCTGTCCAATCAACCCGGCTCTCGTTTAGCGTGAAGGTCGACCATCCGCGAAGCTTGCCCGCCACGACATTGATACTGAAACCGTTTCTCTCGATATCGCTCCCCCAGCCTTTGGGACCAATCTTGTAACCGTCATACGTAGCTTCGAAGACGCGCTTACCCATTGTCACGCGCACCCAAGAACGCGGCATTGAGTATTCAATATAAAGCGTTGGGGGAACGGCAAGTGAAGGCGGCGTGCCGTCCCCAAAATCCGACGCCCGGCACTCCAGGGTAGCCTCCGGCGGAAACGCATCGCCAGCTGCCAGTCGGACAGGTAACTGTGCAGCTGAAACAGAGAATGAAGCTAGAGCCGAGGGAATCAAGGCGAGTGACTGGAAAGAAAGGCGTAGTGTCGAGGCAGAAAGAGCTGCGATTGTCATCCGAGCGAGCATCCATGGGTGGCAAGGGGGATGATGTTTGCCGTTCGGGTTTCAGTTTTCAATCAAAATTCTGCCCTTCATGCTGGGAAGCGGCAAGCTTCTCCACGGCAGCAGCCAGATGCTCCGGAGCCAGATGTGCGTAGCGCAGGGTCATGGCCAGGTCGGCATGACCCAGCAGCTCCCGGACGGTATTCAAGTCCACCCCGCCCATCACCAGTCGACTCGCAAAGTGGTGGCGCAGATCGTGAAACCGGAAGTTCTCGACCTTCGCGGCCGCCAGCAGGCTTCCCCAGCCACTCTTGACGCTCGCCACGCCGAACACGGACCCGGAACCAGCTGTTTGCGACGCCCATTGCGTCAGGACGGCTAGCGCCTCCGCGTTCAACGGCACATGCCGCTGCTTGCCACTCTTTGCGTTCTCCCGCCGAACCGTCAGCATCCGGGCGTCCAGATTGATGTCCGACCATTCGAGCGCCAGCAACTCTCCGCGACGCAGGCCTGTGTTCATCGCCAACAGCACAACCGGCGCCAGATGATCGGCATACGCTCCAGTAGCGATTTCCGGGTATAGCGTGCGTTTTCTGGCTTGGCGCCACTCATTGGCCGACTTGCGCGCTGCAGCCAATGATGCGTCTCTATCTCTCAGTGCCAGCCGCAGTCGTTTTTCCTCAGCGGGACTCAGGAACCTCACGACGCTCCGGGGGCTGAGCCGCTTTCATCCGGAGACGGATCAAGGGATTCGTCTCAAGCACTTCCCACTTCACTGCCTTGGACAGGACAGAACGCAGACTTGCCAGATCGCGCCATGCGGTTGCCTTTGTGATCGTCGCTTCGGCTTCGGGCTTGGTCTTTGTGCGAAGACGCTCGGCCCACCAGCGCTCAACCCATGCCGCGTTGATTTCAGAAAGCGGCTTTGACAACCCCTTAGCGAAAACGCGCTTGATGCGCTCGACATACTTGTCTGCCCCCTTCAGCTCGTCGCGCGCCCACGGTGCGTAGTGGTAGTCAAGAAACGTCTCCAGCGTGATCTGGGGCAGTTTGGGCTTGGCGATGCTGGGCAGCCCGGTCTGGATGAACTCCGCGATGATCTTGCGCGCGAGCTCCCGGGCATCGTCGAGAGTGAGATGCCCCAGCGGAACCCAGCGTACGACGCTTGCCATGCGCCCATGTGACGATCCAAGCCTTGTGCCCAGACGGTTGCACTCTGAGCAGCAGGCCGCGCACCTGCGCGTCCCTGATCTCATAGGGGCGCTCCTTCGGCAAGGTCGAGGCGACGATTCGCTTGGTGAGGACTGCTCGCATGTTCTGGGCGCTCCGTAAGTGGCTGATAAGCCAAACTTAGGAAGGCCGGGGCGACGGTGTCCGGATGAGGATCGTCCGCAGGAATAGCGCCCTATCGCGGAAGCCCTTGAAAACAAAAGGCCCCGCGTTTGCGGGGCTCTTTGGCTTGGTGGCTATGGGTGGACTCGAACCACCGACCCCAGCATTATGAGTGCTGTGCTCTAACCGGCTGAGCTACATAGCCTTGGGGAAACCCGCCAGGCCGGATCGGAGCGATACGGGCGGGGCGCGGCAGTGTAGTCGGGTAGCCCGGTCGGTTCAAGTCCGCCGCTTGCCGCTGCTTCGCGCGCTGTGGTTGAATCGTTCGCAGAACTTCGCCGCGGTCTTGCCGGCAATACCGCGCCGTTCGGCTCCAGGAGAGCGAGATGATTGATGTAGATGGCTATCGTCCGAATGTCGGCATCGTGCTGCTGAATGCAGACGGCCGGCTGTTCTGGGCGCGCCGGGTCAATCGCGACGGCTGGCAGTTTCCGCAGGGCGGCATGCGTTCGGACGAGACCCCGCTGGAGGCGATGTACCGCGAACTGGAAGAAGAGACCGGGCTCGCCGCGCACCACGTCGAGGTGCTCAGCGCCACCCACGGCTGGCTGCGTTATCGCCTGCCGAGCCGCTACGTACGCCATCACCAGCGGCCCACCTGCATCGGCCAGAAGCAGGTCTGGTTCCTGCTCAAGCTGGTCGGCGGCGAGGACGCGCTGAAACTGGATGCCTGCGACAAGCCGGAGTTCGACCTGTGGCGCTGGGTCGATTTCTGGTACCCGGCCGCGCACGTCGTGAACTTCAAGCGGCAGGTGTACGAACGGGCACTACGCCATTTCGCGCCGCTGGTGGAGGATCTGTTCAGCGTCCAGCTGGGCACGCTTGCCGCCGCGCGACAGCGCCGACGGCCCGCCGACCGGGCCGCGTGACGGGCGCGCCGCCGCCTGACCGGATGGCCACAGGCCATCGCCTGATTGTTGACAATCATTCGCATTCGCGTTCTTATACGCGCCATGTACGTCTGCATGTGCAACGCCGTCACCGACCACGACATCCGCCGCGAAGCGGCCGGTGGCGTGCACACCTTTGCCGAACTGCAGGCCCGCACCGGCTGCTCGGACTGCTGCGGCTGCTGCGAGCAAGAGGCTCGCGCCACGTTCGACCAGGCCCTTTCGCAGGTCACCTGCCAGCTGCCGTTCGCCACAGCCTGAGCTTCCCCCTGCCGGTATCGCCGCGCGGGTTCCTGCCCGCACAAGGCAAACTGTTGCCATTCTCATTCCGGCCTTCGCGGCGTGGAATTCGTATAGTCCGGTGTTGTTCTTCGATCGGAGTGGAAGCCATGAAAGGTGATGCCAAGGTCATCGAGTTCCTCAACAAGGTGCTCTACAACGAACTGACCGCGATCAACCAGTATTTCCTGCATTACCGCATGCTCAAGGACTGGGGCTACACGGAGCTGGCCGAGCATGAGTACAAGGAATCGATCGAGGAGATGAAGCACGCCGACCACCTGATCGAGCGCATCCTGTTCCTCGACGGCCTGCCGAACCTGCAGCACCTGGGCAAGCTGCGCATCGGCGAGAACGCGCTGGAGTCGCTGCAGGGCGACCTGGACCTGGAACTGGCCGCGGTGAAGGACCTGCGCGAGGCGATCGCCTACAGCGAAGGCATCGCCGACTACATCAGCCGCGACCTGTTCAAGGACATCCTGCACGACGAGGAAGAGCACATCGACTGGCTGGAAACCCAGTTCAGCCTGATCAAGGACATCGGCGCGGAGCGCTACCTGCAAAGCAAGATGCAGAGCTGAACCACGCTGGGCGCATCGGGCTGTGGCGCCCTGAAGCGTGCATCCGTTCCTTGACGCTTTCATCACGCCGGGGCTATACCTTCGGTTTTCCCCGGAACGCGCCGCATGGCCTCACGACCACCACCGCGTTTTGTCGTGCGCCGGCACGACGACGCCGGCCAGCGCCGGCGCTGGCTATGGCTGGGCCTGGCCTGGCTCGGCAGCCTGTTGGTGGTCGGCCTGGTCGTTGGCGCGCTGGGCCGGCACGCAAATAATGCGCCGGCCGCCGTGGACAGCCGCCAGCAGCGCGCCCTGCTCGGCGAGGTCGAAGACCTGAAGCAGCAGCTCGCGAACCTTCAGCGCGCCGCCCAGGTCAACGAAGTCGCCACCCGCTCGTTGCGCGGCACCCTGGCCCAGCGCGAGGAGGAACTGAACGGCCTGCGCGCCGACCTGGGCTTCTATGCGCGCCTGGTCGGCGGCGACGCCCAGCGGCAGGGGCTGAAACTGCAGGAAGTGAAGCTGCAGCCGATCGTCGGCTCGCGCGGCTGGAACCTCAGCCTCAGCCTGACCCAGAACGCCAAACGCGGCGAAGAGATTTCCGGCAACGCGCTGGTCAGCGTGGAAGGCCTGCGCGGCGACAAGGTGGCGCGGCTGGACTGGCCCGCGCTGGGCGATGCCGCACAGAAGGACGGCCTGCCATTCCGTTTCACCTATTTCCAGCAGTTGCACGGCACCATCGTGCTGCCGGCGGACTTCCGCCCGACGCGACTGCGCATCAGCATTCGGCCCGCCAGCGGCGAGCCGGTCAACCGTGCCGTCGCATGGGGCGCCGCACTGAGCGGAAACATCACCAACGCCGAAGGGGACCGCGATGCTCAACCGTAGACGCAACGACCGCAACGACCGCAACAACACCAGCCACGAGACCAGCCTGATCGCCCGCGGCACGGTGATCCGCGGCGACCTGCGCTTCAGTGGCGCGCTGCACCTGGACGGCCGTATCGAGGGCAGCGTGCTGGGCGAGGGCGACGACGCCATGTTCACGCTCAGCGAGCACGGCCAGGTGCACGGCGAGATCCACGTGCCGCAGGCGGTGATCAACGGCCACGTGACCGGCGACGTCGTCGTCAGCGTGCGGCTGGAACTGGCGCCGCAGGCGCGCATCGACGGCGACCTGCGCTACCACACGCTGGAAATGGCCGCCGGCGCGCAGGTCAACGGGCGCATCTCGCGCCAGACCGGGGAAGCGCAGCGTGAACTGCCGGCACCGGATGCCGAACTCGACGAGGCCGTGCCGGCCTGAAGCGGTATGCTTGGCTACAGCCCGTCACGCCCCCATCTAGATGACCATGGAAACTTTCGTCGCGATCCCCGATTACCGCAGCAGCGGCGCGCCGCTGGTGTTCACCGCCGCCGCCGCGCACAAGGTGCATGAGCTGATTGCCGAAGAGGGCAATCCGGCACTGAAGCTGCGCGTGTACATCTCCGGCGGCGGTTGCTCGGGTTTCCAGTACGGCTTCACCTTCGACGAAGCCCAGGCCGAGGACGACCTGGCAATCGAGCGCGACGGTGTCACCCTGCTGTGCGATCCGCTGTCGCTGCAATACCTCACTGGCGCGCAGATCGACTACGCCGAGAACCTCAGCGGCGCGCAGTTCGTGATCAGCAATCCGAACGCGAAGACCACCTGCGGCTGCGGCTCCTCGTTCTCCGCCTGAGGGTACCGCCGATGGATCGGGCCAGGCTGCCGCCAACCAACACCTTCGCCGGGCTCAGCCTGGTGCTGGACCGGGTCGCCGAGTCGCGCGACGAATCGGCGTGGATCGTCGAACAGGCCCGGTCGCCGGAAGCGCGCTACCTGCTGCTGGACGCCGCCGGCGAAGCCTTCCTGCGCGGCGACAGTGACGCGTTGCGCTGGCTTGACGTAAATGAACGCGAACAGTGGCTCGGCGAGCGGCGCGCCAGCCTGCTCGGCATCGCCCATGAACGCCCGCATTTCCTGCTGGTGGTGGACGACCCTGCCCGCATCGGCGAACTGGAACACGCGCTCGACGCCCGCCGCATGAGCCTGCGCAGCGCCGGCCTGCAACTGGCGGCGGACGAGGCCAGCCTGTTCGCCTACGCCAAGGGCTTGTCGCACTGGCAGCGCGAGACGCGCTTTTGCGCGCACTGCGGCGCAGCGCTGCTGCTGGTCGCCGCCGGCCATCGCGCGCAATGCACCAACCCGGATTGCGCGCGCCTGCATTTCCCGCGCACCGACGCCGCCGTGATCATGCTGGTCGAGCACGACGGCGCCTGCCTGCTCGGCCGCCAGGCCGGCTGGCCACCCGGGCGCTACTCCACCCTGGCCGGCTTCATCGAGCCGGGCGAGGCGCTGGAGGATGCGGTGCGTCGCGAAGTGGCCGAGGAAGCGGGGGTGATCGTCGACGAAGTGCGCTATCACTCCTCGCAACCGTGGCCGATGCCGGCCTCGCTGATGGTCGGCTTCATCGCCACCGCGGTGTCGCGGCGGATCGCCAGGCGCGACCACGAGCTGGAAGACGCGCGCTGGTTCACCCCGCAGCAAATCGTCGACGGCATCGCCGCCGGCAGCTTCGTACCCTCCAGCAAGCTGTCGGTGTCCTACCAACTACTGGCGCACTGGCTGCAGCAACGCGCGGGGCTGGATCTGGACGCGCTGGTCGCCGACAGCCAGCCACACTGATCCATCGCTGATCCATCGGCGCGAACTTCACACCGATCCGCCGGTCCCAGCCGCATCCACCACGAAGGATCGGCGATGGCGCACGGAAGCACTCCGCCATACATCTACGGGCAACCCCGTGCACGCCCCGCCTGGCGAGCCGCACTGCGCCGGGGCGCGATCCTCGGCAGCGTGATCGCGCTGCACCTGGCCATCGTGGCACTGGTGCTGCGTCCCTGCCGCCATACCGTTCGGCACATACCGCCATCCATGACGACGGTCGTGCCTTGCAGATCCGCTTCGTGACGCTGCCCTGGGCCTAAACCTCTTCCCGCGCCGTTTGCCAACCTCCCGAACCCGCCACCGCAGCACCCCCGACGACGCAGGCCAGCCCCGCCGTAACCACTGTCGCCAAGCGCAGTCATACCACCGCATGCCGTCGTCACCACCTGCCGGCAAACGTGCCGGATGGCTCCGACGACTACCGCCCCGCGCTCTTGGACGCGGGCCTGCGCGATGCACAACAGCCGCCGCGCGTGCGCCTGCCGGGTCTGGATGCACCGCCACGCACCGGTATCCTGCTAGGGAATGACTCAAGCCTTCGAGAAGTCGTGCGCGTCATGACCACGGCAACCGCTGCAAGTATGTGCGCATGAAGATGGAAAGAAGCACGACTGAGTTCGTCACGCGCCAGTTGGTGGGGCGCGCGCTCGACGCTGACCGCTGCGGCCCGCAAGCCGCTCACACGGCAGCCGATGCCACCGTCGACGAGATCGCCCGCCGTGCGATCTTCCGCGACTGACGCCTTCGCGTGCCATGCCTCGCGCCGATCCGTCGCTTACAATGGCCGCTACTGTCCGCGAGCCCGTCCCGTCATGGCCATCAGTCTGCTTGTCGCCCTTGTCGCCCTCGGCCTGCTGCACGTCATGCCGCAGCTGGCGCGCTGGCGCGGCGATGGCCTGTTCCGCCGCTGGGTGGCGCAATTGGGAGACACCAGCGGCGGCGGTCGCGTGGCGCTGGCCCTGCTGCTGCCGCTGATCCTGTGCCTGCTGCTGGAATGGTTGCTCGGGCGCAGTCCATTGCGTGAACCGCTGCAGTTGCTGTTCGCCCTGGTCGTGCTGCTGTACTGCTTCGGCCCGCGCGAGTTCGAGGCCGACCTGGAGGCGATTCTGGACGCCCCGGACGACGGCGGCCGCGCAGCCGCGGCGCAGGCGCTGGCCGACGATGGCCAACCGATCGCCTGGAACGCACCGGCGCTGGGCGAAGCGATCGCCTACGCCGCGTTGCGACGGCGCTTCGCCGTGCTGCTTTGGTTCTTCCTGCTCGGCCCGGTCGGCGCGCTGCTGTACCGGCTGGCGCAAACGCTGGGCCGCGACGACACGATGCGCCTCGATCCGGACAGCCGCCGCGCCGCCGGCTACGTGGCCAACGCGCTGGACTGGCTGCCGGCGCAGCTGCTGACCTTCACCCTGGCCGTGGTCGGCCACTGGGAGGCGGTGATCGGCGCCTGGCGGCGCTGGCACGGCCAGGCCGCGCCGACCAGTTGGTACAGCGCTGGCCCGGGTTTCCTCGGTGCGGCGGCCCAGGCCGATGTGCTGATCGATATCGAGGCCGGCGACGGTTACGCCGAGGAACACAGCGACCCGCTGGCCGAACTGCGGCGCCTGCGCGGCGCCCTGCTGCGCGCCCTGCTGGCATGGCTCAGCGTGGTGGCGCTGATCGTGGTCGGCGGCTGGGTGGCGTAAGCGACCGCCATCGTCGCCTCGGCGCAGGCGGGCACTGCCCCGCTCGCCCGTCAAAAGCCGGCCGGTAGCGCCCGCCCTGCCGGACTCGGGAAAGCAGTGTTCGCGACGAACCCCTGCGCGATCGCGGGGTTCACACCGTTTACGCCGCGTCGCCGCGCAACTCGCGCACCCGCGCCTCCAGCGTTGCCGCGGTGACCTGCGCCGGCGCCCGCGGCGCATCGACCACCAGTTCCACCCGCGCCCGGAAACGCCGCGGCAATCGCGCGCGATGCAGCATCGAGTCGCGCCGGCTCCACACGCTGCCCCACAGGCCGCGCAACGCCATCGGCACCACCGGCACCGGCCGCCGCGCCAGGATCTTCTCCACGCCCGGCCGGAACGGCGCGATCTCGCCATCGGTGCTCAGCCCGCCCTCGGGGAAGATGCACACCACTTCGCCCGCCGCCAGCGCGGCGTCGATCGCGTCGTAGGCCTGCTGCAACACCGCGGGATCTTCCTTGTGGCCGGCGATCGGGATCGCCCTGGCAGTGCGGAACACGAAACTCAGCAGCGGGATGTTGAAGATCCGGTAGTACATCACGAAGCGCACCGGCCGCCGCAGGTTCGCCATCAGCAACAGCGGGTCCATGAAGCTGACGTGGTTGCACACCAGCAGCGCCGGCCCTTCCGCGGGAATCTGCCCGGTGCCGTCGGCGCGCACCCGGTACAGCGTGTTCACCAACACCCAGGTGATGAAACGCATCACGAACTCGGGCACCAGGGTGAAGATGTACCAGGCCACCAGCACGTTGAGCAGCGCCGCGGCGAGGAAGATCTGCGACGCATCCAGGCCCAGCGCGCCGAGTCCCAGGCCGAAACCGGCCGCCACCACGATCAGCAGCGCGTTCAGGATGTTGGTGCCGGCGATGATCCGCGACAGCTTCTCGCGCGGCGCCCGCGCCTGCACGTAGGCGAACAGCGGCACCACGTAGAAACCCGCGAACACACCGATCAGGGTGAGGTCGAGCACGACGCGCCAGCTGCCCGCGCCGTGCAGGAAGGCCAGCCAGTCCAGGCCACGCACGACCGCCATGCCATGCCGCGCGAAGTACAGGTCGACGCCGAACGCGGTCAGCCCGAATGCGCCCAGCGGCACCAGGCCGATCTCCACCCGCCGGCCCGACATCCGCTCGCACAGCAGCGCGCCGACGCCGGTGCCGATCGAGAACAGGGTCAGCACCAGGGTGTTGACCGAGCCGTCGCCGCCCAGCGTCTCGCGCGTGTAGATCGGCAGCTGCGCAATCAACACCGTGCCGAAGAACCAGAACCACGAGATGCCCAGCACCGCGTTGAACACCGGGCGATCGGCGCGGGTGATCGCCAGCACCCGCGCGGTCTCGCTGAACGGGTTCCAGTTGAACTTCAGATCGGGCGCAGTGGCCGGCGCGGGCGGAATCCGGCGGCAGGCCAAGTAACCCGCCACCGCCACCGCGATGGTGGCGCCCGACGCCAGCAACGGCCCCACGCCAGCCACCAGCATCAGCGAGTTGCCGGCGATCATGCCGACCAGCATCGCCATCTGCGTGCCCATCTCGACCAGCCCGTTGCCGCCGACCAGCTCGTCCGGCTGCAGCGCCTGCGGCAGGATCGCGTACTTGATCGGCCCGAACGTGGCCGAGTGCATCCCCATCATGAACAGCACGGCCAGCAGCAGCGTGGTGTGATGCGTGTAGAAGCCGTACGCGGCCAGCGCCATCGCGGCGATCTCGAACAGCTTCACGTAACGGATGATCCGGCTCTTCTCGTACTTCTCGGCCAGCTGCCCGGCCGTGGCGGAGAACAGGAAGAACGGAATGATGAACAGCGCCGGCGCCAGGTTGGTGTACAGCGACACCGTGCGGTCGCTCAGCCCCATCTGGAACGCCACCAGCATCACCAGCGCATTGCGGAACGCATTGTCGTTGAACGCCCCCAGCGCCTGCGTCCAGAAGAACGGCGCGAAACGGCGCTTGCCGAGCAGGGCGAATTGGCTCATGCGTTGGCCTTTAAAGGGGAGTGTTCGCGTCAGCCTGCCGGGCCTGTGCGTTCGTTGCGATTATTGCCGTGGCACGCGCCTGGCACAACGAGAGTCGTGCGTGCCAGGAAAGGCCACCTTAAGTTTATGTCGGGCGCAAATACGTTATGCAGCGCCACAAAAAAAGCCGCCGGATAGCATCCGGCGGCTCATAGTTTTCCGCGACCGCTGGCGCGAGGGGCGCCAACGGTGCATGCGTCACGACACTTACAGCGAGAAGTCGTACTGCGCGGACAAGCGGATCTGGCGTGGCGTGCTGTAGTTCAGATCCTGGCGATAAGTCTGGCTCGGGGTCACACGATCCGAGGCAAAACCCTGCGTATAGCCCTGTGCGATCTGGCGATTGAGCACATTCAGTACGTCCGCCTGCAGGGTCAGGTTCTTGTGTGCCCAGTTCGGGGTGTATGCAACGTTGAGGTTGATTGTATACACCCACGGCGTGGTGCCTGCGCTACCACGCGGCGAGAACCGGTAGTTGGCCGAAGGCGCGACGTACTTCGGATCCGGCTGACCATTGGCGCAACGGATTGGTACCCGTGCCCGCGATTCCGCAGAAGTGATAGTACGCACCCTGGTACAGACCCGCATCCGGGGTCGGATAGAAGCTGGTGCAGCTGGCCGGACGGCCCGAGGTGATCACTGCGGTGCTGCCGACACGCCATTCCGGCGTGATCTGGAAGTAGCCGAACGCCTTGATCTGATGACGGCGGTCGTTCGGCAGATTGCCGCCCGCGCCAACCATCAGCTGCGGCAGATCCCAGTCCTGCGTCTGCGAAACGTCGGCCTGACCGCCAGAACCGGTATCCAGATCGGATGCGAGCTGGCCCTCGGTGTTGCCGAAGTTATGCGACAAGGTGTACTCGACCTTGCCGTACCACTTGCCGTCAAACGGATGCTCGGCGTACAGGTCAAGCGCGATGTATTTGCGCTTCAGCTTCGGGAAACCCAGCTGCGCGTTGGTGTAGGTCACTTCCTTGAAGCTGCCATCTGCCTGCTCTTCCTCAAACGTGTTGGCCACGCCCGGGTTGAACAGGAAGCACGCGCCGCCCAGTGTCGGCGTGCAGGTGTCGTCGATGGCGCTGCGCAGAGTGCGGTAGGTCAGCTTGGTGCCGTAGGTGAACGCCGGGCTCAGCTGCTGCTGCATACCCAGAATGTACTCGTCCTGGAAATGCGACTTCATGCCCTTGGCTGCCACAGTGCGCGGGTCCGGCGACTCACCGCATTCCAGGTTGCTGGAAACGGCATTGCTGCCCGGGCAGGTGTAGCCCTTGCTCTTGTCAACCGGGATGGATACCAGACCGGTCGGTGCACCGGTGCGAGGATCGGTGCCGGTGTAGGTGAAGTATTCCATCGTGTACAGCGATGCGGCGGCGCCGCGTACGGCGACGTTGTTCGGCGGCGCCAGATGGTAACGACCGGCATTGGCGAACACCTTCAGCGAAGAGTCGCCGAACACATCCCACGACGCGCCCAGGCGCGGCGCCAGCTGATGCCGCTGCGAGACGAACGAGACGTGATCGCCGTTGTAGTTGGTGAACTGCTCGTTGCGCAGACCCAGCGACAGCAGCAGATTGTTGTTGACCTGCCAGCGGTCCTCGATGTACTGCGACGACTGCTCGACTTCCACGTCAGCAAAATGGGTGTAGTACTGGCGACGGACAAAATAGCCCTTGTTGGGCGTCGCGCCGGGAACGCCAGCGCCTGAACCACCCGCATCGGCCGGCGCACCCACGCCCTGGCCCGCGTTGATGGCGGCATTCTTGTTGGCCGTCTGCTGGAACACCCAAACATAACCACCGGCGTACATGTCGCCCGTGACGGAGTGCGCCTTCTGCTTGTCCGCGCCGATACGCAGCGAGTGGTCACTGATGCGGTATTCCACGTCCAGGCGACCGCCCTTGGTCTCGTCCATGGCGCCCTTGGGCAACACGGTTGCGGAGAACTGACAGGTCGGGTTGTAGGTGATACCCGGCATCTGGTTGGTTGGAGTCGTGTTGCCAGACAGGCGCGGGCAGCTCGGGTCGTAGTTCCATGGGTCATTGACGTGCTTGATGGTTTGCTTGCCGTACAAGGCAGTAACCGTAAGGTCGTCGGTGATGTAGCCCGTGTACTTGCCGATATAGATCTCACCGCCGTCCTTGGTGTAGACACCGCCCGACTGCACGTCGTTATGGCTGTTATCGGCGTAATTGAATTTCGACAGTGCGCTGAAGTACGACTTGTTATCCGAGATCGCCGTCATTTCGACGATGTTGCTGTCGTTGATGTTCCAGTCGAGCTTGGCCATCCAGCGCGGGATCTTGTAATGGTACGTGTTGTAGCCATTCGCGGCGGTAGGATTGCTCGAACTTGAACCCACACTGGCGCCGGACTGCTTGTTGATCTCGCCGGACATGTAAAGGAACAGGCGATCCTTGATCAGGGGACCGCTGAGGGACGCACCGTAGGTGGACAGGTAGTACTGATTCTGGTTGCGGTAAGTCAGCAGCGTGCCATCCGTCGTCGGGTAATAGCCCGTCTTCGGGTAATAGACGTTGCGCGGGTTGGCGCGCAGCGCTTCTGGCGACCAAGTGCCGACCACAGCGCCCTTCCATTCATTGGTGCCGCGCTTGGTGGTGATGTTGATCACACCACCCGTGGAACGGCCGAATTCGGCGCCATAGCCACCGGTCAGTACCTGCATCTCGTCGATCGCGTCGAACGGCAGCGTGCTGAAGCCGATCGCGGTCAGCGGGTTGGTGACGGCATAGCCGTTGATATAATAGGCATTCTCAGAGGAGGCTGAGCCGCCGAAACTGGGCACGCCATACGCAGTGTTGGTGACGACGCTCGGTGCGAGCAGGGCGACAGCCGCCACGTCGCGGCTCGACGGCAGCTTGGACAGCTGCTCGGCACTGAAGACGGTACGGGTGTCAACCGACGAGACGTCGATCGTCGGCAGCGCGGAGGCGACCACGACCACGCCTTCAAGACTTTTGGCAGACGCGGCCGACGCAAACGACACTTCGGTGCCACCTGCAATTGAGACCACGACGTCGTCACGCGAACTGACGGCCGTGCCGTCGCGCTGCAGGGTCACCTTGTACTTGCCTGTCGGCAGCGAGGCAGCGCGGTAGCGGCCTGCACTGTCTACCGGGACGTTGCGGACCAGGCCCGTGTCAACGTTCTGGATAACCACCGTGCTATTGGCGGCCGATTCGACCTGACCGAAAATAGCGCCAGACGCAGACTGTGCCAGAACCCCTGTACCGGCCAAGCACAAACCCAGCCCGATGGCCAAGGATGTGCGCCGCAACTGGCCCGTCTTGAAATTTTTACGTGAATTCATCAGTTACTCCCCATGGTTCGGCCCGAGCGATCCGGGCACATGAAACTTTCGTGTGTTCGCACCACCCCAGTGCACGATGCAGGCCAGACAGATCTACGTGATCCAGACCGCGTCTCTCACGCAAATAGTTACGCAAGTTATTGCGACGCTAATTCAAGAAATTGCGTAGGTCAACACTTTCATAACTTTTTTATTACGTAACTCGCCTTGACGCGCCTAGCGGAGTTGCGCTAGCCCCGACCTGCTCCGAGGCACGGCGGCGCACCGCTGACGCAATCGCACCTCACCCTTACACGCGCCGCGTCAAACACGTCGGGCGCGTGCCGAGCTCCCCGACTGGACGGGTGGCTGCGCAAGCCAGGAACGCTTTGGGAAGGGTTGCGCAAGGGAGTTAGCGTCGGGTGGCGCTTAAGCGGGCCTGAGCGACGCGGGACGTGGGCACCCCCAAGCCCGCCATATGAAGACCCATGGTGTCGCCTGCACCCAATTCCGCTCGCATCAAAGAAAAAAAGACCGCCGGGTCATCCCCGGCGGTCTTTTGCTGCTGCAACGCTAGGCGTATTACTTCAAATCATCAGAAGTCGTACGAGACACCGAAGCGGACGTAACGCGGCGTCTGCGAGCTGTACGGACGCAGGTAGCTGCTGCTCGTCGAGATCGCGTAGGTCTGCGTGGTGGTCTGCTTGTTGAGCACGTTGTAGACCATGGCGTTGAAGGCCAGCTTCTTGCCCGCCCACTCCGGACGGTACTCGGCACTCAGGTCGATGCGATAGGTCCAAGGCTGGCGCTGGTCGCCCGGCGAGTACGGCTTGCCGTTGCAGAAGTGATAGTACGGACCGTAGCCCAGACCCGGGTTGGTCTGGCCGGCGCCGTAGCAGCCCAGGCAGGTCTTCGGCGCAGCCCGAAGCGATCGCCAGGTTGCCGGACACCATCCACTCCGGAGCGACCTGGTACGAGCCGTAGGCCTTGAACTGGTGGCGACGATCGTTGGCCAGCGCGCCGTTGGCGTAGTCCATGACCGTGCGCGTAGTCCCAGTCCACCGTCGCCGACACGTCTTCCTGGCCGATGTCCGAACGCACCTGGCCTTCGCTGTTGCCGTAGCTGCGCGAGTACAGGTAGTCGACCTTGCCGTACCACTTGCCGTCGAACGGATGCTCCAGGAACAGGTTCAGGCCGTAGTACTTGCGCTTCATCGTGGTGTTGAAGCCGAAGTCCTTCTTCCAATCCATCTCCACGGTGTAGTAGCCGCCGCCCAGCTTCGGAATATTGAAGATGGAGGTGCTGCCCGGATTGATCAGGAGGCTGCCCGGCACCTGGCTGACGTCATAGGTCGCCGGATCAATGCCCATGGCGTTCATCTTGGCAACGATCGCCGGCGATGTCGCCGATATCGTCGATCGCGTGCGCAGGTTGCGATAGGTGGCCTTGGCGCCGTAGACCCACGAGTCACCCAGCTTCTTGTCGAAGCCGAGGATGTACTCGTCCTGGTACTCCGACTTCAGGTTGGTGGACGCCGAGGTCTTCGGATCACGCGGCTGGCCGTACTCGCCGTTGGCCGAGACCTGGGCGCCGAGCCCCGGATAGGTGTCGATCGGGGTCAGGCCGGTCGGGATGCCGTTGGAGTCGATACCGGTGTAGGTGTAGTACTCGCGGGTGTACAGCGAGGAGCCCGCGGAGCGCAGCGCCACGCTGGTCGGCATGGCGAGGTAGTAGCGACCGGCGTTGCCGTAGACCTTGAAGCTGGAGTCGCCGTTGACGTCCCAGCTGAAGCCCACACGCGGCGCCCACTGCGGCGAGGTCAGGCGCAGGTAGGGCTGGCCGGCAGCGCTGTAGTTGGTGAACTGGTCGTTGCGCAGACCGAGCTTGAGCAGCCAGCGGTCGTTGACCTGCCAGCTGTCCTCGATGTACTGCGCACGCTGCTTCACGCGCACCGAGGCGTTGTCGTGGTAGCGATAGCGGGCTACGTAGTAGCCGATCTCGCCACCCGGCTGCGAGCCGGTGTTGGCCACCCACGGCGAATTGCGCCAGTCGGCACCCGGCTGCTCGGTGCCCGGGCCACCGATGATGTAGGTGTCGGGATCCTCATCCATCGTTGTATTCCCAGGCGTAGCCGAGGCCGCGTCGGGGAACTTGCTGCCACCGTCGACGTTCTTCACATCCTGGTTGTCGATACCGGCGGTGAGCGTGTGATCGCCGAGCTGGTAGCTCAGGTCGACGCGCAGGTTGGTGTTGGTGGAGCGATGACCCGGCAGGTTGATCGTCGCGACGGTCTGGCTGTTGGTGATGGTCATCGCCGCCGGGGATACCGGATTCTGATCCTGCGCGCCGAAGATGAACGGATAGGTCGGGTCGTAGCCCGGCGTGTTGCTGTACCAGGTGCCCTTCATCTTGCCGTACAGCACGCTGGCGGTCAGGTCGTCCGTGATGTAGCTGGTGAACTTGGCCGAGTAGACGTCCGCACCGTTCTTGGTGCTGGTGTCGTTGGCTGCGAAGCCGCCCTCCTTCTGGGTGGCGTAGTCGAAGTTGTTGAGCGTGCCCTGATAGGAAGACTTGCTGGAAGCGCCGGTCACCTCAAGGATGTTGCTGTCGGTGATGTTCCAGTCCAGCTTGCCGTACCACTTCGGATTGTCGTAGCGATAATGGGTAACGTACGGAGCTACGTTGGAACCGGTGCTCTGGCCCTGCTGACGCTCGGCCTCCACGGCCGCGAAGATGAACAGCTTGTCCTGGATCAGCGGACCGCCGACGTAGCCGTCCACCGTGGTGGTCCACGACTTGTTGTCATGGCGGTACTGGCGGATAGCTGCCCTGCGAGCCGTCCTTCTTGACGTAGTAGTAGTTCTTCGGGTCGCTCTTCAGATCCTTCGGCGTCCACTGGACCTGGCGCACCGAAGTGCCACTCGTTGGTGCCGCGCTTGCCGACCTGGCTGATCACGCCGCCGTCGGAGCGACCGTACGCCGCGCCGTAGCCGCCGCTCAGGATTTCCTGCTGGTCGATGGCGCCGTACGGCAGGGTGATGCCACCGAAGCCGCTCAGCGGATCGGTCGTGTTGAAGCCGTTGACGTAGTACGCGTTCTCGGTCACCGAGGCGCCGCTGAACGAAACCACCGCGCCGCCCGTGGCGTTGACGAAGAGCGAGCTGCCGCTCACCACGCCAGGTGCCAGCAGGGCGATGGCCTCGGCGCTGCGCGCCAGCGGCAGGCGGGCCAGCTGCTCGGCGGTGATGACGGTGCGCGAGTCGACGCCGCTCACGTCGATGGTCGGCAGGGCATTGGCCTGCACCGTCACCGCCGACAGGTTCTGCGCATTCTGCGCGCCGAAGGACACCTCGGTACCCGAACCCACGCGGAGGGTGACGTTCGAGCGCGAATCGACAGCCTGGCCGTCATGCTGCAGGGTTACGGTGTAGTTGCCCAGGGGCAGGGAATCCACCGTGTAGCGGCCGGTCGAGTCGACCGCGACTTGACGGGTGATGCCCGACGAGCTCTTGACCAGTACGGAATCGCCCGCCTGCGCCTGACCGAAGATGCTGCCGGTGGTCGCCTGGCCGAAGGCCAATCCGCTGAAGCCCAGCCCCAGCGCCAGAGCGAGTGCAGTACGCTGCAATTGCATCGTCTTGAAATTTTTACGCGAATTCATCAGATGACTCCCAAGATTCGACCCGAACTGTCCGGGAAAATGAAACTTTTGTGTTTAGGTAACATCCAAGGACGACTACCAGAACAGTACGCAAGCCGCCCAGCCCACAAGTTTTGGTGCACTTCTCGCGTTAATCCCACTCGCAAGAACACACGAACATAGTTCATGAAATCACGAAGGTCAACACTTTCATAACATTAGCTCCAGTTTTCCTTCACTTGACTTACGCCATAACTTGCGCCATCTCCCTGCCAAGGCGGTTTTCTCATGGACACGCAAAAAGACATGAACCCGCAGCAAGCCGCAGAAACATTTGCCGAACGCATCAAATTGCTGATCCAGCGCGTGGGAAGCGCCACGGAGATCGCCAGAATGTGCGGCTTCTCCGAGGGCGTGGTGCGCAGCTGGCGCGACGGCAACACCGATCCGTCGCGTGCGCGTTGCGTCACGCTGGCCAAGACCCTGGGCATCTCGCTGGTCTGGCTGGTGGCCGGCGAGGGAACACTGCAGATCGACCCGCATGCCGGCATGGACGACCAGTACAGCTCGGAAAAAGTCACATCGCACCGGCCCCACGGGCGCGTGGGTCTCATGCACAGCCATGCGTCGGCCCCCACAGCGGTCGACGCGCAGCGGCTGGACACCGCCGTACGCATCCTGCAGTCGGAGTTGAACCTGGCGGACAGCCATCTTTCGATGTCCGAGAACACCGACCTGCTGACCCAGCTTTACGAGATGCTCGGTCCGGGCGGATCGCACGTGGATCCGCATGCCATGGTGACGTTCAACCAGCAGCTCGCCGAGCGGATCCGCAAGGAACGCATCACCGCCTGATCCTCGGCCTGGTTGCACCACAAAAAAACGCGGCAGCCATCAAGGCTGCCGCGTTTTTTGTGGCTGGCGCCCAGACTTAGAGCAGGGCGATGTCCGCGATGGCGCTGAACTGGGCCTTCAGCTGACCCAGCAGGGCCAGCCGGTTCGCGCGCACCGCCGGATCGTCGGCGTTTACCAGCACACTGTCGAAAAATGCGTCCACCGGCGCCTGCAACTGCGACAGGCGGGCCAGCACCGCGGTGTAGTCGCCAGCGGACAGGGCCGCGGCGCTGTCCTGTCGGGCCGAGGCCAGCGCGTCGGCCAGCTCGCGCTCCGCCTCCGCTTCGAAGTGCGCCGGGTCGACGACGCGGCCGAGGGGAGGCGCGCCGGCCTCTTCGGCCTGCTTGCGCAGGATGTTCGCGACGCGCTTGTTGGCGGCGGCCAGGCTGGCCGCTTCCGGGCGACGGCCGAACTCGGCCACCGCGCGCAGGCGGCGGTCGAAATCCGCCAGGCTGGCCGGCTGCACCGCCAGCACCGCCTCGAACTGGGCGTTGTCGAAGCCCTGTTCGGCGTAGTAGCCGCGCAGGCGGTCGAGCACGAAGTCATACAGTTCGCCGACCAGAATCGCCCGCCGCTGACCCGCGTTCAGGGCGGGCGGCTTGCCGTCCTTGCCCGGCTTCAGGCCTGCGGCGAGCGCCGCGTCCGGCAGCAGTTCCAGCGCCTCGACGAAGCTGCCGCGCAGATCGAGCTCAAGGCCACCTTCGATCAGGGTACGCGCCAAGCCCAGCGCGGCGCGGCGCAGGGCGAACGGATCCTTGTTGCCGCCGGGTTTCATCCCGACCGCGAAGATGCCGGCCAAGGTATCCAGCCGCTCGGCCACGGCCAGTACCTGGCCGAGCCGGTCAGCAGCGATCGCGTCACCGCCGAAACGCGGCTGGTAATGGCTGTCCAGCGCCTCGGCCACCGCCGCCGGTTCGCCGTCATGACTGGCGTAGTAGCGCCCCATCACGCCCTGCAATTCGGGAAATTCGCCAACCATGCGGGTCAGCAGGTCGCATTTGCTCAGGCTGGCGGCACGGGTGGCCATGCCGGCATCCACGCCGACCCGGTTCGCGACGACGCGCGCCAACTCGGCCACGCGCACGCTCTTGTCCCACAAGCTGCCCAGCGCCTGCTGGTAGGTGACGCCCTTGAGTTGTTCCTGGTAGCTGGCCAGCGGTGTCTTCAGGTCCTCGTCCCAGAAGAACTTGGCGTCGGCGAAGCGCGGCCGGATCACCCGCTCGTAACCCTTGCGGATCTCGGCCGGGTCCTTGCTGTCGATGTTCGCGATGCCGATGAAGTGCTCGGTCAGCTTGCCACCAGCGTCGAACACCGGCACGAATTTCTGGTTCGCCACCATCGTGGTTACCAGCGCCTCGGCCGGCACGTTGAGGAATTCGCGTTCGAACGTGCAGGCGATCGCCACCGGCCACTCGGTGAGATTGGCCAGCTCGTCCAGCAGCGCGTCATCGAGCCGCGGCACGCCGCCGGTCGCCTTGGCGGCCTGCCGGACTTGGTCGCGGATGCGCTGGCGCCGCTCGCGCGGATCGGCCAGCACGTTGCAGGCGCGCATCGCGTCCAGCCAGCCGTCCGCATCGGCCACGTGCACCGGCTGCGGGTGCATGAAGCGATGGCCGCGCGACTTGCGCCCGCTGACCAGGCCCAGCACGCTGCCGTCGATGATGTCCGCACCGTGCAGGATCACCAGCCAATGCACCGGGCGCACGAAGCTGTAGTCGTGGTCGGCCCAGCGCATCGGCCGCGGGATCGGCAGCCCTTTCAGTGCCTCGTCGATGATTTCCGGCAGCAACGCCGCCACCGGTTGGCCCGGCTTGATCGTGCGCCAGACGAACCAGCCACCCTTGTCGGTTTCCTGCTTTTCCAGCTGTTCGACGCCGACGCCGCAGGACTGCGCGAAGCCGAGCAGCGCCTTCGAGGGCTGGCCTTCGGTGTCGAGCGCGGCGCTCAGCGCGGGGCCGCGGCGCTCCAGTGCCTGCTGCGGCTGCGCAGCGGCCACCGCCGGGATGTAGGCAGCCAGGCGGCGTGGCGAAGCGTAGGCCTGGGCCTGGTCGAGCCCGGCGTCGATGCCGCGCTTGGCCAGCCCGTCGCAGATGCCGCGCAGGAAGGCAGCGGACAGTTCATCCAGCGCCTTCGGCGGCAGCTCCTCGGTGCCCAGTTCGATCAGCAGTGACTTGGCGGCGCTCATGCGGCCTGCTCCTTCACGTTCTTCGACGGCGCATGCTTCAGCCCCGGGAAACCGAGTTTCTCGCGCTGCGCCACATAGGTTTCGGCCACGCTGCGCGACAGCGTACGCACGCGCAGGATGTAACGCTGCCGCTCGGTCACGCTGATCGCGCGGCGCGCATCGAGCAGGTTGAAGGTGTGGCTGGCCTTCATCACCTGCTCATAAGCCGGCAGCGGCAGGTTCGCGGCGATCAGCCGGTTCGCCGTCGCTTCACATGCGTCGAACCAGTGCAGCAAGTCCGCCACATTGGCGTGCTCGAAGTTGTAGGTGCTCTGCTCCACTTCGTTCTGGTGGAACACGTCGCCGTAGGTCACCTTGCCGCGCGGGCCGTCGGTCCAGACCAGGTCGTAGACGTTGTCCACGTTCTGCAGGTACATCGCCAGCCGTTCCAGGCCGTAGGTGATCTCGCCGGTCACCGGGCGGCATTCAAGCCCGCCGGCCTGCTGGAAGTAGGTGAACTGGGTCACTTCCATGCCGTTCAGCCAGACTTCCCAGCCCAGACCCCAGGCGCCGAGCGTCGGCGATTCCCAGTTGTCCTCGACGAAACGCAGGTCGTGCACCAGCGGGTCGAGGCCGAGCTCCTTCAGCGAGCCGATGTACAGCTCGAGGATGTTCTCCGGGTTCGGCTTCATCACCACCTGGTACTGGTAGTAATGCTGCAGCCGGTTCGGGTTCTCGCCGTAGCGGCCGTCGGTGGGGCGGCGCGAGGGCTGCACGTAGGCGGCAGCCCAAGGCTCGGGACCGAGTGCGCGCAGGAAGGTGGCCGGGTGGAAGGTGCCGGCGCCGACCTCGGTATCGAGCGGCTGCAGCAGCACACAACCCTGCGCCGCCCAGTAGCGGTTGAGGGTCTGGATCACATCCTGGAAGGTGCGTGCGGACATGGTTTTCCGTGACCTTGGGTAAAGCGCGTTAGTATAGCTGCAGCTCGGTTTTCCGCCGGGTTCCGGTCGGCGAAGTGCATCGAAGGGGACGCATCCGGATGGCCGCATCACCGCAAATCGCTTCCTTGCTCGGCCGTCGCGGCCGACTGGAGCTGGACGAACTGCTGGCGACGCTGGTGGTCGACGGCTACCTGCTGGCCGATGACGCCAAGCAGGTGCGCATGGGTGCCCGGGCCGGCCGCAGCACGGTGGAGCTGCATCCGCTGGTGCTGATCGCAAACGCCAAGCTGGCGAACCAGCACGATCCGGGGCGCCCGTTGAGCCTGGAGGGCCTGACCGAATGGCTGGCCGGTCATGCCGGATTGTCGTACCTGAAGATCGATCCGATGAAGATCAACGTCGCTTCGGTGACCCAGGTGGTGAGCCATGCCTACGCCAAGCGCCACCGGATCCTGCCGATCGCGGCCGCACCGGGCGAGGTGACCTTCGCCACCTGCGAACCGTTCGACGCCGGCTGGGCGCCCGACCTGGCGCAGATGCTGCGGCGGGACATCAAGCGCGTGGTAGCCAGCCCGCTCGACATCAACCGCTACCTGCAGGAATTCTACGGCGTCCAGCGCTCGATCCAGCTGGCGCAGGACGCCAAGGGCAGCAGCGATGCATCTTCGCGGCCATCCTCAACTTCGAGCAGCTGGTCGAGCTGGGCAAGAGCGGCGAGGTCGGCGCCGACGACCGTCATGTGGTGCACATCGTCGACTGGCTGCTGCAGTACGCATTCGAGCAGCGCGCCTCGGACATCCACCTGGAGCCACGCCGCGACACCGGGCATATACGCTTTCGCATCGACGGCGTGATGCAGAAGGTGTTCGAGTTGCCGGCGCCGGTGATGACGGCGGTAACCGCGCGCATCAAGATCCTCGCGCGCATGGACGTGGCCGAGAAGCGCCGGCCGCAGGACGGCCGCATCAAGACCCGCTCGTCCTCCGGCCGCGAGGTGGAGCTGCGCATCTCGAACATGCCCACCGCATTCGGCGAGAAGGTGGTGATGCGCATCTTCGATCCGGACCTGGTGGTGAAGGACTTCGCCCAGCTCGGCTTCTCCCCCGACGAGGGCGCCAACTGGCGCAGCATGGTCGAGCGGCCGCACGGCATCGTGCTGGTCACCGGCCCGACCGGCTCGGGCAAGACCACCACGCTGTATTCCACGCTGAAGCACCTGGCCACGCCGGAGCTCAACGTGTGCACGGTGGAAGACCCGATCGAGATGGTCTCGCCGGAATTCAACCAGATGCAGGTGCATGCGGCGATCGACCTGGACTTTGCCGCTGGCGTGCGCACGCTGCTGCGGCAGGACCCCGACATCATCATGATCGGCGAGATCCGCGACCTGGAAACCGCGCAGATGGCGGTGCAGGCGTCGCTCACCGGCCATCTGGTGTTGTCCACCCTGCACACCAACGATGCACCGAGCGCGGTCACCCGCCTGCTCGACCTGGGCGTGCCGCATTACCTGATCCAGTCCACCCTGACCGGCGTAGTCGCGCAGCGGCTGGTGCGCACGCTGTGCCCGCACTGCAAGCAGGCGGGCACGCAGGACCCGCAGGCCTGGACCGTGCTGACCCACGGCTGGGAGATGCCGGTACCGCAACAGGTGTTCCAGCCGGTTGGCTGCCTGGAATGCCGCAACACCGGCTTTCTCGGCCGCACCGGCATCTACGAGATGCTGAAGCTGTCGCCGCGGCTGCGCGGCATGATCTCGGCGCAGCTCGACCTGAGCGGATTCGGCCAGGCCGCGCTGTCCGAGGGCATGCGCCCGCTGCGCATCTCGGCCGCGGACCAGGTGGCAGCCGGGCTGACCACCGTGCAGGAAATCCTCACCGTGTTGCCGCCGATCGACGCATTCGATGAAACTCGGCCGTAAAGACGTCCAGATGACGCGTAACTGATTCCCTGCATGAAACCCGTACTGATCATTCGCACCGGACGCGCGCCGGATCCCATCCGAGCCCGCCATGGCGACTTCCCCCACTGGTTCCGGCTCGGTGCGGGGCTGCACCCGCAGCGACTGTGTATCGTCGACGTCGCGGCCGGTGAAGCCTTGCCGGCGCCGCAACAAGTCGTCGGGGCCATCATCACCGGCTCAGCCGCGATGGTCACCGAGCGCCAGGCGTGGAGCGAGCGCACCGCCGGCTGGATTCGCGATGCGATGGAGGTCGAGCTGCCGCTGTTCGGTGTCTGCTACGGCCACCAACTGATGGCCCACGCGCTGGGCGGACGTGTCGATTACCTGCCGGGTGGACGCGAAATCGGCACCCAGACGATCGAACTGTCGCCACGCTCCGCACATGACCCGCTGGCGGCCACGCTTCCGGCCAGCTTCCGCGCGCACACCACGCACGAACAAAGCGTGATCGAACCACCGCGGGGCGCGGCGGTGCTGGCCCGGTCGGCGCGGGATCCGCATCAACTGCTGCGCTACGGGCCGCACGCGCTCAGCGTGCAGTTCCACCCGGAGTTCAATGCCGAAGTGATGCGCGCCTATATCCGGCGCAAGCATGCCGACATGCGGCGTGAAGGAACGGATCCGCAACAGGTGTTCAGCGCAGTCGCTGCCACGCCGATCGCCCGCCGGCTGTTGCGACAGTTCTCACGCCACCACCGCTGGACCATCGCCGTCGCTGGCTGAAGGCTCAGCCACGCAAGCGGCGGGCAATCGCATCGCGCGAAACCAGCGCAAATACCACGCCGAACAGAAAGCCGCCTATGTGCGCCCACCACACATAGGCGCCATAGCTCGGCCCTGCATAGCTGAACAGCAATTGCAGCAGCACCCACAGGCCGATCAGCAGGAACGCCGGCACCCGCACGAACTCCAGATACAGGCCCAGCGGCAGCACCAAGCCAAGCCGGGCGCGCGGAAACAGTGCCACATACGCGCCGACCACCGCCGATACGGCGCCACTGCAGCCGATGATCGGCAGGCGCACGCCCGTCAGTGACAGCGCACCGATCAGGTTAGCCACGATCCCGCCCACCACGAACAGCAGCAGGAAGCGCAGCGAGCCCAGCGCGCGTTCACCCGGCAGGCCGAAGATCACCAGGAACAACAGGTTGCTCAGCAGGTGCAGCCAGGTCACATGGATGAACAGCGCCGTGAACAGGCGCAGCAGGGCGGGATCGGTCAGCTGCGGCAGTAGCGCCTCATGCGGGTTGAAGATGTTCGCCGGCACCGTGCCCCATTCCAGCAACAGGGAAACCCGCTGCGCCGGCAGGCATCAGCGCCAGGCACACGAAACACATCACGCAGACCGTCACCACCAACAGGGTGGCCCAATGCCAGCGGGGACGGCGGCGTGTTTCGACGTGGACAAACAAGAGCCGCTCCCCAGACATGCGCCGGACCGCGGCGTATCCGCCATCATAGGCGATGATGGATTATCGACGGTGACGGGATCGGGACCTGGGCATCAGAAAGAAGCATCCCCGCCGTTGCCGATGAGGTGTTTCGGCATAAAGCCCAAGAAGCGGCCTGTAGCGGCCGGCGATCTGCGATCGCAACTACCACGACCCGGATCGCCCCAAAAGGCGAAGGCCTCCCCCGGGTGGGGAGGCCTTCTAGGATAAAGCCCCTGACGGTGCCTGTTGCAGCCGGCGATCTGCGATCGCGCTACCGCAGCATGAACGGCGCCCGCCACGGTTCTCAAACGCCCAAAAGACGAAGGCCTCCCCGGATGGGGAGGCCTTCTAGGATAAAGCCCCTGGCGGTGACCTACTCTTGCATGGCAAAGCCACACTACCATCGGCGCATGCGCGTTTCACTTCTGAGTTCGGGATGGGATCAGGTGGGACCACGCCGCTATGGCCGCCAGGGAAGGGGTGGGAGCAGCGCGACTGCGCCGGCTCCACATTCTTCGCGAAGTGTCGGGTCAAAACGACTGACCGGACGCTTCCGTGAGAGGGATCTCACGTGGATAAATCGTAAACGAGTGACAAGCGTCGAGGTGAATTCGAATCAGACTTTAGTTAAGACCCACGAAGCGTCTTGGGGTTATATGGTCAAGCCGCACGGCTCATTAGTATCAGTTAGCTGAACGCATTGCTGCGCTTCCACACCTGACCTATCAACCACCTGGTCTTGATGGTGCCTTAAGGAGAGTCAAGCTCTCGGGAGATCTCATCTTGGGGCGTGCTTCCCGCTTAGATGCTTTCAGCGGTTATCACTTCCGTTCGTAGCTACCGGGCAATGCCATGGGCATGACAACCCGAACACCAGCGGAACGTCCACTCCGGTCCTCTCGTACTAGGAGCAGCCCCCCTCAAATCTCCAACGCCCACGACAGATAGGGACCGAACTGTCTCACGACGTTCTGAACCCAGCTCGCGTACCACTTTAAATGGCGAACAGCCATACCCTTGGGACCGGCTACAGCCCCAGGATGTGATGAGCCGACATCGAGGTGCCAAACACCGCCGTCGATATGAACTCTTGGGCGGTATCAGCCTGTTATCCCCGGAGTACCTTTTATCCGTTGAGCGATGGCCCTTCCATACAGAACCACCGGATCACTAAGACCTACTTTCGTACCTGCTTGATCCGTCGATCTCGCAGTCAAGCACGCTTATGCCTTTGCACACAGTGCGCGATGTCCGACCGCGCTGAGCGTACCTTCGTGCTCCTCCGTTACTCTTTGGGAGGAGACCGCCCCAGTCAAACTACCCACCATACACGGTCCCTGACCCGGATTACGGGCCGAGGTTAGAACGTCAAGCACTTCAGGGTGGTATTTCAAGGATGGCTCCATGCAAACTGGCGTCTGCACTTCAAAGCCTCCCACCTATCCTACACAGAAGAACTCAACGTTCAGTGTAAAGCTATAGTAAAGGTTCACGGGGTCTTTCCGTCTTGCCGCGGGAACGCTGCATCTTCACAGCGAATTCAATTTCACTGAGTCTCGGGTGGAGACAGCGCCGCTGTCGTTACGCCATTCGTGCAGGTCGGAACTTACCCGACAAGGAATTTCGCTACCTTAGGACCGTTATAGTTACGGCCGCCGTTTACTGGGGCTTCGATCAAGAGCTTCGCCTTGCGGCTGACCCCATCAATTAACCTTCCAGCACCGGGCAGGCGTCACACCCTATACGTCCACTTTCGTGTTTGCAGAGTGCTGTGTTTTTGATAAACAGTCGCAGCGGCCAGGTTACTGCGACCCATCGACGCTCAGTCACGCACGTGACCACGTCAATGGGCGCACCTTCTCCCGAAGTTACGGTGCCATTTTGCCTAGTTCCTTCACCCGAGTTCTCTCAAGCGCCTTGGGATTCTCACCCTGCCTACCAGTGTCGGTTTACGGTACGGTTTTTCTACAGCTGAAGCTTAGTGGCTTTTCCTGGAAGCGTGGTATCAGTCACTTCGTCCACATAGGACTCGTCTCGGTGCTCGGCATAAAGGGTCCCGGATTTGCCTAAGACCCATGCCTACCGCCTTTCCCCCGGACAACCAACGCCGGGTAGACCTAACCTTCTCCGTCCCCACATCGCACTGTAGAAAAGTGCAGGAATATTAACCTGCTTCCCATCGACTACGCATTTCTGCCTCGCCTTAGGGGCCGACTCACCCTGCGCCGATGAACGTTGCGCGAGGAAACCTTGGGCTTTCGGCGTGGGGGCTTTTCACCCCCATTATCGTTACTCATGTCAGCATTCGCACTTCCGATACCTCCAGCAGACTTTACAATCCACCTTCACAGGCTTACGGAACGCTCCTCTACCGCGTACACCTAAAGGTGCACACCCCGAGCTTCGGTGCATGGCTTAGCCCCGTTAAATCTTCCGCGCAGACCGACTCGACCAGTGAGCTATTACGCTTTCTTTAAAGGATGGCTGCTTCTAAGCCAACCTCCTGGCTGTCTATGCCTTTCCACATCGTTTTCCACTTAGCCATGACTTGGGGACCTTAGCTGCGGGTCTGGGTTGTTTCCCTTTTCACGACGGACGTTAGCACCCGCCGTGTGTCTCCCGGATAGTCTGTCCTGGTATTCGGAGTTTGCCATGGTTTGGTAAGTCGCGATGACCCCCTAGCCATAACAGTGCTCTACCCCCAGGAAGATTCGTCCGAGGCGCTACCTAAATAGCTTTCGAGGAGAACCAGCTATCTCCGAGTTTGTTTAGCCTTTCACTCCTATCCTCAGCTCATCCCCATCTATTGCAACAGATGTGGGTTCGGTCCTCCAGTGCGTGTTACCGCACCTTCAACCTGGCCAAGGATAGATCACTCGGTTTCGGGTCTACTGCCAGAGACTATGCGCCCTATTCAGACTCGATTTCTCTTCGCCTCCCCTATACGGTTAAGCTTGCCACTGACAGTAAGTCGCTGACCCATTATACAAAAGGTACGCAGTCACCCTTGCGGGCTTCCACTGCTTGTACGTATACGGTTTCAGGGTCTATTTCACTCCCCTCTCCGGGGTTCTTTTCGCCTTTCCCTCACGGTACTAGTTCGCTATCGGTCAGTCAGGAGTATTTAGCCTTGGAGGATGGTCCCCCCATGTTCAGACAAGGTTTCACGTGCCCCGCCTTACTCAATTTCACACAAAGTGCCCTTTCGTCGACTGGGCTATCACCATCTATGGCCGGCCTTTCCATGCCGTTTGACTAGAACACAATGTGCTTTTGGGCTAGTCCCCGTTCGCTCGTCGCTACTCAGGGAATCTCGGTTGATTTCTTTTCCTCCGGGTACTTAGATATTTCAGTTCCCCGGGTTCGCCCTGCATGGCTATGTATTCACCATGCAGTACTCCTTGCGGAGTGGGTTTCCCCATTCGGACATTGCCGGATCAAAGCTTGTTGCCAGCTCCCCGACACTTTTCGCAGGCTGCCACGTCCTTCATCGCCTCTGACTGCCAAGGCATCCACCGTATACGCTTAGTCGCTTGACCATATAACCCCAAGTCGCCTCGGGATCACACGTCCAAACCACTTCGTTTTCGTGCCTTAACACTTGTCTCGGTTCGGTTCGAACCAAGACGCTTGTCACTCGTTTACTTGTTGTCAAAGAACATCATGCCGGCCTCGATGCCGGATGATTTCAAATCTTGTGTGTGCTGATACTTTACGCGGCGCTTGATGGTGGAGCCTGTCGGGATCGAACCGACGACCCCCTGCTTGCAAAGCAGGTGCTCTCCCAGCTGAGCTAAGGCCCCTTGAGGAGTCCGCCCAGGGAAGGGCGGTCTTGATCTGCCCTTCGCGGATGGATTCGCGTGAGGTAATGGTGGGTCTGGGTGGACTCGAACCACCGGCCTCACCCTTATCAGGGGTGCGCTCTAACCACCTGAGCTACAGACCCATGAGGATGAATCCCAGAACCCGCGCCAAGCGACCTGATAGCCAGTTCGAAGCGGCTGTTGATCAAGAGTCCGTCCATGGATGGACAGTCTTGATCTACGCTCTTCGCGACAGGATGTCGCGTAAAGTACAGGTGTCTTGTGTGGACGTCTTGCGTGAAGAATCACGCCGTCGTTTCTTGAAAGGAGGTGATCCAGCCGCACCTTCCGATACGGCTACCTTGTTACGACTTCACCCCAGTCATGGACCACTCCGTGGGCGTCGTCCTCCTTGCGGTTAGACTAACGCCTTCTGGAGCAACCCACTCCCATGGTGTGACGGGCGGTGTGTACAAGGCCCGGGAACGTATTCACCGCGGCATAGCTGATCCGCGATTACTAGCGATTCCGACTTCATGGAGTCGAGTTGCAGACTCCAATCCGGACTGGGATCGGCTTTCTGGGATTGGCTCCACCTCGCGGTCTTGCAACCCTCTGTACCGACCATTGTAGTACGTGTGTAGCCCTGGCCGTAAGGGCCATGATGACTTGACGTCATCCCCACCTTCCTCCGGTTTGTCACCGGCAGTCTCCTTAGAGTTCCCACCATTACGTGCTGGCAACTAAGGACAAGGGTTGCGCTCGTTGCGGGACTTAACCCAACATCTCACGACACGAGCTGACGACAGCCATGCAGCACCTGTGTTCCGATTCCCGAAGGCACTCCCGCATCTCTGCAGGATTCCGGACATGTCAAGGCCAGGTAAGGTTCTTCGCGTTGCATCGAATTAAACCACATACTCCACCGCTTGTGCGGGCCCCCGTCAATTCCTTTGAGTTTCAGTCTTGCGACCGTACTCCCCAGGCGGCGAACTTAACGCGTTAGCTTCGACACTGATCTCCGAGTTGAGACCAACATCCAGTTCGCATCGTTTAGGGCGTGGACTACCAGGGTATCTAATCCTGTTTGCTCCCCACGCTTTCGTGCTTCAGCGTCAGTGTTGTCCCAGATGGCCGCCTTCGCCACTGATGTTCCTCCCGATCTCTACGCATTTCACCGCTACACCGGGAATTCCACCATCCTCTGACACACTCTAGCTCGCCAGTATCCATCGCCATTCCCAGGTTGAGCCCGGGGATTTCACGACAGACTTAACGAACCGCCTACGCACCCTTTACGCCCAGTAATTCCGATTAACGCTTGCACCCTTCGTATTACCGCGGCTGCTGGCACGAAGTTAGCCGGTGCTTATTCCTCAGGTACCGTCAGCCCCGCCGGTTATTAACCGATGGTATTTCGCTCCTGATAAAAGTGCTTTACAACCCGAAGGCCTTCTTCACACACGCGGCATTGCTGGATCAGGCTTTCGCCCATTGTCCAATATTCCCCACTGCTGCCTCCCGTAGGAGTCTGGGCCGTGTCTCAGTCCCAGTGTGGCTGATCATCCTCTCAGACCAGCTAGCGATCGTCGCCTTGGTAGGCCATTACCCTACCAACTAGCTAATCGCACATCGGTCCGTCCAACCGCGCGAGGCCCGAAGGTCCCCCGCTTTCTCCCGTAGGACGTATGCGGTATTAGTCCCGGTTTCCCGAGGTTATCCCCCACGTCTGGGTAGGTCCCGATGCATTACTCACCCGTCCGCCACTCGCCACCCATGGTATTGCTACCACTGTGCTGCCGTTCGACTTGCATGTGTTAGGCATGCCGCCAGCGTTCAATCTGAGCCAGGATCAAACTCTTCACTTAAGTTGTCGACAACCTCACCCTCGCGGGCTCGGCCATCTATCTTTCTGAAGCGTTCTTCCCAACCAATCAAAACTCATTACTGACTTCTTTCTTGGTGGGACGCTTGCATTGCTTGGACAGGTCGCAACCCATCAGCACAAGACGTCCACACAATTCACCTGCGCACACTG
>CAVOOH010000007.1:0-479471 GCA_963697495.1 uncultured Gammaproteobacteria bacterium | reverse complement strand
TCGTCAACACCAAGGGCAAGGTCAAGTCCTTCCGTTTCGTGCTGGCAGCCGCCAGGGCAAGCGTAAGGCCTACGTGCGTCTTGCCGATGGGCCAGACCATTAGCGCCGGCAGCTCCGTCGCCTTCACGGCGCGCGAGGGCATCTACGCGTACCTGCGGCTGAAGTCGGGCGAGACCCGCAAGGTGCACATCGACTGCCGCGCCACCATCGGCGAGGTCGGCAACGACGAGCACAATCTGCGCAGCTACGGCAAGGCCGGCGCCGAAGTGCTGGCGCGGCATACGCCCGACGGTGCGCGGACTGGCGATGAACCCGGTCGACCACCCGCACGGCGGCGGCGAGGGCAAGTCCGGCCAGGGCAGCGGCACCCGGTCTCGCCCTGGGGCTGGAACACCAAGGGTCTGAAGACCCGCAACAACAGCGCAGGACAACATGATCGTGCAGCGTCGCAAGAACCGGATTCGCTAATGCGGCAAAAACCACGCTTTTCGACGACGGCGAGACAAAATCGCCGGGAGCGATTTTGGACGCGCAGCGGCCCCAAGATGAGGCCTAGGATGGGCCGAGCAAACCGCCGCAGGCGAGTTTCGGCAATAGAGAAGGCTGAGCCAACATGCCACGTTCTCTAAAAAAGGTCCGTTCGTCGACCTGCACCTCGTGAAAAAGGTGGAAGCCGCCGTTTCCGCCAATAACAAGCGTCCGATCGACCTCGTCGCGTCGCTCGATGATCCTGCCGGAAATGGTCGGTCTGACCATCGCCATCCACAACGGCCATCAGCACGTGCCGTTGCTGATCAACGAGAACATGGTCGGGCACAGCTCGGCGAGTTCGCGGTGACCCGTACGTTCAAAGGCCATGTCGGCGACAAGAAGGGCAAGTGATGAGCACTGAAGCCAAAGCGATCCTGCGCGGCGCCCGCATTTCGGCGCAGAAGGCACGCCTGGTAGCTGACCTGGTCCGCGGGCTTCCCGTGGGCAGGGCCAGCGACGTGCTCACCTACACCAACAAGAAAGCCGCACACCTTGTCCGCAAGGTTCTGCTGTCGGCCGTCGCCAACGCCGAGAACAATCTCGGCGCCGACGTCGACGAGCTGAAAGTGGCCAGCATCTTCGTCGACGAAGGTCCGGCGATGAAGCGCATGTATGCCCGCGCCAAAGGCCGCGGTTCGCGCATTCTCAAGCGCACCAGCCACATCACTGTGGTTGTTGGTAACTGACCGGGGACATAGACGATGGGTCATAAAGTTCATCCCACCGGTATCCGCCTCGGCATTGCCAAGGACTGGAACTCGAAGTGGTACGCCAACAAGGGCGATTACGCCAAGTATCTCGTGGCCGACATCAAAGTCCGCGACATGCTGAAGAAGAAGCTGGCCGCTGCCGGCATCTCGAAGATCCAGATCGAGCGCCCGGCTAAGACCGCGCGCGTGACGATCCACACCGCCCGCCCGGGCGTGGTGATCGGCAAAAAGGGTGAGGATATCGAGAAGCTGCGCAAGGAAGTCAGCGACATGATGGGCGTCCCGACGCACATCAACGTCAGCGAGGTGCGCAAGCCCGAGCTGGATGCGCAGCTGGTGGCCGAGTCGATCGCGCAGCAGCTGGAGCGCCGCATCATGTTCCGCCGCGCGATGAAGCGCTCGGTCGGCAACGCGATGCGCCTGGGTGCGCTCGGCATCAAGATCAACGTGTCCGGTCGTCTGAACGGTGCCGAGATCGCGCGTTCCGAGTGGAGCCGCGAAGGTCGCGTGCCGCTGCATACGCTGCGCGCCGACATCGACTACGGCTTCGCCGAGGCGAGCACCACCTACGGCATCATCGGCATCAAGGTGTGGGTCTACAAGGGCGAGATCTTCGACCTGACCCAGATCGGCCAGGAGTCGAAGGACGAGTCGTCCTCGCAGCCGCGCCGCGAAGGTGGCGAAGGTCGTCGTAACGATTCGCGTCGCGAGGCCGGTGACGGCCGCCGCGAGCGGTCTGCGAAGTAAGGAGAGTTGCCATGTTGCAACCCAAGCGAACCAAGTACCGCAAACAGTTCAAGGGCCGTAACGACGGTCTGGCGCAGTGCTCCAACCTCGTCAGTTTCGGCGAGTACGGCCTGAAGGCGACCACTCATGGTGCGCTCACCGCGCGCCAGATCGAGGCCGCCCGCCGTTGCATCACCCGCTTCGTCAAGCGTGGCGGCAAGCTGTGGATCCGCGTGTTCCCGGACAAGCCGATCACCAAGAAGCCGATCGAAGTCCGCATGGGCGCGGGCAAGGGCAGCGTCGAGTTCTGGGTCGCGCCGATCCAGCCCGGTCGCATGCTTTATGAAATCGAGGGTATCGACGAAGCAACGGCACGCGAGGCGTTCCGCCTGGCCGCCGCCAAGCTGTCGGTGCAGACCCAGTTTGTGACCCGGGCGGTGATGTGATGGCCAGCAAAGATATCAATAACCAGTCGGCCGAAGAGTTGAAGCAGCATCTGCTGGACCTGCGCAAGGAGCAGTTCAATCTGCGCATGCAGAAAGGTTCCGGCCAGCTCACTCAGCCGCACCAGCTCCGCCGCGTTCGGCGTGACATCGCCCGCACGAAGTTCGTGCTCGGCGGCAAGAAGTAAGGGACGGCCGACATGAGCGACAACAAGAAGCAGGCGCGCACCCTTGAGGGTCGCGTCACCAGCAACAAGATGGACAAGACGGTCACCGTCCTGGTCGAGCGCCAGGAGCAGCACTGGCTGCTCGGCAAGATCATCCGCCGGTCGACCAAGCTGCATGCACAGGACGATCTCGGTGCGAACGAGGGTGACCTCGTGCGTATCGCCGAGTGCCGTCCGTTGTCCAAGACCAAACATCACCGCGTGGTTGAAATCATCACGCGCGCCAACGTCTAAGGGAGGGTGCAGACATGATCCAGATGCAAAGCACGCTTTCCGCAGCGGACAACAGCGGCGCGAAGGAACTGATGTGCATCAAGGTGCTCGGCGGCTCCAAGCGCCGCTACGCCGCGATCGGTGACGTGATCAAGGTCACCGTGAAGGATGCGATCCCGCGCGGGAAGGTCAAGAAGGGCGAGGTGTACAATGCCGTGGTGGTTCGCACCGCCAAGGGTGTGCGCCGACCCGATGGTTCGCTGATCCGTTTCGACGGCAACGCAGCGGTCCTCCTCAACAACAAGCTCGAGCCGATCGGCACCCGTATTTTCGGGCCGGTTACCCGCGAGCTGCGCAGCGAGAAGTTCATGAAGATCGTCTCGCTCGCGCCCGAAGTGCTCTGAAGCGGAGTCAAGACAATGAACCGTATCCGCAAAGGTGATCAGGTCCTAGTGATCACCGGCAAGAACAAGGGTCAGCGCGGCGACGTGCTGCGTGTTGCAGGCGAGCGTGTGTTCGTCTCCAACGTGAACCTGGTCAAGCGCCACACCAAGCCGAATCCGCAGGCCAACCAGGCTGGCGGCATCGTCGAGCGTGAAGCTTCGATCCATCTCTCCAATGTGCAGCTGTTCAACCCCGCCACGAACAAGGGTGAACGCGTCGGCACCAAAACGCTCGAAGATGGGCGCAAGGTCCGCGTGTTCCGTTCGACTGGCGAGGTCGTGGACGCGTAAGGAACACGATCATGACCCGCCTTGAAAATTTCTACAAAGAGCAGGTAGTCGCCAAGCTCACCGAGCAGTTCGGCTACCAGAACGTGATGCAGGTACCCCGCATCACCAAGATCACGCTGAATATGGGCGTGGGCGAAGCCGCGGGCAACAAGAAAGTGCTCGAGAACGCCGTGGCCGACATGGCCAAGATCTCCGGCCAGAAGCCGATCACGACCAAGGCGCGCGTCTCCGTTGCCTCGTTCAAGATCCGCGACGGCTGGCCGATCGGCTGCAAAGTCACCCTGCGTCGCGCGCAGATGTTCGAGTTCCTCGATCGCCTGATCAACATCTCGCTGCCGCGCGTGCGCGACTTCCGCGGTGTCTCGGGCAGGGCCTTCGATGGCCGTGGCAACTACAACTTCGGTATCAAGGAACAGATCATCTTCCCTGAGATCGACTTCGACCAGGTCGATGCGCTGCGTGGCATGGATATCTCCATCACCACTACCGCCAAGACCGACGAAGAGGCGAAAGCCCTGCTGGCAGCGTTCAGCTTCCCGTTCCGCAACTGATAGGCGTTATCCATGGCCAAGACATCAATGGTGAACCGCGATATCAAGCGGACCAAACTCGTCCAGAAGTTCGCTGCCAAGCGCGCTGAGCTGAAGGCGATCGTGCTGAGCCCCAGCGCCTCCTACGAGGAGAAGATGGAGGCGCAGTCCAAGCTGCAGAAGCTGCCGCGTGACGCCAGCCCGGTGCGCCAGCGCACCCGTTGCGCGTTGACCGGTCGCCCGCGTGCGGTCTACGCGAAGTTCGGCCTGGGTCGTAACAAGCTGCGCGAAGCGACCATGCGCGGCGACGTGCCGGGTCTGCGCAAGGCCAGCTGGTAAGACAAAAGCAGGATTCGTTCGTGGCGCACGAGCGTCGCGAACGATTCACCAGGCTGCCAACAAGCAGCCGCTGATGCGACTACCGCATCGAGATTCGCTAAAACCTGAAATTGCTGCTATAGTCAGCGGTCTGCGCAACGCAGGCCGACGTCCATGCCGGCTCACAATCTGATTGATTTCCGGTTTTATCGGATATCGGTGCACTCTGAAGGATGTTTTCATGAGCATGACTGATCCCATCGCCGATCTGTTCACGCGCGTCCGCAATGCCCAGGCCATGGGCAAGCCGACCGTGCGTATGCCGTCGTCGAAACTGAAGTTGGCGATCGCCAACCTTCTCAAGAACGAGGGCTACATCCTCGACGCCAAGACTTCCGCCGAGGAAGGCAAGCCGGTGCTCGAGATCAAGCTCAAGTATTTCGAGGGCCAGCCGGCCATCGAGCGCATTTCCCGTGTCAGCCGTTCCGGCCTGCGTGTGTATCGCGGCAAGGACGAGCTGCCGAAGGTCCTTGGCGGCCTGGGTATCTCGATCATCTCGACTTCCGCTGGTCTGTTGACCGATGCGCAGGCCCGTGCCAAGGGCTTGGGCGGCGAAGTCATCGGCCAAGTGGCATAAGGAGTCTTTCGATGTCACGTGTTGCCAAACAACCAATTTCCCTGCCCAAGGGTGTCGAGATGACTGTCGGTAGCGACGGCATTTCGGTCAAGGGTCCGAAGGGTGCACTGTCCGTGCATCACTTGCCGGGCGTCAGCGTCGCCGTGGACAACGGCGTTGCGAACATCAGCCTCGACGAGGGTGCCGACGACAAGTTCGGCGGTACCGCGCGTGCGCTGCTGTCCAACATGGTTACCGGTGTCTCCACCGGCTACGAGCGCAAGCTCGAGCTGGTCGGCGTCGGCTATCGCGTCTCCATGCAGGGCAAGTCGCTGAACCTGAGCCTGGGCTTTTCCCATCCCGTGGTGTTCGACGCGCCGGAAGGCATCAGCATCGAAACCCCGACGCAGACCGAAGTCCTGATCAAGGGCGCGGACAAGCAGGCGGTGGGCCAGGTAGCGGCCAAGATTCGCGGGTTCCGTCCGCCGGAGCCCTACAAGGGCAAGGGCGTGCGCTATGCCGGCGAGAAGATCACGCTGAAGGAAGCCAAGAAGGCTTAAGTGCGCTGTCCCTGCGCGAAAGACCGGCCATCCATGGCCGGACTTTTCACCAAAAGCAGGTGACAGTTATCCCAAGCCAATCCGCTTTCTGGAGATATGACGATGAACAAGAACGAAAACCGCCTGCGCCGTGCCAAGTCCACGCGCGCCCACATCCGCAAGTTGGCGGTGGCCCGCCTGTCGGTGCATCGCACTGGCCAGCACATCTATGCGCAGGTGTTCGACGCCTCCGGCAAGAATGTGGTTGCAGCCGCCTCCACCGTGCAGACATCGGTAGCCGAAGGCCTCAAGGGCACCAAGAACCTGACCGCCGCTGCCGCGGTGGGCAAGGCTGTGGCCGAGCGCGCAATGGCGGCGGGCATCGAGTCGGTCGCTTTCGACCGTTCCGGTTTCCGCTATCACGGTCGCATCAAGGCGTTGGCCGATGCGGCGCGCGAAGCTGGCCTGAAGTTTTAAGCCCCCGGGTCAGGGCAGCCCTGATTTCCACAGCGACACCTACAACTCCAAGCGGCTCAGCCGCAAGCAAAGTCCCGGTCCGCCGGGCACATGGAAAAGAACATGTCTTCTACCGATCGCGAAAATTCCGACGGCCTGCTGGAAAAGTTGATTGCCGTCAACCGTGTGGCCAAGACCGTCAAAGGTGGCCGCCAGATGAGCTTCACCGCACTGACCGTGGTTGGTGACGGCGAGGGCAAGGTTGGCTTCGGCTATGGCAAGGCGCGCGAAGTGCCGGTTGCCATTTCCAAGGCCATGGAGCGTGCCCGCCGCCAGATGGTGAACATCGAGCTGAACAACGGCACGCTTTGGTACGCCGTGAAGGCGAACCATGGTGCGGCCCGCGTCTACATGCAGCCGGCTTCCGAGGGTACCGGCGTGATCGCCGGCGGCGCCATGCGTGCCGTGCTGGAAGTGGTCGGCGTGAAGAACGTTCTGGCCAAGGCTGTTGGTTCGCGCAACCCGATCAACCTGGTGCGCGCCACCATCAAGGGCCTGCAGGCAGTTGCCTCGCCCAAGAAGATCGCCGCCAAGCGTGGCAAGACCCTGGAAGAGGTGCTGGGCAATGGCTAAGAAGAACGAAACCGCCGCCACCGTGCGCGTGCGCCTGGTCAAGGGCCTGCGTGGCGTGCAGGCCCGCCATCGCCTCAGCGTGAAGGCGCTGGGTCTGAACAAGACCAACGATGTCCGTGAACTGAAGGACAGCCCGCAGGTCCGTGGCCTGATCAACACGGTCTACTACCTGGTTCGGGTCGAGGAGTAATCATCATGCGTCTGAATGACATCAAGCCGGCTGCCGGTTCCCACAAGACGCGCCTGCGCGTCGGCCGCGGCATCGGTTCGGGCCTGGGCAAGACCGCCGGTCGCGGCCACAAGGGCCAGCACGCCCGCGCGGGCGGCACCCACAAGTACGGCTTCGAGGGCGGCCAGATGCCGCTGCAGCGCCGGTTGCCGAAGGTCGGCTTCCGCTCGAAGAAGCAGGCCGAGAGCCAGGAAGTGTTCCTGTATCAGCTGGCCAATATGAAGGGTGACGTGATCGACGTCGTCGCGCTGCATCAGGCTGGCCTGATCAACAGCCGCGCGAAGAAGGTCAAGGTCGTCCTCAAGGGTGAAATCGGTCGCGCGGTGAAGTTGTCCGGTCTGCTGGCTACCGCCGGCGCCAAGGCAGCCATCGAGGCTGCCGGCGGCAGCGTGGAGTAATCAGGTGGCAGCAGCCAAGGGCAACGCACTCGGCAAGCTCGGCAAACTGACGGAGCTCCGTCAGCGCATTTTCTTCGTGATCGGTGCGCTGATAGTGTTCCGGCTCGGTTCGTTCATTCCGGTCCCGGGTGTCAATCCGGAGGCGATGACCAACCTGGTCAACGGCAACGGCCTGATGGACATGTTCAACATGTTCTCGGGTGGTGCGTTGGAGCGCTTCTCGGTATTCGCGCTCGGCGTGATCCCGTACATCTCGGCGTCGATTGTGTTCCAGATGATGGGCGCGGTGGTGCCGAGTCTGCAGAGCCTGCGCAAGGAAGGCGAGGCGGGCAAACGCAAGATGACGATGTATACGCGCTATGCCACGGTAGGCTTGGCGGCGTTCCAGTCGTTCGGTATCGCGGTGGCATTGCAGGGACAGGTCGCAGCGGGTGGCGCGCCGGTAGTCTATACACCGGGTTTCGGCTTCATCTTCTCGTCCGTGGTCGGGCTTACCGCCGGCACCATGTTCCTGATGTGGCTGGGCGAACAGATGACCGAGCGCGGTGTCGGCAACGGCATCTCGCTGCTGATCTTCGCCGGTATCGTCGCCGGTCTGCCGGGTGCGGTGGTGCATACGCTGGGCATGGCCAGCAACGGCGAGCTGTCGCTGATCAAGCTGCTGATGGTGTTCGGCCTGGCGTTGGCGGTGACTGCCTTCGTGGTGTTCATGGAGCGTGCCCAGCGACGCATCACGGTGAACTACGCGCGGCGTTCAGGTGGGCAGAAGGCCTACATGAACCAGAGCTCGAATCTACCGCTGAAGATCAACATGGCGGGTGTGATTCCGCCGATCTTCGCCTCGAGTCTGCTGATGTTCCCGGCGACCGCGGTAAGCTGGTTCAGCACCGGGCAGCAGGCGCGCTGGGTGCAGGACCTGACCCAGGCGCTGAGTCCGGGCAACCCGCTGTATGAGATCGTGTTTTCGGTGCTGGTGATCGGCTTTGCGTTCTTCTACACGGCAATCGTGTTCAACGCCGACGAGACCGCCGACAACCTGAAACGGTCGGGTGCGCTGATCCCAGGTATCCGTCCGGGCAAGGCTACGGCCGGTTACATCGATGCGGTGATGACTCGTCTGACCGGTGTCGGTGCGTTGTATCTGGTGGCGGTGTGTCTGGTGCCGTCGTTCATGCAGAGCGCCTGGCATGTGCCGTTCTATTTCGGTGGCACGTCGCTGCTGATCGTGGTGGTGGTGGTGATGGATTTCACGTCTCAGGTGCAGGCACACCTGGTCAGTCACCAGTACGAAAGTCTGCTCAAGAAGGCCAACCTCCGCCGCAGTTGAGGCTGCGGATGGTCGGTCAAAGTCGGGGAGTGGCGGCACCGTGGTGTCGCAGGGCTTTCCAGTTAGGGTAATTCAGGTTAAAATTGCGCGTTTACCGCGCACGAAACGCATCGGAGAAAGTACATCATGGCGCGCATCGCGGGTGTCAATTTGCCGATCCAGAAACATGTCTGGGTTGGTCTGCAGAGCATTTACGGTATCGGCCGCAGCCGGGCCAAGAAGGTCTGCGTGGATGCTGGCGTGGTTCCGACCACCCAGATCAAGTCCCTCAGTGAAGGCGAGGTGGAGAAGATCCGCCATGAGATCGCCAAGTACACCGTCGAAGGCGACCTGCGCCGTGAGGTGGGCATGGCCATCAAGCGTCTGATGGACCTGGGTTGCTACCGCGGTCTGCGCCATCGTCGCGGTCTGCCGGTGCGCGGCCAGCGCACGCGTACCAACGCACGTACCCGCAAGGGTCCGCGCCGTGCGATCAAGAAGTGATCGCTCAATAAGAGATTTGGATTCCGAATATGGCTAAGCCGGTCAAGACCAAGAAGAAGATCAAGCGCGTTGTCACGGATGCCGTGGCTCACGTGCAGGCCTCCTTCAACAACACCATCGTCACCATCACCGATCGCCAGGGCAATGCCCTGTCGTGGGCTACTGCCGGCGGCGCCGGTTTCCGTGGCTCGCGCAAGTCGACCCCGTTCGCCGCCCAGGTCGCCGCCGAAAAGGCTGGCCGTGCTGCAGGCGACTACGGCGTGAAGACGGTGGAAGTGCGCATCAAGGGCCCTGGCCCGGGCCGCGAGTCGGCAGTGCGTTCCCTGAATGCGTTGGGCTACAAGGTGCTCAACATCATCGACGTCACGCCGATTCCGCATAACGGCTGCCGTCCCCCCAAGAAGCGTCGAGTCTAAGGAGCATACCCATGGCCCGTTATCGTGGAGCTACCTGCAAACTCGCCCGTCGTGAGGGTGCAGATCTCAGCCTGAAGAGCCCGGCGCGCGCGCTGGATTCCAAGTGCAAGCTGGAAAACAAGCCCGGCCAGCATGGTGCGAACAAGCGCATGCGCATGTCCGACTACGCCGTGCAGTTGCGTGAGAAGCAGAAGGTCAAGCGCATCTACGGTGTGCTCGAGCGCCAGTTCAGCAACTACTACACCAAGGCGACCACCCTCAAGGGCAACACCGGCGAGAACCTGCTGCGCCTGCTCGAGAGCCGTCTGGACAACGTCGTCTACCGCATGGGTTTCGCGGTGACCCGCGCCCAGGCCCGCCAGCTGGTTGCCCACAAGGCAATCCTGGTGAACGGCAAGAAGGTGAACATTCCTTCGTACCAGGTCCGCCCGGGCGACGCGATCGCGCTGACCGAGCGCGCCCGCAGCCAGCTGCGCGTGCAGGAAGCGGCGACCGTGTTCGACACCATGGACCTGCGTCCGGTCTGGGTCGAGGTCGACGCCAAGAAATTCGAAGGTACGTTCAAGTCGGTGCCGGATCGCGGTGATCTGCCGTCCGACATCAATGAAGCATTGATCATCGAGCTTTACTCGAAGTAATTACCGGAGCTCTGCATGGCAGTTTCGTCAACTAGCGTGCTGCGGCCGCGTGGCCTCAGCGTCGAACAGCTCGGAGCCAACCGCGCCAAGGTGGTGGTCGAGCCGCTCGAGCGTGGCTTCGGCCACACCCTGGGCAACGCGCTGCGTCGCGTGCTGCTCTCCTCGATTCCTGGCAGTGCCATCGTCGAGGTCGAAATCGATGGCGTGCTGCACGAATACACCACCCTGGAAGGCTTGCAGGAGGACGTCATTGAAGTCCTGCTCAACCTCAAGGACGTGGCGATCCGTCAGCATACCGGCGATGAGGTCACCCTGACCCTGTCCAAGAAGGGCAAGGGCGTGGTCACGGCCGGCGACATCGTCGTCGACCACTCGGTGGAGATCATCAACCCCGAGCACGTGATCTGCCACCTGACCAAGGACATCGCGCTCAACATGCGCCTGAAGGTGCGTCGCGGTGTTGGCTACCAGCCGGCCAGCGCGCGCCAGCATCCGGATGACGAAGCGCGTCCGATCGGCCGCCTGCAGCTGGACGCGTCGTTCGCGCCGGTGCTGCGCGTGGCCTACGAAGTGGATGCGGCTCGTGTCGAGCAGCGCACCAACCTCGACAAGCTGGTGCTGGACATCGAAACCAACGGTACGATCGGTGCGGAAGACGCGGTACGCAAGGCCGCCGAGATCATCAACGACCAGCTGTCGGTGTTCGGCGATTTCTCGCGTCGCGAGAGCGCTACCGACAAGGCGGAGAAGAGCGGTTTCGATCCGCTGCTGCTGCGCCCGATCGACGATCTGGAGCTGACCGTGCGTTCGGCGAACTGCCTGAAGGCCGAGAGCATCTACTACATCGGCGACCTGGTGCAGAAGACCGAGGTCGAGTTGCTGAAGACGCCGAACCTGGGCAAGAAGTCGCTGACCGAAATCAAGGACGTGCTGGGCGGGCGTGGTCTCGCACTCGGCATGAAGCTCGAGAACTGGCCGCCGCCGGGCCTGTCCCACGGCATGCAGCTTGGCTGATGGTTTGTTTGTGCGATCGATCCCTGATCGCCGCGTTAGCGGGACACCGGCCAGGTCGCGTATAGCGCCCTGGCCGGACAGAAAAGCGGCCATCCATAGGACACACTCCTCGCGAGAGCATCGCTCCGGTGAGGTTTTCAAGACAGAGCCTCGGATTCAACAAGGCCATATAAGCGGGTAACCGCGGGAAGCCGGACACAAGTGCCGGCTTTTCATAACAACAGACATAGAGAATTTCGCCATGCGCCACCAAAAATCCGGTCGCAAGCTCAACCGCACCAGCAGCCACCGCGAAGCCATGTTCAAGCAACATGGCCTCGTCGCTGATCAAGCATGAGCTGATCCGCACCACCCTGCCCAAGGCGAAGGAACTTCGCCGCGTCGCCGAGCCGCTGATCACGCTGGCCAAGACCGACGGCGTGGCCAATCGCCGCCTCGCCTTCTCGCGCCTGCGCGACAAGGAAGCGGTGGGCAAGCTGTTCGTCGAGCTGGGGCCGCGCTACAAGGAACGTCCCGGCGGCTACCTGCGCATCCTGAAGTGCGGCTTCCGCCCGGGCGACAACGCGCCGATGGCGTATGTCGAGCTGGTCGGTCGCCCGCAGGTCGAGGCTGTCGACGCCGAGTAAGCCGGTCGGCCGTCATCGGTCAGCCAAGGCATCCAGACGTCCAAACACGAAACCCGGCCGGGCGACCTGCCGGGTTTTTGTGCATGTGGACGTCGACGTGCCGGGTATTTCTTGCGGGACGCCACATGCCTGCTGACAGCGTCCCGGCGAACAGGTAAGGTCATTGTTCCGCAACGCAACAACCCGCCATGAACCCATTTTGCTGGTCGTACCGTGTCAGTTATCTCGTCGGCTTCCTGATCTGCGCGGGCCTGCTGGGCTTTGCGCTGTACGCCGAGTACGGGCTGGGCATGACGCCATGCCCGCTGTGCATCTTCCAGCGCATCGCGTTCCTGTTCATGGCGCTGTTTTTCCTGTTGGGCGGCCTGCACGCGCCGCGCGGCAACGGCCGCTGGGCCTATGCGGGACTGGTGCTGGCAGGTGCCGTGGGCGGTATCGTCACCGCCGGCCGCCACCTGTGGCTGCAGAGCCTGCCGGCTGACCAGGTGCCGTCCTGCGGTCCCGGTTTGGGCTACATGCTGGACGCGTTCCCGATGTCGAAGATGTTGAAGCTGGTGTTCACCGGCTCCGGCGAGTGCGCCAAGGTCGAGCCGATCCTGGGCCTGCCGATGCCGGCGTGGACCCTGCTGTGGTTCGTCGCGCTGGGCGCACTGGCGGTGGTGGCGGCGTGCCGCCGGGCCGCATCGAAGTGATGCATCGCCAAGGTCACCCGATGAATCCTGGTTTGCCGGATGTGTTCATTCCCGATGGCTGGGCCCCCGAGTCCTGGCAGCGGCGTGTGGCGCTGCAGCAGCCGCAATACGACGATCCCGCCGAGCTGGCCCGGGCCGGTGCCCATCTGGCCCGGTTGCCGCCGCTGGTGACGTCATGGGAGGTGCTTGCGCTGAAGCAGGCGCTGGCCGAGGCGCAGGAAGGCGGGCGCTTCCTGTTGCAGGGCGGCGATTGCGCGGAGAGCTTCGCCGACTGCACAAGCCCGGTGATCTCGAACCGGCTGAAGGTGTTGCTGCAAATGAGCCTGGTGCTGGTACACGGGCTGAAGAAGCCGGTGCTGCGGGTGGGCCGTTTCGCCGGGCAGTACGCGAAGCCGCGGTCGACCGACAGCGAAACCCGCGACGGCGTGAGCCTGCCGAGCTTCCGCGGCGACCTGGTCAACGGCCCCGAGTTCACCGCCGCCGCGCGCCGGCCCGATCCGCAGCGGATGATCCAGGCGCATGCGCATTCCGCGCTGACGATGAACTTCGTGCGCGCGCTGATCGACGGCGGCTTCGCCGACCTGCATCACCCGGAGTACTGGGACCTCGCCTGGGTCGAGCATTCGCCGCTGGCTGCCGAGTACCGCCAGATGGTCGCCGGCATCGGCGACTCGCTGCGCTTCATGGAAACGCTGGCCGGGCCGATCGCCGGCTTCACCAAGGTGGATTTCTTCACCTCGCACGAGGCCTTGCTGCTGCACTACGAGCAGGCACTGACCCGGCAGGTGCCGCGCCATCCCGGCTTCTTCAACCTGTCCACCCATTTCCCGTGGATCGGCATGCGCACGGCCGCGCTGGACGGCGCGCACGTGGAGTATTTCCGCGGTATCCGCAATCCGGTCGCGGTGAAGGTCGGGCCCTCGGTGACTCCGGCGCAGCTGCTGCCGCTGATCGACGCATTGAATCCGCACGACGAGCCGGGCCGGCTGACCCTGATCCATCGCATGGGCAACGCGAAGATCGCCGACGCGCTGCCGCCGCTGCTGGAGGCGGTGCAGCGCGAGGGCCGGCGCGTGCTGTGGGTGGCCGATCCGATGCACGGCAATACCGAGAGCACCTCGAACGGTTACAAGACCCGCCGCTTCGACAATATCCGCGGCGAGCTGGAGCAGGCGTTCGACATCCACGCCGCGGCCGGCACCCGGCTTGGCGGCGTGCACCTGGAGCTGACCGGCGAGGACGTCACCGAGTGCATGGGTGGCGCCCGTGACCTGTCCGAGAGCGATCTCGACCGCGCCTACAAGTCGATGGTCGACCCGCGCCTGAACTACGAGCAGTCGCTGGAGCTGGCCATGCTGATCGTGCGCAAGTCGGTCGGCGGACAAGGCTGACGCGTCGAACCGAGTGTTCGGAAAAGGCGGCCACCCGGCCGCCTTTTCCCATTGGCGTGCTCAGCGGGTGGTTGTCACCGGCTTGCCGCCGACCGTGTCGAGGAACTGCGGGGGCTGCCACGCGCCGGCATGCTGCTCGAAACCGTAGGCGATCGAGATCAGCGTGGGCTCGCTCCACTTCGCACCGAACAGCACGATGCCGACCGGCAGGCCGTGGGCGAAGCCGGCCGGCACGGCGATCGACGGATAGCCGGCCACGGCTGCAGGCTGCGAGGCGCCGCCCACGGTCGGATCGCCGCTGACGATGTGGTCGCCGAGCACCGGGTCGGTCATGAACGCCGGCCCCCAGGACGGCGCCAGCAGCGCGTCCAGATGGTGGGCCTGCAGCGCGGCATCGATGCCTTGCGGGCCGGACAGTAGTTTCGCCTTGGCCAAAGCCTCGATATACGCCTTGTCGCTGAGCGGCCCCTTCTTTTCGGCCTGTTCGAACAATTCCTGGCCGAACCAGGCCATCTCTTCGCTGGCATGCGCCTGGTTGAATGCGATCAGGTCGGCCAGCGTCTTCACCTTGAGGCCGCTGCGGCCGGCCAGGTAGGCGTTGATGTCGTGCTTGAAGTCGTACAGCAGCACGCTCGATCTCCGGCTCGCCGAGTTCGGCCAGGTGCGGCAGCGTGACCGGGTCGACGATGATCGCGCCCTGCGCCTTCATCAGCGCAATCGCCTGCTCCAGCACGCGATCGGCATTCGGCTCGGCGCCGGCGAGCTGGCGCACCACGCCGATGCGCTTGCCCTTCAGCCCGTTCGGGTCGAGGAAGCGCCGTGTAGTCGGTGGCGTGATGGTCGGCCTCGGCGGTGGCCGGGTCGCGCGGGTCGCTGCCGGCGATCACCGTGAGCAGGGCGGCGGCGTCGGCCACGGTGCGCGCCATCGGGCCGGCGGTGTCCTGGCTGTGGCTGATCGGCACGATGCCGCTGCGGCTGACCAGGCCCAGGGTGGGCTTGATGCCGACGATGCCGTTCATCGCGGCGGGGCAGATGATCGAGCCGTCGGTCTCGCTGCCGATCGCCACCGGGGCCAGTCCCGCCGCCACCGCGGCGCCCGGAGCCGGCGCTGGAGCCGCAGGGATTGCGGTCGAGCGCGTAGGGATTGCGCGTCTGTCCGCCGCGCCCGCTCCAGCCGCTGCTGGCGTGGTCGGAGCGGAAGTTGGCCCATTCGCTGAGATTGGTCTTGCCCAGAATCAGCGCGCCGGCCTTGCGCAGCCGCTCGACCAGGCCGGCGTCGCGCGGCGCCGGCGCGTCGGCCAGCGCCAGCGAGCCGGCCGTGGTGAGCATGCGGTCGCCGGTGTCGATGTTGTCCTTGAGCAGCACCGGGATGCCGTACAGCGGACCGCGTGCCTTGACGCCGTCGCGTGCCTCGTCGAGCGTGCCGGCCAGTTGCAGCGCGTCGGGATTCGTCTCGATCACCGCGCGCAGAGTGGGGCCGGAGCGATCGATCCGCTGGATGCGCTCGAGCAACTGCCTGCGTCAGCTGGCGGCTGTCCAGCGTGCCGGCCTCCATGCGCTGCTGCAACTGGTCGATGGACGCGTAGGCGACACTAGGTGGCGTGGCCTCGGCCGCCAGCGCGGGGCCGGCCAGCAAGGCGGTGACGAGTGCGGCGAGATGGACGGCTGGACGATTCACGGTAACCCCCGGTTTCGATGAATGCGGCATGTTGTCGCGTGGCCCAAGCTTAGAGCTTGTTCGGAATGGGTGCTGCGGTTGCCAGCGTACAATCGCCCGATGAATACGAACGCCAGTCCGCGTCATGCCAAGCCGTTCGGCGTTGCCACCCTGTTCGCGGTTGCCGTGTTGTACGGCGCCGCCAGTCGCGCCGCCGACAACCCTCCGATTCCCGACACCTTGCAGCAGCGCATCGCCGCCTGCACCACCTGCCATGGCGTGCATGGCGAAGGCAGCCCCGGCAGCGGTTATTTCCCGCGCCTCGCCGGCAAGCCCGCGGCCTACCTCGCGCGTCAGATGCAGGATTTCCAGAACGGCCTGCGCAAGTACGCGCCGATGGAATACACCGTGCGCCAGCTGCCGCCCGCGTACATGCGGGAGATCGCCGAGTACTTCGCGGCGCAGCAGGTGCCATACGGCCGTTCGCCGCTGCCGTCGGTGTCCGCCGCGACGCTGCAGCGCGGCGAGGAGTTGATCGGCAAGGGCGATCCGGCGCGCAAGATTCCCGCCTGCGCCAGCTGCCACGGCAGCCAGCTGACCGGCGTGGAGCCGTCCACGCCGGGGCTGGTCGGCCTGCCGTACGACTACATCAGCGCGCAACTGGGCTCCTGGCGCACGCATACCCGCGCCACCGTGGCGCCCGACTGCATGGCCGAGGTGGCGAACCGGCTCAGCGAATCGGACATCACCGCCGTGGCGGCCGCGCTGGCCAGCCGCGAGCTGCCGGCCGACACGCACGCGCAGCCGGCCGGCTCGGTGACGCCGCCGCTGGCCTGCGGCGTGCTGGGCGCGACGGGAGACCCGTCATGAAATGGCTGCGCTGGCTGTTGCTGCTGATCGCGCTGCTGGTGGTGCTGGCGCTGGGCTGGGTGCTGTTCGGCGGCCGCAGCCGGCCGACTCCGCCGGCTGCGAGCAAGGTCGCGGCGGCCACCTTGCGCGATCCGGCGCTGATCGCGAAGGGCGAGTACCTGACCACGGTGGGCGACTGCGCCGGCTGCCATACCGCGCAAGGCGGTGCACGCTACGCCGGCGGCCGCTCGCTGGCCACGCCGTTCGGCAATATCCCGGTGCCCAACATCACGCCCGATCGCGAGACCGGCCTGGGCGACTGGAGCTTCGAGGACTTCTGGCAGGCGCTGCATGCCGGCAAGGGCCGCCACGGCGAGTTGCTGTATCCGGCGTTCTCGTACACCTCGTATACCAAGGTGCACCATGACGATGCGCTGGCGATCTTCGCCTACCTGCAATCGTTGGCGCCGGTGCACCAGCCGGCCGTCGCGCCGGCGCTGGCGTTTCCATACAGCGTGCGCAACAGCCTGAAGGCCTGGCGTGCGCTGTACTTCCGCGAAGGCGAGTTCAAGCCCGATCCGGCGCAGTCGGCCGAGTGGAACCGCGGCGCCTACCTGGTGCAAGGGTCTGGGCCACTGCAACGAATGCCATGCGGCGCGCGACACGCTCGGCGGCACGCCACGGGACGTGCACCTCACCGGCGGCCAGATCCCGATGCAGAACTGGTACGCGCCCGACCTGAGCACGCAGAAGAACGGCGGCCTCGAAGGCTGGAGCGCGCAGGACATTGTCGACCTGCTGAAGACCGGCCAGTCCGCCAAGGGCGCGGCCTTCGGTCCGATGGCCGACGTGGTGTCGGAGCAGCACCCAGCACATGAGCGACGCCGACCTGCACGCTATCGCCAACTACCTGCAGTCGCTGCCGCCGCGGGCGCAGCCGGCGACGCCGAGCGTGCCGTTCGATGCCAAGGCGCTGACCGAGCAAGGCGAGAAGGTCTACGCGCAGCATTGCGCGGCGTGCCACGGCAAGCGCGGCGAGGGTGTCGCCGGCGTCTACCCGCCGCTGGACGGCAATTCCTCGGTGACCGAACCGACCGGCATCAACGCGACCCGGATGGTCCTGCTTGGCGGCTTCGCGCCGGTCACCGCGGCCAACCAGCGGCCGTACTCGATGCCGCCGTTCGCGCAGCAGTTGAACGACGGCGAGGTGGCGGCGGTGGTCACCTACATCCGCCGCGCCTGGACGAACCAGGCCTCGATCGTGCGCGCCGAGGAGGTCAGCACGTACCGGCACACGCCGACCGAATGAGGTCGGCATCGCACGCGGCGACGTTGTTGCGACCACGGCTGCCGGCGTAGGGGCGGACCCTTCCGCCGGTTTCCGATCCACCGCCATGCGCGGCGGCCGTGCCCGTCCTAAAGGGTGGCATGGGCGGCGCGGTACAACTCGCCCAGTGCCAGCCATGGCGCCAGCTCCCAGTGCCCGCGCGCCTGGCCGGACGGCGATGGCAGCACGAACAACTGCGTGGCACCGATGGTTTCGCCTTGCAGGCCGTAGCCGGCAATGGCGTGGCCCAGTGCTGCGCGCGCCGCGTTCTTGCTGGTGAAGGCGAGCAGGTGCGGCTGGTGCCGTGCGATCTTGGCGATCAATGCCGGCGCGTCGAACGCATCGCGCGGCAGTTCGTCGTCGTTGCCGGAGTGGCGTTTGGCCAGGTCGGTGAGGCCGATGCCGTAACGGGGCAGCAGCGGGAATTCCGCCGGCGCCAGCAGGCGCGGGGTCAGGCCGGCTTCGAACAGCGCGCGCCAGAACAGGTTGCCGGGGTGGGCGTAATACGCCTGCTCGGCGGCCGAGCGCTTGCCGGCGGCGGTGCCGCAGAACACCAGGGTGAGCCCGGGCTCGCAGCACGTCGGGCAGGATGTGGGCCTCAGGGCGCCGGGGCATGCCCATCCAGCAGGAAATCGGTGAACTGGAAACGCCCGTCGCGCAGCACCGATTCGCCACGGCGCAGCTTGAGCGGCCGGCGGAACAGCGGCCCGGCGTAGCTCAGCGTGTGGAATTCGCCGCGCTCGCCGCAGGGGTCGACGCCGGCCGGCAGCGCGTCCAGCAGGGTGGCATCGTAGTGGCGGCCGCAAAAGTCCGCGTCGAGTTGCTGGGTATCCACGCAGCACAGCACCGCGCGGTGGCCTTCGCCGACGAAGCGGCGCGCCAGCGCGGCGGTGTCCTCGCCCCACAGCGGGAACACCGCGCGCCAGTTCTCGCGGCCAAGCTGGCGCACGCGGTAGTCGCGCACGTCCTCCAGGAACAGGTCGCCGAACGCGCAGTGGCGGATCCCCGGCCAGCGCATCCGCGCCTCGACCAGCGCCTGCGCATGGGCCGCCTCGTAGGCCTCGTTGCTGCCCGGCCAGTCCAGCATCACCTCCAGCAGCGGCAGGCCCAGCGCGGCGGCTTGCGCCTGCAGCACGTCGCGCGGCGTGCCGTGCATGGCCACGCGCTGGTAGTTGCGGTTGACCGTGGTGAGCAGGCCGGCCACCTGCCATTGCGGATCGGCCAGCAGCCGCTGCAAGGCCAGCAGGCAGTCCTTGCCACCGCTCCAGGCCAGCAGGGTCGGCGTCGTCATGGATTCGGCTCCAGGGTGGTTCGTCGGGCGGCGGCACGCCCGCGCGCCGGTGCCATTTTGCGTCATCCGGCGCCGGAGTGCGGATTCCATGTCGTGGTTCATCGACAGCCCGTGGCCGCACCGCTATAAAGATCATCTGTCCGGGGGAGTATGCGGTGAGCGAAGAAATCCTGATCAACGTGACCCCGCGCGAGACGCGGGTCGGGGTGGTCGAGAACGGCATGCTGCAGGAGGTGCACGTCGAGCGGTCGTCCCGGCGCGGCTATGTCGGCAACATCTACAAGGGCCGCGTGCAGCGGGTGATGCCGGGCATGCAGGCGGTGTTCGTGGAGATCGGACTGGAGCGCGCGGCGTTCCTGCACGCTTCCGACATCGTGCGCCCGCCACCGGCCGAGGGCGCCGAGTCGAACGGCAACGGCAATGGTCACGTGCCCTCGATCAGCGAACTGGTGCACGAAGGCCAGGAGATCGTGGTGCAGGTGGTCAAGGACCCGATCAGCACCAAGGGCGCGCGGCTGTCGGCGCACCTGTCGATTCCCTCGCGCTACCTGGTGCTGCTGCCGTACGCGCGCACGCTGGGCATTTCCGCGCGGATCGAGGACGAGACCGAACGCCAGCGGCTGCGCGACGTGCTGACCCCGCTGATCGGCGACACCCCGCTGGGCTACATCGTGCGCACCAATGCCGAAGGCCAGAGCGCCGAGTCGCTGGCGTTCGACGTGGCCTACCTCGGCAAGGTGTGGCGGGTGGTGCAGGAGAACATCGCCAAGGCCAAGGTCGGCGAGCGCGTCTACGAGGAGCTGTCGCTGCCGCTGCGCAGCCTGCGCGACATGCTCAACGACGACATCGAGAAGGTGCGGGTGGATTCGCGCGACACCTTCGAGAAGGTGACCAAGTTCGTGCACAAGTTCATGCCGCACCTGGACGACCGCATCGAGCACTACGACGGCGAGCGGCCGATCTTCGACCTGTACGGCGTCGAGGACGAGATGCAGCGCGCACTGAAAAAGGAAGTGCCGCTGAAGTCCGGCGGCTACCTGATCGTCGACCAGACCGAGGCGATGACCACGATCGACGTCAACACCGGCGCCTACCTCGGCACGCGCAACCTGGAAGAGACGGTCTACCGCACCAACCTTGAGGCGGCGCAGGCGGCGGCGCGCCAGCTGCGGCTGCGCAACCTGGGCGGCATCATCATCATCGACTTCATCGACATGAGCGACGAGGAGCACAAGCGCCAGGTGCTGCGCATGCTCGGCAAGGGGCTGGCGCGCGACCACGCCAAGACCACGGTGTACCCGATGTCGGCGCTGGGCCTGGTCGAGATGACCCGCAAGCGCACCACCGAAAGCCTGGCCCGCCAGCTGTGCGAGCCGTGCCCGACCTGCAACGGCCGTGGCGTGCTGAAGACCGCCGAAACGGTGACCTACGAGATCTTCCGCGAGATCACCCGCGCGGTGCGCCAGTTCAACGCGCAGAAGCTGCTGGTGATGGCCAGTCCGGCCGTGGTGAACCGGATCCTGGAGGAAGAATCCAGCGCGGTGGCCGAACTGGAAGAGTTCATCTCCAAGAGCATACGCTTTCAGGCCGAAGAGCATTATTCGCAGGAACAGTTTGATGTCGTCTTGCTGTAAACCCGACGCCCGGATCGCCGCGCGTGAACGCGTTGTGGCAGCGACGGCTGCATCGGTTGCGCCCGCGCGATCGGGCTGGACCGCCGGTGTGACGCTGATCCTGCTCGCCGTGCTCGCGGCGCTGACCCAGTTGCTGCTGCCGCTGCTGGCGCGGCATCCGGCGTGGGTGGCCGCGCAGCTCAGCCAGCGGCTGCAGCGACCGGTCAGCTTTGCCTCGATGGAAGGACGCTGGACCGCCGTCCGGCCCGTTGTTCGTGATGCACGGCGTCACGATCGGCGCGGCGGCCGGCGAGAGCGGTGCCGTGCTGCAGCTGCCCGAGTCCGAGCTGAAGCTCGACTTCGGCGGCTGGCTGCTGCCGTCGCGGCATCTGCTCAACCTGCACGTGCGCGGCCTGCAGCTGGACCTGCTGCGCGATGCCGGCGGCTGGCACGTCAATGGTATCGGCGTCGCCGGTGGCGGCAACCGGCAACCGCTGTCGCTGGGCCGGATTTCGGCCGATCTGTGGCTGGAGGACCTGCGCGTGGTGGTCACCGACGCCACGCCTGGACAGAGCAGTACACCTTGCTGTCCAGCCAACTGCGCCTGAGTCATCAGGGCAACCAGATCCGCTTCGGCGGCGTGCTGCGGCGCGACGGCGTGAGTGCCGCCGTGCGCACCGCCGGCCGTTTCCGCGAGGACGGTCGCGCCGGTCAGGTATGGGTCGGTGTCGACGATGCCGAGCTGAAGCCGTTGCTCGACGGCATCGACATGGACGGCTATACAGTCGACCAGGGCCATGGCCGGCTGAGCGCCTGGCTCGACTGGCGCAAGGGCCGGCTGACCAGCAGCCTGATCCGTTTCGACCTGGACACGCTGGCGGTGACCGCACCCACGGTGGCACCGCCAGCGTGGCGTCCCTGCATGGCTGGCCGGCGTGCGTCAGATTGCCGACGGCTACGACGTGCGCTGGGCCGGCGACGACGACAGTGCACTGGCGCTCAGCCTGCATCAGCCCGGTACCGAAAGACGTCAGCGTGGACGTCGCCGCGCGCGAGCTGCAGCTGGCGCCGCTGCTGCCGTGGCTGGCGCTGAAGCCGGCGCTGTCGCCGACGCTGGCGCAGTGGTTGGGCGGTGGCCATCCGCGCGGCGAGCTGAGCCGGCTCGCGTTGCACTGGAATCGTGCCCAGGGCTTGCAGTCGGTCGACCTGGCGTTCAACGATCTGGGCATCGACCCGGTCGGCAAGTTGCCGGGGGTGAGCAACCTGCACGGCGAGTTGCGTGGCGACGCCGAGGCGCTGTCGCTGGAACTGCCGCCGCAGGCCACCACGCTGGCCTTCCCGCACACGTTCCGGCAGCCGTTCGTGATGTCGGCGCTGGCCGGCACGCTGGCGTTCTGGCCGCAGGACGGCGACTGGCACATCGGCGTCGACGCGCTGGATTTCACCGGCGCCGGCTATGCCGGCCAGGCCCGCGGCGAGCTGGTGTTTCCGGCGCAGGGCGGCGCTCCGTTCATGGACATGTACGCGAAGCTGGATCATGCCGACGTGGCGGCCGCCAAGCTTTTCTGGCCGCTGGATTCGATGTCGCCCGGCACCATCGCCTGGCTCGACCGCGGCCTGCAGGCAGGTCGCCTCGACGAGGCGCAGGTGCTGGTGCGCGGCGACCTGCACGACTGGCCGTTCCGGCACAACGAGGGGCGCTTCGAGGCGCGTGCGGCGATCAGCGACCTCACCCTCGACTACGGCACGGACTGGCCGCATGCCGAAGGCGTCAGCGCAGTGGCCAGCTTCGTCAACAACGGCATGCTGGTCGAGGCCAGCGGCGGGCATTCGCTCGGCGTGAAGGCGGACCGGGCGGTCGCCGTGATCCCGGATTTCGCCGATGCGCTGCTCGACCTCAACGTGCAGGGCAGCGGCAGCGGCGCCAGCCTGATGGAGTTCGTGCGCAAGAGCCCGATCGGCAGCCACGAGGCCGACACCCTGGCCAAGCTGAAACTGGGCGGCAGCGGCACGTTCGGCTTCCACCTGGCGCTTCCGCTGCATGACGGCGGCGGCGAACCGCGGCTGGACGGCGTGGCCCAGCTGAAGAACGCCGACCTCACCGCGCCGGAATGGAAGCTCAAGCTGGACAAGCTCACCGGTCCGCTGAAGTTCGACCTGCACGGCATGCAGGCCGGCCCGCTGGACGCCGGCTTCCGCGGCCAGCCGTCGACCCTGCGGCTGGCGATCGCGGCGGCCAACAGCGACCCGGCCACGGTGCTGTCCGCGCAGTTGCACGGCAGCTACCGCATGGCCGAGCTGGTGCAGGATTACCCGTCGCTGGACTGGATCGGCAAGTCGGCCGAAGGGCGCAGCGCGTTCGATATCGGTTTCGCCATTGCGCACGTGCCGGGCCGCGACGCGCTGGCGCAGACCCTCACCGTGGACTCGTCGCTGGACGGCATCGCGCTGGACCTGCCGGCGCCGCTGCGCAAGCCGGCAGCCGCCAGCCTGCCGCTGCACCTGACGATGAGCCTGCCGGTCGAGGGCAGCGAACTGCGGCTCGGTTTGGGCGAGGCGATGCGCGGCTACCTGCGCCTGGCCGATGGCGAGCAGCGACCGCTGGCCGGCACCCTGGCGTTCGGCAACCAGATGCCCGAGCAGCTTCCCGCGCACGACCTGCGCATCCGCGGTCACGCCAGCCGGCTCGATGTCACCGGCTGGGTGCAGCATGTGGCGGCCGGCAGCGGCAGCGGCGGCCCGGGACTGGAGAGCCTCGACGTCAGCACCGACCAGGCCGAGTGGTTCGGCCGCGAGTTGGGCGTGATGAAGCTGCATGCCACGCCGCAGCCGGACGTGCTGAGCGTGGACGTGGACGGCCCGGCAATGTTCGGCAACTACGGCATACCGACGGGCGAACTCGACAAGCGTGGCGTCACCGCACGGCTCAAGCGGCTGTATTGGCCGAAGGATTCCACCGCCGACGCCGCCAGCCATCCGGCAGGGGCCGCCGCCGGCACGCCGGCCGCCGCAGCGGTGCCGGCTGTGCCGGTGTCCGATCCCGCCAACACCGGGGTCAACCCGGCGGCGCTGCCGCCGTTCCACGTGTGGGTCGGCGACCTGCGCATGGGGGACGCGAAGCTCGGCGAAGCGCGCCTGGAAACCTGGCCGACGGCAGAAGGCTTGCACATCGAGCAGCTGCGCGCGCTGTCCAGCCGCGTGCAAATCAACGCCAGCGGCGACTGGAACGGCAACGCCAGCAACAGCCACACCCACATGAAGATCAGCTTCGCCGCCGAGGACCTCGGCGCGATGCTGGGCGCCCTCGGTTTCGACGGGCTGGTCAACGGCGGCAAGACGCGCGACCAGCTCGACGCAACTTGGCCCGGCGCGCCCAGCGGCATCTCGCTGGCCACGATGGACGGCATCCTCAGCATCCAGGTCAGCGATGGCCGCATTCCCGAGGCGGCGTCGCCCGGCGTGGGGCGCCTGCTCGGGCTGGTCTCGCTGACCGAATTGCCGCGCCGGCTCACGCTCGATTTCGGCGACGTGTTCGGCAGGGGGCTGGCGTTCGACTCGATCACTGGCGACTTCAAGCTGGGCAACGGCAACGCCATCACCGACAACCTGGTGATCGCCGGCCCGGCGGCGAACATCAGCGTCACCGGCCGCACCGGCCTGCGCGCGAAGGACTACGACCAGCACATGCTGGTGGTGCCGCATGTCGGCAACAGCCTGCCGCTGGTGGGCGCGGTGGTCGGCGGCCCGATCGGCGCGGCGGCCGGTTTCGCCGTGCAGGGCCTGCTCGGTCGGGGCTTGAACCAGGCCGCCAGCGCGCGTTACCAGGTCACCGGCAGCTGGGAAAAGCCGGTGATTACCCTGCTTGAAAAGCGCGGCGCGCCGTCGCCGCCGGCGCCGCTGCTCAATCACGCCGGCAGCCCGCCCGCTGCGGCAGGCGGCTTGCTGCAACTGCCGATATCCGGTTTGCCGCTCGCTCCCGGCAGCACCGCGTTGCCGGCGGCGGCCAGCTCGGTTCCGCCGCCGCCCGCGCCCAAGCTTTAAAGCGGCCGGCAACAGCCCCATGTGGAATAGTTCCGGATCGACCGCAGACGAAGCACGCCCCATGGATTCATTGATCGCCCTCGCCGAAAGCAAGCTGTTGTCCCCAGGCGGCATCGCCACCGGCGACCTCGACCGCGTGTTCGCCCAGCTGATGGGCCCGTCGATCGACGCCGCCGACCTGTACTTCCAGCATTCGCGCAGCGAGTCGTGGACGCTGGAGGAGGGCATCGTCAAGGACGGCAGCCACTCGATCGAGCAGGGCGTGGGCGTGCGCGCGATCTCGGGCGAAAAAACCGGCTTCGCCTATTCCGACGAGATCGTGCTGCCGCAATTGCTGGAAGCGTCGAAAGCCGCCCGCGCGATCGCGCATGACGGCCGCGGCGCCGGCAAGCCGCTGGCGCTCAACGGCGCGCGCCAGCTGTATCCGGCGATCGACCCGGTCGAGAGCCTGCCCAACCCGGACAAGATCGCGCTGCTGCGCGAGGTCGACGCCTACGCGCGTGCGCGCGACCCGCGCATCCGGCAGGTCATCGTCAGCCTCGCCGCGACCATCGACACCATCCTGATCGCCGCCTCCGACGGCACCCTGGCTGCCGACGTGCGCCCGCTGGTGCGCATCAACATCCAGGTGATCGCCGAGCAGAATGGCCGCCGCGAGCAGGGTTACTCCGGCGGCGGCGGCCGCTACGGCTACCGCGAGCTGATCGAGAACGGCCGCGCGCTGGCATTCGCCGACGAGGCGGTGCGCCAGGCGCTGGTGAACCTGGACTCGGTCGACGCGCCGGCCGGCCAGATGACCGTGGTGCTCGGCCCCGGCTGGCCTGGCGTGCTGCTGCACGAGGCGATCGGCCACGGTCTCGAGGGCGACTTCAACCGCAAGGGCAGCTCCGCATTTTCCGGCCGCATCGGTCAGCGCGTCGCGGCGAAGGGCGTCACCATCGTCGACGACGGCACCTTGGCCGGCCGCCGCGGCTCGCTCAGCATCGACGATGAAGGCACGCCGACCGAATGCACCACCCTGATCGAGGATGGCATTCTAAAAGGCTATATGCAGGACAAATTGAATGCGCGTCTGATGGGCATGGCGCCCACCGGCAACGGCCGCCGCGAATCGTTCACCACGCTGCCGATGCCGCGCATGACCAATACCTACATGCTGGCCGGCTCGCACGACCCGGCCGAGATCATCCGCTCGGTGAAGAAAGGCCTGTACGCGCCGAACTTCGGCGGCGGCCAGGTCGACATCACCAACGGCAAATTCACCTTCTCCGCGTCCGAGGCCTACCTGATCGAGGACGGTCGCATCACGCGACCGGTGAAGGGCGCCACCTTGATCGGCTCCGGGCCGGACGTGCTCAACCGCGTCTCGATGATCGGCAACGACCTGGCGCTGGATGAGGGCGTGGGCGTGTGCGGCAAGGATGGGCAGAGCGTGCCCGTGGGCGTGGGGCAGCCGACGCTGAAGATCGATTCGATGACGGTGGGCGGCACCGCATCGTAGCCGCGCCGGCAGGTCCGTTCGCCACCAACACCGTGAGTTCGAAAGTATTTGCGAACTGCCGTCTGGTCGCAGAACGGCAGTCCGCCGTAGCGACACGGCGCCACGCGTTCATCGGGTTGCTTGATCGAAATCAACACGTAGTGCATCCATAGGCGCAGGCTGGCGACATCCTTCTTCCCGGCTACGGAGCGGATGCGCATGAACGGTCACTGCAAGGGCCACGCTGGTGGCCGGTTCGTCTCCGTGCGTCCGCCGCGGCGCTGGGTGTTGCTGGTGGTGCTGGCGTGGCTGGCGGTCGTGCCCACCCTGGCGCTGGCCATGCCTTCGTATGCACGGCAAACCCAGCTCGCCTGCGTGGCGTGCCATGTCGGAGCTTTCGGCCCGGAGCTCACCGCGTTCGGGCGCCAGTTCAAGCTGATGGGCTACACCATGAAGACCGGCGACGCGAAAGAATTGCCGCTGTCGGCGATGCTGGTGGAATCGTTCACGCATACGCAGAAGGCCCAGACGGAAGCTCCGGCCAAGGGCTTCGGCACCAACGACAACATCGAGCTGCAGCAGGCCTCCGTGTTCCTGGCCGGGCGGCTGAGCGAACACATCGGCGTCTTCGCCCAGGCCACCTATTCCGAGAACGGAGGGCTGCTTGGCTGGGACAACGTGGACCTGCGCTACGCGCGCATGTTCAGCCGCGGCAGCCACTCCGGCATCTGGGGCATCACGGTCAACAACAACCCCACCGTCAGCGATGTGTTCAACACCGCGCCGGCCTGGATGTACCCGTACGCGTCGGCGGATCTGGCGCCCGGAGCTCCGGCCCAGCCGATGCTGTTCGGTGGCTTGGGCGGCCAGGTGATCGGCGCCAGTGCCTACATGCAACTGGACGGCGCCTGGTACCTGGAGGCCGGTGGCTATCGCTCGCTGTCACCGGCATTCCTGCGCCGCGTGAATGCCGGCTACGACGGCCGCCTGAGCGGGATCACGCCGTACGCGCGCGTGGCCTACACCTGGAACCTGCCCAAGGGCGACTTCACCGTCGGTGGTTTCTTGCTGAGCATGCGCCGCGGACTGGTCGGCACCAACCTCGCCGGCGATGCGGTACCTGTGGCGGGGCCCACGGACCGCTTCCGCGATATCGGACTGGATTCCAGCTACCAGTACACCCATGCCGATCACAGCTTCAGCGTAAACGCGCTGTACGTACACGAGCAGCAACGACTGGACGCCACCTACGCCGACGGCGGCGCCGACCACCTGCACAACAGCCTGCGGGCGTTCAACCTCAAGGGCAGCTACTGGTATCGCCAAACCTATGGCGTAACCCTGGCGTCGTTCGTCGACAACGGCAGCAACGACGTCACCCTGTACGGCAACACCGGCTCGCCGGATACCCGCGGCGGCATCGTCGAACTCAACTACAACCCATTCGGCCAGCCCACTTCATGGCGGCAGCCCTGGGCCAACGTGCGCCTGGGCCTGCAGTACACATACTTCACCCGCTTCAGTGGCCTGGTGCACAACATCGACGGGGCAGGGCGCAGTGCCAGCGCCAACAACACGCTCTACTTCTATGTGTGGTTGGCGATCTGAGCCGGCCAACCCTGGCGAAAAGGCATCGACATCCTTGGTCGATGCCCGCTGCGCGGCCTGTCGACCCCGCCGTACCATCGCGCAAGGGACCCCGGGTGGGCAGCGGGCCATCTTGACCACATTCGGTACGCTCCTTGTGCAGAGGCTTTTGCGTCTCCAGAGCGAAAAGCCTCATTTGACGAGAGGCTAGGCGCTGAAACGAGCCAGGTATGTCACTGGGTCGAGCGTGCAATGACCATCTATCGATCCAGGCAGCTGAAAACCCCTTGGCTTCTCGCGAAAATCGAAGAGTCTGTACAGGCGGTACTTGTCCGCGTCTGCGTTTGAGCGCGCGATTTCGTTGCGACTGACATAGAACGGCGTCAGTTCACCGAACGCGGTCGTCTTGACTTCGATCAGTCGCTCGCGACCATCGCTTTCAAAAGACAGGATGTCGTAGCCCAAGCCGTCGCCTTGGCTTGCGGCAACATGCTCGAGACGCTCGCTCAATGCCTTCTTGCCCTCGGCACGCAATCGGCGCGATTCGAGTTCGAGCACGAACAGTTCGCCTGCACGACCAAGCGAACGGTTGCGAGCCTCGCGGGCGAGATAGTCGCGCCGGGCAGGCGAGAACCGAGGTGCGTACTCGGAAGCGGTTTCACGCACTTTCGCGGGTTTCGGTGCGGGTACCCAAACCGACTTGGACTCGTTGACGGCGATCTCGATAGCAGGGCGCTCGACGGCAGCTTGGGCCGCTGCGTGGATGATGGCGTTTCCTTCCAACTGCGACTCCACCACGTCCAGCAGTTCGGATTGATAATTGGAGCGGGGCTTGTAGCCATTGATGCTCGGGTAGCCCAATGCGAGAAGGACGGCGCTGATGTTGCAGTGCTTGAACTCGACTGATCCCCGGCTGCGGCCATCAAGTTTCCGCATCAGTCTTTCAGCGTACTCGGTCTTGTTATAGCGCTGACCGTTGAGTTCCAGCGCCAGCATCGTGAGATATGAAGCGACGCAAGCTTCAACCTCCAGCCGCGACCAATCATCACCTCTAGCCATTTGATTCGTTTCCTCGCATGGATGCTTCCCTGCATAGGCAGGCGGCTTTGCATCCATTTGAAAATTGTTGAACATCCAATGTTGGGGCAATTCCTTTCACGATTGTTGATCAGGCTATCTCCAGTACCTCGTGTTCAGGGCAGCGCCGGATAGCGTTGCATCAGTGCATAAGCAATCCGATTACGCAGCGAGTCGCTGAGTGACGCGCCACCGCGTTTGGCGGTGAAAGCACCGTGCATCTTCGGGTTGAGGACGATGACGTCGGACAGATGGGCGTTCCGGCCGAAATTGACATACCAGCCTGGCAATGCCACTACCGGTATGACGGGTACATTTTCGCCTGCTGCTCCGTGGAGGAATTCCGCCAGCCAGCGTGCCTCATGGCGAGCCTGATCCACAGGTTTGCTGGTTACGTGATCGGGGAAGCGAAGCGCTTTACCGTCGTACTCAACGTTGGCGCTCTGCTTTCCCTTGCCAGGTTTTCTGCGCGATTTTGTCTCGACCATGTACACAGCATGTAGGCCGATCACCACATGATCGAGGTTGAAGCCATCGGCGGGGATGTCGTGGAAGACGTGACATCCTTTGGAAGCTAGCGGCTGCAGCAGTTGTGCTGTCATCAGCTCGGCTTCCAGCCCGTCGCGCAAATTTCGGCGTTCGGTCATCAATCGAACTGTTTTATGAATTGTCCAGATAAGGACGATCAGAAGGACAAGGATGCCCACCGATTCGCCGATGCCGACTTTCACTTTCGACCAGTCCAGTCGGGATAGCGCCCAAGTGCTAATCAGTAGCGGACCAACCAAGATCAAGAATTGAAGTGTTGTGTCTAGGTCATCGCCGTTCTGCTCGAGTTTCCGTCGTAACTGTTCGCCTGGGCCGTGCAGCAGCTTGTCGGTCAGGGGTGATCGTCGTCCATCGCTGTTGCGCCAATAGCGGACCGACAGAACGATTCCGAGTACCAGTAACAGGGGCAATAACGAAAATAAAAGCGGGATGAGTACGTAGATCATATGGTTGCGTCCCTGCACGGTTTGTTGTTCATTGGCCCATGATGCGTTCTTTTGAGTGATTCACGCTGTCAGGCACGCGAAAACGCAGCGCACGCCCTTTGATTTTTCCAGCTGACCAGCATGGCATCTCCCCTTCATCATATGAGGATACGACGCTTGCGCACGGCGGCCGTTGCTTTAGCTGTGCATCGGATCTTCTGAAAAGTGCGGGCCACGATGGCCCGCTGCTCTACCCGGGGTCCCTTGCCCGGCCCCGGCTCACGGACTTGCCGCCCATGGTGAGGGCATGGATGCCCGAGTTGAGGCAACGGAGGAGCGGTTGCCCGATGGGCGGCGAGCGCCAAGCGGGGTGGCCTTTCTCTTTGGTTAGCTTTCTCTTTACTCCGGGCATCCTGCCCTCCGCCCTTCGGGCCAGCTTCGCTGTTCGCGCACGCATCCTGCGTGCGCGTGGCCACGCAAAGAGAAAGTAACTCGGCCTCCGAAGGAGGTCGGAAGCTCTGCACTTGAGCTTATTGCTACGAGATATAAGGGAGAGACGAAATGGTTCGTCGCGCCATGGAGATGGCACCCCGCCGCTCCCTCACAGTCACCCTTCGACTTCGCTGCGCTACGCTCAGGGCGAACGGGTGGTTTTCAGAACCAACGGTTGTTCTCAGGGCGAACGGGCGATTCTGTTTCGCTGTGCTCAGAAGGAAACGGCTTGTGAGGCCGTTGGCACGCAGGCGTCAGCCCTCGGCCGATTCGCCCGACTGCAGATCCTTCAACAACTGAAAAATCTCCCGGTACGCCCGCGGCGGCTTCCCCGGCGTGTCCTTCTCGACGCGCGCCTGTCGCACCAGCGAGCGCAAATGCTGGCGATCGACCTGCGGATGCTCGGCGATCAGTTCGGACAGAGCGGTTTCGTCCTCGGCGATCAAACGATCGCGCATCGCTTCAAGGCGATGCATCGCGGCGGTTTCCTGGCGCTGCTTCTCGCGGTTCTCGCCGAGTTCGGCGCGCACCGCGGCGAAGTCGTCGTCGCCGTAGCGGCGCATCACCTTGGCGAGGAAGGCGAGCTGGCGCTTCTTCGCGCCGTGGGAGGTGATGCGGCGGGTGATGTCGATTTCGCGGCGCACGTCGTCCGGCAGCGCGAGCTTGGCCAGCCGGCTCGGCTGCAGGTCGACCAGTTGCTGCGCCAATACCAGTATGGCGAGTGCCTCGCGGCGCTGCTGGGTGCGGCTGGGGCCGTAGTCCTCGTCGTCGAGTTCGGTCTGGTTGCGGCTGCGGCTCGGGCTCACGGGTTCATTCCAGAAGATGGGGTGGATCAGGCGTGCGGATCGTTGCTGGCCAGCCCGGTCGGGCCTTGTTCGGCCGGGTCCAGATCGGCCTGCTCCAGCGCGAAGCGGGGGATCGGTTCGCCGTCCAGTTCGATGGTCTCGCTGAACATCGCGGCGGGGCGCACCCACAGGCCGTGATCGCCGTAGAGCGCCTGGTAGACCACCAGCGGCTCCAGCGTTTCACTGTGGTGTGCGGTGCCCAGCACGCGGTAGCGCTGACCCTTGTAGTGACGATAGATGCCGGCGGTGGGTTGCATGGGCGTTCTCCGCAGCTCTTTTCATTTCGCCGCCGCGCCCCCAGATCGAGGCCAGCGGTCGCGAACCGCTTATTCTACCCGCCTAATACCCAGGAAAGCCCGAACGTGAGCGAAGTCGCCATCAGCCAGCACCGCAGCCTGCCGGATCGCAGCGAGTCCGAACTCGACCGGCTGGCCGAGCTGGCCGAGGACGTGATTCGCCGCGCCCGCGCCGCTGGCGCCAGCCAGGCCGAGGTGGCGGCAAGCATCGACACCGGCTTGAGCGTGAACGTGCGCCTCGGCGAGGTGGAGACGGTGGAGCACACCCGCGACCGCGGTTTCGGGCTCACCGTGTACTTCGGCCAGCGCAAGGGCTCGGCCAGTACCGCCGACCTCAACCCCGATTCGATCCAGGCCACGCTGGACCAGGCCTGCGCGATCGCGCGCTACACCGAGGCCGATCCGGCTGCGGGGCTGGCCGATGCGGCGCGCATGGCCACAACGTTTCCCGATCTGGACCTGTGGCATCCGTGGGACATCGACACCGCGCAGGCGATCGAGCTGGGCATCCGGATCGAGGACGCCGGCCGCGCGCACGCCGGCATCAGCAATTCCGACGGCGCCAGCGTGCAGGCCGGGCAGGGCCTGTCGGTGTATGCGAACTCGCACGGCTTCGTCGGGCGCGAGCGCGGCACCCGCCACTCGTTGTCGCTGGCGCTGATCGCCGGCGACGAAGACGGCATGCAGCGCGACTACTGGTACGACAGCGTGCGCGCCGCCGGCGACTTCATCAGCGCGCAGGCGCTCGGTGACAAGGCGGCCGAACGCACGCTGGCACGGCTGGGCGCGCGCAGCCTGTCGACGCGGCAGTGCCCGGTGCTGTTCGCACCGGAGCTGGCGCGCGGACTGATCGGCCATCTGCTCGGTGCGGTCAGCGGCGGTGCGCTGTATCGCCAGGCCAGTTTCCTGCTCGACCATGTCGGCAAGCCGGTGATGCCTGCCTGGCTGAATATCGACGAGCGGCCGCAGCTGCCGCGCGGCCAGGGCTCCGGCAACTTCGACGCCGAGGGCGTGGCCACCCGCGACAGCGCGCTGGTCGAAGGCGGCGTGCTGGCGCGCTACGTGCTGGGCAGCTACTCGGCGCGCAAGCTGGGGCTGCAGTCGACCGGCAACGCCGGCGGCATCCACAACCTGATCGTGGAGCCGGGCGCGGCCGACGGCGAGCGCTCCGATTTCGACGGCATGCTGCAGCGCCTGGGTACGGGCCTGCTGGTGACCGAGGTGATGGGGCAGGGCGTGTCCACCGTCACCGGCGACTATTCGCGCGGCGCGGCCGGCTTCTGGGTCGAGAACGGCCGGATCGCCTACCCGGTAGAGGGGATCACCATTGCGGCGAATCTGCGCGGTATGTTCGCCGGCATCGTCGCGGTGGGCGCCGACGTCGACTTGCGCTCGCACATCCTCACCGGCTCCATCCTGCTCGACCAGATGACGGTGGCGGGCGAGTAGCTTCCGGGCACCTGTCTCCGCACGAGGGGATGGGCCGGGTTGCCGGGGCGAAGATTCATGCGGCAAAGCGGGGCAAGCCTTGCTAGCATCGGCGCAACCGGCCGGCGAGCCGTCGACGCAAGTTCTGACTACAGGAGACGCGCATGAGTGTTCCACCCGAGTCCGTCATTCCGCCCCCGCCGAGCGAGCCGCCGATGGCCGGGGTTCCTTCCGCCGAAGAGCGTCAGTGGGCGATGTTCGCGCACCTGTCCGCGCTGGTCGGCGTGATCATTCCGCTGGGCAGCATCATCGGCCCGCTGGTGATCTGGCTGATCAAGAAGGACACCATGCCGTTCGTCAACGACCAGGGCAAGGAAGCGCTGAACTTCAACATCACGGTGGCGATCGCCGCGATCGTCTGCTGGGTGCTGATGCTTCGTGCTGGTCGGCTTCCTGCTGCTGCCCGTTGCTGGTGATCGCCTGGCTGGTGTTCGTGATCATCGCCACGATCAAGGCGAACGAGGGCACCACCTACCGCTATCCGTTCGCGCTGCGACTGGTCAGCTGAAGCCGATGATCGGTGCATGAAACGAGGGCGGCGCAAGCCGCCCTTTTTCGTGGGCCCCGGCCGGTCAGTAGTGGCGATGGGCGGCGTACAGCGCCAGCTCTTCCAGCAGGTCGCCACGCTTGCCCAGCGGGGCGATCGCGGCCAGCGCGGTGTCGTTCAGCTCGGCCAGCCGGGCGCGCGAGGCGTCGAGGCCGATGATCGAGGGGAAGGTGGGTTTGGCGGCGGCGGCGTCCTTGCCGGCGGTCTTGCCGATCACCGCCGATTCGCCTTCCACGTCGAGGATGTCGTCGCGCACCTGGAACGCCAAACCAACCGCATGGGCGTAGCGGTCCAGCGCCTGCAGGGCGTCGGCGCCGGCACCGGCGGCGAGTGCGCCCAGATGCACCGAGGCGCGGATCAGCGCGCCGGTCTTGCAGGCGTGCATGTGCTCGAGTTCGTCCAGCGTCAGCGGATGGCCGACCGCGGCGAGGTCCAGTGCCTGGCCGCCGGCCATGCCCTCGGCGCCGCAGGCGCGGCCCAGCGCACGCAGCATGGCCATGCTGGTGGACGGGTCGGTCCGCGGCGAGCTGTCATCGGCGAGGATCTCGAACGCCAGCGCCTGCAGTGCGTCGCCGGCGAGGATCGCCATCGCCTCGCCGAACACGATGTGGCAGGTCGGGCGGCCGCGGCGCAGCGCGTCGTCGTCCATCGCGGGCAGGTCGTCGTGCACCAGCGAATAGGCGTGGATCAGTTCCACCGCGCAGGCGGCGGCATCCAGCAACGGGCCGTCCTCGCCCAGTGCGTGCGCGGCGGCGTAGACCAGCAGCGGGCGCAGCCGCTTGCCGCCGCCAAGCACGGCGTAGCGCATCGCGCGATGCAGTTCGGCGGGGGACTGTTCGGTGAGCGGCAGGCTGCGATCCAGCGCCTGTTCGGCACGGACGATCAGTGACTGCAGGGCCGGACCAAGTTCAGAGTTCGGGTTCAAACGGTCGGGCGCTGTCAGGGGCTTCGGGGTCGAGTAGCAGGCGCACGCGCAGTTCGGCCTGTTCCAGCGACTGCTGGCAGTGACGGAACAGGCCGATGCCGCGCTCGAACGAGGCCAGCGATTCGTCGAGGCTCATGTCGCCGCCTTCCATCTTCGCGACCAGTTGTTCCAGCTCGTCGAGGGAGTGTTCGAAGTCGGCGGCGGGCGGGGTCTTGCCGGGTGCGGGAGCGGTCTTGGCCATGGCCTGCAACGCTAGCGCAGCGGGCGTCCGGAATCAATCTGCGGGCACCGTGAAAAGCCCTTGGCGTGACCTGGATCAGCGTCCCGCACGCCAGTGCGGCGGCGCGCCGGCCTGGCGGAAAATCGCGGCGCCACGGGCGCTGATCCAGCGGTCGGCCACGGCCACCAGTTCGTCGCCGGCGTACAGCAGCGGGCAGGCATTGCGCCGCCAGGGCGGCAGCTGCGCCTGCTGGAACAGGTCGCGCAGCTCGCGCGTATGCGCGTCGCCGTCGGGCCTGATGCGTTCGCCGCCGCGGCGCAGGCGTACGTGCAGCGGCTCGGCCAGGCGGATGCCTGCGACAGCCAGCGACAGTTCGCCGCCATCGGGCAGCGCCAGCGGCTCGCCGCGCCAAGGCGCCTGCCAGTCGGCGTCAATGGCGCGCCCAGGCGGCAAAGCCCACAGCCGGCCCTTCCAGATGTGCAGTTCGGCGCCGGCCCAGCGGATGCACGGCAACAGGCCCGCACGCGCACCGCATTGCCGTTCGATCTGCCGGCGTTGCGCGGTAGTGGGCGCGGGGAGGCCACGCGCGTGCAGCCAGTGGTCGAGCAGCGGCTCGCGCAGCGCCGGGGCCAACGCCAGCCAGCCGTGGGCGTCCAGACCTCCGCTGGTGGGGTCGTGCAGTGCCTCGAACGCGGCCAGCCATTGCGTTCGCAGCGCGTCGGCGGCGGCGCGGCTGAGTGCGGCGCTGTGCAGGATCGAATCCACCGCGTGCGGCCAGTGCTGCGCCAGTCGCGGCAGGATTTCATGGCGCAGTTGATTGCGCGCCAGGCGGGTGTCGCGGTTGGACGGATCGTCGATGCAATCCAGCTGCTGCGCTTTGACGTAATCGTGCAGTTGCTGCCGCGACAGCGCCAGCAGCGGGCGCCACAGCTGGCCGCGGCCGAACGGGCGCAGCGCACGCATGCCGCCCAGCCCTTCCGGCCCGGCGCCGCGCAGCAGCTTCAGCAGCACGGTTTCGGCCTGGTCGTCGCGATGGTGGCCGAGCAAGAGGTATTCGCCGTCGCGCAATTGCATGGCCAGTGCGGCGTAGCGCGCGTCGCGGGCGGCGGCTTCCACGCCCCGGCCGGCGCCGCTGTCGACCTGCACGCGCAGCACCTTGCACGGCACGCCCAGCGCGGCGCAGTAGCGTTCGCAGTGGGCGGCCCAGGCCGCGCTGTCCGGGTGCAGGCCGTGATCGACATGCAGCGCGCGCAGGCCACGCGTGCGGGCTTCGGGCAGTTGTGCCAGCGCGTGCAGCAGGGCGCTGGAATCCGGTCCGCCGCTGAATGCCACGCACAGTGCCGCCGGCGGCATGGACGCCAACGCGGCGCGCAGATGCTGGTGCAGCGGGTCGCTCACTTCGAATCGCTCATTTCTTCGGGTCGCGGGGCCGCACGTAGAGGTGCTTGCCGTTGCCGATCTGGCGTTCCTCGGTGTCGAACAGGCCGATGCCCTTGATCAGGCCGCTGAGCTTGGCGTAGCCGTAGTTGCGCGAATCGAAGTCGGGCGACTGCTTGTTGATGATGCTGCCGATCGCGCCAAGCCCGGCCCAGCCGGTGTCGTCCGAGGCTGCTTCGATGGCGCCGCGCAGCAGGTTCATCAGGCGCGAGTCGCCGCGCAGTTCCTTCGCCGAATGCTTCTTCGGGGCGGCTGCGGCGGTGGCTTCGGGGGCGCCGGCCAGCACCTCGGTGTAGATGAACTTGTCGCAGGCGGTGCGGAACGGTTCGGGTGTCTTCTTCTCGCCGAAGCCGTAGACGATGCGCCCGGATTCGCGGATGCGCGAGGCCAGCCGGGTGAAGTCGCTGTCGCTGGAGACGATGCAGAAGCCGTCGAAGCGCTCGGCGTAGAGCAGGTCCATCGCGTCGATGATCATCGCCGAGTCGGTGGCGTTCTTGCCGACGGTGTAGCGGAACTGCTGGATCGGCTGGATCGAGTGGCGCAGCAGCACTTCCTTCCAGCCGTTGAGGTCGGGCTTGGTCCAGTCGCCGTAGATGCGCTTGACGTGCGCGGTGCCGTACTTCGCGATCTTCGGCCAGCAGGCCTTCGACGATCGCCGGGCGGGCGTTGTCGGCGTCGATCAGTACCGCAAGTTTGTCGTGGGCCATGACGGGCTCCTGAGCGGCAAAGGAATGACCGGGATGGTAGCGCGTTGCGGGCCTGCCACAACGCTGTTCATCCGTTTGAGGTCCACCTGCACGGGCCAGCCACGGGAGGGCGTTCAAAGCGAAGCCCCGGCCGGGGCCGGGGCTTGACTCTCGTTCAGTGGCATCGCGCCGGGTTTCAGTGGATGTCGCGGTCAAAGCCATGAGGTGGCGTGATGCCGGTAAAGTCGCCGACCACCTTGGCGTCGTAGGGTCCGTTGAGCTGGTTGAAATCGTCGCCGGGCACATTGAGCGCACCCTGCTGGAACACGATCTTTCCTTTGTGCGTGACCTCGATGACACGCTGGTTGAATTGATCGCTGATCAGCGTATCGCCATTGCGCAAGCGCAGTGCTCGCGTTGGCAAAGGCGCGGGGTTGCTGCCCGGGGCGGTGTTGGTGAGGTACTGCCAGACGACGTGGTCGTGGCCATCGACTTCGACGATGCGGTTGTTGTTGGAGTCGGTGATCAGCGTGTCGCCGTTGTCCAGCCGGCTGGCGAAGGCGGCGCCGCTCACCGTTCCCATGGCAGTGAATTGCCTGACGATCTGCAGGTCGGGTTTGACCTCGATGACCCGGTTGTTGCTTTCATCGGCAATCAGGATGTGGCCGTTTTCCAGCACTTCCGCGCTGTTCGGATTGCTGAGCTGGTTCGGGCCGTTGCCGGCCACGCCCGTCGTGCCGTATTGCCAGACGATCTTGTGTCCCAGGTTGACCAGGATGATGCGCTGGTTACCCTGGTCGGTGATCAGCACATGCGCACCCCGGTGATGCGGAAAGCTGGTCAGGAAAAGCGAGTGCACCGGGGTGTTCAATTCGTTCGGACCCGAGCCGGTGATGCCTGCCTTGCCGTACTGCCAGAGAATGTCGCCGTCGCGATCGACAATCAGCACGCGGTTGTCGGGACAGCCGCTGACCGGGTCGGCACAGCCGGGGAGCGCCGGGTCGCTGGGCGGGATGCCGGTGCCCGAGATCAAGGTGAAGCCGTTGAAGCGCTCGGCGTCGTTCACGCCCACGATGCTCCTGGGTCCGGGCAGGTCCGAGCCGTTGCCGAAATGCCACAACACACGGTGGGTGTCGCGGTCGACCTCGATGACGCGATTGTTGAACTGATCCGCAATGAGAATGGTGCCGTGCGCCTCCTCGCGGGCCGGTGCAGCGGGGGAGAAGAAAATGCCGCCGATTGCCGTGGCAATGGCAAGCGCGGCCAGTACGCGCCGTGGCGTCGTCGTTGGTGCCGAAACGTGTGTCATGGAAAGCCCTCCATTCGGGTCAAACCGCGACAAGCAGACCCAAAGGCTCCCCCGGCGGTCCGGTGCGATGGCCTGCTGGGCAGGCACCCCTGACTGGAATCTTTCGCGCGTTCGCTTGTGCCCTTGGGGATCACCGTTGCTGCGCAACGGATTGGCGAACGTCTAGTCCCGACGCTGTAAGTAGCGGTGTGTTTCGCGTTAAAACCGTGCTACCGAAAGTGTCGATAGCCAAGGGCATGCCCCGGAAGTGCCCCCGACGGGCGGCACATGTGATCGGAGCCGCGCGTAACGGAGGCTGCCCGGTCTATTCCTGATACGCGCCGTAGCTGCGCAGCCGCTTGTAGCGCTGCTGCAGCAGCTCGGTGACCGGCATTGCTGCAAGCTCGTCGAGCTGCTTCAGCAGCACCGCCTTCAGGCGGATCGCCATCGAGCGCGGATTGCGATGGGCGCCGCCGAGCGGCTCGCGCACGACCTTGTCGATCAGGCCGAGTTCGAGCAGGCGCGGCGCGGTCATGCCCAGCGCCTCGGCGGCGTCCTTCACCTTGTCCGGGCTCTTCCACAGGATCGAGGCGCAGCCTTCCGGCGAGATCACCGAATAGGTCGAGTACTGCAGCATGATGGTGCGGTCGCCGACGCCGATCGCCAGCGCGCCGCCGGAGCCGCCCTCGCCGATCACGGTGCAGACGATCGGCACCTTCAGCTCGGCCATCTCCAGCAGGTTGCGCGCGATCGCCTCGCTCTGGCCGCGCTCCTCGGCGCCGACGCCGGGATAGGCGCCGGGGGTGTCGATGAGGGTCAGGATCGGCAGGCCGAAGCGCTCGGCCATCTTCATCAGGCGCAGCGCCTTGCGGTAGCCCTCCGGGCGCGGCATGCCGAAGTTGCGGCGCACCTTGTCCTTGGTGTCGCGGCCCTTCTGGTGGCCGATGATCACCACCGGCCGGCCGTCGATGCGGCCGAGGCCGCCGACGATGGCGGCGTCGTCGGCGAACGTGCGGTCGCCGGCCAGCTCGTGGAATTCCTCGCAGATCACGCCGATGTAGTCGAGCGTGTACGGCCGCGCCGGATGGCGCGACAGCTGGGTGGTCTGCCAGGAGTTGAGGTTGCGGAAGATCTCCGCGGTCTTGAGCTTGCAGCTTCTCGCGCAGGCGGCCGACTTCCTCGTCGATGTTGAACGCCTGGCCACTGCTGGCGTGGCGAAGCTCTTCGATCTTCGCTTCCAGTTCGGCGATCGGTTGTTCGAAATCGAGGAAGTTCGGGTTCATTCGTTGCATTTCATGGCACAGAAGCGGCTCAGTATACCGTCCCGCAGGAAAACGCGAGAACGCCGCCGTATGGCTGTGACGTGGTCGACGGATGCCTGCCGCAGGCTGGGCGATTGCGCTATCGTCCGCCCCATCGAGCCCTTGCTTACGCCGGAACCGCGCCATGCCCAGCAAACCCACCATCGACAATGCCAAGCTCGACCGCATCGTGGCCGAAGCCCGGCGCAACGCGGAACAGCGCGAGCTTGGCTACCGCGAGCGCGCGCTGAAGATGTACCCGTGGGTGTGCGGCCGCTGCGCGCGCGAGTTCACCCGCGCGAACCTGCAGGAACTGACCGTGCATCATCGCAATCACGACCACGACTACAACCCGCCGGACGGCAGCAACTGGGAATTGCTGTGCGTTTACTGCCACGACAACGAACACTCGCGGCACATCGACCACGTGCGTGGCGGCGTGATGGAAGTGGAGGACGCCCCGCCGGCGACCGGCAATCCGTTCGCCGACCTGAAGGCGATGCTGGAGCGGGGCAGGAGCTGAGGCTTATCGCGGTCGGATCGAGGCTCGGGCTCAGTCCACGGGATGGCTGTCCGCTTTGACGATACGCAGGCGAGCCGCCTGCACGCCGGGCAGCGCGCGCACGGTGCGCAGCAGTTCGGGAATGGCTTCCACGCGCCAGGCTTCGCCGAGTTCGAGATCGGCCTGGGCCTGGCGGTTGCGGTAGCCGTGCAGCATCACGCTGGCGCGCCCGCCGCGGTAGCCGGCCAGCGCATGTTGCAACTGTGCGACGAAATCCGGGCCGATGCCGTTCAACTTCAGCTGCAGCAGGCGCGCATGTTTGCGGCAGGCGTCGGCCAGTGAGCAGGCGCTGCGTGCGCGCAGCTGGAAGCCGCCGCCGGAAAAATCGTCGATGCGCAGGCCGCCGTCGACGACCAGCATTTCGTCGCGGGTCAGCAGCGGTGCGCATCTGCTGGTACAGCTCGCCGAAGAAGCTCACCTCGATGATGCCGCTGCCGTCTTCCAGGCGCACGAAGGCGTCGCTGTCGCCGCGCTTGCGCACGGCGGTGACCATGCCGGCCACGGTCCACGGCGTGTCGGGGCCACGGCGGAAACGGTTGCCGTCGTCGTCGTCGTTCCGGCGCGGTTTCGGCGGCTGGTAGCGGTCGACGATCTCGCCTAGCGGGCAGGTCGACAGTTGCGCCAGCTCATCCTTCCAGGGGTCCGTGGGATGGCCGGACAGATAATGCCCGAGCGTGTCGCGCTCGCCTTGCAGCCTCCGCTCCAGTGGCCATTCCGGCATGGTCGGCAGCTCGATCTTCAGCACTGGCGTGACGCCGGCACTGCCCATGGCTGCGCCGAACATGTCGTTCTGGCCGGACTGCCTGTCGCGCAGATGCTGCTCGGCGGCCTTGATCGCGTCGGGCAGCTGCAGCATCAGGCTGGCGCGATTCGCCGCCAGCGCGTCCAGCGCGCCGGACAGGATCAGTGCCTCCAGCACGCGGCGGTTGAGCCTGGTCGGATCGACCCGGCGGCAGAAATCGGCCAGATCGGTGTACTTGCCGTTGCGCGCGCTCGGCGACGATCGCTTCGCAGGCACCCTGGCCGACGCCCTTGATCGCGCCCAGTCCGTACTGGATCGTCCTCGGTTCGACCGCGACGAACATGTATTCCGAGGCGTTGACGTCCGGCGGCAGCACGGTGATGCCGATCGCGCGCGACTCGTCGAGGAAGGTCACCACCTTGTCGGTGTTGTCCATGTCCGACGAGATCGTCGCGGCCATGAACTCGGCCGGGTAGTGCGCCTTCAGCCAGGCGGTCTGGTACGAGACCAGCGCGTAGGCGGCGGAGTGCGACTTGTTGAAGCCGTAGCCGGCGAACTTCTCCATCAGGTCGAAGATCGAGTCGGCCTTGTCGCCGGTCAGGCCGTCCTTCGCCGCGCCCTCGCGGAACTTGGCGCGTTCCTTCGCCATCTCCTCGAGCTTCTTCTTGCCCATCGCGCGGCGCAGCAGGTCGGCGCCGCCGAGCGAGTAGCCGCCGACGATCTGCGCCATCTGCATCACCTGCTCCTGGTAGACCATGATGCCGTAGGTCTCTTTCAGGATCGGCTCGACGCGCGGGTCGGGGTACTCCACCTCTTCGCGGCCGTGCTTGCGCGTCGACGAAGTCTGGGGATCAGGTCCATCGGGCCGGGGCGGTACAGCGCCACCAGCGCGATGATGTCCTCGAAGCGGTCGGGCTTGCGCGTCCTTCAGCATGCGCTGCATGCCGGAGGATTCGAGCTGGAACACCGCGACCGTCTGCGCCTTCTTCAGCAGCTCGTACGGCTTCGGATCGTCCAGCGGCAGCTGCGACGATATCCAGCGGTGCTTCGCCGGTTTTCGCGCGGCGGACGTTGATCGCCTTCACTGCCCAGTCGATGATGGTCAGCGTGCGCAGGCCGAGGAAGTCGAACTTGACCAGGCCGACCGCCTCGACGTCGTCCTTGTCGTACTGGGTCACCACGCCGCCACCGCCGGCTTCGCAGTACAGCGGGGCGAAGTCGGTCAGCGGGGTCGGCGCGATGACCACGCCACCGGCGTGCTTGCCGGCGTTGCGGGTGAGGTTTTCGAGCTTCAGCGCCAGGTCGATCAGCGCGTGGGCGTCCTCGTCCTGCTCGTAGGCTTCGCAGAACTCCTTGACGACGCGATCGGTCTCTTTCTTCGATTTTTCCGAGCGGCCCAGCGCGTCGGACAGGGTGAGGTCGAGCGGCCGCGGCGGTACCATCTTGGCGAGCCGGTCGACCTGGCCGTACGGCATGCCGAGCACGCGGCCGGAGTCGCGCAGCACCGCCTTGGCCGCCATCGAGCCGTAGGTGATGATCTGGCTGACGCGGTCGCGGCCGTACTTGCGCGCGACGTAGTCGATCACCTCGTCGCGGCGATCCATGCAGAAGTCGATGTCGAAGTCGGGCATCGACACGCGTTCGGGATTGAGGAAGCGCTCGAACAGCAGGTCGAACTGCAGCGGATCCAGGTCGGTGATCTTCAGCGCCCAGGCCACCAGCGAACCGGCGCCGGAGCCGCGGCCGGGTCCGACCGGAATGCCGTTGTGCTTGCCCCAGTTGATGAAGTCCGCCACGATCAGGAAGTAGCCGGGGAAGCCCATCTCGATGATGACGTCGAGCTCGCGTTCCAGCCGCGCGTCGTAGTCGGCACGCGCGTGGCCGGCGGCCAGCGGCGCGAGTGCCAGGCGCTCTTCCAGGCCTTGCCGCGACAGTTCGCGAATATGGCTGTCGAGGTCGTGGCCCTCGGGCACCGGAAAGTCCGGCAGGTAATACGTGCCGAACTTGCAGTTCCAGGGTGCAGCGCTTGGCCAGCTCGACGGTGTTTTCCAGCGCCTCGGGCAGGTCCGGCGAACAGCGCGGCCATCTCCTCCGGCGTTTTCAGGTATTGCTGGTCGCTGTACTCGCGCGGGCGTTTCGGATCGGCCAGCACGCGGCCCTGGTTGATGCACACGCGCGCCTCGTGCGCGCCGAAGTCGTCCTGCTTGAGGAAGCGCACGTCGTTGCTGGCCACCACCGGCAGGCCGAGTTCGGTGGCCAGTGCCAGCGCGGCGGTGTTCCAGTTCTCCTCGCCGTCGCGGCCGCAGCGGGTCAGCTCGAGATAAAGCCGCTCGGGGAACAGTCGCGCCAGTGGACGCAGCTTCGCCAGTGCGGCCTCGACGCCCTGGTTCAGCGCGATGCGGCCGATTTCGCTTTCGCGGCCGAGCAGGGCGATCAGTCCGCCGCTGGCACCGGCGGTCAGCCAGCCGGCCTCGACCAGCGCGCGGCCGCCGTGCTGGCCTTCCTGCCACGCGCGCGAGACCAGCCGCGACAGGTTGAGGTAGCCGTCGCGGTCCTGGCACAAAAGGGTGAGCCGCCACGGGCGCGGGTCGTCCGGCGCCGAGATCCACAGGTCGCAGCCGCCGATCGGTTTGATGCCGGCGGCGCTGCACGCCTTGTAGAACTTCACCAGCGCGAACATGTTGCTGTCGTCGGTCAGCGCCACCGCCGGAATGCCGTCGCGCACGCAGGCGGCGACCAGCGCCTTGATGCGGATGGTCGAATCGACCAGCGAATATTCGCTGTGGAGGTGCAGGTGGGTATAGCGGACGGTCATGCCGGTTTACGCGATGAGTCCATGCAGGCTACCCGCCGCTGTGCCCAGCGGCAAGATTGACTTCCGGGCAGTTTGCGCGAAGCGGGGCGGCGCCTCGCATGCCTTCCGAAATCAGTGGGCTGCGACCGCCGGGGAAGCGGGCGGCGGCTCGACGAGCAGGGCGTTGATCTCGGCCACCGGGCTGTCCAGCATGTCCTCGCCGTACCCGACGTGGACGTGTGCCACGGTGCCGTCCCGATGCAGCATCACCATCACCGGGATGCCCGTGACGCCGTAAGGCTTGCCGATGGCGCCGTCGCGATCCCAGGTGAGCAACAGCTCCGGGAGGCTCCTTCTCAGTGCGCGGGAAGTGCGCACGAACGTCTCGCGGTCCTCGCGGTGATTGACGGCGACGACCTGCAGCGGCAGCCCGCGCTCGGTGGCCAATGTCTGCAGGCTCGCCAGCACCGGCATCTCCTTCATGCAGTAGCCGCACCAGGTGGCCCAGAAGCTGATCACCACGACCTTGCCGTGGAGGGACGAGACGGTCACCGCCTGTCCGCGCTGGGTCGTACCCAGGGTCTCGGGAGGCATGTCGCCAGGTTTCACCTCGGCCCTGGCGCCGAAGCAGAGCACGAGGCCCAGCAATGCGATACCGATCCTGCGCATGTCATCCATCCCCCGATTGATGCTGCCAGCGTAGCAACATACCCGAAGCGCAGAAAGGGACGGCGACCGGTGCGCCCGTCGGCCTGGGCGGTGGGGTCAACGGACGTAGAAGCGCTCTCCCTTGTCGTCGACGATCACATAGTGATCGAGGCTTTGCACCCGTAGCGGATGCAGGTTGTAGTCGGCGTGCGGGGGGAGGATCTCGTCGCCGCTGGCGGATGCGGAGACGAGCAGTTCCGGCGTGGGCGGGGTGGCCTGCGTCGGTGGTACGGGCGGGCGGTTCTGTAGGGGCATCATGGCACGACTCCTGCGACTGATGAGTGCGCTTGTGACTATGCCCGGCGAGCCTCGTGTGGACGGCGGCCGGTGTTGCCGGCGCGTCCCTGCTGATCGCGATTCCTGTGGTAAAGGATGCGCCCGCGCGGGAAAAAGTTGCATAGACGAATGGCCTATGCGGATCAATCTCAGCGGAATCGGGCCCATGCCATTTGCATGGGCGATAACTCCCGCGCCGATGCATCAGGGCCTGTTTGCAATTTCGAGGCGACACTCGACGACAGCCCCGGCGCCCAACCATTCCGGGGCGGTTCGTTTGCCTATTTGCCGGCGTCATCGCTCGGTCGTGGACGGACGTCCACTCCGTCATTCTTCTCTGGCCTGCGCGCAGAAAGCTCCCGACGCGGGTTGCCTGGAGATGGCGAGAAGCGCTCAGAACAATCGCAACTGGTCCAGCAGCACGCGCACCGGCGCGAAGCTGCGCCGATGCTGTGTGCACGGCCCGAGCTGCTGCAACGCAGCCAGGTGTGATGGGGTCGCATAGCCCTTGTGTGCGGCAAAACCGTAGCCGGGATGCACGCTGTCCAGCGTGACCATCACGCGGTCGCGGCTGACCTTGGCGAGAATCGAGGCGGCGCTGATCGCCGGTTCCAGCGCGTCGCCGCCGACGATCGCGCGACCGCGGCAGGGCAGGTCCTTCGGCAGCTGGTTGCCGTCGATCAGCGCCTCGTGGGCGAGCGGAACGAGGCTGGCCACGGCGCGGCTCATGCCGGCCATGGTGGCCTGGAAGATATTCACACGGTCGATCTCATCCGGCTCGATCAGGACCACGCAGTACGCCAGCGCGCGTTCGATGATCTGCAGATGCAGCGCCTCGCGCTTCGCTTCGCTGAGCTTCTTCGAATCGTTCAGTCCGGCGATCGGACGAGCCGGATCGAGGATCACCGCGGCCACCGCCAGCGGACCGGCAAGAGGGCCGCGGCCGGCCTCGTCGACGCCGGCAATGAGTATGCTTTTTGCGTTCGCCTCCTCTCCCCGTGGGGGAGAGGATTGAGGAGAGGGGCGGGCGCTAGCCATACTCCAGCAGCATGACTTTCACCGATCAGGTCGGCGATCGCCGCCGCGGCGCGATCTCCCGCGTGGCCCTCCAGGCTGCCGCGCAGGGCCTGATGCAGCTGCTCGAACGCGGCGACGATCGCGCCGCGCCGCTCGCTGTCCCTGAACAGCGCCAGCGTGGCAGCGGCCAGGTTGTCGGCGGTGCAATCGTCCTGCATCAGCTCGGGCACCAGCAGTCCGTCGCCGAGACCGCTGGCACGCGCCAGGATGTTTGGCAGCGCGTAGACGTCGGTCTTCAACATCTTCAGCGCGCGGGCGATCCGGTAGCTCAGCGGCGCGACGCGGTAGCCCACCACCATCGGGCGCTTCGCCAGCATGGCCTCCAGCGTGGCGGTGCCGGAGGCCAGCAGCACCACGTCGGCGGCCAGCATCGCCTCATGCGCCTGGCCGTCCAGCAACAGCGGCGCGGTCTCATCGTGCGGCGCGCCGGCGAGCAGTTCATTGAGCTTGGCGTGCACCTGCGGGTTGGCGGCCGGGATCACCACGCGCAGCCCGGGCAGGGCCGCCGCCACCTGGCTTGCCGCGTCGATGAAGGTCCGGCCTAGCCGATCGACTTCCGACAGCCGGCTGCCGGGAAGCACGGCCAGCACCGGGGCCTGCTGCGGCAGTTGCAGAACCTCGCGCGCGCCGACGCGGTCGGACACCAGCGCGAAACGGTCGGCCAGCGGATGGCCGACGAAGCAGGCGTCGATACCGTGCTTCGCGTAGATCACCGGTTCCATCGGAAACAGGCACAGCACGCGGCTGGCGCTGCGGCCGATTTTTTCCGCGCGCTTCTCGCGCCACGCCCAGACCGAGGGGCTGACGTAGTGCACGGTCAGCACGCCGGCCCGCTTCAGGCGCTGCTCCACGCCGAGATTGAAGTCGGGCGCGTCGATGCCGACCACCACGGCGGGGCGCGCCCGCAGCAGGCGCGCCACCAGCGCCTTGCGCAGCCGCAGCAGGCGGGGCAGGTGGCGGATCACCTCGCTGAAGCCGAACAGCGACAGCTCGCGGATGTCGTACCAGGACTCGAAGCCTTCGCGCTGCATGCGGGCGCCGCCGATGCCGACGAAACGTGCTTGCGGGTAGCGTCGGCGCAGGGCGACGATCAGGTCGGCGCCGAGCTGGTCGCCGGAGTCTTCGCCGGCGAGGATGGCGATGGTCGGGGCTTGGTCTGGTCTCAATTGCCGGCATGATTCATTCCCAGCAAGAGCGAGTGCGCGTGTTTGATTCGCTGATCTGTGCTGCGCACATATCAGCGCGCCAGTGCGCGCTCGCTGTGATCGATGAATTCCAGCATCGCCCGCACGTCGTCGCTTTCGCGCGCCTGTTCGGCCAGCTTCTCGCGTGCCTCGGGCAGCGACAGGCCAGCCATGTACAAGGTGCGGTAGGCGCGCTTGATCGCCGCGATGCGCGTGGCGTCGAAGCCGCGGCGCTTCAGGCCCTCACTGTTGATGCCGCGCGGACGGCCCTGCTGCTCGTTGGCCATCATGACGAACGGTGGTACGTCGTGGCCGACCAGGCAGCCCATGCCGATGAACGCATGCGCGCCGACCTTGCAGAACTGGTGCACGCCGGAATAGCCGGACAGGATCGACCAGTCACCGATCGTCACGTGCCCGGCCAGCGCGGAGTAGTTGGAGAACACCACGTTGTTGCCGATCTGGCAGTCGTGCGCCACGTGGACGTAGGCCAGTACCCAGTTGTCGTTGCCGATGCGGGTGACGCCGCCGCCATCGCCCGTGCCGCGGTTGATGGTGGCGAATTCGCGGATCAGGTTGCGATCGCCGATCACCAGTTCGGTGCGCTCGCCCTTCCATTTCTTGTCTTGCGGCGCCCCGCCCAGCGATGCGAACTGGGTGATGCGGTTGTCGCGTCCGATCTTCGCGGGACCTTCGATCACCACGTGCGGACCGATCTGCGTGCCGTCGCCGATCTCGACCTCGGCGCCGATCACGCTGTACGCGCCGACGCTGACGTTGGCGCCGATGACGGCGGAAGGATCGATCAGCGCGGTGGGGTGGATCATTTCTGGGCCCTCGCGGCGCACATCAGTTCGCAGCTGGCCACTTCCTTGCCGTCGACCAGGCTGCGTGCCACGAACAGGCCCATGCCACGCACCAGGCGCTTCTGGCTGACTTCGAAGCGCAACTGGTCGCCGGGAACCACCGGTGCGCTGAAACGCGCGTTGTCGACCTTGACCAGATAGAACAGCGGGCTGCCCTTGTCGCCCTTGAAGCGGCGGCTGAGCTGCGTCAGCAGGCCGGCGGTCTGCGCCATCGCCTCGATGATCAGCACGCCGGGCATCACCGGGTGGCCGGGGAAGTGGCCCTGGAAGAACGGCTCGTTGATGGTCACGTTCTTCAGCGCGACCACGCTGACGTCGGGCACGATCTCGACCACGCGATCCACCAGCAGGAACGGGTAGCGGTGCGGCAGCAGCTCCTGGATCTGTTCCACGTTGATCGGCAGGGCCGTGAAGTCGCTTGTTTCACTCATTGTTGCTGTCCTTCTCCAGCGCCGACAGTCGGCGCGCGTACTCGTCCAGATGTTTGAAGCGTGCGGCGTTCTTGCGCCACTGGCGATTGTCCTGCAGCGGCACGCCGGACGAATATTCGCCGGGCTCGCGGATCGAATGCGTGACCAGGCTCTTGGCCGTAATGGTAACCCGATCGGCCAGTTCGAGATGGCCCAGCACGCCGGCATTGCCGCCGATCATGCAGTAGCGGCCGATCTTCGCGCTGCCGGCCACCGCGGCGCAGCCGGCCATCGCGGTGTGCGCGCCGACGTGCACGTTGTGGGCGATCTGGATCTGGTTGTCCAGCCGCACGTCCTCTTCCAGCACGGTATCGTCCAGCGCGCCACGATCGATCGTGGTGTTGGCGCCGATCTCGCAGTCGTCGCCGATGCGCACGCCGCCGAGCTGCGGCAGCTTGATCCAGCCGCCGTGGTCGGATGCGCTGCGATCGAAGGCCAGGCCGAAGCCGTCCGAGCCGATCACCGCGCCGGGATGCACCAGCACGCGCTGGCCGAGCGTGACCCGGGTGACCAGGGTGACCCGCGCCACCAGCCGCGACTGTGCGCCGACCGTGCAGTTCTCGCCGATGATGCAGTGCGGGCCGAGCACGGCGCCGTCGTCGATCACCGCGCCGTCCGCGATCACGCAGCCCGGGCCGATGCTGGCGCTGGCACTGACCCGCGCGCCGGCGCGACCACGGCGCTGGGATGGATGCCCGCCGGCGTGGCCGGCAGCCGCTCGAACAACGCGGCGATCTTCGCGTAGGCGACATAGGGGTCCCGCGCGACCAGCGCCGCCGTCGGGCAGTCGGCGAGGTTTTCCTCATGCAGGACCACCACGCCGGCGCGGGCGGCGGCCAGCTGGGCGGTGTACTTGCTGTTGGAGAGAAAGCTCAACTGGCTGGGGCCGGCTGCGGTCAGCGTACCGACGCCGTCGATGACCCGCTGGCCATCGCCGCTGAAGGTGAGGCCGAATCGTTCGGCCAGCTCGGCTACCGTGTAGTGGATTGCGCTCATGCTTGCTCCGGAACCTGCCGGCCATTGTAGGGGCTGGCGCGGTGGCGTGCAGTGCGCCGGCGTCGGCAAAAGAAAGCGCGGCCGGGCCGCGCTTTCCTGGGTTCTCCAACTGGCGGATCAGGTCAGAACTGGCTGCCGAAGGTGAACTGGATCCGCTCCTCGTAGTGGCGGTCCGCCTCCTTCGAGCGGAGCGGCATCGCGAAGCTGATGATCAGCGGGCCGATCGGCGCCTGCCACTGCAGCGACAGACCGGTGGAGGCGCGCAGTTCCGAGGCGTCGAAGCTCTTGTAGTCCTTGTAGACGTTGCCGACGTCCATGAACCAGGACACGCGCGCGGTATTGACGTCCTTCAGGAATGGCAGCGGCAGGAACACCTGCGCGGTGCCGAGCACCTTGAACGCGCCACCGATCGGCTGCGCGTAATAGGCGCCGTTGTTGCACAGGCCGCCTGCGTTGGGCGTGCTGCCGTCGATGCAGACCCGCGGCCCCAGCGTGTTGTCCTGGTAGCCGCGCACGTCGCGCACGCCGCCGGCGTAGGAGTTCTGCCAGAACGGCAGGTCCTGGCGCATGTCGGTCAGGATGTGGTCGGGGTTCTGGGCCAGGCTGGCGTCCTTCAGCGCCGTCGAAGGCGTCGTCGCTGATGCCGTTGCTGCCATAGGTCTTGCCGTAGCCGACCTGGCCGTCCAGGTACAGCACGAAGCCCTTGCCGATCGGCCAGTAGTGGTTCGCCTCGGTGGAGAGCTTCCAGTACTGCACGGTCGAGCCGGGCAGGGCGATGTCGGTCGTGGCCGAGAGCAGGCCGCCGCGGGTCGGCGCCCAGTAGCCGTTGCGGGTGTCGTGATTCCAGCCCAGCGTGCCGGTCCAGGTGTGGATGGTCTTGTTGCCGATCTCGTTCTGGTAGTCGATCAGCACCTGCGGGCTGTAGCCCGGGAACAGGTTGACCTTGTTGCTGCTGATGCCCAGGCCCACGCGCAAGCCGTCGGTCTCGCTGATCGGAATGCCGAGGTAGGTGGAGAAACTCTTCGCGCTGGTGGCGTAGTTCGCGAAATCGGTGTTGCCGTAGTCGGTCTTCGAGTACGAGGCGCTGTAGCCGATGCCGATGCCGCTGTCGGTCAGGTAGGGGTTGTAGTAGTTGAGGCCGAGGCGGGTGTAGTAGCTGCTGCGCTCGCCGCTGATCGAGAAGCTGTCGCCGGTGCCGAACAGGTTGTTCTGCGACACCGAGGCATTCAGGATGATGCCGGAGTACTGCGAGTAGCCGATGCCGAACTGCATGCTGCCGGCGGACTGTTCCTCGACCTTGACCGAGACATCGACCTTGTCCTGGGTGCCAGGCACCAGCTTCTTGTCGATATCGACCTTCTTGAAATAGCCCAGCCGCTGCAGGCGGATCTTGGAGCGGTCGATCGCCGCCTGCGAGTACCAGGAGCCCTCGAGCTGGCGCAGCTCGCGGCGCAGCACGTTGTCTTCCGTGCGCGTATTGCCCTGGAACACCACCCGACGCACGTACACGCGCTGGCCGGGTTCGACGTACAGGGTCAGGTCGACGGTGCGGTTTTCCTTGTCCAGCTTCGGGATCGGGGTGACCTTGGCGTAGGCATAGCCGATATTGGCCAGCACGGCCTTGATCGCCTTGCTGCTGGCTTCGACCGCGGCGCGGTTGAAGGTCTCGCCGGTCTTGACGAAGACCAGCTGGCGCATGGTTGCTTCCGGCAGGATCAGCTCGCCGAGCAGCTTGACGTCGGCAACCTTGTAGATCTCGCCTTCCTTGATGCTGGCGTCGATGTACATCGCGCGCTTGTCCGGCGCGATCGCCACCTGGGTGGAGTCGACGCCGAAGTCGGCGTAGCCGCGATCCATGTAGTAGGACTGCAGTTTCTCCAGGTCGCCGGAGAGTTTCTCGCGCGAGTACTGGTCGTCCTTCGAATACCACGACATCCAGTTGGTGGTGTTCGACTCGAAGCCGTCGCGGATCTGCTTGTCGGTGAACGCGTGGTTGCCGAGGATGTTCAGTTCCTTGATCTTGGCCGCCTTGCCCTCGCGGATCTCGATCTCGACGGCGACGCGGTTGCGGTCCAGCCGGGTCACGTGCGGATCGACCGACACGTTGTACTTGCCGCGGTTGTAGTACTGCCGGATCAGTTCCTGCTGCACGTTGTCCAGCGCCAGCCGGTCGAAGGTCTCGCCCTCGGACAGGCCGATTTCCTTCAGGCCCTTCTTCAGGTCATCGGTCTTGATGTCCTTGTTGCCGCGCAGGGTCAGCTTGGCGATCGACGGTCGCTCGACGACCTTGATCACCAGGATGTTGCCGTCGCGATCGAACTCCACGTCGCTGAAGAACTTGGTCCGGTACAACGCGCGAATGGCCCGCTGGGCCTCGTCGTTGGTCAACTGGTCGCCCTTGTTGATCGGCAGGTAGTTGTACACGGTACCGGCGGAAATCCGGCTGAGGCCGTCGATGCGGATATCCGACACCACGAACGGGTCGAACGCGAACGCATTGGCGGAGAGGGAGGCAAGCAAGATCAGCGCGGCGATACGCTTCATCGTCGGTTCCGTTGGGTTATTTCGATGGAGCGGCCAGCGCGGCCGCCCCGATCAACGCATGAGGCAGGGACAGGCCCTGCCTCGAAAGGGAGTCCGCATCCCACCAGGGGAGTGCACGGGTTGACACGCCGCCGCGCCATGCTGCGGCTGGCGCAGGCAGGCGTGTCGTCGGCATGCTGCAGTCGCCGGGCATCGGCATCACGACAGCAGCATGCGGTGGATATCGTTGTAGAACGCCAGCCCCATCAGGGTGAACAGCAGCGCCAGGCCGATGTACTGGCCGACGATCATCGTCTGTTCGCTGACCGGGCTGCCCTTGACCAACTCGACAAGATAATACAGCAGGTGTCCGCCATCCAGGACCGGGATCGGCAGCAGGTTGAGTATCGCCAGGCTCAGCGACACCAGCGCCAGGAACTGCAGGAACCATGGCAGTCCCATGCTGGCCGAGGCGTTGGCCACTTCGGCGATGCCGATCACCCCGGACAGGTTGCGGGTCGAGGCCTGCGCCGGTCAGCATCTTGCCGAGCATGCTGAAGGTCTGCGTGGTGTTGCGCCAGGTGGTGCCGAGCGAGGCGGCCATGGCCTTGACCGGACCGTAACGCACCGTTGCCGGCTCGATCGCCGGTGCACCGACACCCATCACCCATTTCTGCGGCTGGCCTTCGAGCGACTCCCACTTCGCAGTGACGTTCAGCTGCAGCGGGCGGCCGGCGCGTTCGATCGCGATCGCCAGCACCGGCGACTTGACGGCCTCGGCCTGCACCAGCTTGCCGAACGCGGCAAAGTCGCCCACCGGCTGGCCGTTGATGCTGAGGATGCGGTCGCCGCCCTGCATGCCGGCCAGCGCGGCCGGCTGGCCGGGCATCACGGTGGCGGCGATCGCCGGCGGCGGTGCCAGTTTCAGGCCGAGCTTGCCCAGGTACTGGCCGACGTCTTGGCCCGCCGGCAGTTCGTCCAGCGGCAGCATCAGCTCGCGCGAGCGGCCGTCCTGACCGCGTACGGTGAGCGGCAGCGGCGCGCGCCCGAGCAGGGCATTGGCCACCGCGTCCATCGAATCGGTCCAGGTGGTGACGGCGCGGCCGTCGATGCTGAGGATGCGGTCGCCCGGCTGGATGCCGGCACTGGCGGCGAGGCTCTGCGGCGTGGCGGTCACCACCGGGGCGACGTCCGGGCGCCCCAGCATGAACATCAGCCAGAACGCGACGATGGTGAAGATCAGGTTGAAGCCCGGTCCGGCAGCGACGATGGCGATGCGCTTCCATACCGACTTGCCGGTGAACTCCTGCCCGCGCAGCGCAGGGTCGACCTCGCCCTCGCGTGCGTCGAGCATCTTGACGTAGCCGCCCAGCGGGATCGCGGCGATCTGGTATTCGGTGCCGTCGCGGCCGATGCGCTTCCAGATCGCGTTGCCGAAACCGACCGAGAAGCGCAGCACCTTGACCCCACAGCGACGCGCGACCCAGTAGTGGCCGAACTCATGGAAGGTCACCAGCACGCCGAGCGTGACCAGCAGCCAGAACACCGAGCCGAAGAAGGAAGTCATCAAGTACCGTGGTTAAAAGTCATCGAAGCAAGAATATCAGCAAGCATTGCGCAGAACGCGGCGGGCCGCTTCCCTGGCCATGCGGTCGCGTTCACAAAGGGTTTCAACATCGACCACGGCTTGCGCCGGCAGTTCCGCAAGCACCGCCTCGACCACGTCGGCGATCGACAGGAACGGCAGCGCGCCAGCCAGGAAGGCTTCCACCGCCACTTCGTTGGCCGCGTTCAGCACGGCGGGGGCATCGCCGCCGGCGCGCAGCGCCTGGAACGCCAGCGCCAGGCAGCGGAAGGTGTCGAGGTCCGGCGGCTCGAACTGCAACGGGGCGCAGGCGGCCAGATCCAGCGACGGCACGCCGGAGTCGACCCGCTCCGGCCAGGCCAGCGCATGCGCGATCGCGGTGCGCATGTCCGGGTTGCCGAGCTGGGCCAGCACCGAGCCGTCGACGTACTCCACCATCGAGTGCACCAGGCTCTGCGGGTGCACCACCACGTCGATCGCCGCGGCCGGCGCGCCGAACAGGTGGTGTGCCTCGATCACCTCCAGACCCTTGTTCATCAGGGTGGCCGAATCGACCGAGATCTTGCGGCCCATCACCCAGTTCGGGTGTTTGCAGGCCTGGTCCGGCGTGATGTCGGCCAATTGCGCCCGCGTGCGGCCGCGGAACGGGCCGCCGGATGCAGTCAGGATCAGCCGGCGCACGCCGCTGCGGCGCAGGTCGGGGCGCCCGCCCGGCAGGCACTGGAAGATCGCGTTGTGTTCGGAGTCGACCGGGATCAATGCGCCGCCACCGGCAGCGACCGCGTCCAGCAGCAGCGGGCCGGCCATCACGATGGATTCCTTGTTGGCCAGCAGCAGGCGCTTGCCGGCGCGCGCGGCGGCCAGCGTGGATTCCAGACCGGCGGCGCCGACGATGGCGGCGACCACGGTGTCGCACAGGTCGCCGGCGGCGGCCGCCGTCAGCGCGGCGTGGCCGCTGGCCACTGCGCAGTGCACGCCGGCGGCTGCCAGCCGGCGCGACAGGTCTGCTTCCAGCGCCGGGTCGGCGATCACCGCCAGATCCGGCTGATGCTGCACGCACAAGGCCACCAGCGCCTCGACCTGGCGGTGCGCGGTCAGCACGCTGGCGCGGAAGCGCTCCGGGTGACGCGCGATGACGTCGAGCGTGTTGCCGCCGATCGAGCCGGTGGCGCCGAGAACGGCGACCGTTGTGCATGTCAGATGTCCAGCAGGAGCAGGCCGGCGGCGAACACCGGCAGTGCGGCAAACACGCTGTCCAGCCGGTCCATCAGGCCGCCATGACCGGGAAAGATGGTGCCCGAATCCTTCACCTGGGCATGCCGCTTCATCAGGCTCTCGATCAGGTCGCCGACGATCGACACCGCCACCGTGACCGCGGCCAGCAGCGCCAACGCCAGCAGCGCGGCACCGCGTACGCCGAGCAGCCAGCCGCCGATCGCGGCAACCAGCACGCCGCCCACCATCGCGCCGTAGGCGCCGGCCCAGGTCTTGCCCGGGCTGATCTGCGGCGCCAGCTTGCGCTTGCCGAAGGTACGACCGCTGAAATACGCGCCGATGTCGGCACGCCCACACGATCACCAGCGCCAGCAGGGTCCACAAGTGGCCGTGCGGCATGCGGGCATGGATGCTGATCAGGGCGACCCAGGTCGGGAAGATCACGAACGCGCCGGCGAGCAGCTTCAGCGCGACGGTTCTCCGCTAGTGGGCGCGGCGGCGAACGCGAAATGGCGCAGCCACAGGCAGGCCAGCAACCACCAGGCCACGCCGGCCGCCAGCAACAGCGGGGTCAGCACGGTCGCGTGGCCCCGCCACAGCAGGGCGAATGCGCATGCGCGCCACGACGACCAGGACGACGCGCCACGAGCGGTTCTTCAGGCCACTGCAGCTGTGCCCATTCCCACCAGGCGGCGAGGAACGCCAGCGCAGCGATCGGCGCGAACACCCCGGTCGGCGGGAGCAGGATGATCAGGATCACCAGCGGTGCGAGCACCAGGGCGGTGAGGGTGCGCTGAAGCAGCATGGTAATCCTCAGGAAGCAGTGGCGACCTGCTCGCCGGTGCGGCCGTAACGGCGCTCGCGGCGGGCATAGTCTTCGATGGCCCGGCGCAGGCAAGCCTGGTCGAAATCGGGCCACAAGGTGTCGGTAAAGTACAGTTCGGCGTACGCGACCTGCCACAACAGGAAGTTGCTGATGCGGCATTCGCCGCCGGTGCGGATGAACAGGTCCAGCGGCGGCAGGTCGGCCAGGCTCATCCACTGGCCCAGCCGGGTCTCGTCGATCTCGTCCGCGCGCAGTTCGCCGCGTGCCACCGCGGCGGCAGCCTGGCGGCTGGCCTGCACGATGTCCCAGCGGCCGCCGTAGCTCACGGCGATGTTCACCTGCAGTCTGTCATTGCCGGCGGTGCTGGCCATCGCGGCCTGCATGCGTTCGCGCAGCGCCTCGTCGAACGCGCCCAGGTCGCCGATGAAACGCAGCCGCACGCCATGACGGTGCAGTTCGTCCACTTCCTTGTCCAGCGCGCGCACGAACAGGCCCATCAGGGCGCCCACTTCGTCCTGCGGGCGCTGCCAGTTCTCGCTGGAGAACGCGAACAGGGTCAGCGCCTGCACACCCTCGCGCAGGCACGACTTCGATCACTTCGCGCACGGCCTTGCGGCCGGCGTTGTGACCGAAGCTGCGCGGGCGGTGGCGAGCCTTGGCCCAGCGGCCGTTGCCGTCCATCACGATGGCGATGTGGCGCGGAACCGTGCGGGCATCCCTTGGCCTCGGCGCCGGGCATGGCGGATGTGATGGCGCTCAGAGCGCCATCAGCTCCTCTTCCTTCGCCTTGACCACGGCGTCGACGTCCTTCACCGCACTGATCGGTGAGCTTCTGGATCTCGTCGTCGGTGCGGCGATCCTCGTCCTCGGTAATCAGTTTCTCCTTGAGCAGGTCCTTGACCTGCTGCAGGGCGTCGCGGCGCACGTTGCGGATCGCGATCTTGGCGTTCTCGCCCTCGTGGCCGACGTGCTTGGCCAGCTCCTTGCGGCGCTCCTCGGTGAGCGCGGGCATGTTCAGGCGGATCACGGTGCCGGCGGTGGTCGGCGTGATGCCCAGGTCGGAGGCCATCAGCGCCTTCTCGATCGGCGCCACCATGTTCTTTTCCCACGGCGTGATGAGGATCGTGCGCGCGTCGGACAACGACACCGAGGCGACCTGGGTCAGCGGCATGTCCGAGCCGTAGTAGGACACCTTGATGTCGTCCACCAGCGCCGTGCTGGCGCGGCCGGTGCGGATGCGGGTGAGGTCGTGCTTGAGTGATTCGATGCTCTTGCCCATGCGGGTCTGGGCGTCGTTCTTGATGTCGTTGAGCATGTGGCGCTTCCCGTTGAATCTGGCAACGTTCGATTATAGCAGTGGCAGGCAGCGGGGCTTGCTGCGGCGCGGTCAGCCGCCGTCGACCAGGGTGCCGATCGACTCGCCGCGCATGATCCGCATCAGGTTGCCCGGCGCGGTCATGTCGTAGATGCGCAGCGGCATCTGCTGGTCGCGGCACAGCGCGATCGCGGCGGTGTCCATCACCGCCAGCTTGCGCTCGATCACGTCGTCGTAGCCGAGATGTTCGTAACGGGTGGCGTCGGCGTGCTTGGCCGGATCGGCGGTGTACACGCCGTCCACCTTGGTCGCCTTCAGCAGCAGGTCGGCGCCGATCTCCACCGCGCGCAGCGCGGCGGCCGAATCGGTGGTGAAGAACGGGTTGCCGGTGCCGGCGGCGAACAGCACGATGCGGCCCTTCTCGATGTGGCGGATCGCGCGGCGGCGGATGTAGTCCTCGGCCACGTCGTGGATCTTGATCGCGCTGATCACGCGCGCGTAGCCGCCGCGCTTTTCGATCGCGTCCTGCATCGCCAGCGCGTTCATCACGGTGGCCAGCATGCCCATGTGGTCGCCGGTGACCCGGTCCATGCCGGCGGCGGCCAGGCCGGCGCCGCGGAAGATGTTGCCGCCGCCGATCACGATGCCGATCTGCACGCCGGCTTTCTGCACCTCGATGATCTCGTCGGCGAGCCGGCCGATCACCTTCGGGTCGATGCCGTAGTCGGCGTCGCCCATCAGGGCTTCACCGGAGAGCTTGAGCAGGATGCGGTGGTACTTGGGCTGGTCGCTCATGGAATCTCCGGATTGTGTGGGGCAAACCGGCGCATTGTAGCGGAGAGCGGGTGGCGACGGGGTGAGGCGCGAACGGAAAGGAGCGATAAATGCGGCTGCGCGCCGGAGACCGTGGAAACGAAAAGGGCCGCGGTTCCCCGCGGCCCTCGATTCGAAGCATTGCTTTTTCTGGGCAGTCCGGCCACGGATGGCCGGTCCGCCAGTCAGGGACGACTGTTACCTCAGGCCGGCCTGCTTCATCACTTCGGCGGCAAAATCCTCTTCCACCTTCTCGATGCCTTCGCCGACGGCCAGGCGGGCCACCGAGACCACGTCGGCGCCTTCCTTCTTCAGCGCGTCGGCCACGGTCATGTTGGTGTCCAGCACGTAGGGCTGGCCGAGCAGGGTCACTTCGGACACGATCTTGTGGACCTTGCCGGAGATGATCTTCTCCAGGATGTCGGCCGGCTTGGCCTTTTCCTTGTCGGACATCAGGCTCAGCGCGATTTCCTTTTCCTTGGCCAGGAACTCGGCCGGCACGTCCTCGGCGCGGACATACGCCGGGTTCATCGCGGCCACGTGCATCGCGATGCCCTTGGCCAGCTCCTCGGAGCCGCCCTTGAGCGCCACCAGCACGCCGATGCGGCCGCCGTGGATGTAGCTGCCGATCACGCCGTTGCTCTCGGCGCGGGCCAGGCGGCGCACGTCGATCTTCTCGCCGATGGTGGCGATCAGCGTCTTGGCGGCTTCTTCCACGCTGGCGGCGCCCGGGTAGGCGGCAGCCTTCAGTGCGTCGATGTCGGCGGCGTTGGAGTTCAGCGCGACGTTGGCGACGGTGTCGCTGAACTTCAGGAAGCTGGCGTCCTTGGCGACGAAGTCGGTTTCGCAGTTGATCTCGACCAGCACGGCCTTGCCCGGAGCCTGGGCGGCCACGATGCGGCCTTCGGCGGCGACGCGGCTGGCCTTCTTGTCGGCCTTGGCCAGCCCGGACTTGCGCAGCCATTCCATCGCGGCGTCGATGTCGCCGTTGTTCTCGACCAGCGCCTTCTTGCATTCCATCATGCCGGCGCCGGACCGCTCGCGCAGCTCCTTGACCAGTTGTGCGGAAATATTGCTCATCGTCAATCCTCTAATGCGTCAGTTGCGCGGCGGCGACGGGCGCCACCGCGCGGTTATCGCGGGCGGATGCGGCGGCGGTGGCAAGCCGCCGTCACCGCGCTTACTTGGCGGCGGGCGCGCCGTCGTTGCGCGGGCCGCGGCCGCCGTCACGGCCACCGTCGCGGCGCGGGGCGCTCTTGCGCGGGGCGGCGTCGCGGCGCGGGGCCGGCTGCTTGCGATCGATCTTGGCGACCGGGTTGCCTTCCTCGTCCAGTTCGACGAAGTCGTTGGCATCGCCCTGGGCGGCAGCCGGCGCGGCGGCCTTGCCTTCGAGGATCGAGTCGGCGGCGGCACGGGCGTACAGCTGGATCGCGCGGATCGCGTCGTCGTTGCCCGGGATGGCGTAGTCGACCAGTTCCGGGTTGTAGTTGGTGTCGACCACGGCGATCACCGGGATGCCGAGCTTCTTGGCTTCCTGCACGGCGATGTCTTCGTGGCCGATGTCGATCACGAACAGCGCGTCGGGCAAGCGGTTCATGTCCTTGATGCCACCCAGGGAGGCCTGCAGCTTCTCGCGCTCGCGGCGACGGGCCAGCACTTCATGCTTGACCAGCTTGTCGAAGCTGCCATCGGTCTCGGCCGCTTCCAGCTCCTTCAGGCGCGAAACGGACTGCTTCACGGTGCGGAAGTTGGTCAGCATGCCGCCGAGCCAGCGCGAGGTGACGAACGGCATGCCGGCGCGCGCGGCCTCTTCGGCCAGCGGCTCGCGGGCCGAACGCTTGGTGCCGACGAACAGGATGGTGCCGCGCTTCTGCGCCAGACCCGACAGGAAGTTCATCGCGTCGGTGAACAGCGGCAGGGTCTTCTCGAGGTTGATGATGTGGATCTTGCCGCGGGCGCCGAAGATGTACGGGGCCATCTTCGGGTTCCAGTAACGGGTCTGGTGACCGAAATGGACGCCGGCTTCGAGCATCTGGCGCATGGTGACTTGGGCCATGGGTGTAACTCCGATTGTTGAGCCTGGTTGACAGGCTCGGGGGTTGGGACCTCCACGCATCCCCGGCTTCGACCGCGACTGGCCCGATTTCGTTGGCGGGCGAGGCGCGGCACCCCGAAGGCGGTGTCGATGCGTGTGTGGCGTTGGTTTGGGTGTTGTACCGCTGAGGGTTACAATCCCGGTTCGCTTTGCGCTGGCCGGCTGCCGAAACAGTCGCGTCAGATCAGCAAAACTTCGAAATTGTAGCCGGTTAGCCGGCGAAGCGGCAAGTTACCGGCGGATTTGCTGTTGAACCGCCGGGCTTCTGTCGCCACATGAAGCGGAATCCATGGCCATTACCCTGAAATCCCCCGCCGACCTCGAAGGCATGCGCGTCGCCGGCAAGCTGGCCGCCGAAGTGCTGGCGATGCTCAAGGAGTACGTCAAGCCAGGCGTCACCACCGAGGAGCTGGACCGGCGCGCCTACGAGCACATCGTCAACGTGCAGAAGGCGATCCCTGCCAACGTCGGCTACCACGGCTTCCCGAAGACCCTGTGCACCTCGGTCAACCATGTGATCTGCCACGGCATCCCGAACGAGGGCAAGGTGCTCAAGGATGGCGACATCGTCAACCTCGACGTCACCGTGATCAAGGACGGCTGGCACGGCGACACCAGCCGCATGTACATCGCCGGCACCCCGTCGGTGCTGGCGAAACGGCTGGTCGACACCACCTTCGAGGCGATGATGCGCGGCATCCAGGCGGTGCGCCCGGGCGCCACCCTGGGTGACGTCGGCCATGCGATCCAGCAGCATGCCGAGGCGGCCGGTTTCTCGGTGGTGCGCGAGTACTGCGGCCACGGCATCGGCAAGGTCTACCACGACGAGCCGCAGGTGCTGCACTACGGCAAACCCGGCACCGGGGTGGAACTGAAGAAAGGCATGACCTTCACCGTCGAGCCGATGATCAACGCCGGCAAGCCGCAGACCCGCCAGCTGCCGGACGGCTGGACCGTGGTGACCAAGGACCATTCGCTGTCGGCGCAATGGGAGCACACCATCGCGGTCACCGACGACGGCTTCGAGATTCTCACGCCCTGGCCTGATCAGGAGTGAACAAAGAGCAGGAATGAGAAACGAGCGGCCTGGCCCGTATGCTTCCTCTTGTTTTCCATTCCCGTTCCTTAAACTCGCTCCCGGTCGCGCCAATGTCGCCAACCAGCCCTGTCGCCCTGCCGCCAATGCCGCGCCTGCCGGCGGCGGTGCCGCGCTCGGGCGTCTCCGCCGAGGCGCGGCGGGCCTTGCGGCAGTTGCTGGGCGATGTCGATCGGGCACTGGCCACCGCGTTTCGTGGTGGCGCCGATGCCAGCGCACTGGCGCGGCGCCGAGGCGAGTCGGTGGTGCGCATCGTGGCGCACGTATGGATGGCCTGCCTCGGCGACGTGACCGGGGCGGCACTGTTCGCGGTCGGCGGCTTCGGCCGCGGCCTGCTGTTTCCGTATTCGGATGTGGACCTGCTGGCCCTGGTGCAGGCGCCGGAGCCGGCGCGCCTGCGCGCGCTGGAGCAGTTCTTCGCCACGCTGTGGGACATCGGCCTGAAGGTCGGCCACGCGGTGCGCGATCCCGCGCAATGCCGTGCGTTGGCCGCGCAGGACGCCAGCGTGTTCACCAGCTTGCTGGATGCGCACCGGCTGGCTGGCGACCCGGCGTTGGACGCGCAGTTGCGGGCCATCGTCGAGGACCCTGCGCTGTGGCCGCCGCAGGAATACCTGGCCGCCCGGCTGGCCGAGCGCAATACGCGGCATGCCCGCTTCGACGATACCGCCTACAACCTCGAACCGAACCTCAAGGATGGGCCGGGCGGCCTGCGCACGCTCGATTCGTTGCGCTGGCTGGGGCGGCGGCTGGCGCATGCGAACGACCTGGCCGACATGGTGGCCGAAGGCCTGCTCGATCCTGCCGAGCAGGCTGTGCTGGAACAGTCCGAAGCCGTCCTGCGCCGCTACCGCTACGCGCTGCACCTGGAGGCCGGGCGCCCCGAGGAACGGTTGCTGTTCGACTACCAGCGTGCGCTGGCCGCGCAGCTGGGCTTCGAGGACGAGCATGCGAAGAACCTCGGCGTCGAGCAGTTCATGCAGGGCTATTACCGGGCGGCCAGCCAGGTCGAGCGGCTCGGCGTGCAGGTGGCCGAGCGTTTCGAGGAGATGCTGGAGCCACCCGATGAAGCGGTCCCGGTGGGCGCCGGTTTTGTGCGCTACGGCAAGCGACTGGCAGCGATCGACCCGCAGTTGTTCATGCGCCGGCCGGCCGCCCTGGTGGAAATCTTCATCGCCCGGATGGACCAGCCCGGCGTGGTTGGCTTCAGCGCCGATACCATGCGCCGCATCCACCAGGCCACCGCCGTGCATGGCGAGGCATTGGCGGACGACCCGCAGGTGCTGGCGGCGTTCCTGCAGCTGCTGCGCCGTGGCGCGCCAGCGGTGGAGGCGTTGTGGCGGATGAACCGGCACGGCTTGCTGGCGGCGATCCTGCCTGCGTTCGGCAAGGTGTTCGGGCGCATGCAATACGACCTGTTCCACGTCTATACAGTCGACGAACACACCTTGCGCGTGCTGCGCAACCTGGCGCGCTTTGCCGATGCGGCGGCCCGGAGCGAATTTACGCTGGCCTGCGAGATCTGGACCGGCTTGCCGACCCCCGAGGTGATGCTGCTGGCGGGGTTGTTCCACGACATCGCTAAAGGGCGCGGCGGCGATCACTCGATGCTTGGCGAGGAGGATGCGCGAGCGTTCTGCACCCGGCTGGGTCTGCCGCCCGGCGATGTCGAGCGAGTGGCATGGCTGGTGCGTTGGCACCTGTTGATGAGCACCACCGCGCAGCGCCAGGACATTACCGACCCGGAGGTGGTGCACCGGTTTGCGGAGATCGTCGGCAATCGCGAGCGGCTCGGCCAGCTGTACCTGCTGACCATCGCCGACATCATCGGCACCAGTCCGCGGCTGTGGAACGGCTGGAAGGACCGCTTGCTGGCGGATCTGTACACTGGTACCCGCTACGCCTTGCGCAGCGACGTGGATCTGCCGCGCGATATCGGCGTGCGCGTGCGCGAGTGTTCCGAGTATGCGCTGGCGCTGCTGTTGGACGAGGGCCATGTCGAAGCCGACGTGGTGCGGGTGTGGGCCGACTTCCCCCAACTCAGCTTCCTGCGCCATCGGCCCGAGCAGATCGCCTGGCAGACCGCGGCGATCCTGCGGGCGCACGGGGCGGTGCCGCTGGTGGCGGTGCACCCGCTGTCGGTGCGCGGCAGCACCGAGCTGTTCGTCTACACGCCCGATCGCGACGGACTGTTCGCCACGGTGACCGCGATGCTGGACCGGCTGCGCTTCTCGGTGATGGAATCGCGCATCCTCAGTTCGCCGACCGGGATGGCGCTGGATACCTTCCTGCTGCTTGATGCGGACAGCCAGCAGCCGGTCAGCGTAGCCCGTGCGGAGGAACTGCAGCAGCGGCTGCAGCGCGCGCTGGCGCAGTCCGCCGGCGTGCAGCCGAGCAAGCGCGGCATGTCGCGCCACCAGAAGCACTTCCAGATGACCCCGAAGATCAGTTTCCACGCCGCCGGTGATCGCACCCAGCTGGCCCTGGTCGGCACCGACCGTCCCGGCCTGCTGGCCGCAGTGGCGCAGGTGATGCTGGCCGCCGGCGTGCGCGTGCATGATGCGCGCATCGCCACCTTCGGCGAGCGCGTGGAGGATTTCTTCCAGCTCACCGACTTCCACAACGCGCCGCTTGGCGAGGCGCTGCAAGAACGCCTGTTGCGGGCCTTGCTGGAACGGATCGGCCCGGCGCCGGATTGAGCCCCGGTTCCCGCGTTATCATCGCGACCGCTGCGCGTCGCAGCGGCCACCCGTCGTCGCCATGACCTACCTGCTGATCAAGTCACTGCACCTGCTGTTCGTCATCGCCTGGATGGCCACCGTGTTCTACCTGCCGCGGATCCTGGTAAACCTGGCCGAGGTGGCGAACGAGCCGGCGGTGTCGGCGCGGCTGCAGCTGATGGGGCGGCGGCTGTACAAGTTCGGCCACAACATGTTCGGCATCGCGTTCCTGTTCGGGCTGACCCTGTGGCAGGGCTGGCGGGTGTTTCCGCAGAGCTTGCCGAACGTGACTGCCGGCACTCACTGGATCGACGCCAAACTGGCCCTGGTCGCGCTGCTGCTGGCGTACTTCGTATGGGCCGGGCGCATGCTCAAGCGCAGCGAGAAGGGCGGCGCGCTGCCGTCCTCGCGCACGCTGCGCTGGTTCAATGAGTTGCCGGTGCTGCTGTTGCTGGGCGTGATCGGGCTGGTGCTCGCGAAACCGTTCTAGAGCAGAAACGAGGGAAGGCTTCCATCCGCTTCGAGCTGATCTCCGCTTATTTCTTGTACTCGCGGTACCACTCGACGAAACGTGCCACGCCGTCCTCGATCGAGGTGCCGGGTGCGTAGCCCACGTCGCAGCGCAGCGCCGACACGTCGGCCCAGGTGTCGGGCACGTCGCCAGGCTGCATCGGCAGCAGGCGTTTTTCCACGGTGCGGCCGAAGTTCTGTTCCAGCAGTTCGATGAAGCGCAGCAGTTGCACCGGCTGGTCGTTGCCGAGGTTGTAGACGCGGTACGGTGCGTTCGAAGTGCCGGGATTCGGCCGCTCGGCGTCGTACGCGGGATCGGGTTCGGCCGGGTGGTCGAGCGTGCGGATCACGCCCTCCACGATATCGTCGATATAAGTGAAGTCGCGGCTATGGTGGCCGAAGTTGAATACGTCGATCGGTTCGCCGCGGCTGATCCGGTCGGCGAACAGCATAGGCGACATGTCCGGCCGCCCCCATGGGCCGTACACGGTGAAGAAACGCAGGCCGGTGGTGGGCAGGCCGTACAGGTGGCTGTAGGTGTGCGCCATCAGCTCGTTGGCTTTCTTGCTGGCGGCGTACAAGCTGACCGGGTGGTCGACCGCGTCGCCTACCGCGAACGGCAGCTTGCGGTTGGCACCGTAGACCGAACTGGAGGAAGCGTAGACCAGGTGTTCGACGTCATGTTGCCGACAACCTTCGAGGATGTTGACGAAGCCGACCAGGTTGCTCGATACGTAGGCCTGCGGGTTCTGCAGCGAATAACGCACGCCGGCCTGCGCGGCGAGGTTCACCACGCGCTGCGGCTCGAACGTGGCGAACGCATGATTCACCGCGTCCGCATCGGCCAGGTCGGCGCGCTGGTGGGTGTAGTTCGGATGATCGGCGAAGCGCGCCAGGCGGGTTTCCTTCAGTGCCGGATCGTAGTAGCTGTTGTGGTTGTCGAAGCCATGGACCACGTCGCCGCGTGCCAGCAGGCGCTGCGTCAGGGCCGCGCCGATGAAGCCGGCGGTGCCGGTAACCAGGATGCGCATGAAGTGTCCTCGGGAGATCGGCGGCATTCTAACGCCGGGCACGGCCGGCAAGGCCTTGCCGGCCGTGGATTGACAGGCAATCCGGGCTAAACTAGCGTTTCAGCATCACCCACCCAAAAGACCAAGGTGGCCCGCGCTTGTGCCGGCCGAGTGTGCGACATGGCAACTACCCGCTTCCACGACTGACCACCACTGCGCCTTCATTTCTTCGTTTACAAAGAAAGGGCGTCATGCCCTTTTTTGCTTTTCCAGAGAAGCCTCCATGATTGAAATCACGCTACCCGATGGCAGCAAGAAGCCGTTCGACCATCCCGTCACTGTGCAGGACGTAGCCGCCTCGATTGGCGCCGGCCTGGCCAAGGCGACCCTGGCCGGCAAGGTCGACGGCAAACTGGTCGACGCCAGCTTTCCGATCGAACATGACGCCAGCCTGCAGATCGTTACCGAGAAAAGCCCCGAGGCGCTGGACATCCTGCGCCACTCCACCGCGCACCTGATGGGCCAGGCAGTGCAGCGGCTGTTCCCGGGCGCGCAGGTCACGATAGGGCCGGTGATTGAGAACGGGTTCTACTACGACTTCGCCTACGAGCGCCCATTCACCCCGGACGACCTGCCGAAAATCGAGGCGGAAATGCACAAGATCGTCGCCGAACAGTTGCCGGTGACGCGCAGCGTGCAGTCGCGTGGCGAGGCGGTGGCGTTCTTCCGCGGCCTGGGCGAGAACTACAAAGCCGAGATCATCGAGTCGATCCCGTCCGACGAGCCGCTGTCGCTGTACTCGCAGGGCGAGTTCACCGACCTGTGCCGCGGCCCGCACGTGCCGAACACCGGCAGGCTGCATTCGTTCAAGCTGATGAAGGTGGCTGGCGCGTACTGGCGCGGCGATTCCAACAACGCGATGCTCAGCCGCATCTACGGCACCGCCTGGCTCAGCGACAAGGACCTGAAGGCCTACCTCTATCAGCTGGAAGAAGCCGAGAAGCGCGACCACCGCAAGATCGGCAAGCAGCTCGACCTGTTCCACCAGCAGGAAGAGAGCCCCGGCATGGTGTTCTGGCATCCGAACGGTTGGGCGATCTGGCAGCAGGTCGAGCAGTACATGCGCGGCGTCTACAAGAAGAGCGGCTACCAGGAGGTGCGCTGCCCGATGGTGCTGGACGTGTCGCTATGGAAGAAGTCCGGGCATTGGGACAACTACGCCGAGAACATGTTCTTCACCGAGTCGGAGAAGCACACCTACGCGCTGAAGCCGATGAATTGCCCGGGCCACGTGCAGGTGTTCAACACCGGTCTGCACAGTTACCGCGAGCTGCCGATCCGCTACGGCGAGTTCGGCGGCTGCCACCGCAATGAACCGTCCGGCGCGCTGCACGGCATCATGCGCGTGCGCGCGTTCACCCAGGACGACGGCCACATCTTCTGCACCGCCGAGCAGATCGAGTCGGAGGTCACCGCGTTCCACCGCCAGGCGATGCAGGTCTACGCGGATTTCGGTTTCGAGGACATCGGCCTGAAGATCGCGCTGCGCCCCGACAAGCGCATCGGTGACGATATTGTGTGGGATCGCGCGGAGGCAGCCTTGCGTGCGGCCCTGTCCGCCGCCGGCGTGGCCTGGGAAGAGTTGCCTGGCGAGGGCGCGTTCTACGGCCCGAAGATCGAGTACCACATGAAGGACTCGATCGGGCGCGCCTGGCAGGTCGGTACCATGCAGGTCGATTTCATGATGCCCGAGCGCCTCGGCGCCGAATACGTGGACGAGCATTCGCAGAAGCGGCACCCGGTGATGCTGCACCGGGCCATCGTGGGCTCGATGGAGCGTTTCATCGGCATCCTGATCGAACACCACGCCGGCCTGCTGCCAGCCTGGCTGGCCCCGGTGCAGGCGGCGGTGCTCAATATTACCGATGCGCAGGTGGATTACGTCCAGCAGGTGACGCAAGCCCTTGTCGACAAAGGTTTCCGGGTACAATCGGATTTGCGCAACGAGAAAGTCGGCTATAAAATCCGCGAGCACACGATGCAGAAAGTGCCTTATCTTCTCGTGATCGGTGATCGCGAGAAGGAAACGGGTGCCGTTTCTGTGCGTACCCGTTCCGGCGAGGACTTGGGCAGCATGCCGCTGGCCAGCTTCGTCGAACGACTGGAGACCGAAATCCGGCGCTGAGCGCCGGGCGGTCTGTTTCATTACTTCTTCTGGAGGATCGTGGTATCGCTACCACCGACAACAAGGGCAATCGTCGTAACCTGGAAATCCGCGTGCCGCGCGTGCGCGTGATTGGCGCAGACTCGGAACAACTCGGCATTCTCAGCCGTGACGAGGCGCTCAGCCTGGCGCAGGAAGCAGGCATGGATCTGGTCGAGATTCAGCCGAACGGCGACCCGCCGGTCTGCCGCATCATGGACTACGGCAAGTTCAAGTTCGAAGCCCAGAAGAAGGCGCAGGCCGCCAAGAAGAAGCAGAAGCAGGTCGAGATCAAGGAAGTGAAGTTCCGTCCGGTCACGGACGTGGGCGACTACCAGATCAAGCTGCGCAACATGCTCCGCTTCCTGGAGGAGGGCGACAAGGTCAAGGTCACCATCCGCTTCCGCGGTCGCGAGATGTCGCATCAGGATCTGGGCCAGAACCTGGCCAAGAAGATCCAGGAAGACGTCGGCGAGAACGGCCAGGTCGAGTCGTTCCCGCGGTTGGAGGGACGCCAGATGGTCATGATGATCGGACCGAAGAAGAAATAGGCGCCATGGCGCCCTTGGGCGCCGGGCTGCTGGCATCCCAGCCATGAACCCCGTATAATCGCCGGTTCGACCCGCCTGGATGGGTCGTGCACCGATCGTGGCAGGACGGAAAGCGTGGCCAGACCCCTTCGGGGATACCGCCACCGCCAGATCAGTCAGAAACCGGGGCTGTCCGCGCAGGGCGGACCCCATACAAGGAGCATTCCCATGCCCAAGATCAAGACCAACCGGGCGGCGGCGAAGCGTTTTCGCAAGACCGCGTCGGGCAAGATCAAGTGCGGCCACGCGTTCAAGTCGCACATCCTGACCAAGAAGTCGACCAAGCAGAAGCGTGGTCTCCGTGCACCGAACCACCTCAAGGCGTGCGACGCCCCGGGCGTGGCTCGCATGCTGCCGTACTTGTGAGGAGATAGACCATGGCTCGTGTAAAGCGTGGCGTTACCGCCCGTCGTCGTCACAAGAAAATCATCGGCCGCGCCAAGGGCTATTACAACGCCCGTCGCAAGGTCTTCCGCGTTGCCAACCAGGCCGTCATCAAGGCCGGCCAGTACGCCTATATCGGCCGCAAGCAGCGCAAGCGCCAGTTCCGTGCGCTGTGGATCGTCCGCATCAACGCCGCCGCGCGCATGTTCGGCTTGTCCTACAGCCGCCTGATCAATGGCCTGAGCAAGGCCGGGATCACCGTCGATCGCAAGGTCCTCGCTGACATCGCCGTGCACGACATCAAGGCGTTTGGTGCGATCGCCGAGAAAGCGAAGGCCAGTCTGGCCGCTTGATCGTCGGGCGCTACGGCGCCAGCACGATATGATGTAAAGCAAGCGGGGAGGAGGCCAACGCCTCCTCCCCGTTTTCGTTTCTGTGGGTCCTCAAGTGGGAATCGCATCGATGGACGACCTGGACAGCCGCGCCGTGCAGGCGCTGGCCGAAATCGACGAGGCTGATACGCTGGAAGCGCTCGATGCGCTGCGCGTGGGGCTGTTGGGCAAGAACGGCATCGTCACTGCCGCGCTCAAGACGCTGGGCACGCTGGCGCCGGACGATCGCAAGCTGCGCGGCGCCGAAGTCAACAAGCTCAAGGAGCGCCTGGCCGACGCGCTGGGTGCACGCAAGGCGAGCCTGGAACAGGCCGAGCTTGATCGCCGCCTCGCCTCCGAAAGGCTGGACATCAGCCTGCCGGGGCGTGACGGCGAGCGCGGCGGCATCCATCCGATCAACCGCGCGCTGGAACGCATCGCGTCGATCTTCGCGCGACTCGGCTACCAGCGTGCCGACGGTCCGGAGATCGAGGACGACTGGCACAACTTCGAGGCGCTGAACTTTCCGCCGCATCATCCGGCGCGCGCCATGCACGACACCTTCTACTTTGGTGACGGTCGTCTGCTGCGCACGCACACCTCGCCGGTGCAGGTTCGCACCATGGCCGGCCGCCAGCCGCCGATCCGCATCATCGCGCCGGGCAAGGTCTACCGCAGCGACTCGGACCAGACCCACTCACCGATGTTCCATCAGATCGAAGGCCTGCTGGTCGACGAGACCTCCAGTTTCGCCGACCTGAAGGGCACGCTGGCCGAGTTCATCCGCGCGTTTTTCGAGCGCGACTTCGAGATGCGCTTCCGTCCCAGCTACTTTCCGTTCACCGAGCCTTCGGCCGAAGTGGACATCCGTTGGGACGCCGACGACGGTTCCACGCGCTGGCTCGAAGTACTGGGCTGCGGCATGGTCCATCCGAACGTGCTGAAGAACTGCGGCATCGACCCGGAGCGTTACACCGGCTTCGCCTTCGGCCTCGGCGTGGAGCGCTTCGCGATGCTGCGCTACGGCGTCTCCGACCTGCGCGCGTTCTTCGAGAACGACCTGCGCTTTCTGAAGCAGTTTGCTTGAACGGGATTCGGAAAGCGGGAATCGGGAATCGCAAAACCGGCGGCAACGCCCTGGCTTTTGCCCTTTCCATTCCCAATTCCCGACTCCCCATTCCCGGACTCAAATCATGAAATTTTCCGAGAACTGGCTGCGCGAACTGGTGGACATCCAGGCCGACCGCGCCCAACTGGCCCATGCGCTGACCATGGCCGGGCTGGAGGTGGAGGACCTGACCGTTTTGGGCGAAGGCCTGGCCGGCGTGGTGGTGGCCGAGATCGTCGGCGCCGAAAAGCATCCGGAAGCCGACCGCCTGCAGGTCTGCAAGGTGAGTGCGGGGCAGGGCGAGCCGCTGCAGATCGTCTGCGGCGCGCCGAATGCGCGCGTGGGCATCAAGGTGCCGCTGGCCACGGTCGGCGCAAAGCTGCCCGGTGGTATCGAGATCAAGGCGGCGAAACTGCGCGGCGTCGAGTCGTTCGGCATGCTGTGTTCGGCGAAGGAGTTGGGCATCGATGCCGACGCCTCCGGTTTGCTGGAACTGCCGCTCGATGCGCCCGTGGGCCAACCGCTGGCCGACTATCTCGGCTTGCCCGATGCCAGCATCGAACTGAAACTCACCCCGAACCGGCCCGACTGCCTTGGGCTGCTTGGCTTGGCACATGACGTGGCAGCGCTGTTCGGCAGTGCGGTAAAGGTGCCGGCCCAGGTGGCCGTGCCGGTCGCCAGCGAGGCGCGTCGCGGCATCCGCCTGGAAGCCGGCAAAGACGCGCCGCGCTACCTCGGTCGCGTCGTCGAGGGCATCGACCCGGCCGCCCGCACGCCGCTGTGGCTAGCCGAACGCCTGCGGCGTGCCGGCCTGCGCCCGATCAGCGCGGTGGTCGACGTCACCAACTACGTGATGCTGGAACTGGGCCAGCCGCTGCACGCGTTCGACAACGACGCGCTCGAAGGCGACATCGTGGTGCGCCATGCGCGCACCGGCGAGACGCTGAAGCTGCTCGACGGCAACGAGGCAAAACTGGATCCAAGCTTCGTGTTGATCGCCGACGGACACAAGCCACTCGCAGTTGCCGGCGTGATGGGCGGCTTCGACTCGCGCGTCACCGACGCCACCCGCAACATCTTCCTCGAATCCGCGCACTTCGCGCCGGCTGCAATCATGGGCCGCGCACGCAAGCTCGGCCTGCACACCGATGCCTCGCACCGTTTCGAGCGCGGCGTCGATCCGGAGCTGCCGCGGCGCGCGCTTGAACGTGCCACCGAGCTGCTGCTGGCGATCGCCGGCGGCAAGGCCGGGCCGGTGCTGGTGGCTGAGAACCCGGCCGACTTGCCAATGCCTTCAGCGGTGACGTTGCGCCGTGCGCGCCTGAGCCGGGTGCTCGGCGTGGACGTGGCGGATGCCGAAGTGACGCGCATCTTCACTGCATTGGGCATGCGGGTGGAAACGACCGCCGATGGCTGGCAGGTCACGGCGCCGAGCAGCCGCTTCGACATCGAGCGCGAAGAGGACCTGATCGAGGAGGTCGCGCGCATCTTCGGCTACGACAACATTCCCACCGCGACGCCGGCCGGCGCGCTGGCCTTGGCGGTCGAGCCGGAGGCGCGCATCAGCGAGCTGGCGCTGCGTGAGCAATTGGCCGCGCGTGGTTATTACGAAGCGGTCAACCTGTCGTTCGTGGCGGCCGACTTGTTGGCGAGCTGGGGATTCACCGAGCGGCTGGTGCCGCTGGCCAACCCGTTGTCGGCCGACCTCGCAGTGATGCGGCCGTCGCTGTTGCCGGGGTTGATCGAGGCGCTGCGCCACAACCGCGCGCGACAGCAGGAACGGGTGCGGCTGTTTGAGGTCGCGCGGACATTCCAGCAAGGCGCATCCATGCGCGAAGAACTGGCCGTCCCGGGCCAGACTTCTCAACAAACCGATCCCCCGGTGGAAACCCCGAGCCTGGCCATCGTGGCCTGCGGCAATGCCCGTGCAGAGCAGTGGGGCGAGTCGGCGCGGACACTGGATTTCCATGACCTCAAGGGCGACCTGGATGCCCTCATTGCCTGGGGCGGCGAGCCGCAGCGCTGGTCGGTGCACGCCGACGGCTTGCCGGGCTGGCTGCATCCGGGGCGCAGCGCGCGGCTGGCGCGCGATGGTGAAACCGTGGGCTACCTAGGCGCGCTGCACCCGCAGCTGGCCAGGATGTTGGACCTTGGCGCCGACGTGCATGTGCTGGAAGTGGCCCTGGAGCCACTGCTGGCTCGCCGCCTGCCGCAGGCACGGGCGGTGCCGCGCTTCCCTGCGGTGCGTCGCGATATTGCGGTGGATCTGCCGGAATCGGTTAGCTGGTCGCAGATCGAGCAGGTGGTTCGCCGCACGCTGGGCGAGCGACTGAAGGAATTGCGCCTGTTCGACCGTTACAGCGGCAAAGGTGTTGAAGCGGGCCGAAAAAGTCTCGCTATGGGCTTGATTTTGCAGGACGCTTCACGCACGCTTACCGACGACGACGCGGACCGTTGCGTACGAGAAGCGCTAGCTGCGTTGGAGCAATCATGCAAGGCAAAGCTGCGAGGATGAAATGGCGCTGACCAAGGCGGAAATGGCCGAGCGGCTTTTCCTCGACGTGGGCCTCAACAAGCGTGAGGCGAAGGAATTCGTGGACGCCTACTTCGAGGTGGTCCGCGGAGCACTGGAAAGCGGCGAACAGGTAAAGTTGTCCGGTTTCGGCAATTTCGACCTGCGGCTGAAGAACCAGCGGCCCGGACGCAACCCGAAGACCGGCGAGGAGATTCCGATCTCCGCCCGGCGCGTGGTGACGTTCCGGCCGGGACAGAAACTCAAGGTAAGAGTCGAGGGCTATGCTGGACCAAGGGAATAACACCGAACTGCCTGCCATCCCGGCCAAGCGCTACTTCACCATCGGTGAGGTCGGCGAGTTGTGCGGTGTGAAGCCCCACGTGCTGCGCTACTGGGAGCAGGAATTCCCTGCGCTCAATCCGGTCAAGCGTCGCGGCAACCGCCGTTACTACCAGCGCCATGACGTGCTGATGATCCGCCAGATCCGCTCGCTGCTGTACGACGAAGGCTTCACCATCACCGGCGCGCGCGCGCGGCTGGAAGGCCCGCAGGCACGAATGGAAGCGTCCATCTCGCACCAGATCGTGCGTCAGGTGCGGATGGAACTGGAAGAAGTGCTGACCTTGCTGCGCCGCTGAAGGCTTCCGGACACGCCATGCAAGCTGTTAGACTTGCCAGCTTGCCGTATGTCGGGGCGTAGCGCAGCCTGGTAGCGCATCTGCCTGGGGGGCAGAGGGTCGTCGGTTCGAATCCGGCCGCCCCGACCAATTCGGTGATCGAGTACAAAAAAGCGCCCGAGGGCGCTTTTTTGTTGGCCAGCTCAGTACAGCACGCGGCTGCGCAATGTCCCAGGGATCGCCGCCAGCTTCGTCTTCAGCTCGTTGGCCTGGATCTCGTCGGCGCTGACGTCGATCACCACGTAACCCACTTCGCCGTCGGTCTGCAGGAACTGCGCGTCGATATTGATGTTGCCGGCCGAGAACAGTTCGTTGACGCGCGACAGCATGCCTGGCACGTTGCGGTGGATGTGCAGCAGGCGGCGGCTATGCGGGTGTTCGGGCAAGGCGACTTCGGGGAAGTTCACCGCCGACAGGGTCGAGCCGTTGTCGCTGTAGCGGACCAGCTTGCTGGCGACCTCGATGCCGATGTTGTCCTGCGCCTCCAGCGTGCTGCCGCCGATGTGCGGGGTAAGGATCACATTGTCCAGGCCGATCAGCGGCGAGACGAACGGGTCGTCGTTGCCCTTCGGTTCGAGCGGAAACACATCGAGCGCGGCGCCGGCCAGGTGGCCGGCCCGCAGCAACGCGGCCAGTGCGTCGATATCCACCACGCTGCCGCGCGAGGCGTTGATCAGCATCGCGCCGGCGCGCATTTTCGCCAGTTGCTCGCGCCCGATCATCAGCTGGGTGGCGGGGGTTTCGGGCACGTGCAGGGTGACCACGTCGGCGCGTTCCAGCAGTTCGTCCAGGCTGGAGACCGCCCGAGCGTTGCCCAGTGCCAGCTTGGTCTCGATGTCGTGGAAGATCACCCGCATGCCCAGGCTCTCGGCCAGCACGCCGACCTGGGTGCCGATATGGCCGTAGCCGACGATGCCGAGCACCTTGTCGCGTGTCTCGTAGCTGCCGCTGGCTGACTTGGTCCAGCCGCCGCGATGGCACAGCGCGTTTTTCTGCGGAATGCCGCGCAGCAGCATGATCGCTTCGGCGATCACCAGCTCGGCCACGCTGCGGGTGTTGGAATACGGCGCGTTGAACACCGGTACGCCAAGCTTGCGCGCGGCGCCCAGGTCCACCTGGTTGGTGCCGATGCAGAAGCAGCCCACCGCGATCAGCCGCTTGGCCTGCGCCAGCACCTCGGCGGTGAGCTGGGTGCGCGAACGGATGCCGACGATGTGCGCATCGGCGATGCGCTCCATCAACTCGTCCTCCGGCAGCGACTTCGCATGCAGCTCGACCTGGCTGTAGCCGGCGCGGCGGAAATTATCGACCGCGCTGGCGCTGACGCCCTCCAGCAGCAATACCTTGATGTCCTGGCGGGGGTAGGAGGTCTGCATGCGTCGGGTCTTGGCAGCGGATGGAGGCCTTACTATGCCAGAGTCGGAGACGATTGCGGCGCTGCAGCACTGGACGCGGTGCGGGGCGGCTGGCAGGCTGTGGAGATGAACCCGGAGCCCAGCATGTCCGACCCCCGACTCGCCGAATTGTCCCGCCGGTTGCCCGGGCTGCGCCTGCTCACCGCGCCCGCCGATCTGGAGCATTACGGTCGCGACTGGACCCGTCGCTGGACGCCTGCGCCGCTCGCGATCGCCCTGCCCGCCAGCACGGAAGAGGTGCTGGCGATCGTGCGCTGGGCGAACGAGCAACGCGTGGCGATCGTGCCATCCGGCGGTCGCACCGGCTTGTCCGGCGGGGCGGTGGCAGCCAACGGCGAGCTGGTGCTGAGCCTGGAGCGGATGAACCGGCTGCTGGATTTCAATGCGGTCGACCGCACGCTGACCGTGCAACCCGGAATGCTCCTGCAGCACGTGCATGAGGCCGCCCGCCAGCATGGCCTGATCTATCCGGTCGATTTCGCCGCGCGCGGCTCATGTTCGATCGGCGGCAACATCGCCACCAATGCCGGCGGCATCCGGGTGATCCGCTACGGCAACACGCGCGAGTGGATCGCCGGGCTGAAGGTGGTGGCTGGCAACGGCGAACTGCTCGAACTCAATCGCGGCCTGATCAAGAACTCCAGCGGCTACGATTTCCGCCAGTTGATGATCGGTTCGGAAGGCACGCTTGGCATCGTGGTCGAAGCCACGCTGAAGCTCACCGAGCCGCCGCCGCCATCGCAGGTGATGTTGCTGGCGTTGCCTGACATGGATGCGTTGATGCAGGTGTTCGCGCTGTTCCACGCACGGCTCGCGCTGCAGGCGTTCGAGTTCTTCACCGATCACGCGCTTGAACACGTGCTGGCGCACGGGGCACAGCGGGCCATCGACGGCGATTATCCGTACTACGTGGTGACCGAATTCGATGCGGCTGACGCACGGCAGCAAGAAGCTGCTCTGGCCGCGTTCGAGCATGCACTGGAGCAGGGCTGGCTCAGTGACGGCGTGATCGCGCAGAGCGAGGCGCAGGCGGCCGCACTGTGGCGTCTGCGCGAAGGCATCACCGAGAGCCTCGCGCCACGGCGGCCGTACAAGAACGACGTGTCGGTGCGAATCAGTGCGGTGCCGGCGTTCCTGCACGAGATGCAGGCGCTGCTGGCGCGCGAGTATCCGCAGGTCGAGGTGGTGTGGTTCGGCCACATCGGCGACGGCAACCTGCACATCAATGTGCTGCGCCCGGACGGCCTGGCGGAGGATGCGTTCATCGCCCAGTGCGAACACGTCACCGAGTTGCTGGCTGTGACCCTGCAGCGCCACGGCGGCAGCATCTCAGCCGAGCACGGCATCGGCCTGGTCAAGCGGGCTTATCTGCAACGCACCCGCAGTGCGGCGGAAATCGAGCTGATGCGGGGTGTGCGCAAGGTGTTCGACCCGCACGGCATCCTCAATCCCGGCAAGCTGTTCGTGGACGGCTGAAGGCCCGGCATACCGCGCCCGTGCTAGTCTTGGCGGCTTGTCCGCTGGTCTTGAGGAGCCGTCATGCCATCGTCGCCGCTGCGTTCGCTGTATCCCGAAATCGAGCCGTTCGACAGCGGGTTCCTGCAGGTGTCTCCGCTGCACACGCTGTACTACGAGCAGAGCGGCAATCCGAACGGCAAGCCGGTGGTGTTCCTGCACGGCGGTCCGGGCGGCGGCACCAATCCGAAGTGCCGGCGCTTCTTCGATCCGGCGGTCTATCGCATCGTGCTGTTCGACCAGCGCGGCTGCGGCAAGTCCACCCCGCACGCGGAGCTGACCGACAACACCACCTGGGATCTGGTCGCCGACATCGAGCGCCTGCGCGAGCATCTGGCGATCGACCGCTGGCAGGTGTTCGGCGGCTCGTGGGGCTCCACGCTGGCGCTGGCCTATGCACAGACGCATCCGGACAAGGTCACCGAACTGGTGCTGCGCGGCATCTTCATGCTGCGCCGCTGGGAGCTGGAGTGGTTCTACCAGAAAGGCTGCGACGCGCTGTATCCGGACGCGTGGGAAACCTATCTCGATGCGATTCCGGAGGTCGAGCGCGGCGACCTGATGAGTGCCTACCATCGCCGCCTGACCAGCGCCGATGCGAAGACGCGCACCGACGCGGCGCGCGCCTGGTCGGTGTGGGAAGGTGCCACCAGCTTCCTGTGGCAGGACAAGTCGCACATCGAATCCAGCGCCGAGGACGAGTTCGCGCTGGCGTTCGCGCGCATCGAGTGCCACTACTTCGTCAACGGTGGCTTCTTCGAGCACGACGACCAGCTGCTGCGCAACGTCGAGCGCATCCGCAACATCCCGGCGGTGATCGTGCAGGGTCGCTACGACGTGGTCTGTCCGCTGCGCAGCGCGTGGGACCTGCATCGCGCCTGGCCCGAGGCCGACCTGCACATCGTGCAGGACGCCGGCCATTCGGCGTTCGAGCCGGGCATCCTGCACGAACTGGTCGAGGCGACCGACCGCTTCAGAAACTAAGCGCCGCAGGCCTCCTTGCCTTTCTCCCCAAGTGGGCGAAGGCGGGTGAGGGTGAAGCGCGTTCCGGGGAAATGCTAATCGTTCGCCGGCAACTGCTTGGTGCCGAAGATCTTGTCGCCGGCGTCGCCGAGGCCGGGCAGGATGTAGCCGTGCTCGTTCAGGCATTCGTCGATCGATGCGGTGTAGATCTCGATGTCGGGGTGGACCGCCTCCACGCGCTTGAGGCCCTCCGGCGCGGCGACCAGGAACAACCCCTTGATGCGCTTGCAGCCGGCTGCCTTGAGCATGTCGACGGTGGCCACCAGGGTGCCGGCGGTGGCCAGCATCGGGTCGACGATCAGCGCGATGCGTTCGTCCATGCGGCCAGTGAGCTTCTCGTAGTAGGCCGTCGGCTTCAGCGTCTGCTCGTCGCGCTGCAGGCCGACCACGCTGACCTTGGCGGAGGGGATCATGTCGAGCACGCCAGGCAGCATGCCCAGGCCGGCACGCAGGATCGGCACGATGGTGATCTTCTTGCCCTTGATCCGGTGCACGTGCAGCGGCCCGGCCCAGCCCTGGATCTGCTCCTCGACGGTTTCCAGGTCCTTGGTGGCTTCGTAGGTGAGCAGCGCGGCGACCTCGGAGGCCAGCTCGCGGAACTCCTTGGTGCTGATACCGGCGCGGCGCATCAGGCCGAGCTTGTGCTGGATCAGCGGATGGCTGACTTCGACGATCTTCATGGCTGACTGTCTTCAGGGACGGCGAACGGCGCCGCAACAGTCAGGGAGCTTAGCGAAGGCATCCGGCATACGCACGCACGGACATGCGTATGCCATAGCCGATGGAACCGTCAGGATCAGTGCGCGGCGGCAGGCGTGGCTGCCATCTCACCCTTCAGACAGTTGCTCATGAATGCCTTGTGGGCATCTCCCTTGGGCGCCTTGACCTTGGCTTCGGCATTGCAGCTTTTCATTCTTTCCTGCTGAGCCTGTTTGGCCGACGGTGCGGCCGCTGCGGCCGTGCTCTCGCCCTTCAGGCAGGAACTCATGAAGGTCTTGCGCTCGTCGCCTTTCTTGCCGGTGGCCTGCTTGTTGCAGTCGGCCATCCGCTGCTGCTGCGCGGTATGCGGCTTGGTGGCCGCGGTCGGGGTGCTGCTGGCTTGCGGGGTAGCTGCGAAGGCGGCGCCGGCAACGGCGAAGGCGGCGCTGACAGCGAGCAGACGTAGTGACATTGACATCATTGAGTCCTCCCGGGTTACCGGCAGCTGCCGGCCGCGCCAGTCTATGCCGCTGACAACCGCCATGGGAGCGAGGCAAATCCGACATGCACGAAGCATTCAGCTGCGGCGACGCGTTCAAGCGCCGCCGCAGCAGGGGGCGCGGGGTGGATCAGGCCGCCTCGGCCTTGGCCTTGCGCGGACCCTCCAGCAGCGCCCTGCGCACGTGGGCGACGATCAGGTCGACCTCGGCGCTGGCGACCTTGAAGTGCGGGGTGAAGCGCAGCGAGTTGGTGCCGCCGTGGATCACGCCAACGCCGTGCTCACGCATGTATTCCTCGGTCGACCCGGCGCCGTAGCACTTGTATTCCGGGGCCAGTTCGCAGGAGAACAGCAAGCCGGTGCCCTGCACCTTGGTGATCAGGCCACCCAGCTCATTCTTCAGCGCGTTGAGCTTGTCGACGAACTCCTTGCCGCGCTCGCGGATATTGCTGCGTACTTCGTCGCTGAGTTCATCCAGCGTGGCCAGGGCGACATCCAGGGCGCGGGGGTTGGCGGTCATGGTGTTGCCGTAGATGCCCTTGCGGTACAGCCCGGCGGCGCGTTCGCTGACGGCGAGCACCGACAGCGGGTACTGGCCGGCGTTGAGCGCCTTGGAGAAAGTTTCCATGTCCGGCGGCGGCAACTGCTCGAAGCCGGGGTAGTCGACGAACGACAGCACGCCGTGCGCACGCAGGCCGGCCTGGATCGAGTCGACCAGCAGCAGGGTGCCGTGCGATTCGGTGAGCGCGCGTGCGGCCTTGTAGAACTCCGGCGTCACCGCGCGGCCCGGGTCGCCCTCGCCCATCACCGGTTCCAGGAACATCGCCTCGATGAACCAGCCATGCCTGTCGGCATCGGCGAACGCCGCTTCCAGCTGCGCCACGTCGTAGGGCGCCACGGTGATCAGGGTATCCTCGTGGCGGTAGCTGGCCAGGTTCTGCTGGTAGGTCTTGCGACTGGAGTCGGAGTACAACGCCGGCGCCTCGGTGCGGCCGTGGAACGCGCCCTTCACCGCCAGGCGCTTGATCGTGCGGCCGGCGTAGCGGCCCCCGGCATCGGTCATCGCCTTCGCGTTGACGTCGGCGATGCGGCAGGCCAGCGAGACCGATTCCGAACCGGAGTTCAGGCACAGATAGCGCGCATACGGGCTGCCGCCGCGATTGCGACCCAGCTCCTTGTTCAACGCGGCGCTGAAGCGCAACTGCGCCACGCTCGGCGACATCACGTTGGCCATCACCTGCGGACGGCTCAGTGCGGCCAGGATCGCCGGATCGTTGTGGCCGAAGCCGAGCATGCCGTAGCCGCCGTTGTCGTGCACCACGGCGCCCTTCAGGGTGACGATCCAGGGGCCACGTGCGGCGGCCGGCAGGTACGGGTTGATCGCATCATCCGGGTAGAAATTGACGAAGCCGGCCTGGGCCTGGGCGAGTTGCTCGGCTTCATCGAGCTTGAGGAAGTCGCCCATGCCAGCCGCAGCCAACTCGGTGCGCAATTCGCGATGGCGTGCCACCGCTTCCGCGACCGCCTGACCCAGCAGGGGATCGCTCGCCGCCATGCGCTCGATGGTGGCGTCGTCCAGGCCGACGGTCCGCGGCTTGCCGCCGAATTCGCGCAGTTCGCGCAGCTGGTTGATCACACCCATGATGAATCCTCCGTGGCTCCGCCGAGTGGCATGTCGTGCCGGATGGCGGAATTGGTGATTGCGTGGCAGGAAGCGCGAAAGCCGGCGCTTCCTCAATGTTTTCAGGCGTTTCACACCGCTGGCCAAGTGCTTCCGGGGCGGCATATTCCTTACAGGATACCCCGCGGCGACGGTGGCCGTAACCCCGGGCCGCGCGCCATGGGTGACGGCTGTCACCCCGGATGACTGACGCCGGCGACTGCCCACCGTGGCCTGCGGCGCGCAGGATGAGCGGCACCGGAGGACTTCCCATGCCGCATTTCCACGACCCGATTGCCCGCCTCGATGGCGCCATCAAGCGCTACGGCCAGCTCACCGCGCTGGATGGCGCCGACCTGCAGCTTCGCCGCGGCGAGTTGCTGGCGCTGCTCGGTCCCAACGGTGCCGGCAAGACCACCGCGATCGGTCTGTTGCTGGGGTTGATTCGTGCCGATGCCGGCGTGGTCGACCTGTTCGGCCAGGATCCACAGCGGATCGAGGCGCGCCGACGCATCGGCGTGATGCTGCAGAATGCCGAATTGCCACCGACCCTGCGCGTGGGCGAACTGTTGCGACTGACCGCCAGCTATTACCCGAACCCGCGCGCGCTGCAGGAAACGGCCGAACTCGCCGGCATTGCCGACCTGCTCAAGCGGCCGTACGCGAAACTCTCAGGCGGCCAGCAACGGCGCGTGCAGTTTGCGCTGGCACTGTGCGGCCGGCCGGAACTGCTGTTCCTGGACGAGCCCACCGTCGGCATGGACATCGAGGCACGGCAGAAGCTGTGGGCGGCGATCCGCCAACTGCTCGCCGAAGGGTGTTCGGTGCTGCTGACCACGCATTATCTGGAAGAGGCCGAGGCGCTGGCTGATCGCGTCTGCGTGATGTCGCGCGGGCGGATGATCCACGAAGGCACCGTCGAGGAATTGCGTGCGCGGGTGGCGCTGAAACGCATCCGCTGCCTCAGCACGCTGTCGGTCGATACGGTGCGCGCCTGGCCGGAAGTCAGCGAAGTGCGCCAGGAAAACCAACGCCTGCACATCGGCACCGCCGAAGCCGAAGCCGTGGTGCGCCGCCTGCTCGGTGCCGATTCACAACTGGGCGAGCTGGAAGTGCAGCGCGCCGGTCTGGCCGAGGCCTTCACCGAACTCACCCGCGACGCCGACAAGGGCGCGAACACCGACCAGCGCGAGGCTGCCTGACATGCGAACCGCCATTTCCGCCACCGCAACAGCACCCGCCATCGAGATGCCGCGCCGCCGGGTGCTCGGTGCCTATCTCGAAGAGGCGCGCAGCGAATGCCTGCGCTACATGCGCGCGCCCGGCTTCATGCTGCCGGTCATGCTGTTCCCGGCCATGTTCTACCTCCTGTTCGGCGTGCTGATGGGGAAGTCGAACGGTGCCGAGGCGGCACGCTACCTGCTGGCCAGTTATGGCGTATTCGGCGTGATGAGTCCGGGCCTGTTCGGCTTCGGCGTGTCGCTGGCGCTGGAGCGCGACGGCGGCCTGCTGACGTTCAAACGCGCTTTGCCGATGCCGCCAGGTGCCTACCTGCTTGGCAAGATGCTGATGGCGATGGCGGCGGCCGGAGTGGTCATCCTGTTGCTGCTGGCGATGGCGCTGTCGCTGGGGCATGTGACCTTGGGGCCGGCCCAGGCCGGCGCCCTGCTGCTTACCGGCATGTTTGGCGTGCTGCCGTTCTGCGCGCTGGGCATGTTCGTCGGCACGCTGATCAAGGGGCAGGGGGCGCCGGGCATGCTGCAGCTGATCTACCTGCCGATGTCGTTCATGTCCGGTCTGTGGTTTCCGCTGCCGATGTTGCCGAAATTCCTGCAGCAGATCGCGCCGGTGTGGCCCAGCTACCACCTCGACATGCTGGCACTGGCGGCGGTGGGCATGAACGAGGGGCCGCTGCTGGGCCATGCGCTGGTGCTGCTCGGCTTTGCAGCGGCGTTCTTCCTGATGGCGGCGCGGCGTCTGCGCCGGCGCGGTTGAAGTGGCATGCTGTGCAGACTGCATTCCGCGCGACAATGCAAGCCATGATCCCCGACGTCATCGCCCGATGGTTCCTGCCGGCCGCCGATTCCGCGGTGGCCGACGACCTGCACCGTGGCAAGTCGCCATGGGCGCACGGCGTGCACTTGCTGTGGTCGACGTGGATCTTCATCACGCCGCTGTTCGACCACGGTCTGCGTGGCTACACGCTGACGTGGCTGCTGTGTACGCTGGGCTCGTATCCGGTGTTCCTGCTGCTGTTCGCCAAGCTGATGCTGGCTCCGCGGCGAACCGCGTATCTCTACGCATGGGGCATGGCGGCACTGTGTTTCGTCCTGCTGCGCTGGTACCCCAGCGGCGTCAGTTATTTCGTGTACGCCTGCGTGATGCTGAGCCACTGCGAGACGTGGCGCATTCGCAGCTACGTGATCCAGGTGTTGCTGATCAATGCCATCTACGTGGCACTGGCCTGGTGGATCGGCTATCCGGCGTCGCTGTTGGTGGTCATGCCGGTCACGGTGTTCGTCGTCTGCACCATTGTCACGGTCGAGCAGCTCCACAAGGAAAAGGATGTCGCCCTCAGTCTTTCGCATGACGAGGTGCGCCGGCTCGCCGCCACGGCGGAGCGCGAGCGGATCGGGCGCGACCTGCACGACTTGCTGGGGCATACGCTGTCGCTGATCACGCTGAAACTGGAACTGTCGCGCAAGCTGTTCGACCGCGACGTCGATGCGGCCAGGCGCGAAGTTGAGGAGGCCGAGAAGGTCGCCCGCCACGCGCTGGCCGAGGTGCGTAGCGCGGTCACCGGCATCCGTGCCACCGATCTGGCGGCCGAGCTGGCGGCGGCGCGCCTGCTGCTGGAATCCTCGCGCGTGCATCTGGAGTACGGCTCGCTGCCATCCGACATGCCCGGCGATATCGAGCGCGGCCTGTCGCTGGTGTTGCGCGAGGCGGTCACCAATATTGCCCGCCATGCCGATGCCAGCCGCGTGCAGATCGAACTGGTGCGCGAGCACGCCACCGTCTGCATGCAGATCAGCGACAACGGTCGCGGCGGCATCACCGGCGACGGCAATGGCATGAGCGGCATGCGCGAGCGCGTGCGCGCCATGGGCGGCAACCTGGGCATCGAGTCACCGCGCGGAAACGGCACGCGCCTGCGGGTGGTCGTGCCCGTGCCGGTGCTGCGTCTGGTGGAGACTTCGCGGCATCCGCCGGCAACTTCCTCGCTGGCACAGGGCACACCCGGATATCCTGCGGCTTGATCGGCACGGGCCGTTCCTGGACAGTCTTCCTTTTTCTGTGAGCGGGTAAGGCATGATTCGCGTATTGCTGGCCGAAGACCAGGCGATGGTGCGGGGAGCGCTCTCGGCCCTGCTCAAACTCGAGTCCGACATCGAGGTGCTCGGCTCGGCCGCCGACGGCGAAGCGGCGTGGCGAGACATCCAGAGACTGAAGCCCGACGTGCTGGTGACCGACATCGAGATGCCCGGCCTGACCGGATTGGAGCTGGCGCAGCGCGTGCAGCGGCAGGGACTGCCGATCAAGGTGGTCATCGTCACCACCTTCGCGCGGCCGGGTTTCCTGCGCCGCGCGCTGGATGCCGGCGTAACCGGCTATCTGCTGAAGGACGCGCCGGCCGAGAACCTGGCCGAGGCCTTGCGCACGGTGCATCGCGGCGGCCGCGCGATCGACCCGCAACTGGCGCTGGAAGCGTGGTCCGAAGCCGATCCGCTGAACGATCGCGAGCGCCAGGTACTGCGCCTGGCCGGCGAAGGCCGGTCCGCGGGCGACATCGCCACGCAATTGAACCTGTCGCACGGCACCGTGCGCAATTACCTGTCCGAGGCGATCGGCAAGCTCGGCGTCGCCAATCGCATCGAGGCGTATCGCATGGCACGGCAAAAAGGTTGGCTGTAGGCCATCGCGCAAGAACCAGCGTGCTGCGGGATAATGCCCCGCTTACCTGCGCTGGCCGAATACCCCTTGAAGAAATCCGATTTCGATTTTGATCTGCCGCCCGAGCTGATCGCGCAGGCGCCGCTGGCCGAGCGTTCGGCCAGCCGCCTGCTGCTGCTCGACGTGGCGGCGCAGTCGCGGCAGGACCGCATGTTCCGCGAGCTGCCCGACTTCCTGCGGCCTGGCGACCTGCTGGTGTTCAACGACACCCGCGTGCTGCCGGCGCGGCTGTACGGGCGCAAGGAGACCGGCGGCGCAGTGGAGATCCTGATCGAGCGGGTCATCGGTGCGCACGAGGCCATTGTGCAGCTCGGGGTCAGCAAGAAGCCGAAGGAGGGTGGTCGCATCGAACTGGCCGACGGCAGCCATGCGGTGGTGCTGGGCCGCGACGAAGGTTTCTTCCGCCTGCGTTTCGAGGCGCCCGAGCCGCTGGAGAAACTGCTGCTGAAGCTGGGCGAGATGCCGTTGCCGCCGTACATCGAACGACACGCCGACGCCAGCGACATGGAGCGCTACCAGACCGTGTTCGCGCGCGAACCCGGTGCGGTCGCCGCGCCCACTGCCGGGCTGCATTTCGACGAGGCGATCCTGGGCCGGCTGCGCGAGCGCGGCGTCGAGTTCGGCTACGTCACCCTGCACGTCGGCGCCGGCACGTTCCAGCCGGTGCGGGCGGATGATCTGAAGGATCACCACATGCACCGCGAGTGGCTCAACGTCGGGGCGCACCTGATCGGGCAGGTGCGCCGCACCCGCGCCAACGGCGGCCGGGTGATCGCCGTCGGCACCACCGTGGTGCGCGCGCTGGAAAGCGCCAGCAAGGACGGCGAACTGCATCCATTCGCGGGCGAGACGCAGATCTTCATCTTCCCCGGCTACCGCTTCACCAGCATCGACGGCCTGCTCACCAATTTCCACCTGCCGCAGTCCACCCTGCTGATGCTGGTGTCCGCGCTGGCCGGGCGCGAATTCATCCTGGACACCTACCGGCATGCGGTCGAACGGCGCTACCGCTTCTTCTCTTACGGCGACGCGATGCTGATCCTGCCGCACGGCGTATAAGCGGCACACCGCCTGTGTAGGAGCCCACCCTATGGGCGATGCTCTTGATGCGGGCTCGCAGAAGCATCGCCCACGGGGTGGGCTCCCGCACGCAGTGCGAGGCTTGGCCAAACCCGCGATAATGCCCCGATGACTTCCCTTCAGTTCGATATTCATGCGACCGACGGCGCCGCCCGCCGCGGCCGCCTCACGTTTGCCCGCGGCACGGTGGAGACGCCGGCGTTCATGCCGGTGGGCACCTATGGCTCGGTCAAGGCGATGACCCCGCGCGATGTCACCGACATCGGCGCCGAGATCATCCTGGGCAACACCTTCCACCTGTTCCTGCGGCCGGGACTGGAGATCGTCGAGCAGTTCGGCGGGCTGCACCGGTTCATCGGCTGGGACAAGCCCATCCTCACCGACTCCGGCGGCTTCCAGGTGTTCTCGCTGGCGCACAAGCGCAAGATCACCGAGGAAGGCGTGACGTTCGCCTCGCCGGTGGACGGCTCGAAGGTGTTCCTGTCGCCGGAAGTGTCGATGCAGATCCAGAAGACGCTGGATTCGGACATCGCGATGATCTTCGACGAGTGCACGCCGTATCCGGCCACGGAGAAGGTGGCGTCCGACTCGATGGAGCTGTCGCTGCGCTGGGCCGAGCGCTCGCGTCGGGCGTTCGACGAGCTGAAGCAACCCGAACGCGCTGTTCGGCATCGTGCAGGGCAGCGTGTACGAGAACCTGCGCCGGCGTTCGGCGGCCGGGCTGGTCGACATCGGCTTCGACGGCTACGCGGTGGGTGGTCTCGCCGTGGGCGAGCCGGAGGCCGAGCGCAACCACACGCTGGACTTCACCGTGCCGCTGCTGCCGGCCGACAAGCCGCGCTACCTGATGGGCGTGGGTCGGCCGGAGGATATCGTCGAGGCGGTGCGCCGCGGCATCGACATGTTCGACTGCGTGATGCCCACCCGTAACGCCCGCAACGGTTTCCTGTTCACCGCCGAGGGCACGCTGCGCATCCGCAACGCGAAGTACGCCGCCGACACGGCGGTGATCGAAGAGGGGTGCGACTGCTACGCCTGCAGCAACGGTTTCAGCCGCGCCTACCTGCGCCACCTGGACCGCTGCAACGAGATCCTCGGCAGTCAGCTCGCCACCATGCACAACCTGCGCTACTACCAGCGCCTGATGGCCGGGCTGCGCGAGGCGATCGCCGGCCGCACGCTGGAGGCGTTCGTGGCAGCGTTCTACGCCCGCCGGCAGGGCGTCGTGGTTTCGTAGCGCCAGGGCCGGCTTTGGGTTGGGTACAGCCTGGGCGGCCTTGCAACGGCTGTCGGCCGCCCTCAGTAGAGACCAGCCGGCTGGCTGCGGCGGAGCCGGTGGCGTCGTGCACGGCACCGGGGGTGCGTGGCATAATCGAGAATCTTTTATCGGGCGTTCAGCTGAAATCCTCGGCGGCGCCATAACTTGCGAGACAAATCCATGAGTTTTCCGATCTCTTCCGTGATCGCCCAAGCCGCAGCTCCGCAGCCCGCCGGTGGCGGCATGTCCATGATCATCATGATGGTGGTGCTGTTCGGCCTGATGTACTTCATGATGATCCGTCCGCAGATGAAGCGGCAGAAGGAGCATCGCGCGCTGATCGCCAGCCTGGCCAAGGGCGACGAAGTGGTCACCAATGGCGGTATCGCCGGGCGCGTGGACGAGGTGGGCGAGACCTTCATCACCGTCGAGATCGCTGCCAACGTCAAGGTCAAGGTACAGAAGGGCGCGGTCCAGCAGGTATTGCCCAAGGGCTCGCTGAAGTCCGTCTGAGGGTGGGTCGAAGGTGTCGCCCGGCGACTTGCGGCGATGCCTTCTCACGCGGCTATTTCCCGATTTTCGCTACTGCCGCGGCCTGCCGCGGCTTTGATGGATGCAAGGCATGAGTGATTTTCCTCGCTGGAAGTACGTGCTGGTCGTGCTGGTGATGTTGTTCGGCATCATCTACGCGTTGCCGAATGCATTCCCGCCGGTACCGGCCGTGCAGGTCACGGCCAATCGCGACGCGCCGCCGATCAACCAGGCGGTGCAGCAGAAGGTGGCGGCGGCGCTGGCGGCGAAGAACATCGCGGTCACCGACGTGTTCGTGGAAGGCGACCACCTGCTGGCCACATTCGTCAACTCCGACGTGCAGAAGAGCGGCGCCGACGAGATCAAGGCGGTGCTGGGCGACGGCTATACGGTGGCGTTCAAGCTGCAATCCAACGTGCCGCGCTGGCTGGGGGCGATCGGCGCCCGCTCGATGCCGCTGGGCCTGGATCTTCAAGGCGGCGTGCACTTCCTGATGCAGGTCGACCAGAAAGACGCGATCGAGAAGCAGGAAAACAGCTACGCGGACGACATCCGCAGCCTGCTGCGGCAGAAGAACATCCGTTACGAATCGGTCACCCGCAGCGCAACGAGCGGCCAGGGCATCGCGGTGATCCTGCGTTCGACCGACGACCGCTCCGCCGCCGCCGATGCGATCGCGAACGAGTACACCGACCTCAACGTGGCGACCGGCGCCAGCACTGGCGACCGCTTCGTGCTGAACGTGGCAGTCAAGCCGGAAAAGCTGCGTGAGCTGTCGCGCAGCGCGATCACCCAGAACCTGGGCACGCTGCGCAACCGCATCAATGCGCTGGGCGTGTCCGAGCCGCTGATCCAGCAGCAGGGCGACAGCCGCATCGTGGTCGAGCTGGCCGGCGTGCAGGATCCGACCGAGGCGAAGAAGCTGATCGGCGCGGTGGCCACGCTGCAGTACCGGCCCGGCATCGGCCAGCCCGGCGATGCGCGCGCGGTGGAAGCGGCGCGCACCGGCAACATCCCGCCCGATGCAAACCTGTTTTACATGCGCGGCGACAACCGGCCGGTGCTGGTGAGCAAGCAGATCATCGTGACCGGCAACCAGCTGGTGGACGCCTCTTCGGGTATCGACCAGCAGAGCGGCACGCCGAAGGTCGACGTCACCCTGAACGCGGCCGGCGCCAAGAAGATGGGCGACTTCACCAACGCCAACGTCGGCAAGCCGATGGCGGTGCTGTACGTGGAGCAGGTCTACGAGACGAAGGTGATCGACGGCAAGGAAGTGCGTGTGCCGAAGGTCACCGAGACGGTGATCAACGACGCGACCATCCAGAGTCCCTTCAGCAAGCAGTTCCAGACCACCGGCCTGGGCAGCGCGAAGGAAGCCTCCGACTTGGCCCTGCTGCTCAAGGGCGGCGCGCTCGCCGCGCCGATGGACATCGTCGAGGAAGGCGTGATCGGCGCCAGCCTCGGCCAGGACAACATCGACAAGGGCTTCAAGGCCGTGATGCTGGGCCTGGCCCTGGTGCTGCTGGCAGCGGCGATCTACTACAAGCTGTTCGGCCTGGTCGCGGACATCGCGTTGTTCTTCAACCTGGTGATCCTGCTGGCGGTGATGTCGTTGATCGGCGTCACCCTGACCATGCCCGGCGTGGCCGGTATCGTGCTGACCCTGGGCATGGCGATCGACGCGAACGTGCTGATCTGCGAACGCGTGCGCGAGGAGCTGCGCAACGGCTCGAGTCCGCACGCCTCGATCCGTGCCGGTTATGAGAAGGCGTGGTCGACCATCCTCGACGCCAACGTCACCCACCTGATCGCCGCGCTGGCGCTGACCACGATGGGCACCGGCGCGATCAAGGGCTTCGGCGTGACGCTGATGATCGGCATCCTGACCTCGCTGTTCACCTCGGTGACGTTGACCCACGCGTTCACCGCGGCGATCCACGGCCACCGCAAGCTCAAGACGCTGTCGGTCTAAGGAATCACCATGGAAATTTTCAATCACGACAGCAACATCAACTTCCTTGGCATGCGCAAGTTCAGCATTGCCTTCGCCATCTTTTTGATGGTTGCCTCGATCGCGCTGATTGCGGTCAAGGGGCTCAACTACGGGATGCAGTTCAACGGCGGCATCTCGATGGTGGTCGATTACCAGCAGTCGGTGGACATCGCCGACGTGCGCGCGGCGCTGGACAAGGGCGGTCTCGACCATGCCATGGTGCAGAGCCTCGGCGGTACCCGCGAGGTGTCGATCCGCCTGCAGCCGAAGGACGATCCGGCGGCCACGGACGCCAGCGGCAAGTTCAATCTCGACCGCATCTCCGACGACGTGATCAAGGTGCTGCAGGCGGCCCGACCGGACGCCAAGCTGAAGAGCCGCGACTTCGTCAGCGCCGAAGTGGGTGCGGAATTGCGCAGCGACGGCACGGTGGCCGCGATCTTCGTGATCCTCGGCATCATGGCCTACCTGTGGATCCGCTTCGAGCGCCGCTTCGCGATCGCCGCGGTGTTCACCGAAGTGCACGACACGCTGGTGACGCTGGGCATCCTGGCGCTGGTGCAGCGCGAATTCGACATGACCGTGCTGGCCTCGGTACTGGCGGTGATCGGCTACTCGATCAACGACAAGGTGGTGGTGTTCGACCGCATCCGCGAGCTGTTCCGGCTGGCGCGCAAGGCCGAGCCGGAGGAGATCCTCAACCGCTCGATCAACAACACGCTGTCGCGAACCATCATCACCTCGCTGTTCACCGGCATCACCATGGGCGCGCTGTACTTTTTCGGCGGCACCGCGGTGCACGGCTTCGCCATCACCATGCTGATCGGCATCGTGGTCGGCACGCTGTCCTCGATCTTCGTGGCCAGCCCGATCCTGTTGTGGCTGGGCGTGTCCAAGAAGGACCTGATGCCGGTGACCAAGGAAAACCCGGAGCTGGCAAGAAGGCCATAGGCCATCATCGCCCGCTCTTTTTCCTGGCATGCAGGGAAGATGGGCGCAGGGAAGGGGGTAAAATCCACCGGCAAGTGGTAGTCCACGAAAGAAACGGCCCGGCTCGCACCGGGCCGTTTCTTTGTGCTCGGGCGCGCTACCCGCGCAATTCTCTTTCCAGCTGCGCCAGTCGCTCCGGCGTGCCCACGTCGGTCCATCTGCCCCGATGGTGCTCGCCGCTGACCGCGCCGTTTGCCATTGCCACGCGCAGCAGCGGGGCCAGCCGGAAGCGTGGCGGCCGCGCTGCCGCGCCGGCTGCGTCATCGATCGCCTCGCGCCAGTTCCGCAGCAGTTCCTGCCGATACACACCGATCCCGCTGAAGGTCAGCCGGACGTCGCCATCGTCATGCACGACGCCCTGCGCATCCAGCGAAAAATCTCCGTGCGGATGCTGCGGTGGATTGTCGACCAGCAGCAGGTGGGCAAGACCGGCGGGTTCGCCGGGCAAGGCGGCAAGATCGGCGTCGCACCAGATGTCGCCGTTGATCGCGATGAACGGTTCATGGCCCAGCAACGGCAGTGCGTTGAGCATGCCGCCGCCGGTTTCCAGCGGCGTCGGGCCTTCGTAGGCGTAGCGGATGCGCAGGCCCCAGCGCGAGCCGTCGCCCAGTACGTCGGGGAACTGCTCGGCCAGGTGCGAGGTGTTGATTACCACGTAATGCACGCCGGCCGCGGCGAGCTTTTCCAGGTGCCACACGATCAGCGGCTTGCCGCCGACCGGCAACAGCGGCTTCGGCGTGCGGTCGGTCAGCGGACGCATGCGCTCGCCGAGGCCAGCGGCGAAGATCAGCGCATGCCTCATGCCGCCACCGGCAGGCGCAGGTTGCGCTCGCCGACGCAGCGCTGCAACAGTGCCACGAGATCGTCCAGCTCGGGGTAGCGCCCGGCCACGTCGATGACGTAATCGTAGACGCGCGGCAGATCGTCGAGATAACCCCGCTTGCCGTCGCGGTAGTGCAGCCGGCAGAAGATGCCGAGCACCTTGATATGGCGCTGCAGACCGATCAGGTCGAACCAGCGCAGGAAGCGTCCGCGGTCGACTTCGGCGGCAATCAGTCGCGCGGCCTGCAGGCGCAGCCGATGGCCCTCGGCCCAGGCTTCGACACGTCCGCGATCCCACACGATGTAGCAGTCGCGCAGCAGCGAGGCGAGATCGTAGGTGATCGGGCCGTGCAACGCGCCCTGGAAATCAATGATTCCGGGATTGTGCGTTCCGACGACCAGCAGGTTGCGGCTGTGGTAGTCGCGGTGCACGAAGCTGCGCGGCTGTTCCAGTGCGCTCTTCAGCAGCACGGTGAACGCCGACTCCAGCACGTCCCATTCCTCGCACTCGGGCGTATGGCCCAGATGCCGACGGAGGAACCATTCCGGCATGATCTCCAGCTCGCGCTGCAGGAAGGCATGGTCGTACGGTTGCATGCCGGCGGTGTCCACGTCGCGCTGCATGCGCAGCAGCGCATCCATCGCATCACCGTACAGCGCGTCCACTGTGTGGTCGTTCAGCGCCGGCAGGTACAGCTGCGAGCCGAGGTCCTCGATCAGCAGGAAGCCCTGCTCGAGGTCCTGGGCTTGCACCGCCGGCACATGCAGGCCGGCGGCGGACAACCGCGCGCCGATCTCCAGCCACGGCCGCGGATCCTCCTGCGCCGGCGGCGAGTCCATCACCACCCAGCTGCGCCCGGCGTGCCAGGTGCGCCAGTAGCTGCGGAAGCTGGCGTCGGCCGAGGCGGATTCCAGGAGGAGGCTGGCGTCGTCCAGCACGCGACGGGTCCAGGCGAGGCGGGCGGCGGCGCGGTCGGGAATCGGGGTCATGGCAACCATGGACAACGGGAAGGCTCCAGCTTAGCGATCCGCCGGCGTGGTGACGAGACGGTGAGCGCCGCGCCATTGACCGCGCGGCGTCGAATCAGTACCATTTTAGTCCCGATTCGAGATCCAGCCCGAGCCCATGCTCCGCGTCAGCCGACTGACCGATTACGCCACCGTGGTGATGACCTGCATCGCTGCACACCCGAACGAGGTGCTCAGCACGGTGCAGATCGCCGACGAGGCCCGGCTGGAATTGCCCACGGTGAGCAAGCTGCTGAAGGCGCTCAGCCATGCCGCGCTGGTCGAGTCGTTCCGCGGCGTCAACGGCGGTTACCGGTTGGCTCGGCCGGCCGGCGAGATCTCGCTGGCCGAGATCGTCGAGGCGCTGGAAGGTCCGATCGGCATGACCGAATGCAGTGTGGCCGAGGGCCAGTGCGACCGGGAGTCGCAATGCGGCGTGCGCGGCAGCTGGCAGCTGGTCAACAACGTGCTGGACAACGCGCTGCGCGCAGTCAGCCTGGCCGACATGCTCAAGCCGCAGCCGCCGCAGCCGTCGCGCAGGGTCGCCGCCGTGCCGCTGAGCGAGATCACCATGCCGGCGAAAGCCCGCCGGGTCACCACCGAATGAATGAAATCATGAACAACCAGAGCAGCAGCGCCGCCACGTTGCGCGACAACGCGGGCGTGGCCGAGGTCCTTGGCCGCAGCTACAGCGCCGGCTTCGTCACCGAGATCGAGATGACCGGCCTGCCGCCGGGCCTGAACGAGGAAACCATCCGCGCGCTGTCGGCGATCAAGCATGAGCCGGAGTGGATGACCGAGTGGCGGCTGCAGGCCTATCGCCACTGGCTGACCATGCCCAAGCCCGACTGGGCCAAGCTCAACATCGAGCCGATCGACTACCAGGCGATCAGCTATTACGCCGCACCTAAAGTGGCGCCGAAATCGCTTGCCGAGGTGGATCCGGCACTGCTGGAAACCTACGAGAAGCTGGGCATCCCGCTGCACGAACGCGCCGCGCTGGCGGGTGTGGCGGTGGATGCGGTGTTCGACTCGGTCTCGGTCGGCACTACCTTCCGCAAGCAGCTGGCCGAGGCCGGCGTGCTGTTCTGCTCGATGAGCGAGGCGATCCGCGAATACCCCGAGATCGTGCAGAAATATCTGGGAAGCGTGGTGCCGACCGGCGACAACTTCTTCGCCGCGCTGAACTCGGCGGTGTTCTCCGACGGCAGCTTCGTGTTCATCCCGAAAGGCGTGCGCTGCCCGATGGAACTGAGCACCTATTTCCGCATCAACGCGCAGAACACCGGCCAGTTCGAGCGCACCCTGATCGTGGCCGAGGAAGGCAGTCACGTCTCCTACCTCGAAGGCTGCACCGCGCCCAAGCGCGACGAGAACCAGCTGCATGCGGCGGTGGTGGAACTCGTGGCGCTGGAAAAGGCGCAGATCAAGTACTCCACCGTGCAGAACTGGTACCCCGGCGACGAGAACGGCGTGGGCGGCATCTACAACTTCGTCACCAAGCGCGGCGACTGCCGCGGCGACGATTCCAAGATCAGCTGGACCCAGGTGGAAACCGGCTCGGCGATCACCTGGAAGTACCCCAGCGTGGTGCTGCGCGGCGACCGCTCGGTGGGCGAGTTCTACTCGGTGGCGTTGACCCACCACTTCCAGCAGGCCGACACCGGCACCAAGATGATCCACCTCGGCAAGCACACCAAGTCGAAGATCGTCTCCAAGGGCATCAGCGCCGGGCGCAGCAGCAACAGCTACCGCGGGCTGGTGAAGATGGAGAAGGGTGCCGACCGCGCGCGCAACTACACCCAGTGCGACAGCCTGCTGATCGGCAAGAAGTGCGGCGCGCACACCTTCCCGTACATGGAAGTGAAGAATCCCACGGCGATCGTCGAACACGAGGCGACCACCTCGAAGATCTCCGACGACCAGATGTTCTACTGCCGCAGCCGCGGCATCTCCGAAGAGGATGCCGTGTCGATGATCGTCGACGGCTTCTGCAAGCAGGTCTTCCGCGAACTGCCGATGGAGTTCGCGGTGGAGGCGAAGAAGCTGCTTGAGGTGTCGCTGGAAGGCGCCGTCGGCTGACCATTTTTCCCTTCTCCCTCCGGGAGAAGGTGCCCGCAGGGCGGATGAGGGTACGGGCGTAGCGTGACATCGCGGCCAGATCGAACCCTCACCCCAACCCCTCTCCCGGTGGGAGAGGGGCCAAAGATCAGGAACAGACATGCTGAAAATCGAAAACCTGCACGCCCGCGTCGAGGGCAAGGAAATCCTCAAGGGGCTCAGCCTCAGCGTCAACGCGGGCGAGGTGCACGCGATCATGGGGCCGAACGGCGCCGGCAAATCCACCCTGGGCTACGTGCTGTCCGGCCGCGACGGCTACGAGGTGACCGCCGGCAGCGTGACCTACAACGGCATCGACCTGCTGGCGCTGGCGCCGGAAGCGCGCGCCGCGGCCGGCGTGTTCCAGGCGTTCCAGTACCCGGTGGAGATTCCCGGCGTCAACAACACCTACTTCCTGCGTGCAGCGTTGAACGCGCAGCGCAAGCAGCGCGGCGAGAAAGAGCTCGATTCGATGCAGTTCCTCAAGCTGGTGCGCGAGAAGCTGAAGGTGATGCAGATTTCCGACGAGCTGCTGCATCGCGCCGTCAACGAAGGCTTCTCCGGCGGCGAGAAGAAGCGCAACGAGATCTTCCAGATGGCGGTGCTGGAGCCGCAGCTGGCGATCCTCGACGAGACCGACTCGGGCCTGGACATCGATGCGCTGAAGCAGGTGGCGCAGGGCGTCAACACGCTGCGTTCGCCGGATCGCGCGTTCCTGATGATCACCCACTACCAGCGCCTGCTCGACTACGTGGTGCCGGATTTCGTTCACGTGCTGGCCGATGGCCGCATCGTCGAGAGCGGCGACAAGTCGCTGGCGCTGAAGCTGGAAGAGCACGGCTACGCCGGGCTTGCCGCAGGAGCCGAGGCATGAGCCAGCCGGCATCCATGCCGTTGGTTGCGTCGCTGCTGGAGGCGCCGTTGCCGGTCAGCGGCATCGCCTGGCTCGATGCGGCGCGGCGCGAGAACCGCGCGGCGTTCGCCGCCAGCGGCCTGCCCGATACGCGGGTCGAGGCATGGAAGTACACGGCGCTGCGCGGACTTGGCCAGCGCCGCTTCGCCGGTGGCGATGCGGCAGCGGCCACGCGTGCCGTCGATGCCGCGGCGTTCGCGTTGCCCGGCGTCGACGGGCCGCGGCTGGTCTTCGTCAACGGCGTGTTCCGCGCCGACCTGTCGGCGCTCGATGCGCTGCCCGCCGGGCTTTCGCTGCAGCCGCTGTCGCAGGCATTGCGCGGCGATGCGGAGCCGCTCCGCTTCGCGCTGGCGCGGCCGGCGCTGGCCGGCCATGTCCGTGAAGCCGATGACGCGTTCGTGCGGATCAACGCCGCCAGCGCGGGCGACGGCGTGGTGCTGCGGGTCGCCGCCCACGCGAAGATCAACGCCCCGGTGCAGCTGGTCTTCGTCGGCGCCGCCGGGGAGGCCGAACTGGCCTGGCATGTGCGCAACGTGATCGAGTTGGGCGAGGGCGCCTCGCTCAGCCTGGTCGAGCAGCACGTCGGCAGCGACGAACAGGCCCAGCTGGCCACCGTGGTCAGCGACATCGAATTGCGCGAAGGCGCGCAACTGCACCACGTCGTGCTGCAGGCTGCCGCGACCGGCGCCAACCTGATTCGCCGCAGCGCCCTGCGCCTGCAGGCGCGAGCGCAGGCGCGGCTGCACGTGCTGGAGCTGGGCGGCGCCCTGGTGCGGCACGACCTGCAGGCCGAGTTGATCGGCGACGGGGCACAGCTGCACGCCCGCGGCGCGTTCATGCCGCATGGCCGCCAGCACATCGACACCCAGCTCGCGATCCGCCACCAGGCGCTGGACACCACCTCCACGTCCACCTGGCGCGGTGTCGCCAACGACCGCGCGCGCGGCGTCTTCCGCGGCGCGATCGTGGTGGCGCCCGGCGCCGACGGCAGCGATGCCAGCCTCAACAACAAGAACCTGCTGCTGTCGCCGACCGCCGAGATCGACACCAAGCCCGAGCTCGAGATCTACGCCGACGAGGTGAAGGCCGCGCACGGCGCCACCGTGGGCCAGCTCGACGAGCGCTCGCTGTTCTACCTGCGCTCGCGCGGCATCCCGCTGGCCGAGGCGCGTGCGCTGCTGACCGCCGCGTTCTGTCGCGCGGTGCTGGATGATTTGCCGAACGAGGCGCTGCGCAAGCATCTGTCGGGTTTGCTGATCGCGCAATTGCCCGCGTGATGCTTTCTCCTCCCCGGCAAGCGGGGGAGCCATACACGGAACGGTCTACGATGAACGCACAAGCCAGCACGCCCACCGTCTTCGACGTCCAGCGCATCCGCGCGGATTTCCCGCTGCTGGCGCGCCGCGTGCACGACAAGCCGCTGGTGTACCTCGACAACGCCAACACCAGCCAGAAGCCGCTGTCGGTGATCGAGGCGGTGGACAACCATTATCGCGAGCACAACGCGAACGTGGCGCGGGCGGTGCACCAGCTGGGCGAGGAGGCCACCGCCGCCTACGAGGGCGCGCGCGACAAGCTGGCGCGCTTCATCAACGCGCCATCGCGCAACGAGGTGATCCTCACCTCCGGCACCACCCAGGCGATCAACCTGGTCGCCTACAGCTACGCACTGCCGCGGCTGAAGCCCGGCGACAGCATCCTCACCACGGTGATGGAACACCACGCCAACATCGTGCCGTGGCAGCTAGTGGCCGCGCGCAGCGGTGCGACGGTCAAGGCCGCGCCGATCGACGAGCGCGGCGAGCTGATCGTGGAAAAGTACATCGAGATGCTGACGCCGGAAGTGAAACTGGCCTGCGTCACCCACGTCTCCAACGTGCTGGGCACGGTCAATCCGGTGCGCGAGATCGCAAGGGAATGCAAAAAGCGCGGCATCGCGCTGCTGGTCGACGGCTCGCAGGCGGTGCCGCACCGGCCGGTCGACGTGCAGGCGCTCGGCTGCGATTTCTACGCGGTCACCGGGCACAAGATGCTCGGTCCCACCGGCACCGGCGTGCTGTGGGCCAGGCGCGAACATCTGGAGGCGATGCCGCCGTTCTTCGGCGGCGGCGAGATGATCCGCGAGGTGCGCTTCAGCGGCACCACCTTCGCCGCGCCGCCGCACAAGTTCGAGGCCGGCACGCCGAACATCGCCGGCTTCGTCGGCCTGGCGGCGGCGATCGACTACTACGAGTCGGTCGGGTTTCGCGGCGATCCACGCATGGGAGCAGCAACTGCTGCACTACGCCACCGAACGCCTGCGCGAGATTCCCGGCTTGCGCATCTTCGGCGAGGCGGCGGAGAAGGAGCCGGTGATCTCGTTCCTGCTGGAGGGCGCGCAGGCCACCGACATGGCCACCCTGCTCGACCTGCAGGGCGTCGCCGTGCGCTCCGGCCATCACTGCGCGCACCCGCTGATGCAGTTCTACGGCGTGCCCGCCACGCTGCGCGCCTCGCTGGCGTTCTACAACACGCGCGAGGAAATCGACGCATTCATCGTGGCCCTGCTGAAGGTGCGCAAGCTGCTGATGTGAGGCGGCGGAAGGTCGCATGGCCTCGCCGCTGCCGCCGGCATTATGCTTCCCGCTCCTGCCCGTCTCGACCGATCCCATGCTCGCCAAGCTTCCCGGCCTGATCCGCATCCCGCTGGCGTTATTGCTGCTCGCCTGCAACATCGTGTTGCACGTATTGCCGCTGTTCGCGTTCACCCTGGTCAAGGTGATCGTGCCGGTGCGCGCGGTGCGGCTGGCCTGTTCGCGCGCGCTGGTGGCGATCGCGGAGAGCTGGATCGGCGTCAACAACTTGCTGTTCGAGCTGTTCACCCGCATTCGCTGGCAGGTCGAGGGATTGGACGGCCTGCGCCGCGACGGCAACTACCTGGTGTTGTGCAACCACCAGAGCTGGGTGGACATCCCGGTGCTGCAGAAGGTATTCAACCGGCGCATCCCGTTCCTGCGCTTCTTCCTGAAGCAGCAGCTGATCTGGGTGCCGTTGCTGGGGCCGGCGTGGTGGGCGCTGGATTTCCCGTTCATGAAGCGCTATTCGCGGGAGACCCTGCTCCGGCATCCCGAGCTGCAGGGCAAGGACCGGGAAGCCACCCGGCGCGCCTGCGCGAAGTTCCGCCACATGCCGGTGTCGGTGATGAACTTCGTCGAAGGCACCCGCTTCACGCCGGCCAAGCACGATGCGCAGTCGTCGCCCTACCGGCATCTGCTGCGGCCGAAGGCCGGCGGCCTGGCGTTCGTGCTCGACGCGATGGGTGACGCACTGCACGCGATCCTCGACGTCACCATCGTCTATCCGGAAGGCCGCGGCACGATGATGGATCTCATCGCCGGCCGCGTGCACGATATCCGCGTGCACGTGCGCGAGCTTCCGATCGACCCTAGCCTGGTGGGCAACTACGACGAGGACGCGGCGTTTCGCGGACGCGTCAAGCTGTGGGTGAACACGTTGTGGAGCGAGAAGGACGCCCAGGCCGAACGCATGCTGATGGCGGCGGATGCCGCACCGACAGGAGATTGATATGCGCATTCTGATCGTTGGCGCGGGCGCCACCGGTGGGTACTTTGGCGGTCGCCTGTTGCAGCACGGACGCGACGTGACGTTCCTGGTGCGCGAAAAGCGTGCGGCGCAACTGGCGCAGCATGGCCTCTCGATCCGCAGCGCCACCGGCGACGCCGACCTGCCATCGCCGCCCACCGTGCTGGCGGGCGGGCTGCGCGCGCCGTATGACCTGATCCTGCTGAGCTGCAAGGCGTATGGCCTGGAACAGGCGATGGCCGATATCGCGCCGGCCGTGGGCCCGCAGACCACGATCCTGCCGCTGCTCAACGGCATGCGCCAGCTGGATCTGCTGGACGCGCGCTTTGGCGCGCCACACGTGCTGGGCGGGCAGTGCGTAATTGCCGCCACGCTGGATGCGCAAGGCGTCGTGCGCCATCTCAACCAGTTGCACGGCCTCACCTTCGGCGAGCGCGACGGCAGCGCATCCGAGCGGATGCAACGGATCACGCAGGCGCTCTCCGGCGCGGGCTTCGACGCGCGTCCGAGCAGCACGATCCTGCAGGACATGTGGGACAAGTGGATCTTCCTGGCCACCTTGGCCGGGATCACCTGCCTGATGCGCGGTTCGGTCGGCGAGATCGTGGCCGCGCCCGGCGGCGCCGCGGCGGCGCTGCGTCTGCTGGAGGACTGCCGCGTAGTGGCGGAACGGTCCGGCCATGCGCCCGGCGAGAATATGCTGCAGCGCGCCCACAGCGTGCTGACCGAGGTCGGTTCCACGCTCACCGCCTCGATGCTGCGCGATCTGCAGCATGGCCATCCGATCGAAGCCGACCACGTGATCGGCGACATGCTGGCCCGCGCCGACCGGTCGCGCGACGCACATTCGCTGCTGGCGGTCGTCTATGCCCATCTGAAGGTCTACGAAGCGGGCAGGCAGTCGTCGTAGCACGACAAGCAGGCTGCGCAGGGCGGGCAGTGCCCACCCTGCGCAGCGGGATAGCCATGAAAAAGCCGCGGCCTGGCGGCCGCGGCTTCGGTAACTCAGGCTTCCAAGATTACCATATCTTCACCTGCTCCTCGCCGTCGCGCACCATGGCGTCGCCGCCCTTGCACTGGAACGCCTTGGCGAACTCCGGCATGTTCGACGGCGCACCGATCGCGCGGAACTGCGCCGGCGCGTGCGGATCGGTGTTGAGCAGGGTCAGCTGCGCCTCGGGGCGGATGTTGCCGCGCCAGACGCGCGCCCAGTTCAGGAAGAAGCGCTGCTCCTGGGTGTAGCCGTCGATCTTGCGCTTCGCCTCGGCGGGGTTCTTCGACAACGCCATCTGCAGCGCGGTGTACGCCGCGTTCAGGCCGCCCAGGTCGCCGATATTTTCGCCCATGGTGAGCTGGCCGTTGACGTGCTTGCCGGGCAGCGCCTCGTAGCCGTCGAACTGCGCGCCCAGTTTCGCGGTGCGCGCCTCGAACGCCGTGCGGTCGGCGTCGGTCCACCAGTTCACGTTGTTGCCGTGGGCGTCGAACTTGCTGCCCTGGTCGTCGTAGCCGTGGCCCATCTCGTGGCCGATCACCGCGCCGATGCCGCCGTAGTTGATCGCGTCATCCGCGTTCGCGTCGAAGAACGGCGGCTGCAGGATCGCGGCCGGGAACACGATCTCGTTCTTCTGCGCGTTGTAGTAGGCGTTCACCGTCTGCGGGGTCATGCCCCATTCGCTGCGGTCCACCGGCTTGCCGATCTTGGCCACGCGGTAGGCGTAGTTGAACTGGCGTGCGGCCTGCACGTTGGCGTAGTAGCCGTGCGGGGCGAGGGTGAGGCCGCTCCAGTCGCGCCACTTGTCCGGGTAGCCGATCTTCGGCACGAAGGTGGCCCATTTCTCCAGCGCCTTCTGCTTGGTCTGGTCGCTCATCCATTCCAGCTGTTCGATGCGGGTGCGGAAGGCGGCGCTGAGGTTCTTCACCAGCTCCTCGGCGCGCTGCTTCGAGCTGGCCGGGAAATTGTCGACCACGTACAACTGGCCCAGGGCCATGCCCATGCTGCCGTTGGTGGTTTCCAGTACGCGCTTCCAGCGCGGCTGCATTTCCTTCTGGCCGTTGAGCGTCTGCTGCTCGAACGCGAAGTCCTGCTGCTGGAACGGCGCCGACAGGTACGGTGCCGCATTCGAGATCGCGTGATAGCGGAAATAAGCCTGCCAGGTGCTGGCCGGCACATCGCCCAGCATCTTCTGCATCTCCGCGAAGAACTTCGGCTGCGACAGCGAGAAACCCTTCGTTACATCGGCGCCCTGCGCCTTGAAGAACGCGGCCCAGTCGAAGCCCGGCGTGACCTTGTTCGCCTCGGCGATGCTGACGAAGTGATAGCGGTTTTCCGGCTTGCGCATTTCCACACGCGGCAGCGAGGCGGCAGCCAGGCGGGTCTCGAACGCCAGCACGGCGGCGGCCTGCTTCTGCGCGTCGGCGGCGCCGACGCCGGTGAGTTCCAGCATCCTGGCGATATGCGCCACGTAGGCGGTGCGGATCTTGGCGAAGTCCGGTTTGCTGTAGTAATCGGTGGTCGGCAGGCCCAGACCGCCCTGGCCGGCGTAGGCGATCTCCTGGTTGGAATCCTTGAAGTCGGCGTTGCCGCCGAAGCTGAACAGCGCCGGCTCGCCGTGGGCATAGCTGTCGCGGATATAGGCGGCCACATCGGCGCCGTTCTTCAGGGCGGCGATGCGCGCCAGCTTCGGCTTGATCGGGTCGAAGCCGGCCTTGTCGATCGCCGTTTCGTCCATGCCGGAGGCGTACAGATAGCCGATCTTCTGCTCGATCGAACCCGCTTTCGCGGTGCCGGCGTTGCGGGCGGCGTCTTCCACCAGCTTGCGCTGCACGTTGAGGCTGTCCTCGCGCAGCGCGTCGAACGAACCCCAGCGCGTGCGGTCGGCGGGGATCGGATGCGCCGCCACCCACTTCGCATTGACGAAGCCGTTGAAGTCGGTGCAGGCCTTGATGCTGGTGTCCAGCTCGCTCACGTCGAACGCGGTGGACGGCGCGGCGATCGCGACAGTGCCCAGGCTCATGCCGACGGCAAACGCCAGCGGCTTCACAAAACGATGCTTCATGGAAAGGTTCCTTCGGTGGGACACGCAGGCCCGGTCATCCGGGCGCCGCAAAATCTTGCGCACCCGGCAGGCTAGGCAAGCCCGCGGCGTGCTGCACAGTGTCGAAGGTCATGCCCGGCTTGCATGTTCCAGATCATGGTGGGCGGGTCGGGCAGGGCATTATCATCCGTGGATGAATGCACGAACCCAACCCGTTTTCCGCACGGCGACCCTGGCCGACGTCGATGCCATCGTGGCCCTGGTCGAGTCGGCCTATCGCGGCGAGTCCGGCCTGCGCGGCTGGACCACCGAGTCGCATCTGCTGGATGGCCAGCGCACCGATGTGGACGATGTGCGCGCGCTGATCGGGCGGCCCGGCAGCCGCGTGCTGCTGGCCGAGTCCGCTGGCCGGCTCAAGGCCAGTTGCCATGTCGAGCGCCAGGGCGATAGCGGTTACTTCGGCATGTTCGCCGTCGACCCGGGCGTGCAGGGCGCCGGCCTGGGCAAGCAGGTGCTGGCCGAGGCGGAGCGGATCGCCCGCGAGGAATGGGGTTGCCGCGCGATGCGCATGACGGTGATCGTGCAGCGCGAGGAACTGATCGCCTGGTACGGTCGCCGCGGCTACCGGCGCACCGGCGAATACCAGCCGTTCCCGTACGGCGACGAGCGCTTTGGCATTCCCCGCCGCGCCGACTTGCGTTTCGAGGTGCTGCTGAAGGATTTCGACGAGGTCACGGCGTGAACGGCTGGGTCCGGGTCGGCACCCGCAGCGACTTCCTGCCGGGTGAATTCAAGGTGGTGTGGGACGGCGATACGCCGATCGCGGTCTACAACATCGACGGCGCGTTGTACGCGGTCGAGGACACCTGCACCCACGACGGCGGCGACCTGGCCGGCGGCGAGGTGTTCGGCTTCGAGGTGGAGTGCCCGCGCCACGGCGCGCGCTTCGACCTGCGCACCGGCGCGGTGACGAAACCGCCGGCGTACGAGCCGATCGCCAGTTTCCCGGTGCGCGAGGAAGCCGGCGCGATCTGGACCCGTGACGACCGCTGATATGCTGCGTGCCTCGCTGGCGGACTGACGCGACGGCAACAGGGGAAGGGCGGGATGACTTATCGATGGCGGGCGGTGCTGGCATTCGCCCTGATGTGGCTGCTGTACCAGGGCGCCGAAGGTGTGGGTGCCCGCTTGCTGCACAGCTTTCCGGTGCAGGCCGGGCTGATGCTGGCCTGCGTGGTGGCGGCATGGCCGCTGTCGCGCTGGCTCGGCTACCGCGGTTTCGCGGCGTATGCCCTGGCCGGTGGCAACGGTTTGCGCTGGTGGCTGCCCGGTGGCCTGTTGCTCGCCATGCTGGCGAAGTTCGGCGCGGTGTGGCTTGGCCTGCATATGGACGTCTATGCGGCCGAGGCGCCGGCGGCGTCGGGGGCATGCGCCGCACTGCTGGCCGCATTGCCACTGCTGCTGCTGTCCACCTTCGTCGCGTCGCTGGCCGAAGACATCCTCACCCGCGGCTTCTGGTATCGCGCCGCGGGCATCCGCTGGCGCAGCGGCGTGGTATTCGTGCTGGTTTCCAGCGCGATCTATGTGCTCAACCACGTCTACCGGTTGGGCAACGGACCGCAGGAATGGCTGCTGCTGTTCTGCTTCGGGCTGGCCTACGCGGCGGCGCTGTGGCGCAGTGGCAGCCTGTGGGGTGCGGTGGGTCTGCATTGGGGCTGGAACTTGGGCAACGGCGTGCTCGAGGCCGCCATGCCGGTGTCGGCGACGGACGCGCACGCGGCTGGCTGGCTTTCGATGGGCGCACACCTGCTGATGTTGCTGCTGATTCTGGCCTTGCCGAAAACACGCCCGGCCTTACAGGTGGTAGACGAACGCCAGTGATTCGGACAGCTGGGTACGCGAGCCGAACCGCGTCACCAGCGGGCTGTCCGCCGCATCGCCGAGCAGCCGTCCATAAGCCAGCGCCAGCGCGAAACCGGTGTGCTTGCTGGTCGGCACGAACAGCTCGTACTCCAGCGAGGCGAACTGGCTGCCGGCGTCCGGATGCCAGGCGGGCACGTTGAGCACGCTCGCCTGATCCGGGCTGATTCCGAAGAAGCGGTTCATGGCGTGCGCGTTCATCGCCTGCCAGTGCAGCTCGATGGAGTGCTGCAGCAGCCCCGCGCCGGGCAGGTTCCACTCGGCATAGACGTCGAGGTAGGCGCCGGCGCCGCTGGTTTCGTGGCTGAGGTTGGCGCCGACATCGATGTTCTTGCCGAGCTGCCATTCCAGATAGCCGCCCATGGTGAGGCGCGGCGACAGCGAGGCGATCTTGCCGCTCAGCAAGCCGAGGTCGCTGCTCTCGCGACCCCATTGGTAGTTGCCATAGAGGCCGCCGTGCAACACCCTGCCGCCGATCAGGTCGACCTGCAGGCCGTTCTGGGTGGACAGGCTGAGATGTTCGGCAGGAAGCTCGACGTCGACATACGGCATCGGCTGGTAGCGCGCGGTTTTTGCGCCGGGCCAGCTCGGCAGGCGCTCGACGCCGATGCCGCCGGCCAAGGTGGGTGGATCGCTGGCGTCGGCCATGCAGCCTTGGGCCCAAACCAGCAGGCCGACCAGCAGGCAGGCCGAGTGCAGGGGGCGAGGGACGCGGAGGGCGGGCGCGTGCAAGCGACTCATGGAGGCCGCAGCTTAGACGTTGTTGTGGTGATTTGGCGCGCCGTGAGGATTTTCGCTCAGCATCCGTTCGGCAGGGGGAAAGGGCGCCGAAAGGCAGCGTTTCTACCCTGCGCGGTATCGTTATTCGTGCGAGTTTCCGATGTCCGTGTCTGGCTGGACCATCCTGTGTGATTTCGACGGCACCATTTCCGTCGAGGACGTGATCGACTCCCTGCTCGACCGTTTCGGCCGCCCCGGCTGGGAAGTGCTGGAGCAGGACTGGCGTGCCGGCCGCATCGGCTCGCGCGAGTGCATGTCCGGCCAGGTCGACCTGTTGCAGATGACCCGCACCGAACTCGACACGCACCTGGCCGGGCTGTGGATCGATCACGCGTTCCCGGGCTTCGTGGCGAAGGCGCGCGAACTCAACGTGCCGATCCGCGTGGTCAGCGACGGCCTCGATTACGCGATCCACCAGATCCTCGGCCGCTACGGCCTGGATGACCTGCCGCTGGCGGCGAACCACCTGGCCCCGGCGGAGCCGCCGAAGCAATGGCAGCTGACCTCGCCGTTCCAGGCCGACGGCTGCCGCAGCGGCACCTGCAAGTGCGCCTGCGTGGCGCAGGCCCGCAAGAGCGGCGCGAAGACCCTGCTGATCGGTGATGGCGCCTCGGATTTCTGCGCCGCCGACCGCGTCGATTTCGTGTTCGCCAAGCATCGCCTGATCGAGCACTGCCGCGCCAGCGGCATCGACTACGTGCCGATCACCGGCTTCGAGGATGCGCTGGAGTTCCTGCCGAAGCTGCTCGATGGCAGCCTGGCCAGCCACTGGCATCACGAACACGCGCACGTTTGATCGCACGCTTCCGTTTCCCTTTTCGCATTCCCCGAATCATTCCGGATCATTCCCCATGAAAATCGACAAGACCGCCGCCGGTTTCATCGACGACGCGCAGCTGCTCGCCGACGAAGCGAAATACTGCTCGTTCGGCGACACCGTGCACTACGTCGACCCGCCGAAGATCTTCCGTCGCGGCGAAGGCAGCTACATGTTCGACGCCGACGGCACGCCGTTCCTCGACCTGCAGATGTGGTACTCGGCGGTCAACTTCGGCTACGGCAACCCGCGCCTCAACGACGCCCTGAAACGCCAGATCGACACGCTGCCGCAGGTCGCCAGCCAGTACCTGCACCAGACCCGAATCGAGCTGGCCAAGACGATCGCGCTGGATGCGAAGAAGAAGTTCGGTCTCGACGGCCGCGTGCACTTCAACGTCGGCGGCGCGCAGGCGATCGAGGATTCGCTGAAGATCGTGCGCAACGCCAGCAACGGCAAGAGCCTGATGTTCGCCTTCGAGGGCGGCTACCACGGCCGCACGCTGGGCGCCTCGTCGATCACCTCGAGCTACCGCTATCGTCGCCGCTTCGGCCACTTCGGCGAGCGCGCGCAGTTCATCCCGTTCCCGTACCACTTCCGCGGCCCGAAGGGCATGACGCAGGAAGAGTACTCGGACGCCTGCGTGCGTCAGTTCGCGCGACTGTTCGAGACCGAATACAACGGCGTCTGGGACCCGAAGGTCGGCCAGGCCGAGTACGCCGCGTTCTACGTCGAGCCGATCCAGGGCACCGGCGGCTACGTGATTCCGCCGATGAACTTCTTCAAGGACCTGAAGAAGGTGCTCGACCAGTACGGCATCCTGATGGTGGTCGACGAAATCCAGATGGGTTTCTAGCGCACCGGCAAGCTGTGGTCGATCGAGCACTTCGGCGTGAAGCCGGACGTGCTGGTGTTCGGCAAGGCGCTGACCAACGGCCTGAATCCGCTGTCCGGCCTGTGGGCGCGCGAAGAGCTGATCAACCCGACGATCTTCCCGCCGGGCTCGACCCACTCGACCTTCAACTCCAATCCGCTGGGCACCGCGGTGGGCCTGGAAGTGATCAAGATGGGCGACGAGCTCGACTACGAGACCAGCGTGCCGAAGAAGGGCGCGTACTTCCTCGAAGGCCTGCGCGACCTGCAGAAGCGCCACACGGAAATCGGCGACGTCGACGGCCTGGGCCTGGCGCTGCGCGCCGAGATCTGCACCGAGGACGGCTTCACGCCGAACAAGGCGCTGCTCGACCGGATGGTCGACATCGGCCTGGCGGGCGACCTCGAGCACGACGGCAAGAAGATCGGCCTGGTGCTCGACGTGGGCGGCTACTACAAGAACGTCATCACCTTCGCGCCGTCGCTGGAGATCACCCACGAGGAGATCGACCTGGCGATTGCCCTGCTCGACCAGCTGCTGACCAAGGCCAAGAAGGACTGATGTCGGCCGCGCGTGGACCACGCGCAAAAAGAACCCGGCGACCTGTCGCCGGGTTCTTTTGTTTGCTGCGGGGTGAAACCTCGTTACGGTACGCGCTTGAGCGCCAATACGGCGTTGAGTCCGCCGAACGCGAACGAGTTGCTCAAGGCGGCACGCACCGGCATCGCCCGGCCGGCATTCGGCACGTAGTCCAGGTCGCAGGCCGGATCGACCTGGTCCAGGTTTGCGGTGGGCGGCACCACGCCGTCGCGCAGCGCGCCGATCACCGCCACCAGTTCCAGCGCGCCGGAGGCGCCCAGCGCGTGGCCATGCATCGACTTGGTAGAAGACACCGCAAGGCGGTCGGCATGCGCACCGAAAGCGAGCCGGATCGCGCGGGTCTCGGTGACATCATTGGCCTGGGTGCCGGTGCCGTGGGCGTTGATGTAGTCGACATCCTGCGGGCCGAGGCCGGCGTCGGTCATGGCCTGGGTCATCGCGGCAGCCGCGCCGTCGGCGCTGGGCATCACGATGTCGGTGGCGTCGGCGGTCATGCCGCTGCCGGCCAGTTCGGCGAGGATGGTGGCACCGCGCGCCTGCGCGTATTCCATGGATTCCAGCACGAAGATGCCGGCACCTTCGCCGAGCACCAGGCCACGCCGGTTCGCACTGAACGGGCGGCAGGTGTCGTCGGCAAGCACGCGCATCGCTTCCCAGGCGCGCAACGCGCCGTAGGTGAGGCAGGCCTCGGTGCCGCCGGTGATGGCGACGTCGGCCAGGCCCCAGCGGATCATCTGCGCCGCCTGGATGATTGCGTGGTTGGCCGAGGCGCAGGCGCTGGCGACCGCATAGGTGGGGCCGCGCAGGCCATAGGCGATGCTGATCTGGCTGGCCGAGGCGTTCGTCATCAGGCGCACGATGGTGAGCGGATGCGCGCGTTGGGAATTCTCCCCATACAGCCGCCTGCTTTGTTCGTCCTGGGTGGTTTCGCCGCCGACGCCGGTACCGACCACCACCGCGGTGCGCACGCCGAGCCCGTTCTGGCGAAAGTCCAGCCCGGATTGCGTGATTGCTTCACGCGCCGCATGCAGCGCGAATTCCGAGGTGCGGTCGAGCATTGGCAGGATGCGTTCGTCGATGTTCGCCGCCGGGTCGAAGCTGTCGGGCACCTGCGCGGCGACCTTCACGCGCAGCCGTTCAGCGTCGGGATGGCGCAACGGACCGATCGCGCTGCGGCCTTCGCGCAGGCCTTGCCACAGGGCCTCGGCGCCGACGCCGAGCGGGCTGATCGCGCCCATGCCGGTGATCGCCACGCGGCGCATCTGCGGAACCGTAGGCATCACTTCGATCCTTCGCCTGCGGCGGCTTTTTCATCCAGCGCCTTCTGCACGGCATCGACCAGGTTCTGCACGGTGTCGCTGTCGAAGTTGGCGCCCTGCTGGTCGGGGAAGTTGATGTTGAAGTGTTCCTCGATGTCGAAGATCAGCTCGATCGCCTCCAGCGAGGCGATGCCCAGGTCCTTCAGGGTCGACTCGGGCTTGACGTTGGCTACATCGATCTTGGCCTGCTTGGCGATGATCTCGAACACTTGCTGCTGGGTCGTGTCGTTCATGGTAGAGAAGTCCCTGGCGGCTGACGGCAATGTCATTCCACGCCCAGTCTAGAGAAACTGGCTTACTCATGTCTTTCATCGCACAACTCGAACCAGACGCCCTACTGGGCGCCTTCATGGCGCAACCGCCGATCGGCTTCGCGGCGGGCTATTCGCCGCAGGGCATGCCGGCGTTCGTGGCGCCATTCGATCTGCTGACCACGGCGGACGACGCGCTGCGCCGCCGCGTGGCCGCGCTGCCGCTGTACCGCCACTGGAGCCGGCTGCTGCGCTGGCGCACCCGTTTCGCCGGTACCACCGTGACCGAGTACGCGCCGTTGCCGCCGGGCGTGGCACCCGCCGCCCTGGCGCAAGGGCTGAAGGCCGCGTATGGCCATGAGTGCAGGCTGCTGATCGTCAAGGACATCGCGCAGGATTCGCCGCTGCTGGGCGACGCCGACAATGCCCATGCGCGTGCCTTCGCCAGGGCCTGCGAAGGCGAGGGCTTCGTGCTGCTGGAGGGCCAGGCGCTGGCGTGGGTGCCGATCGATTTCGCGTCGAACGACGAGTACCTGGCGCGGCTGTCGTCCGGCCGGCGGAAGAACATCCGGCGCAAATTGCGCTCGCGCGCCGATCTGGAGGTCGAGGCGGTGCCGACCGGGGACGCGCGCTTCGACGACGAGGCCACCCTGGCCACGTTCTACGCCTTGTTCGACAACGTGTACGCGCAAAGCGAGATCCACTTCGACCGCCTGAGCGCGGCCTTCTTCCGTGCCGTGCTGCAGGACGCCAATAGCGGCGGCGTGGTGTTCGTCTATCGCCATGCCGGGCAGATGATCGGCTGGAACCTCTGCTACGAACACGGCGGCAAGCTGATCGACAAGTACGTCGGCTTCGCCTACCCGCAGGCGCGCGAGCACAACCTGTATTTCGTCAGCTGGATGCACAATCTCGACTACGCGCGACAGCGCGGGTTGAGCCACTACGTGGCCGGCTGGACCGACCCCGAGGTGAAATCCTTCCTCGGCGCACGCATGACCTTCACCCGCCACGCGGTGTATGCGCGCAACCCCCTGCTGCGCGCATTGCTGCGCCGCCTGGGCGGTCATTTCGAAAGCGATCGCAGCTGGCAGGCCGCCGCGGAGGCCAACGATGAATGACCTGGCCAATCGTCCGGTGGTACTCGACATCGACCGCTCGGTCGGGCCATTACCGAATCGCCTGGTGCTGCCGCTGGAACACTGGCAGGAATCGATCCGGTTCGGCTGCTCGCTGGCAACCATCCGGCGTTTCGGCACGATGCTCGACGAGTTACTGCCGGCCAGGTACGGCACAGTGTTCACCGGCAGCGGCGATTTCCATCACCTGAGCTGGCCACTGATCGCCCGGCTGCAGACGGCCACGCCGTTCCAGGTGGTGGTGCTGGACAATCATCCGGACAACATGCGCTTCCCGTTCGGCGTGCATTGCGGCTCGTGGGTGCGCAAGGTGGCGGCGTTGCCGCAGGTCAGCCACGTGCACGTGCTCGGCATCACCTCAGCCGATATCGGCGCTGGCCACGCGTGGGAGAACTACCTGACCCCGCTGCGGCGCGGCAAGCTGAGCTACTGGAGCATCGGCGTGGACACCGGCTGGTCGCGCCGGCTCGGGCTGGCCCATGCGTTCCGCGGTTTCGACACGCCCGAGGCGATGGTCGATGCGTTTGTCGAACGCCAGCGCACGCAGGCGGCGCCGAGCTACCTGTCGATCGACAAGGATGTGTTCGCCGCCGAAGTGGCGCAGACGAATTGGGATCAGGGTCGCCTGTTGCTGCCGCATGCGCTGGCGCTGATCGACAGCCTGCGCCGCGGCCTGGTCGGCAGCGACATCAATGGCGAGGTATCGCATTACCGTTATCACAGCTGGTGGAAACGCCGGTTGTCGGCGATGGACGAGCAGCCCGCGATCGATCCGGCACAGCTGGCCGGTTGGCAGGCGCAGCAGCATGCGTTGAATCTGCAATTGCTGGCGGCGATCGCGGCGCGGTCCGGCTGAACTCCGGCGGTGCTCCCTGGCTGCCATGCGGCCGGCTCGTGCGAGGTCCCGTACCGGCCTCAGTGCCGCGGGCTCTCTTTGGTGGCAAGGTCGGTGGCGCTCCAGATGCCGAGGCTGCGGTCAAGGTAGGGTTGCCGGTAAAGCGTTGGTGGAACGGGCTGGTCGTCGCTGCTGATGATCCACCCGGTGGGGTGCGCGCCCGCCCAGGCCGCGACCATGGCGCGGTCGGACGTATTGGGGATGGGCGCCGTCAGGCGTCCGGCGAACGTGAACAGGCCATATTCCGCGCCGACATACAGCAGCGGCACGCCGGCGCGTTGCGCGGCGGCGATGCGCTGCGCCACGGCGTGGACGTCGTAGCGCGGCCCGATGCTGAGCACGAAGGCGAGCTTGCACAGCACCAGCGCCGCCAGCATGCCGAGCGCGATCGTGGCGATGGGCAGCGAGCGCGTCTGCCGGCGCATGCACAGCAGCCCCGTGAGCACGACGAGCGCGCCGCAGACATAGGCGCCCGCGCCGGAGGCCGGTGCCGCCAGCCGGCCCAGGCCCAGTGCCGTGACGAGGCCGATGACGACCAGCACCGCACCCGCGCGCCAGGCCGAGATGCGCCAGCGACCGGCGGCGAGCTGCGCGCCCCCGATCAAGGTCAGCGCCGGCAGCATCGGCAACAGGTAATGCGGCTGCTTGCCGCTGATCAGGCTGAAGATCACGAAGCCGGGGACAACGGCGGTCGCCACGAAACGCTTCAGCCCCGCCGGGCCAGGAGCGGGCGCGGACTGTACCGGCGTGTTCCGGCCGAGGCAGAGCGTCCACGGCAGCAGCATCAGCGGCAGGATCGGCAGGTACCACCACCAGGGGCGGGCGTGGGCGAAGCTCCGCACCAGGCGTCCCGCGGTCTGGCGCAGGAAGATCTCGTCCGCATATGCGGGACCGCCCGCGTGCGCCGCCGGGATCGCCCAGGCCAGCACCAGCAGGACGGCGACCAGCAGCACGCCGAGCAAGCGCAGGTAAAACCCGGCGCGGTGCGCGCGCACGCCCGGCAGCCACCACGGCGCGAGCAGCGCGGGCATGCCGCCGACCAGCAGGGCGACCGGCCCCTTGGCGAGGATGCCGAGGGCCAGCGCCAGCGTCATCGCCAGGCTGCCGCGCCAGGCGCGCGATCCGGCGAGGTCCGGCGTGGCCCGCCATGCCGCCAGGGTGCAGGCCGTGAGCAGCATGTCGAACATCACCGTGCCGGTGTAGACGGCCATTGCGGCACAACCCAGCCAGAGCCATTGCGCGGCCTCGACGGCGGGCCGGTCCGCACCCAGCCGCCGGCCGAGCGAGGCAAGCAGCGGCAGGGTTGCCAGGGCGATCAGCCATTCCAGCAGGCGCGCGGCCCAGGCGTGCACGCCGGTCACCGCCCAGACCAGGTTGATCAGCCAGAACAGCAGCGGCGCCTTGTCCGAATAGGGCTCTCCGTCCAGCCACGGCACCAGCCATTGCCCGCTCAGGTGCATGTTCCACGCCACCGCGAGATAGCGCGTCTCGTCGATCGGCACCGGGAACAGGAAGAACACCGGCGGCAGCAGCAGGAGCGCTGCTGCGATCCAGTGCAGGCGCTGGTCCTCGCGGAGCCTGCCGATGATGCCCGAGTGCTGCACTGCCATCATGTCGCCCCTTGGGAGCTGCGCGGGAACCGTCGGCGGCGCAGCTGCCGTGGCATCGCCGGACCGGCGACATTCTTGCGGGTGGAGGATTTCGTCCGCGTGAATTGCCGGCCGCGCGGCACCGGTCGGGCGAACGCTTCAGCCGCGATCGAGCACGCTGCAGATCGCCTCGATGTCCGTGCCGGTCATCCACGGGCTGTTGCCGATGGTGAGGCTGCGTGCGGCGAAGTCGCGCGCCTGCGGCACGTCCTGCGCGGGCACCACGTCGGCAAGGTAGGCGTAGTCGGGCAGGGCGTGGATGAACAGGCGGCTGACGCCGAGACCGGCCTGCCACAGCTGCGCCAGCGCGGCGTCGCGGCGGCGCTGGTCGGGTAGCAGCGCCAGGAAGAACGGCCAGGTGCCGCGTGCGCCGGCGGGGTCGTCGAGCACTTCGATGCCGTCGATGCGGCGCAGTCGCGTCAGGTGACGTTGCGCCTGTGCAGACAGCCGGTCGAGAAATGCCGGCAGCCGCGCCGCGGCATGTGCGCCTGCCGCCTGCCGCCAGCGGCCGACCCGGTGCAGCGGAATCTCCAGCGGGAAGCCATCGCCCACCGCGGCCACCGGGTCGCCACGGCGCAGGGCGCGACGCAGCGGGCCGCCGTAGGCCAGGCGCAGGCCGAATGGTCGGTACAGCGCGGCGTAGCCGAGCAGTTCGATGCTGCGCCTGCATTCCCAGCCGGGGCGGCGTGGCACGATGCGCGCGGCGGTACGCGCCAGTCGTTCGCGCAGCAGCGGATCGCGCGCCAGCAGCAGGCCGCCTTCGTAGATCGACAAGCCCTTGCCCGCGGCCAGGCTGAAGAAGCCGATGTCGCCGGCCAGCCCCACGCTGACGCCGGCGCGGCGCGCGCCCAGCGCCTGCGCGGCATCCTCGATCACGTACGCGCCGACCCGGCGCGCGACGGCGAGCGCATCGTCGACATCGGCGACGCGGCCGGCCAGGTGGGTGGGCATGATCGCCAGCGTGCGCTCGTCGCAGGCCGCGCGCAGTGCGGCCGGATCCATGTCGTAATGGCCGTGGCGCAGGTCGCACAACTGCAGTTCGAGCCCGGCCTGGCGCACGGCGATCGCCACCAGCGGGCAGGTGTAGGCAGGCACCACGACGCGGCGGCGTTGCGGCTGCAGTTCGCGCAGGACCGTCAGCGCGATAAGCAGGGAGGCGGTGCCGGAGCATTCCAGTTGCAGCGGTGGCGTGCCCAGCTGCGTGGCGAGGTCGGTGGCCAGGCTCGGCGCGCCCAGCCGCAGGTCCGCGAGCCTGAGCGGCAGGCCGGCGGTGGGCGGCAGTTCGTGATGGCGGCGGGCGAGCATGCGCGCAGGGTAGCGCGGGTGCCTAGCCGTGCGCCGGGCCGGCGTCGGCCTCGGCGTCGTCTTCAGGCACGTGTTCGCGGCTTTCGGCGAGGCCGAGGCAGACGATCCCGGCGATGATCGCGAGCGCGCCCAGTACGCGGGGCAGATCCAGGTGTTCGTCGAACAGCCAGATCGACAGCAGCATCACCGACACCACTTCCAGGTGCGAGGCGGCGAACGCGGGGCCGATCGGCGCGTATTTGAGCAGGGTCATCCAGGTGAAGAACGCGCCGATGTAGCCCAGCACCGCGCCGTACACCCATGGCTTGGCGAACAGGCGCATGAGCCAGGCCGTGTTGGCTTCCACCGGTAGCGCATGCATGCCGGCGAACTTGAAGCTGATCGCGCCGATCGAGTCGAACGCCATCAGCAGCAGGAAACCGATCAGGTAGAACCAGCCGCGTTTCATCCGCCAACCCCGACGATCGCCACGCCCAGTGTCACCAGCAGGATGCCGGCCACGCGCAGGCGCGAAAGTTTTTCGCCGAACAGCAGGCGGCCGGCCACCATCACCGCCACGATGTTGATTGACCCCAGCAGGATCGCCTGCGACAGCGGCAGCAGCGACAGGAACGCGATCCACGCCAGAAACTCCAGCACGTAGCAGCCGACGCCGAGCCACAGCCACGGCCGCGCCAGCATGTGCTTCCAGCGCGCCAGTCCTTCGCCTGCGTGCGGGTCGCCGGCGGCGGCCTTGAACGCGAGCTGGCCGCCGGTGTCGAGCACCACGTTGATCAGCCACAAGCCGGCCACCAGGGCGGTGATGGAACCCCCGGTCGGCATGATCAGGCCGCGGCGCGCTGTGGAGCGTCGGTCGCAGCGATGCCGTCGAAGAACGCCGCCGACCGCTCGATCAGCGTGCGCCGCTCCTTGTCGATGGTGATCATGTGGTAGCTGTCGTCGAGCAGCAGCAGTTCAGTCGGCGCGCTGACTCCGCGCATCACCAGTTCGGCGTTCTTCACGCTGGCCACGTCGTCTTCGCTGGCGTGCGCGACCAGGCACGGAGCGGTCACCTGCGGCAGCTGGCGGCGCACGTCGGCGGCCAGACCGTACATCTCGGCCAGCGAATACCAGGGGTTGCCGGGCAGGCCGGCGGCGGCGCTGTCGCCGCTGAGCATCGCCGTGCTGACTTGCGCGCGCAGGCGCTCGTCGCGGATGCCGTAGGGCGGTTGTTCCATGAAGCTGCGGTTGCGGCCGATCCCGAGTTTCTTCAGCAGCGGCAGCAGGAACGACAGCCGCGCCAGTCGCGGGATGCTCCACCCGTCGTAACGGAAGGTGGCGCCGTACACGCCGACGCCGGCGATCTGCTGCGGCCGGTCCGCGGCCAGCTTCAATGCCAGCAGCGCACCCATCGAGAGGCCGCCGACGAACAGGTGGTCGACCTTGCCGAGCATCTCGTCGGCGGCTTGTTCGACGCTGGCGTACCAGTCGCGCCAACCGGTGGCGAGCAGGTCGTCGACGTCGCCGCAGTGGCCGGCCAGCTGCATGCCGTGCACGGTAAAACCGGCACGGTTCAGGCCCTTGCCGAGCAGGCGCATTTCCATCGGCGTACCGGTGAGGCCGTGGATCAGCAGCACGCCGCTGCGCCCGCCTTCGAAGAAAAAGTCGGTTTGCTGGATCACGCAGTTGCCCTGCGCTGATGAGTCGCGGTGATTTTCATGCGGCTGATGTTCGCAGTTGGCGGTTTCTTCAGTCTTTCGGGGTAGCGGCGGCCGGTGCCGTGGCGTGGTCGAAACGCACCATCACGCGCTGGCCGATGCGCAGATTCTGCGGTTGGTCGAATGCCAGCACGCATTCCACCGTACGCGCGTTGGCGCGCACCTGCGGGTCGTTTTCCAGCGTGGCCGGCCCGTAAACCTGGCCGACGCGCAGCACGTGCGCGCTCCAGCGGGCGTCGTCGCGGCTGTTGTCGGCAGTCACCTCGGCATGCATGCCCGGCTGGATCGTTCCGATGAAGCTGTCATTGAGTTCGGCGCGGACGATCCGCGGTTTCTGTGGCAGCAGGATGAACAGGGGGCCGGAGGCAGGCGACACGCTGGCGCCGGGTTGGGCCGACACCCGCACCACCTCTGCATCGAACGGAGCGAACAGGCTGCGCTGCTTCAGCTCGTAGCGGGTCTCATCCAGCTTGTGGCTGGCCATGCTCGACGCTGCACGCGCGGCCTGCCGATCGGCGTCGACCTGTGCCGCCGCCTCGCGCGCATCGTCGGCGCTCTGGCCATCGCCGGCGCCGGCGGCGACCGCGGCAGCCAGTCGCCCGGCGCGCTGTTTTGCCGCCACTTGCCTGACGTCGAGCAATTTCAATTGTGCCTGCGCCTGCTCCAGTTGCACCTGCGCGGCCTCGACAGCCAACCGGGCCGGTTCGGTGTCCAGTTCGGCCAGCAACTGGCCCTGCTTGACGCGGTCGCCTTCATGCACGGCGACCTTGGCAAGGGTGCCTTCACGCGGCATCGACAGGTTCAGCAGGCCGCCCTCGATGTCGACCCGGCCGCGTGCGACGGCGGCATAGGCGGCAGCGGGCTGGGCCGGATTGCTGGCGGGCGACTGGCTGGAGGACGAAGAGCAGGCCGGCAGCAGCCACGCCACGGCCAGCGCGAGGCCGCCGCAGCGGAGCAGGCTCGTGGCATGCATTCGCCATGACGGGTGGAGGGCTGGCGGCTTCATGCGGGATTTTCCTTGCTGTCGATGACCGTGGCGGGGGCGCGCCGGTCGCTGAGGATACGGCCGTCTTCCATCGCCAGCACGCGGTCGGCATGGACGACCAGGCGCGGATCGTGGCTGACGCACAGCACTGTAGTGCCGTGGGCGTGGGCGATCCGGTGCAGGATGTCGATGATGATCTGGCCGTTGGCGGCGTCCAGTGCGCTAGTCGGTTCGTCGGCGAACAGCAGTTCCGGCTCCTTCGCCAGGGCACGGGCGATCGCCACGCGCTGCTTCTCGCCGCCCGACAGTTCGGAAGGGCGCAGTCGCATGCGGTGCGCCAGGCCGACTTCCTCCAGCGACTGTTGCGCGCGCCGGCGTGCCTCGTCGCGCGACAGCCCCATGTGGTTCAGCGGCAGTTCGACCTGTTCGAACGCGCTAAGCGCGGGGAACAGGTTGAAGCCCTGGAACACGAAGCCGGTGTGCTGCAGGCGGAAGCGTTCCAGCGCGCGCAGGTTGAGCTGGCCCAGTTCGCTGCCGAGCGCCCACACGCGACCGCTGTCGACCTTCTGCAGGCCGCTGAGGATCGCCAGCAGGGTGCTCTTGCCGCAGCCGGAAGGGCCGGAGATCAGGGTCAGTTCGCCGGCCTCGATGCTCAGCGAAAAGTTGTCCAGCACCTGGGTGCGCTGGTGGCCGGAGACGAACGCCTTGCTGATGTTGTCGGCCTGCAGGGCAGGCGCGGGCACCGGTTCGATGGCAGTGGCGGGAGGCATCGCGGCTATCTCAGCAAGGTGGCGGGGTCGGCGCGGCGCAGGCTGCGCATGGCGGCCAGGCCGGAGACGGCGGCGAGGCCCATCACCAGGGTGATGCAGGCCAGTGCCGCCGGGACGTTCAATACCACCGGCACGTCCTGGCTGCGCGCCAGCAGCAGCAATACGATGCCGAGCGCGCTGGCGCCGAGCAGGCCCAGCGCGCCGACCCAGAACGCCTGCTCCAGCACCACCTTGCGCAAGGCGCCCACGCCCACGCCGAGCGCGTTGAGGGTGGCGTATTCGCGCACCGAGCCGTTGACCGCGGCGATCAGGGTCTGGCTGGTGATCGCGGCGCCGACCAGGAACACGATGCCGGCGAGGAAAAGCACGCCGGTGCCGGCGCCAGTGTCGAACAACCAGTAGCGCACCGAGAGGTTCGCGAAATCACTGGCGCTCCATGTGGTGTACGGACCGAAGGCGGTGTCGCCGCGCAGCCGTGCGGCGACCGCTTCGGCCTGGGCCGGGTCCCGCAGCTTCGCGACCAGATAGGTCGGCCCGGTGTCGACCGGATCGCTGTCCAGCCGGCGGGCGGTGTCCAGGGAGCACAGCACGTTCACCCCGCCGAGCGCGCGCAGGCCGGTGCTGACGCCGACCACACGCACCTGCTGGCCATTGATGGTGGCGGTCTGGCCGATGTCGACGCCGAGCTGGTCCAGCGCGGAGCGGTCGATGACGATCGCGTCCGGTTCGGCCAGCCGCGCCCGCAGTGCGGGCGAAAGCGCCTTCGAGAACATCAGTCCATCGGCCGCCGGGTCGATGCCGGAGACGAAGACCGAAACGCCGCCGGTCTCGCGTGGTCCGCGCCAATCGCCGTCGACCCATAGATACGGTTCGACCCGTTGCACCGCCGGGTCCATCAGCAGGCGTGATTCCACGTCGTCGTTGATCGCTCGGCCCTGGCCCACGCTCTGGGTGCCCGGGTAACCCACCCACACGTCGGCCGACGAGCCGGTGATGTACAGGCTGGTGCTGCCGAAGATGCCCAGCACCAGCGCGATCTGCAGCAATTGCAGCAGCCCGGCGAAGCCGACTGCCAGCATCGCCGGCAGGAAACGCCGCCACTCGTAGATCAGCGTCTTGCGCGCCAGGGCCACCATCAGCGCTGCGCCCCGTGCGTGCCGGGGGATGCCGGTGACGTGGCTGGTTCCGTTTCCGGCGTGTCGGCCGACGGCAGCGGCGCGCCGCCCAACGCCTTGAACAGCGCCACATAAGCGAGGCTGTGCGCGGCGCGGGCTTCGGCCAGTTCCAGCGCGGCCTGCCCGGCGGCGATCCCGCTTTCGGCGCGATCGAGCGGGCTACCCAGTTGCAGTCCGACCCGGACCTGCACGGCCTGATCGGCGCGCTGCAGCGCCTGCCACGCCAGCGTGTCCTGCTGTTCGCGCTGGCGTTGCTGTTGCAGGCTGCCCAGCGCGGTTTCCACCTCGGCCACGCCCTGCAGCACGGCCTGCCGGTAAGCCAGCACGCTGGCCTTCAGCTCGTGCGACTTGGCATGCGTGGCGGCTAGCCGGATGCCCCAGTCGAACAGCGGAATATCGATCACCGGACCCACCGACGCGATGCCGTTCGGGGTGGTGGAAAAGCGATGGTTGTTGTTGATGTCGGCGGCCCAGACCATCGATGCGCCGAGGCCGATGCTGGGGTACAGGTCGGCGTGGGTCAGCGCCAGTTCGCCAGCGGTGCGCAGCACGTCCGCCTCGGCGCGGGCGATCTCGGGGCGCGTGCGCAACAGCTCGGCCGGGGTGCCGTCGAGTCGCCATGCGCCCAGTTCGGGCGGCGTGCCCGCCTGCAGCCATGCCGGGTCGGGATGGTTCTGCCCAAGCAGGACGGCCAGGCGCCGGGCGCTGGTGTCGACCGCCTGGCGCGGCGCGGCCAGGGCGGCTTCGGCCTGTGCCCAGGCAGCCTGGCTCTGGTCCACCGCGCCTGGTGCCGCCAGTTGCAGGCGTTGCCGCGTCTGCAGCATTTCCCATGCGCGCTGGCGCTGCTGGCTGATCTGCAGCAGCAACTGCTCCTGCTGCTGCGCGGTGCGCAGGGTGATCCACTCGCGCACCACTTCCGCGACCAGGGTGACCCGGGCGGCGTGCAGGTCGGCCACGCTGGCATCCAGGTCGCCCTGCGACGCGCGGCGGGTGCCTTCGGCGCGGCCGAACAACCCCAGCTCCCAGCTGGCGTCGAAGCCGGACACGAGGTACGAGGCGCTGGCGTCCGGATCGACCGCATCATGGGTGCGCGCGTTCAGCGCCGGCAGGTAGCGTGCGTGGGCCCGTTCATGCAGGGTGCGCACGGCGCGCAGCCGTTCGACCGCCTGTGCCACGTCGAGGTTGTTGGCCAGCGCGCGGTCGACCAGCGCGTCGAGCTCGGGATCGGCGAAAGCATGCCACCAGCCGTGCAGGTCGGTCGGCCTGGCCGGATCCGAGGCGGCCGCGTGCTGCCATTGCGCGGGGATCGACGGCGTCAGCCGCGGCAGCGGCGCGGCGCAGCCGGCCAGCCCGGTGAACACGGCACCGAGCAGGCATGTGCGCCACCAGTAGATTGAAATAGCCTTGCTCAGTCGGAGTGGCACGGCGTGCGTTTTTCCAGGGACATGATCGGATGCGGATACGCGGGTCGGCATGATGGGAAGGTCATTGCACGCCATTGTAATGATGAAGCCTTTACTTCGGCTGATGACCGCGACCGCGCTGCGTGATCGGTCCGCGGGCGTGGCACGGCGAAACATGGCCGATGGGCCTCATGCCGACGGGGCGGCAACGTGGGTCGGTGCGGGAAAACGCACCTCCACGCACAGGCCACGTGCCTCGCCAAGCCGGTAGATGACTTCGGCATGATGCCGCTCGGCAATGCGCTGGACGATCGCCAGTCCCAGCCCGCTGCCCTCCTCGTTGTTGGCGGCGGCGCGGAAGAAGCGCTCGCTCAATCGCGGCAGCAGCTCCGGCGGCACGCCCGGCCCGTTGTCCTCGACGCTGAGGCTGGCGCCGCCATCGGCGAGCGCCTGCAGCTTGACGGTGACGACGCTGCCGCGGCCGGCGTAGCGAACGGCGTTGTCGATCAGGTTGTCCAGCAGGTCCTGCACGCTGGCGGCATCGCCGAACACGGGCAGGGCCTGCCCGGTGCCCTCGTAGCCCAGGTCCACGCCGGCCCGGATCGCCTCGTGGACGCGCTGCGACACCGCATCGGGAATCAGTTGGCTCAGGTCGAGCAGCCGGCGTTCCCCGGCGTCCAGCGGCAGCGCCTGCGCACGTGTCAACGCCAGCAGTTGTGCTGAGGTACGGGCGGCACGCTGGGTCAGCCGACGGATGTGGACGAGGGCATCGGCCACCGTCTCGGATCGCGGGTCGGCCATCGCATGCTCGACGTGCAGACTCAGCCCGGTCAGCGGTGTGCGCAACTGGTGGGCGGCATCGGCGATGAATCGGTCATGCAGGGCCAGCATGTTGCGCAGACGACCGAACAGCGCGTCGATGGTTTGCGTCAGCGGCTGGATCTCCAGCGGCACATCGGGGCCGTCGATCGGCGTCAGTTCATCGGTGCGCTCAGCCAGCCGGGCGGTCAGCGGGTCGAGTACGCGCAGGCCGCGGCCCACCCCGAACCAGACCAGCGAGAGCACGCAGGCGATCAGCAGGGTCTGCATCACGATCGCCAGCAGCAGGATTTCCCGCGCCTGCTGATGCCGGTCGTGCAGGGTTTCGGCGACGGTGACGATCAGGCTGTCGCTCGGATCGCTGCGCATCGCGACCCGCACCGTCGCGGCACGCAAGGGGTGTTTTGCCATTTCCACGTCGTACAGCGTCGGCGCGGCGCCGATGGTCGGTGCCTGCGGTGGCGATGGCAGTTTTTCGTTGCCGGCCAGCAGGCCGTGCCGGGCGCTGCTCACGTTGAAGTAGCCGCGGCCCTCCGGATCGTATTCGAGCAGGAAGCGTGCCTGTGGGGCCACTTCGCTGCCGAACTGCTCGTTGCCGACCATGGTCGCCAGGGTCACGGCGTCGTCGCTCAGGTCTCGGTCGTGCACGCGGTTGGCGTAGCCCAGCGCCACGCCGTAGGTCAGCAACGCGTCCAGCAGCAGCAGCACGCCCATCGGCACCAGCAAGACCAGCAGCAGGCGCCGACGCAAGCTGGGACGCAGGGAACGCGCGCGCGGCGTGGTCACGCGGGGGTGTCCGCGGTTTCGTCCGTTTCTTCCAGCAGGTAACCCAGCCCGCGGATCGTGCGCACGCCGGTGCCGCTGCCCTGCAGTTTGCGGCGCAGGCGATGAATCGCGATGTCCAGCCCGTTGTCGGTCAGCTCCTGGTCCCAGTCGCACAGCGCCGCGGTCAGCTGGGCACGGCTGGTGACGCGATCCGCGCGCAGGGCCAGCGCCTCGAGCAGGCCGAACTCGCGCGCGGTCAGTTCCAGCGGTGCCTGGTCGATCCACGCACGATGCCCAGGCAGATCCAGCCGCAACCTGCCCAGTTGCAGCTCCGGCTTGCCCTGGCTGCTGGCCCGGCGCAGCAGCGCCCGCACGCGCGCCTCGAACTCGGCCAGCGCGAAGGGCTTTACCAGGTAATCGTCGGCGCCCAGGTCGAGCACGCGGATGCGCTCGGCCAGGCCTTCACGGGCGGTTACCACCAGCACCGGCATGCCCGTGCCGCGACTGCGCAGGCGGCGCAATACCTCGGTCCCGTCCAGCGCGGGCAAGCCCAGATCCAGCACCAGCAGGTCATAGTCGTGATCGCGCAGCGCCGTGTCGGCCAGGTTGCCCTTGGAGACGTGATCCACCGCATGGCCGCCGTGCCGCAGCGACGCGCAGAGGCCTTCGGCGATGGAGGGATCGTCCTCGGCCAACAGAATGCGCATCGTGTACTCCTGGAGAATGCGGATAAGTGTAGTCAGCCGCCGGGTCCGGTGACAGGTCATTGTTGAGATTGATTCTTGTTTACTGTTAAATTGGGGCGGTCGGCGCAAGTGGCATCTCCGAGACGCCGCGCCCCTCCAGACCGTTCACCCTTGCCGCAGTTCCCGCGGCTCGGTGTGGCGCGCGAATCACGGATAAACTATGGGTCAGCTGCCACAGCCTGCGGAACCGCCCCGACAGCAACGCCGCGCCTTCTGGCTGCGGCAGTTGCATCAGTGGCACTGGATCAGTTCGGCGCTATGCCTGATCGGTCTGCTGCTGTTCGCGCTGACCGGGATCACCCTCAACCATGCGCAGCAGATCGAGTCCACGCCGCAGGTGACCCGCCGCCACGTCACGCTGCCGCCTGACCTGCATGCGGCGATCGCAGGCGAGGACCAACGCAAGGTGGCGCTGCCGGCGAATGTCGCGGCGTGGCTGGGCCACGATCTGCAGGTGTACGTGGCCGGCCGCGCTGCGGAGTGGTCGGCGGACGAGATCTACCTGTCGTTGCCGCGACCCGGTGGCGACGGCTGGCTCAGCATCGCCCGCGCGAGCGGCGCGGTGGAATACGAGCTGACCCGGCGCGGCGCGATCGCCTTGCTCAATGACCTGCACAAGGGCCGCAACGCGGGGCCGGCGTGGAGCTGGTTCCTCGACGTGTTCGCACTGGCCTGCCTGGTGTTCGCGATCACCGGCCTGTTCCTGCTGAAACTGCATGCGGCGCGGCGCCGTTCCACCTGGCCGCTGGTGACCCTGGGCCTGGTGCTGCCGGTGCTGCTGGCGCTGATCTTCATCCACTGAGCGAGACCACCCGCGATGCGTCGACTGTTGTGTTCCATCTTCGCCCTGCTGCTGGCCACGCCGCTGGCCGCGGCCGAGCTGAACCTCACCGTGCAGATCCCTGAACAGAAGGTGGCCGAATACCACCGGCCGTATGCCGCGATCTGGATCGAGCGCGCGGACCGCAGCGTCGCTGCCCAGCTCGCTGCGTGGTACGCGCAGAAGGACAGCAAGGAGGGCGCCGGCAGCAAGTGGCTGCCCGACCTGCGCCAGTGGTGGCGCCGCGGCGGCCGCGAGCTGGCGCTGCCGGTGGACGGCGTCTCCGGCGCCACCCGGCCGGCCGGGCAGTACCGGCTGAAGTTCGTCGACGGCCACGCGCCGCTGGGCGTGCTCGCCGCGGGCGAGTACACGCTGGTGGTCGAGGCCGCGCGCGAGGTCGGCGGGCGCGAGGTGGTGCGCGTGCCGTTCAGCTGGCCGGCCAGCGCGCCACAGCACCTGAGCGCCCAGGGCAGCAGCGAACTCGGCGCGATCAGCCTCGACATCAACCCATGAACGACACCCCGCAACGGCCAGGAGCCAACATGCACACGCGCACATTGAAATGGGTCGTCCTCGCGGCGGCGATCGCCGCCGCGCCACTGGCCGCGCAGGCGCACAAGATGTGGCTGCTGCCGTCGGCCAGCCATGTCGCCGGCGACGATCCGTGGGTCACGGTGGATGCGGCGATCTCCAACGACCTGTTCTTCGCCGATCATCATCCGGCATCGCTGGAGCAGCTGGTGATCACCGCGCCGGACGGCCGGACGGTCACGCCGCAGAACGCGGCCACCGGCAAGTATCGCAGCGTGTTCGACCTGCAGCTGACCCAGCCGGGGACCTACAAGCTGGCGCTGGTCAGCCAGGGCCTGCTCGCCAGCTATGAGCTCGATGGCCAGAAGAAGCGCTGGCGCGGCCGCGCCGACGAGCTGGCCGCGGCGATTCCGGCGGGGGCGAAGAGCGTACAGGTGACGGCCTCCAGCACCCGCGTGGAAACCTTCGTCAGTAACGGCAAGCCGAACGCCACCGCGCTCAAGCCGGGCGGGCAGGGGCTGGAACTGTTGCCGGTCACCCCGGTCACCGACCTGGTCGCCGGTGAACCGGCCACATTCCAGTTGCTGCTGGATGGCAGGCCGGCCGCCGGGCTCAAGGTCGGCGCGATCGCCGGCGCCACCCGCTACCGCAATGCGCAGGACGAACTGACCACGCAGACCGGCGCGGACGGCCGATTCCAGCTGACCTGGCCGCATCCGGGCATGTACTGGATCAACGCTTCCGCCGAGGATGGCAAGAGCGGCGTGAAGCAGGCCAGCCGGCGCCGGCTGTCGTATACGGCGACGCTCGAGGTGCTGCCCGAGTAAACGCGATGACGTATCGTCTGGCCCTCCCTCTGCTGATCCTGTGGGCAGTCGCCGCGCCGGCCGCGGCGGCGAGCCTGCAGCGCTTGCATGGCCGGACCATGGGCACCACCTGGTCGGTGCAACTGACGCTGCCGCAGGCCCATTCGGCGGCAGCGTTGCAGCAGGGCATCCAGGCCGAACTGGACCGCGTCGACGGGCAGATGAGCACGTACCAGCCGCAGTCCGACCTGTCGCGTTTTAACCGCGCAGCGGCCGGCAGCTGGCGACACCTGCCGCCGGAGTTCTTCACGGTGTTGCAGCATGCGCTGCAGCTGGCGCAGGACAGCAATGGCGCCTACGATCCCACCGTCGGTCCGTTGGTGAACCTGTGGGGCTTCGGCCCCGACCGGCGGCCACACCAGCCACCGGGTGCCGACGCGATCGCGGCGGCGAAGGCGCGGGTCGGCTGGTGGAAGGTGAAGCTGGATCTGGTCGGCCGGCGTGCCTGGCAGCCGGGCGGGATCTACCTGGACCTCTCCGCCGTGGCGAAGGGCTACGGTGTCGACCAGGTCGGCCGCTACCTGCAGCGCACGGGCGTGGACGCCTGGCTGGTCGAGGTCGGCGGCGAACTGAAGGCGCACGGCCGCAAGCCGGACGGCACGCCGTGGCGGGTCGGCATCGAGCGGCCGGACGCCGCTGCCGGCGCGGTGACCGGGGGCGATGAACTGGTTCGCACGGTTCGACTCGACGATCGCGCCATCGCAACCTCCGGCGATTATCGCCACGTGTTCGAGGATGGCGGGCGCTACTACTCCCACCACATCGATCCGCGCAGCGGCTACCCGGTGCCGCATGAGGTGGCTTCGGTCAGCGTGCTGGCGGACGACTGCATGCAGGCCGATCCGCTGGGCACCACGCTCAGCGTGCTCGGTGCCGAGCGCGGCATGGCGTATGCGCGGGAGCATGGGCTGGCGGTGCTGATGATCGTGCGCATCGGGCCTGGTTTCGAACAACGCATGTCGCCGGCATTCGTCGCGGAACTGCAACGGTGAGCAAGGCCGAAGTGGCAACGGCGCGGCGTGCTGCCGTGCTCGGCAACGCCGCGCTGCTGGGTGGGTTTGTGCTGCTCTCGACGGCGCTGCTCCTGCTGCATGTGGACGCGCTGCAATGGCGCGACCCGGGTGCCGAACGCTGGTTCGGCGCGGCGCTGGTGCTGGCAGCGTGGCTGGGTCTGCTCGGTTGGCTGCGTTACCGCCAACTGCCCGCGCCGCGCACGCCACGGCTGGTGGCGAATGTCGCCGTCGGCCACGATCCGGCTGCGGTCCTGGCCGAGTTGCGGAGCGACGCCGCGCGGGCCGAAGTCGAGGTGCGCGTGGTCTATGCCAGCCAGACCGGTTTCGCCGGGCAACTCGCGCGGCAGACCCTGCAGAGCCTGCAGGCGGCCGGCGTGCCGGCGCGGCTGGACGGCATCGACACGTTGACGCTCGACGACCTGCGCCGTACCGGCCGCGTGTTGTTCGTGGCCAGCACCACCGGCGACGGCGAACCGCCGGACATGGCGCTGGCGTTCAGCCGCCTGGCGATGCAGCAAACAGCGCCACTGGCCGGCCTGCGTTACGGCCTGCTCGCCTTGGGCGACCGCGACTACGAGGCCTTCTGCGGCTTCGGCCGCCAGTTGCAGCGCTGGCTGCAGGCCAGCGGCGCGCAGGCGCTGTTCGATCCGGTGGAAGTGGACAGCGAGGACGAGGCCAGCTTGCGCCACTGGCAGCATCACCTGGCGCTGCTTTCCGGCGCCAGCGACCTGCCGGACTGGCAGGCGCCGAAGTACCAGCGCTGGCAATTGACCGAACGACGCCTGCTCAATCCCGGCAGCGTGGGCGAACCCTGTTTTCATCTTGAACTGCAGCCGCTGCAGGACTGCGCCGGCTGGCAGGCCGGCGACCTGGTCGAGGTCGGCCCCTGCCATGCACCGGACACAGTGGCGACCTGGCTGTCGGCGCAGGGGCTGGATGGTCGCGTGCCGGTGGCGCATGGAAAGGAACGCCTGCCGCTGGCGGCCTTGCTGGCGCGCAGCCGCCTGCCTGAAGCCGGCGAGGTCGACGGGCTGGATGAAGACGCGGTGGCGGCGACGCTGCAGCGGCTGCCGCATCGCGCCTATTCGATCGCCTCGTTGCCGGACGACGGCGCGATCCACCTGCTGGCACGCCAGATGCGCGGCCGCGGCGGCTACCCCGGTCTCGGTTCCGGCTGGCTTACGGTGCATGCGCCGGTGGGGGCGGAGATCGCCTTGCGCGTGCGCGGCAACGTCAATTTCCACGCACCGAGGGATGCGCGCCCGCTGATCCTGATCGGCAACGGCACCGGGCTGGCCGCCTTGCGCGCCTTGCTGAAGGCACGCATCGCCGCCGGCCACCGGCGCAATTGGCTGCTGTTCGGCGAGCGGCATGCGGCGCACGATTTCTTCTACCGCGACGAGATCGAGCGCTGGATGGGCGATGGCTGGATCGAGCGGGCCGATTTCGCCTGGTCGCGCGACCAGGCCGAACGCATCCACGTGCAGCATCGGCTGCGCGAGGCAGCCGATGAACTGCGGCGCTGGATCGACGCCGGCGCGGCGATCCATGTCTGCGGCAGCCTCGATGGACTCGCCCCGGGCGTCGATGCGGTGTTGCGCGACGTGCTGAGCGACACACGTGTGGAGCAGTTGCGCGGACAGGGACGCTACCGGCGCGACGTCTACTGAGTCCGCGCACAATCCCGCTGGCATGACCTATGGCCTATGTCGCCCTGGCCGGTTGGGTGCACTCTGCGGCGATTGCTCAGGGGGAGTGGCAAGATGCGGCGAATCGTACGCAAGTGGGTGTGCGGGTGTGTCATGGCCGCGTGCTGGCCCTGGCTGGCGATGGCACAGCAGGCAACGCCGGTGGCCCCGGCAACGGCGAGCGCGGCCAGCGTGGCGCTTCCCGATATTCCCTTCGCGACCGCCGATGCCGCTGCGGTCACCGTACCCAGCACCGCGGATGCGTGGGGTGGCGAACGCAGCGGCAACGAGCAGACCCTGTCCGATCGCGTGGTGAGCTATCACATCGATGCCGAACTGGACGTGGCGAAACACACTGTGACCGGCAGGCAGCGGATGACCTGGCGCAACCGCAGCGACCGCCCGGTGGACAAGGTGTATTTCCACCTGTACCTCAACGCGTTCCAGAACGAGGGCAGCACCTGGTTCACCGAGCGCCAGGTGCTGACCGCGCACGGTCGCTCGCGTGGCGCCGCGGTGTTGAAGAAAGGCGAGTGGGGCTGGATCGAACTGATGCAGGTGAAGCAGGACGACGCCGCGCTGAAGTGGCAGTTCGTGCAGCCCGATGGCGGCCCGGCCACCGACCAGACCGTGGTGCGCATCGACCTGGCCGAGCCGGTGCCGGCGGGTGGCACGCTTGCGCTGGACATCGACTTCCTCAGCCAGCTGCCGCGGGTGGTCGAGCGCACCGGCTGGTTCGGCGATTTCAACCTGGTCGGCCAGTGGTTTCCGAAGATCGGCGTGCTGGAGCTGGCCGGCGAGCGCGGCGCCACCGCACCGCGCTGGAACGTGCACGAGTTCCATTTCAACGGCGAGTTCTATGCCGACTTCGGCCTGTACGACGTGAACCTGACCGTGCCCAGCGATTACACCGTGGGCGCGGTGGGCCAGCTGCAGGGACAGCCGCAGGTGGCGAACGGCAAGACCACGTATCACTTCGTGCAGGGCGACGTGCACGATTTCGCCTGGGTCGCCGCCAAGGGCTACGAGACGCTGGACGGCAGCTGGCGGGGGCCGGGCAGCCCGAAGGTCGATGTGCGGGTGATCTACCCGCCGGAATACGCGGCCACGGCCAAGCCGACGCTGCAGGCCACCATTGATTCGCTGGGGTATTTCTCGAAGACGCTGGGCGCGTACCCGTACCACACGGTAACCGCGGTCGTGCCGCCGTACAACGCCGACGAAGCGGGCGGGATGGAGTACCCGACGTTCTTCACCGCGGAGGGCCATGCCAAGGTCGAGCCGGGCACGACGGCGGAATACACGCTCGATTTCGTCAACGTCCACGAGTTCGGCCACGGTTATTTCTACGGCATCCTCGCGTCGAACGAATTCGAGGAGCCGATGCTCGACGAGGGCATCAACGAGTACTGGGACAACCGCATGATGCGCGAGCGGGACCAGAAGCTCACGCTGGCCTCCGGCTGGATGAAGCGTCTCGGCATCGCACCGTCGATGACCGGCTTCGAGATGGATCGTCTCGGCGCCGGCCTGCGGCGACCGGCCGACCCGCTCGGCGAGAATGCATGGAATCGCCTGTCCAGCAGCAGCTACGGCACGGTGTATTCGCGCACCTCCACCGCCATGCACGATCTGGAAGAGCGCCTCGGCAGGCCGGTGCTGGAGCGTGCGATGCAGGAGTACTACCGGCGCTGGCGTTTTCGCCATCCGTCCGTGGCCGACCTGCGCGCCACTCTGGCCGATGTCTCCGGCAACGCGAAGGCGGTGAGCGAGATCTTCGACCGCTATGTCTACGGCACGGCGCAGATCGACGACCGGGTGGCCAGCATCGACACCATCGAGGTGCTGCCGCAGGCCGGCAGCACCTGGAAGGACGACAAGCGCACGGAGCTCGACAGCGACGATCTCGACAAGCAGATCGACAGTCAGCGCGAGGCGTGGGACAAGGCCCATCCGAAGGCCAAGCCGGGCAGCGGCCCCTTCCCCTGGCGCAGCATCGTTACCGTGCGCCGCGACGGCGCGCCGGTACCGCAGCTGCTGCGGGTGAAGTTCGCCGACGGCAGCAGCGAGGACGTGCACTGGGACGATGATCGCCGCTGGGCCCGTTTCGAGTTCACCAAACCGTCCAGGGTGATCTCGGCCACGCTCGATCCCGAGCAGAAAATCTACCTGGATGCGAACAAGCTCAACGACAGCCTTACGACCAAGGCCGACGGCAGCGCCTCGCGTCGCTGGAGCGCGGACGTCGCGTCCTTGTTGCAGGTTTTCTACGCCTTGGTGGGGTCGCTGTGATGATGAGCAAACGTGCTTCCCGTCAGGTGGATCTCGGCGCCGCCATGCGTGCCCCGCTGGCTGCTATGCAGTGGCGCCTGCTGCTGCTGTGCACGCTTTTGCTGCTGCTGCCGACCGCAGTGGTCAGCCTGCCGTTGTGGCGCACGCTGAGCGGGCTGCTCGACCATTCCGTGCATGCGCCGGCATGGGCCGAGCAGTTCAGCGCACTGATGTTCGGCGACACCTTGGCGGCACTGAGCGACAGTGCCGACTGGCTCCGTGGCGCGGCGCTGCTCGGCCTGGTGTTGACCCGGCTGCTGTCGCCGTTCCTCAACGGCATGATGGTCGGCAGCGGACGCGCGAGCCGCGTGCTGGGCTTCAGCCATCTGCTCCAGTGCGGCATCGTCGAGTACGGCCGCATGTTCCGCCTGATGCTGTGGTCGATCCTGCCGTACGCGGTGATGGCGGCGTTGATCGGCTTCGTGTTCCATGCGCTGGATCGCGTCGACAGCAAGGCAGTGTTGGAATCGCAGGTGGACAGCGCATCGCATGTCGCCATCGCGGTGGCCGTGCTGCTGTTCGTGCTGGCGCACGCCATCGTGGAGTCGGGCCGGGCGGCATTCATCGCGGACGCCAACCTGCGTTCGGCTACCCGTGCATTCGGTCGCGGCTTCATGCAGTTGCTGCGGCGGCCGCTCAGCACGCTGCTGTGCTACCTGCTGATCAGCGTGATCGGTTATGCGGCCGCGCTGGCGCTCGGTCTGGGCCGCGTGCATACCCCGGCGCTCGGCGTGACCGGTCTCGTGCTGGCCATGCTGCTGACGCAGTTGGTGGTTTTGGTGCTCGGTTGGGTCCGCGTGGCCCGGTTGTTCGCACTGGCTGAAGTCGCGCGTTCGCTGTCATCGTCGCGCCGCGGCAGCGGGTTGTCGCCGGCGCTGTAGGTACCAGGCATCCTGCCGGCGCATGTCGGCAGATGTGCACCCGGGATCCTGGGCGTGGAAACCGTTCCAGCTGGAAGTTTTTGCACCGCGTCCCGGCCTGTGGCACCGGCATGGGCGGGCGAAGCGTCGAAAAGCTGTCTTCGCCCAGCCGGATTTCCGCTTCGCAAATCTCTGCTGCCCAGGCTCCTAGCCGTAGGCGCGGCGGTGTTCGCGATGCGGCGGGTAGTAGGCGAACACGTGGCTGTGGCTGCCGTAGAAGTCCATGTCCTCGACGAGTTCGCCGCCCAGCCGCTCGGCGACCCGGTCGGAGGCCTCGTTGCCGACCCGCACCAGGCTGATCACGCGCGGCGCGTGCAACTGGCCCCAGGCGAAATCGAGCACGGCATTGCCAGCTTCGGTGGCATAGCCCTGGTGGCGATGCTCCGGTTTCAACATCCAGCCCATTTCCAGGTCGGGCCAGCCGTCGGGGTACATCAGGCCGGCGCGGCCGATGAACTCGCCGCCATGCCTCAGCTCCAGTGCCCACATGCCGTAGCCGCGCAACTGCCAGTGGCCCAGCAGCATGGCCAGCGAACGCCAGGCATTGGTGCGATCCAGCGGCTGGCCGTCGCCGACCCAGCGCGTGCTGCCCGGGTCGGCCAGCATCGCGGCGTAGTCGTCGAAGTGGCGCTCGGTCAGTGCGGTGAGGCGCAGGCGCGCCGTTTCAATGGTTGGGATTTCGAACATCACGATCGGTGGTGGGCGGCAGCCAGCAGTTCGGCCAGTGCACGGGTGCTGCTGGCGAGGCTCTCCTGCCAGGACAAGCCGGTGATTGTCTCACCTGTGACCGAATCGACAAAATCCTCGGCCTGGCCGGGCGGCAGCAGGTGCCGGTAGTCCACGGTGATCTCGCTGCCGGCAGGCAGGTCGGCCAGGGCGAACACGAAACCCAGGTGCCACAGCCCGTTCGGCGTGAAGCTGTGGTTGATGTAGCACTCATCCGGCCAATCCGGCGACAACGTGTAGTGATCCTCGAACCAGCGCGCGCTGGCATGGAGCTGCGCGCGTAGTTCCGGCGCCGCCATGATGTCGGCGTAGCGGAACGTCTGCTCGATGCCGTCCGGCGCGGTGATGATGGCTCCCGCCGCCACGGTTTCCTCGAGGAACAGGCCGTTGCCCGCACCACGGATGGCGGAAGCAGCAATGCGGTAGCGCGGCAGGATCATGGCGGCACGGCGACGGAAGGGGCGCGCGAGTGTAACGCAAGCGGCGCGGCCCGCCTTGGACCGCGCCGCCCGGCTCCCCTGCGTGGAGCGATTATTCCTCGGTTGCTGCCTTCCTGGCCTTGGGCGCGGCCTTGGCTGGCGCGGCCGACTTGGCGACAGCGTCATCGGCATCGTCGCCGAGCAGGATCGCGCTGCGGTTGCGCTCGATGGTGGCCTTGCCGATGCCCTTGACTTGCTTGAGGTCGTCGGCCTTCTTGAACGGGCCGTGGGCTTCGCGCCAGGCCACGATGGCCGCCGCTTTCGACGGGCCGATGCCGTCCAGCGACTTGGCGATGGTGGCGGCGTCGGCCTGGTTGATGTTGACCGGCGTGGCAGCCAGCAGCAACCCCGGTACGGCAAGGGCGATTGCGAGGGCAACAGCGGCGAGTTTGTTGAACATGGCCTTTCTCCTTGGGCGGTGGTGACGGCATCCGGATGCCGCCGCCGCACTATTGCGCCGCGGCGCGTGCCCGCACAGTGGGAGGCCACGCAGGGTTGGCGTGCGCGATGATCGTCTTCGACTGTCGGCGGCTTCCGATCGCGTGTCGGTGTCGACGAAGCCCGCTGTTACAATGCCGGTCTTGTTCGCCTGATGGAGATCGACCATGGATACTGCCCGCCTTTCCCGCTTCGTCAGCGGCTTGTGGGACGACGAGATCGTGCCGCAGCTGGTTGAATACATTCGTATTCCCAACAAGTCGCCGATGTTCGACAAGGATTGGGTGGCGCACGGCTACATGGATGCCGCGGTCAAGCTGATGGAAACCTGGGCGCGCTCCAAGCTGAGCCAGCTGCCGGGTGCGACGCTGGAGGTGGTGCGGCTTGAAGGGCGCACTCCACTCATCTATATCGAGGTGCCAGGCGCGGGCGACGACACCGTGATGCTGTACGGCCACCTGGACAAGCAGCCGGAAATGACCGGCTGGGCCGACGGCCTAGGCCCGTGGACGCCGGTGCTCAAGGGCGACAAGCTGTACGGCCGCGGCGGCGCCGATGACGGCTACGCGATCTTCGGTTCGCTGGCGGCGCTGCTGGCGCTGCACGAGCAAGGCATTCCGCATGCACGCTGCGTGGTGATGATCGAGGCCTGCGAGGAGTCCGGCAGCTATGACCTGCCGTTCTATGTCGACCACCTGGCCGCACGCATCGGCAGCCCGTCGCTGGTGGTGTGCCTGGATTCGGGCTGCGGCAACTATGACCAGCTGTGGCTGACCACCTCGTTGCGTGGCATGACCGGCGGCAACCTGAGCGTGCAGGTGCTGGAGGAGGGCGTGCACTCGGGTGATGCCTCCGGCGTGGTGCCATCCAGCTTCCGCATCCTGCGCGAGCTGCTGTCGCGGCTGGAGGATCCGGAAACCGGCACGATCAAGCCGAAGGAGCTGTACGTCGACATCCCGCCGCAGCGGATCGAGCAGGCGAAACTGTCTGCCGAAGTGCTTGGCGACGACATCTATAGCGAAGTTCCCCTGGGTCGATGGCATGAAGCCGGTCACCAAGGATCTGGCCGAGCTGGTGCTCAACCGCACCTGGCGTCCGCAGCTGGCGGTGACCGGCATCGGCGGCATTCCGCCGCTGGAAAGCGCCGGCAACGTGCTGCGCCCGTTCACCGCGGTGAAGCTGAGCTTGCGCGTGCCGCCCACGCTGGGCGGCGCCAAGGCCGGTGAGTTCGTCAAGCAACTGCTGGAGAAGGACCCGCCGTACGGCGCCAAGGTCAGCTTCACCCTGGAGAAGGACGGTTCGGGCTGGAACGCGCCGGCGTTGTCGCCGTGGCTGGAGCAGGCCGTCAGCGACGCCTCGCAGAACTACTTCGGCGCGCCGGCCGCCTACATGGGCGAGGGCGGCAGCATCCCGTTCATGGGCATGCTGGGCGAAAAATTCCCCAAGGCGCAGTTCCTGATCACCGGCGTGCTGGGCCCGCATTCCAACGCGCACGGCCCGAACGAATTCCTGCACATTCCCACCGGCAAGAAGGTCAGCATGGTCGTGGCCGAGGTGGTGGCGCGCCATCACCAGCAGGGCAGCCAGGCCTGAGCACGCCCGTGCGCTCATGAGCATGGACTCCACCTGGCTGGCCGACAACTGGACGCAGGTCCGCCGCCGCGTCGACGCGGCGTGCCGCGAGGCCGGCCGCGACCCGGCCGAAGTGGCCATCCTCCCGGTCAGCAAGACCTTCGGCCCGGAACTGATCCGGGCCGCGGTGGCGCTGGGCATGCGCCGTTTCGGCGAGAACAAGGTGCAGGAGATCCGCGACAAGTCCGCGCCGCTGGCCGACTGCGGCATCGACTGGGTGATGATCGGTCACCTGCAGACCAACAAAGCCAAAGACGCGGCGCGGCTGGCCAGCGAGGTGCAGTCGCTGGACCGGCTGGAGCTGGCCGACGCGCTGGATCGGCGGCTGCAGCAGGAGGGCCGGGCGATCGACGTGCTAGTGCAGGTGAAGACCTCCTCCGAGCCCAGCAAGTACGGACTGCCACCTGAACAACTGCCGGGTTTCCTGAACGCTTTGCGCAGTCACGACAGCTTGCGGGTGCGCGGCCTGATGACCCTGGCAATCCACTCCACCGAGCCGGTCGAAGTGCGCGGCTGCTTCCGCCGGCTGCGCGAGCTGCGCGACCAGGCTTTGGCGCAAGGTCATGATTTGGAACGTCTTTCCATGGGCATGAGTGGCGACTTTCCGCTCGCCATCGCCGAGGGGGCGACCGAAGTACGGATCGGCACGGCGATCTTCGGCAGCCGGCCGCAGCCGGATCCGCCTTACTGAGCGGCATGCAGGTCAGCATAAATTACTTTGAATCAATAGGTTGGGTAATGTGCGCCCGGTCGCTTTTTTTGAAACGGCAGGGTTCAGTTAACCTCAATCGAACATTCCGGCGGTCGCTTCTTGTTAAGTTCACCCAGTCGTCACGTCATCGGCTTCTGCTGGGCGGTCGATCCTGTGAACAACAAGGGACTTTCCCAGCATGCCCATCAAGCAACTGACCGTCGTCGCCGCGCTCGTTTCCGTGCTGCTGGTAGCCGGTCCGCTTCAGGCCAAAACCAACCCCGCCGTCATCGACAGCACGGTCGTCGCCCAGATCGGTTCGCCGCTGTTGAGTCAGCTGCCGGCATTCAACCCGGCGCCGTCGCTGGCGCAGTCCGTGATTCCCGATGCAGCGTCGATGCTCGCCGGCAGCCGTGCCGCGATGGAGCCGGCCGTGGCCGACGCCACCGCAGGCGGGCAGGAGGCCACCGGCGCGGACATCACCGACCTGCGCAAGTCGCTGATCGCAGTGGCCATGAAGCTGCGCGACACCCGCTACGTGCGCGGCGGCCGCGATCCTTCCACCGGTTTCGATTGCAGCGGCTTCGTGCGCTATGTGTTTGCGCATGCGGTCGGCATGCAGCTGCCGCGCAACTCCGCTTCGCAATTCCTGGCCGGTCTCAAGGTCAACCGGTCCGACATGCAGCCGGGCGATCTGGTGTTCTTCCGCACCCATGGCAAGCGCAACATCTCGCACGTGGGTATCTACATCTCGAACGGCCGCTTCATCCACTCGCCGGCCAGTGGCAAGTCGGTGGAGATCTCCAGCCTGCACGAGAGCTACTGGGCCAAGCGCTTCGCCGGCGCCAAGCGCCCGGAAGCGATGGCGCAGGTGGCCGACCGAGGCTGATTCTGTCGTCGCCAGCTTCGTCGCAAAGCCGCCGCAAGGCGGCTTTTTGCTCTGGCTGCATCGGATGAACGATTGCCGCCTGGTGCGGTCAGCTGCGAAATGCCGCCGTTATGCTGTCCCTGATTCCCTGGAAACTGCCTGATGCCTTTTGATCTGCCGCCCGTCACGCGCAACCTGCTGATTGCCAACGCGGTGGTGTTCCTGCTGCAGCAGGTGTCGGGCCAGCTCATGCTGCTGCATTTCGCGCTGTGGCCGCTCGATTCGGGCCTGTTCGGGGTGTGGCAGATCGTCACCAGTGCGTTCATGCATGGCAGCATTACCCACATCCTGTTCAACATGCTCGCGCTGTACATGTTCGGCGGCACGATCGAGCGCACCTTCGGCGCGCGCAATTTCACCGTCTACTACTTCGTCTGCGCGATCGTCGCCTCGCTGCTGCAACTGGCGGTGCTGTGGTTCTTCCCGCCGCCGCAGTACGGCCCCACGCTGGGCGCGTCCGGCGCGATCTTCGGCCTGCTGCTGGCGTTCGGCATGCTGTATCCGCACGAGAAGGTGATGCTGATCTTCCTGCCGATCCCGATGCCGGCGTGGCTGTTCGTGATCCTCTACGCCGGCGCCGAACTGACCATGGGCGTGACCGGGATCGAGCCGGGCGTGGCCCACTTCGCCCATCTTGGCGGCATGCTTGGCGGCCTCGTGCTGATCCAGTACTGGCGCGGCCGGCTGCCGATCAAGCCGGTGCGCCGCCTGCTACGCTGAACGTTTTCAGCCCACAAAAACGCATCCATGAGCCAGTCCCTCCAGCGCCAGCTTACCCCGCGCCACATCACCTTCATGGCGCTGGGCATGGCGATCGGCGCCGGCCTGTTCCTCGGCTCGGCCAGCACGATCAAGCTGGCCGGGCCGTCGCTGCTGTTCGCCTACCTGTTCGGCGGCGTGATGATCTTCATCATCATGCGCGCGCTGGGCGAGATGGCCGCGCACGAGCCGATCGCCGGTTCGTTCAGCACCTACGCGCACAAATACCTCGGCCCGTTCGCCGGCTACCTTACCGGCTGGAACTACTGGATCCTGATGATGGGCGTGGGCATCGCCGAGAGCACGGCGGTCGGCATCTACATGAAGGCGTGGTTTCCCGAGCTGCCGCAATGGATCTGGGCGTTCGGCAGCGTGGTGATGATCGGCGGCCTGAACCTGATGGCAGTGAAGGTCTACGGCGAGCTGGAGTTCTGGTTCGCCTTGATCAAGGTGCTGACCGTGGTGCTGCTGATCCTCGGCGGTGCCGCGATGATCACTCTGGGCCTGGGCAACGGCGGCCAGCCAGTCGGGCTGTCGAACCTGTGGACGCACGGCGGCTGGTTCCCGAACGGCGTGACCGGCATGGTGCTGGCGCTGCCGGTGCTGGTGTTCTCGTTCGGCGGCATCGAGACGATCGGCATGGCCGCGGCCGAGGCGGCGCAACCGGAGCGCACCATCCCGCGGGCGGTGAACTCGGTGATCTGGCGCATCCTGATCTTCTACGTGGGCTCGCTGTTCGTGATCATGGCGATCTACCCGTGGAACGAACTGGACACGCAAGGCAGCCCCTTCGTCACCACGTTCGCCAGGCTGGGCATCCCGCAGGCGGCGGCCCTGATCAACTTCGTGGTGATCACCGCGGCGCTGTCGAGTTTCAATTCGACCACCTTCAGTGGCAGCCGCATGCTGCACAGCCTGGCGACGAAGGGGCAGGCACCGGCCGCGATGCAGCAACTGAGCGCGCACGGCGTGCCGGTGCGCGGCGTGCTGGTGACCCTGGCATTCCTGCTGTTCGGCGTGCTGATGAACTACCTGGTGCCCGGGCGCATCTTCGGCATGATGATGTCGATCCTCGCGTTCAACGCGGTGTGGACCTGGGGCATGGTGCTGGTGGCGCACTGGCGCTTCCGCCGGCAGCAGCCCGTGCCGCTGGCCTTTCGGTTGCGCTGGTTTCCCCTGAGCAGCGTGATCTGCCTGGCGTTTCTCGCGTTCGTGCTGGTTATGCTCGGCTACAGCCCGGACACGCGCGTGGCGCTGTACGTGGGCGTGATCTGGCTGGCGCTGCTGACGGTGTGTTACCGCGCGTGCGGCATCGAGCAGCGCATGCGCGTGGTGCCGGCGTCGGTCTGAGCGCAGCTTCGCCCCGGTCCTCCCCGCCGCCACGCGGGGAGCGGGTAAGCCTCAGCGCAGCGCCAGGAAATCCGCGCTGACCACGAAGCGCACCGCGTCCAGCCGCAGCCGCGATTGCGGCAGCGCGGCCAGCAGTGCGGTGCGCTCGGCGGCGACGGCGGCGATCTCGGCTTCGCTGACCGACGGGTTCACCGCACGCAGTGCCAGCAGGCGCGACAGTTCCGCATCCAGCGTCTGCGTGGCCAGGCTCACCGCCTCGTCGATGCGAGCTTGTCCGCGTACGCCGGCGAGTGTCTCGGCACGTTCCAGCATCGGCGGCACCAGCTTGCCGAGAAACTTGCGGTAGCGCGCCACTTCAATGTTGCGGTCGCTGGCCTTGCGCAGCGCAATCTCGCTGGGGGCGAAGTCGGCACGCTCGGCAAGCCGGGTGTCGACGGTGACCACGATCGGCAGGATCGGCAGGAAGCGCTCGGCGTCGAGCCGGCGGTCGGCCACGCACTCCAGCACGAACACCGCCTGCAGCAGCGCAGTGCGCGGCGGCAGCACGTCGTCGACCATGAACGCGGCATTGCCCTGTTCGCCGGACAGCGCCAGATCCAGCGCGCCAGCGACCAGCGGATGGTCGAGCCGCAGCAGCGGCAGCTCTTCGCGCGACAGTGCCACCTCGCGCGCGAACGTCACCGACTGCGGACCGTCGGCAAAGCCGGGCAGCGCGTCGGTGGACAGGTATTGCGGGTCGAGCAGCAGCACCTGGCTGCCGAGTTCCTCGGCGTGGATGCCGAACGCCTCCAGCAGGCGCTGCACGAAGGCGTCCCGGCCGGGGTCGTGATCCTCGCGGGCGAACGCCTGCTGCAACTCGTCGGCATGCAGGTCGCGGCTGGCGGCCAGCTCCAGCAGGTGGTCGCGGCCGCCGCGGATCAGCTCGGCCATCTGCTCGTGGCTGGCGCGGGTCTCGGCCAGCAGCGCGTCCAGCTCCTGGTCGCGGTTGTCGTCACCGCGGGCGTGCTCGTCGGCCAGCCGGGTCAGCGGCTCGCCGTAGCGGCGCAGCAGTTCGCGGCCGTCGGCCGGGCTCGTGCGGAACGCACCGACGCCCTCGTCGTACCAGCGCGCCAGCACGTGCTGGGCGCTGTCGGCAACGGCGAGGATGTGGATGTCGATATCGTGCTTCTGGCCGATCCGGTCGAGCCGGCCGATACGCTGTTCCAGCAGGTCCGGATCCAGCGGCAGGTCCCACAGGATCAGCCGGTGGGCGAACTGGAAGTTGCGCCCTTCCGAGCCGATCTCCGAACACAGCAGCAGACGCGCGCCGTCGGGCTGGGCGAAATATGCGGCGTTGCGGTCGCGCTGCACGATGCTGAGGCCTTCGTGGAAGCGCGCTACCCCGATGCCGCTCTTCGTGCGCAGTGCTTCCTCCAGCGCCAGCACCTTGGCCTGGCTGCGACAGATCAGCAGGAACTTGTCCAGCGGGTGCTGTTCCAGCAGGGCGATCAGGGTGTCGATGCGCGGGTCGGCGGCGTAGTCGACCTCGATCAGCGGCGGCGGCTGCTGGATGTCGGCGTGGAATTCGGCCAGCAGCGACTGCCGCGTGCTTTCGTCGAGCCGGTCGGCATCCAGCAGGTGCCACTCGGGCCGGCGCTTCGGGAAACCGCCCACGCCGGCGCGGTTGTTGCGGAACATCGCCCGGCCGGTGCCATGCCGGTCGATCAGCGCGGCCAGCAGCTCGCGCGCGTTGTCCGGCTGGGCCGGGTCGGCCAGGCGGGCGGTGAGTGCCTGGTCGCCATGGAAGGCGTCGGCCAGCGTAGCGCGCTGGGCGTCGTCGAGCGGCTGGCCATCGAGCAGGCGGTCGGCGATCTTCGACAGCGCCAAGTAGGTGTCTGCTTCGGCCAGGTAGCCGTCCAGGTCGTGGTAGCGCTGCGGGTCGAGCAGGCGCAGGCGGGCGAAGTGGCCGCTGCGGCCGAGCTGTTCCGGGGTGGCGGTCAGCAGGATCACGCCGGGGATCGCCGCGGCCAGCTTCTCCACCATCGTGTAGCGCGGGCTGGCCGTCTCCGGCGACCACGCCAGGTGGTGCGCCTCGTCGACCACCAGCAGGTCCCACGGCGCTTCCAGCAATTGCTGCGCGTGCTTCGGCGAGTTCTCCAGGAAGCCGAAGTCGGCGATCACCAGCTGCTCGTCCTCGAACGGGTTGCCGGCGTCGCCGGACTGTTCCAGTGCCTCGCAGCGTTCCTCGTCGTAGATCGCGAAGCTGAGGTTGAAGCGGCGCAGCATCTCCACGAACCACTGGTAGACCAGGGTGTCGGGCAGCAGCAGCAGCACGCGCGAGGCGCGTCCGGTGGCGAGCTGGCGCGCGATGATCATGCCCGCCTCGATGGTCTTGCCCAGGCCCACCTCGTCGGCCAGCAACACACGCGGCGGACGGCGCGCCGAGGCGATGCCGGCCACGCGCAGCTGGTGCGGCACCAGCCCGATACGCGCCGCACCCAGGCCCCACATCGGCGAACGGCGCGCCTCGGCGCGCCGCTTCAGGCCTTCCAGGCGCAGCTCGAACTGCGCCACGGCATCGGTGCGGCCGCCGACCAGGCGGTCGTCCGCCTGGCTCACGCTCTGCTCGTCGTCGAGCTGGCCTTCGTGCAGTTCGCGGCCCTCGCCGCGATAGATCAGCAGCTCCTCCCTGATCTCCACCCGTTCCACCAGGAACGCGATGCCCTTGCCGGCCACGCGCTGGCCGGCGCGAAACTCGGCGCGGATCAGCGGGGCCGAGTCGATCGCGTACGGGCGCAGCACACCGGCCCGGGCGAACAGCACCTGCACGCCGCGTCCTTCGACGCGCAAGACGGTGCCGAGGCCCAGCTCGGGTTCGGCGGAGGAGATCCAGCGTTGACCAGGAACGAACATTTTTCAGCCGGGTTGCTTCAGGGGGCCGACGATTATCCGCCCCACGGCGCACGGTGGGAACAGTTGGGTGAGTGCCGGAGGTTGCTAATGCGGAAACGCGGACTCGATCGACGCCGCCAGCGCATGCAGCGCCGGGTGTGGGGAGGCACGGAGTTCCCGCGCCAGCGGGCCGAGATAGTGCGCCGGCGCCAGCGGAATGGCCCGCTCGATCAGCGCGGCGGCTTCGTCGACGCGGCCCTCGCCGGCCAGCACCGAGGCCCAGCTGCACAGTCCGCGGTAGTCGTTGCCTTCGGCCGAACGCCGATACAGCGCGAAGGCGCGGGCATGATCGACCGGAACGTCCCAGCCGTGTTCGTGATACTGGCCGAGGAAATGCATCGCGCGCGGATGGCCCAGGGCCGCGGCGCGTTCAAACCAGCGCCGTGCCTCGGCGCGGTCCTGCGCCATGCCGCAGCCATGGGCCAGCATCTGTGCGATGTTGTAGATCGCCCAGTCCAGTCCTTCATCGGCGGCACGGCGATACCACACGGCGGCCAGCGCGTAATCCACCGCCGTGCCCCAGCCGTTCTCGCAGCAGCGGCCGAGCATGTTCATCGCCATCGGCACGCCGGCATGCGCGGCCCGCTGGAACCAGTACAGCGCTTCGGCGGCATCCTGCGCCACGCCGTGGCCGTCGAGGTACAGCTGGCCCAGCCAGGCCTGGGCGTCGGCGCGGCCGGCGCGGGCGGCGTCGAGCAGCAGCGTGGCCGCGGTGGCCGGATCGCTGGCCAGCAGCCGGTTGACCGCCTCGGTGTCGAGCGCGGGCGGCCGGCTGGCGGATGCTTCCGCGGTGTTCACGTCTCGCTCCATTGCCGCAACAGGTTGTGGTACACGCCGGTAAGCGAGAGCAGCGCGGCGGGATCGCTGCCGGGTTGTGCATGGAGCGACTGGATCGCCACGTCCATGTCGAACAGGATGCGGCGCCGGGCGTCGTCGCGGACCAGGCTCTGGATCCAGAAGAACGCGGCGACGCGGGCGCCGCGCGTCACCGGCTGCACCTTGTGCAGGCTGCTGCCGGGGTACAGCACCAGGTCGCCGGCCGGCAGGCGCACCGCGTGCGTGCCGAAGTTGTCCTCGATCACCAGTTCGCCGCCGTCGTATTCGTCCGGCCCGGCCAGGAACAAGGTGGCCGAAAGATCGGTGCGCAGCGGTTGCGCCGGCTGGCGCGTGCGGTCGTAGCGGATCGCGTTGTCGACGTGGAAGTCGAACTGCTGGCCCTCGCTGTAGCGGTTGAACAGCGGCGGATAGACATGCCGCGGCAGCGCGGCGGAGAAGAAGGTGGCGTGGCGCAGCACCGCGTCGGTCACGATGTCGCCCAGTTCGCGCGCCAGCGGGTCGCGCTCGTCCAGCTGGCCATTGTCCTTGGCCAGCGCCGACTGGTGCCCGGCGGTGATGCGGCCGTCGGCCCATGTCGCGGCATCCAGTTTCTGGCGAAAGGTTTGCACCTGGGCCGGGGTCAGGACTTCCGGAATGTGCAGCAGCATGGCAACGGACTCGTGGATGGGTGGAAGAACGCCGCCCGGCAGGCCGGGCGGTGCAGGCTCCGTTGCGCGGTCAGAGCTGGAAGTTCGCGCTCAGGATCGCGGCGCGGCCCGGCGCCACCGTGGCGTAGTGCGAGGCGTAGGCCTTGTCGAAGTAGTACTTGTTGGCGAGGTTCTGCACGTTCAGCTGCAAGGTCAGGTGCGGGTTCACCGCGAACGAGGCCATCGCGTCGTAGCGCACATAGCCCGGCACCCATTTGGTGTTCGCGGTATTGCCGTAGGTCTTGCCGGTATGGAATGCGCCACCGCCCACGGTCAGCGCCGGGGTGACCGCGTACGTGGTCCACAACGTCGCACTGTTCCGCGGCGTGTTCGGGAACCGGTTGCCCTGGTCACCGGGCGCGGCCGGCGACGCCTTGAGCAGGGTGCTGTGCAGGTAGGTGTAGCCGGCGAACACCTGCCACTGGCGGGTGAGGTTGCCGCTGATGCCGAGCTCGATGCCGTCGATGCGCTGCTTGCCCACGTTCGCCATCGGGCCGCCGCGCACGCCGGTCAGGGCCACGCGGGCATTGGTCTTTTCGGTGCGGAACAGCGCCGCGGTCAGCGATACGCGCTGGTCCAGCACCTCCCATTTCGTACCCAGCTCCAGGTTGCGGCTGCTTTCCGGCTTCAGGTCGGCGTTGCTTACCGAGATCGCGTCGGCGCCATCGCCGGCATCCACGCCCGGCGGGTTGGAGGCGGTGCCCCAGGAGGCGTAGATGCTGCCGCTGGCGGCCGGCTTGTAGACCAGGCCGGCCTGGTAGTTCCAGAAGTTGCTGTCGTTCTTCGGGCGCACGATGGCACCGGTGCTGCTGGTGGTACTGATGGAGCGCGTGCGGAAATTGTCGAAACGCGCACCCAGATTGAGCAGCCACCGCTCGCCGAACGCCATCGTGTCGAAGGCCCAGGCGGAGCGGGTGCCGGTGTTGACGCGCACCGGGTTGAGGCCACCCGCGATCAGGCCGCGCCACGGATCGCGCGGATCCGGGTCGGTCACCGAAGTACACCAGTAGTTCGACGGCGCGCCGATGCCGTACACGCCGCTGCAGGCGCCGTTCGCGGGTGAACCGATGTTGTGGGTGTCGCTGGCGCCGGTCGCCGGATCGACGTTGTAGCTGGAACGGCTGTTTTTCTCGGTGCCGAGCTCGATGCCGGCGGCGATCGTGTGCCGGACCATGCCGGTCTGGAATTCGCCGGTGAGGTCGGTCTGGTTGGTCAGGCTGGTGGTGACGCCGGTGCGGGTGTTGGCGCGGCGCCAGATGCCGCCGTTGAGCAGGAAGTTGCCCTGGCTGTCGTCCGGCTGGGTCCAGAGGTAGTCGTTGCTGGAGCGCGTATAGACCGTGCTGTTGCGCAGCACCCAGTTGCCGCCGAAGTCATGCTGCAGGCGGATCGTGCCGGCATCGTTCTTCTGCTTCTGGAAGTCGCGGTCGAGCAGGCCGTAGTAGGTGTCGCGCGGCACCTTGACCGGCGAGCCGTCGCCGTTGAGGCCGGCATACGGGCTGGTGGCAGCGAACGGGTTGTTGTAGGGAATGCCGCTGTCCGGCACGTCGTTGCTTTGCAGGTGGTAGTAGCTCAGCGTCACGCTGGTCGCCGAGCGCATGCCGAACGTCACCGACGGCGCGATGCCCCAGCGGCTGAAGTCAGGCCCGTTGCGGCCGGGGATGTCGTTCTCGTGGCCCATCACGTTGAGGCGGAAGGCGACGTCGTCGCTCACTACCCGGTTCCAGTCGGCGGTGCCGCGCCGGTAGTTGTCGGTACCTAGGCCGACGCTGCCGCCCAAGGAGTTCCGCGCCTTGGGCGCCTTGGTCACCAGGTTGATGCTGCCGCCGACCGAGCCGCGTCCGCTATAGGCCGAGCTGGGACCCTTGGTCACCTCGATCTGCTCGATGTCGAATACCTCGCGCGATTGCGAACCCGTACTGCGCACGCCGTCGATGAACAGCGAGCTTTGCGAGTCGAAGCCGCGGATGAAGGGGCGGTCGCCGTTCGGGTTGCCGCCTTCGCCGGCACCGAAGGTAATGCCCGGTACCGTGCGCAGCGCGTCGAGCAGCGAAACCGCGCCGGTTTCCTGCAGGATCGCCTGCGGGATCACCGTGACGGCGCGCGGCGTGTCCAGCAGCGGCGCGGTGAACTTCGGCGAGCTGGTGTTCACGGTGGCTGCCTGCACCTTTACGCCTTCCAGCCTGGTGGCCTGGGTTTCGTCAGGCCGTGCCGCATCCGGTGCCGATGGATCGGCGGCATGGGCGGTCAGCGGCAGCAGGACAAGACCGAGGGCGGAGGCCAGCAGACGCTTGGGGGCGGCCGCCTGTGCGGTCACGTAGGCTTGTTCGGACATGCAGCTTTCCTTTGAAGGTTTGCACACGGACCCGGCACCGCCGTGCGCCCGCGGGCAGCTCGGGATGCCCGGAGCAGGGAATGGCTGGGCCGGGCACAACGGCTTCTCAAGCCGTTCGCCTGGTGGCGAGCAGCGGGCACCGTGGTGCGTGGCCTTGCTGAGTGGCGAGACAATAAAGCAATTGATAATGATTCGCAATAACTATTGGCGCGACGGGCGGGCGGTCTTCGGAGCGATTGCTGTCATGGCAGCGCGCGCACAAAAAAACGCCGCGCATCTGCGCGGCGTCCGGGGTGGATCAACCGTGCCGTCGTGGCCGGAGCCACGACGGCATCGGGCTTACCAGATCTTCACCTGCTTGTCGTCCATGCGCACCATCGCGTCGCCCGGCTTGCACTGGAACGCGCTGGCGAAAGCCGGCATGTTCGACGGCGCGCCGATCGCGCGCAGCGAAGCCGGGGCGTGCGGATCGGTGTTGATCTGCAGCAAGGCCTGCTTCTCGCGGATGGAGCCACGCCACACGCGTGCCCAGTTCAGGAAGAAGCGCTGGTCCTGGGTGTAGCCGTCGATCTGCTTGCCGGCTTCCTCGGGATTTTTCTTCAGCGCGACTTGCAATGCGTCGTAGGCGGCGTTCAGGCCGCCCAGGTCGCCGATGTTCTCGCCCAGCGTCAGGTCGCCGTTGACGTGCACGTCCGGCTGGTCCTTGATCGGCGTGTAGGCGTCGAACTGGGCGACCAGCTTGGCGGTGCGCGCGTCGAACTTGGTGCGGTCGTCCTTGGTCCACCAGTTCTTGTTGTTGCCGTCACCGTCGAACTGGCTGCCCTGGTCGTCGAAGCCATGGCTGGCTTCGTGGCCGATCACCGCGCCGATGCCGCCGTAGTTGATCCCGTCGTCGGCATTGGCGTCGAAGAACGGCGGCTGCAGGATCGCGGCCGGGAAGTTGATCGTGTTGTCGGTCGGGTTGTAGTAAGCGTTGACCGTCTGTGGGTTCATGCCCCATTCCTTGCGGTCGGTCGGCTTGCCGATCTTGGCGATGTCGTAGTCGTAGTTGAACTTCGCCGCGGCCATCACGTTGGCGTAGTAGTTGTCATCGGTGACGTTCAGGCCCGACCAGTCGCGCCACTTGTCCGGGTAGCCGATCTTGGGCAGGAAGGTGTTCCACTTGGCGATCGCCTTGGCCTTGGTCTCGTCGCTCATCCAGTCGAGGTTCTCGATGCGTGCCTTCAGCGCATTGCGCACGTTGTCGACCAGTTCCTGGGCACGGGCCTTGGCCTCGGGCTTGAACACCTCGGCCACGTACAGCTGGCCCAGCGCCTGGCCCATCGAGCTGTTGACGGTGCCGAGCACGCGCTTCCAGCGAGCCTTCTGTTCCGGCTGGCCGGACAGGGTCTTGCCGTAGAACGCGAACTTGTTGTCCTGGAAATTCTTGCTCAGGTACGGCGAGGCATCGTCGATGGTGTGGAAGCGCAGGTAGGCCTGCCACTGGGCGATCGGCGCCTTGGCCAGCAGCTTGTCGAACTCGGCGAAGAATTTCGGCTGCGACAGCGAGAAGCCCTTGTCGACGGTCACGCCCTGGGCGGCGAAGAATTTATCCCAGCTGAAGTGCGGGGTGGCCTTGTCGGCGTCCTTGACGCTGACGAAGTGGTACTGGTTCTCCGGCTTGCGCGCCTCGACCGGCGACAGCGAGGCGGCGGCCAGCCGGGTCTCGAACGCCAGCACGTCGGCGGCCTGCTTCTTGGCGTCGTCGGCAGCCACGCCGGTCAGCTCCAGCGCCTTGGCGATGTAGTCGACGTAGGCGTCGCGGATGTTCTGGTACTTGGCGTCGCTGTAGTAGTCCTTGGTCGGCAGGCCCAGGCCGGCTTCGAATGCGTAGGCAATCTGCATGTCGGCATGCTGGAAGTCGGCGCTGGAGCCGAACTGGAACACCTGGGCGTCGCCGTCGACGTAGCTCCTGGTGATGTAGTCGGCCACGTCGGCGCCGTTCTTCAGGCCGGCGATGGCATCGAGCTTCGGCTTGATCGGGTCGAAGCCGGCCTTCTCGATGGCGTCCTCGTTCATGCCCGACTGGTAGAGATAACCGATCTTCTGCTCGATCGAACCGGCCGCCGCGGTGGCGGCGCCCTTGGCGGCCTTCTCGACGATGTCGTGCTGGGTGTTCAGGCTGCTTTCGGCGAGCGCGTCGAACGCGCCCCAGCGGGTGCGATCGGCGGGAATCGGGTTGGCGGCGACCCACTTGGCGTTGACGAAGCCGTCGAAGTCCTGGCAAGCGAGCGCGCTGTCGCCGAGTTCGCTGACGTCGAAGATGCTCTTGCCGAGGTCGGCGGCGGCCGTGCTGCTGGCTGCGGCGGTGCTGGCCGGCGCCGGTGCAGTGGCGGCCGGCTCCTGCTTGCCGCAGGCGCCCAGCGTCAAGGCGGCGCTAACGGCCAGTGCCAGCGCCAGGGGTTTCAGATACTGCTTGGTCATGGATGTCCCTCTGTGAATGTTGAGTGGTGTCGTCTGGCCGCGCCGTCGGGTCCCCCCCGGAACGCGGGCATGGCCGTTCACGCTAGGCCAAACGTCATGGGTGACACAGTGTCAAAGGTCAGGGTTGCGGCGCCTGTCGGGCGGGTGCTTGGGGCGACAGCTGCTGCAGCTGCGCGGCGTCCAGGCGCAGCACGGGGTAGGCGCCGATGTGCTGGGCGGCGTACCAAGGGGAGCGTTCAAAAAAGAACGCCAGCCGGGCGCGGGAGTCGGCGGCGAAGGCGGGATCGTCGCGCAGCTTCTGCGCGAACGCGGCCTTCAGCGCCGGGTCCCGCGCCAGCATCTCGCGCGCCAGTTGCTCCACCACGCGCGGCTCGCCGTACTCCTTGGCTTCGAACACCGCATCGAGGTAGCCCCAGCGCAGCAGCGAGTCCGGCGCCTGCGGTTCGAGCAGCGCGATCGCCACGTTGGCGGCGCGCTGGTCCAGCGACACGATGGCCGAGCCGGGCGGCAGGGTCACCTCGCGCGGCGCGGCGTGCAGGGCGAAGTCGCGCAGCATCAGGTGACCCTCGAACGGCTGGCTGGCCCAGACCGGGTCGTCGAGTTGATAGCCTTCGGCGCGGATCGTCTGCGACTGTCCGGTGCGCTCGTACCGGATGCCGTGCGCGTCGAGCCTGTCGATGATCGCGGTCCACTGCGCCGGCACCACGTAGGCGGCGGGTGGGGTGATCGACAGGTCCGGCAGCAGGCCGTTCCAGTTGTCGATGCGGTAGTGCTTCGGCTGGCCGGGCTCGTAGCGGATCCACTCGCTGCCGGAAAGATCGCTGTGGCTCAGGGTGAACGCGTACCCCTTGAGCTCGAACTTCGTCGGTTGCGGATCGGGCTTGAAAGTCAGCGCCACGCGCGCGTTTGCATCGCGGGGGCGGGCGATGGTGCTGGCATCCGCCTTCGCGGTGGCGGCAAGCAAGGCGGCCGGGTGGGCGCCGACTTGCTCCAGCATCAGCTCGACGATGTCGTAGGTGGCCTGCACGCGGTTCGCGTACGGCTTCAGCATGTGCGTCTCGATCAGCAGCGCCGGGCGGTTCTGCAACGCGGCGTAGCCGGTGGAGTAGCGCGGGCCGGAGCCGAAGTTGACGATGCCCTTGCGCGGGTCGCGGCCGTCCTTGAATTCCAGGTAGATCGAGGCGAGGTGGCCACGTTTCTCGTACGCCGGTATCGCGTGGTTGACGATCGCGTCGTGCTGCCAGGCGCTCACCGCGGGGTCGAGCTTGTGCGGGTCTTCGGTGTACCAGGTGAGGTCGTACTGGTAGTCGGCGCCGTCGGTGGTATGCACGTCGATCAGCAGATCCGGCAGCCAGCGCAGCCACAGCGTCAGCCAGGCGCGCATTTCCGGCGCATCGGCCTTGACGTAGTCGCGGTTGAGGTTGAGGTACTGCGACTGGCCGCGGAAGCCCATGCGTTCCGGGCCGTTCTGGTTGATGCGGTGATACGGGCTGGAATTCTCGTGGCCGTCCACGTTGAACACCGGGATGTACACCAGCACCACATGGTCGAGCAGGTGCGGGTACTTGCCGGTGACCGCGATGTCGCGCAGCAGCATCAGTCCGGCGTCCTTGCCCTCGATCTCGCCGGGATGGATGCCGGCTTGCAGCAACACGACCGGCTTGCCGGCCTTGCGTGCGGCGGCCAGGTCGAACGTACCGTCGCCGCTGGCGATCACCACCGTCATCGGTCGGCCTTCCGGCGTGGTGCCGAAGGTTTCCAGGCGGATCATGCCGGGGGCCGCCTGCTGCAGCCGATGCAGATATGCCAGCGTGTCGGCGTAGCTGGGCGTGGTGCGGAACTGCGCCGCCTCGGCCGGGGTGGTCCAGCTTGTTGCGGTCGGACTGGCCGCGTGTGCGGCCATGGCGGCAGTGCCGAACACGGTGCACAGCAGAACGTGGCGCAGGCTCATGCAGGGGTTCCGGTTTCGTCGCGGCGCGGCAATGCGGGCGAGGCGGGCAGGGTGTCGGGCGCGACCGCGCCGCCGGAAATGATGAAGGCCATCGCCTGGTCCATCGTCCAGTCGGTCGGCGTGAGTTCGTCCAGCGGCACCACCTCCAGGTAGCCGCCGGTGGGGTTCGGCGTGGTCGGGATGAACACCGCCGCCATTTCGCGGCCGGTGCCTTCTTCGATCATCACCCGGGTGACGAAACCAACCACCTTCATGCCGCGACGGGGAAACTCCACCAGCACCACGCGCTGCACGCCGGACGGCTTGTTCTGCAGCACCGCCATCAACTTCTTGGTGCCGCCGTAGATCGTCTGCACCACCGGAATGCGCGCCAGCAGGCCGTCGAAGGCGTGCAGGAATCGCTGGCCGATCACCCGGTTCGCCACGAAGCCGAGCAGGTACAGCGCGCAGAGCGTTATCACCAGCGCAATGATGAACGTCAGCCAGTCCGTGTTGAGCGTGTCGGCGGCGTGCGGCGCCACCAGCGCCAGCGCACCGAGCAGCGCGGCGACCAGCGGTGCACCGATGCCGGCCAGCAGACCGAGCACGAACTTGAACACCAGCCAGGTCACCCACAGCGGGATGAAGGTGAGCAGGCCGGTCAGCAGATAACGTTTGACGCGCAAGCGGGGCATGGATTGGTCCGGGGGTGTTGGGTCCCGGCATTGTAGGCGAGGCCGACGGTCGGCAGCCCTTCATTCAAGTCACGCAGCTTTCATTTGCCCGTGCCGGCAGCCATCCATTGGCGAGGCCGCATGGGTTTGACGCAGGTTGCGTGGCATGAACAGGGCAGGACCAGATGAAAAAGCCGCGGCGCGGATCACGGTCAACCCACCTTGCTCACGCGCATGGATTCTTCGCGGGGATTGAGGAACCCCATCGGGACTTCGCTGCTGCCGGGACACCGAAACAGGGTCATGGCCATACACCCGATCGTCACCCGACCATCGGCAGGATGCGCTTCACAATTTGGGAGAAACCCATGGACGCGATTGCTCTGCTCAAAAACGACCACGTTGCGGTGAAAGCCCTGCTCACCGAGCTTGAGGGAACCACGCCACGCGCGATCAAGAAGCGTACCGAGCTGGTTGACAAGATCCGCGTTGAGTTGAAGGCGCATACCACCATCGAGGAAGAAATCTTCTATCCCGCCTTCAAGTCGCATGGCGACAAGGGGGACGACGACAAGATGTACTTCGAGGCGTTGGAAGAGCATCGCGCCGCCGGCGAGCTCGTGTTGCCCGACCTGCTGGGTACGGCCGTGGAAAGCGAGAAGTTTTCCGGTCGCGCGAAAGTGCTGAAGGAGCTGGTGGTGCATCACGCCAGCGAGGAAGAAAAGGAAATGTTTCCCCGGGCCAGGAAGCTGCTCGGCAAGGACGAACTGGAGGCATTGGGCGAACAGATGGGCGCGCGCAAGGCGCAGCTCGTGAAGGAATTGCGAGCCGCGCCCCGGGCTTGAACGGTTCCACTGCCGGACGATAAGCCAACACCGGCCCTGCGGGTAAGGCGAGGGCCTTCGGTCCGTCTGGCGCCGGTATCAAACTGACGCGATGCATCCCGCATCCCGTCCCGCGGCGGGGTCTCTGTTGGCGTTCCGCTGCCCCTGGCCTTGCCGGGGACGTCCGGATGCAGTGGCTGGTCGGGAGCGGCGTGCCCTGCCGGGCCGGCCACGTCGTCCTGTGATTTTTTTCCGTACCCTGCGAATCATGGGGGAAACGGAGGGAAACGACGTCCATGACCGGCAGACACCATCAGCAACGCTTCGAGTCGCTGCTGCACGAGCATCGCAGGATCGTGTTCAAGGTGGCGCGCCTGTACAGCCGTGGCGCCGCCGATCGCGACGACCTGGTGCAGGAGATCAGCGCCCAGCTGTGGCGTTCGTTCGGCGGCTACGACGCAGCGCGGGCGAAGTTTTCGACCTGGATGTACCGCATCGCGCTGAACGTGGCGATCTCGCAGGCGCGGCGCGAGCGCTGGTCGGAGTCCGACCGTTTCGAGCCGCTGGACATGCACCACCTGGAAACCGTCGGTGGCGGCGAGCCGATCACCGAACAGGACGAACGGCTGGCGGCGCTGCATGTCTTCATCGGCCAGCTCGACCCGCTCAACCGCGCGCTGATCCTGCTGTATCTGGAAGACCGCAGCTACACCGAGATGGCCGAGATCCTCGGGCTCAGCGAAACCAACGTGGCGACCAAGATCAGCCGCATCAAACAGAAACTGCGCGGCCAGATGACCGCCGCGGAAACCACCGGAGCGTGAGCATGGAACTGGATGAGATGAAACAGGCGTGGGCGCGCATGGACCTGCGCCAGGATGGCATGGAGGTGCTGCTGCGCCAGGACTTCCGCGACCGGCGGATGGACAAGGCGCGTGCGACGATGCGCCGGGGCCTGTGGTGGCAGGCGGTCGAGATTGCCTGCTGGCTGGCCTTCGTGGTGTTCGTCGCCTCGTTCTGGGTGGAGCACCGGCACGTCACGCATCTGCTGGCGATTGGCCTGCTGCTGCACCTCTACGGCATAGCCGGCATCTGGTCGGGCGTCACCCAGCTGTTCCTGCTCAGCCGCATCTACCTGTTCGATGCACCGGTGCTGGTGCTGCAGCGGCGGCTGGCGCAGCTGCGCCGCTTCCGCATGGTCAGCACGCTGGCGTTGGGCCTGCCCTGGTGGTTCCTGTGGCTGCTGGTGCCGCTGGTGGTGCTGACCTGGTCGTCCGGGGTGGACATGTTTGCCGGGGCATCGGGATGGATCTGGGCGAACATGGCGGTCGGCGCCGTCGGTACCGGTTTCAGCCTGTGGCTGGCGCGCCGGCTGGCCGGACGCCCGCTCAAGTCGCCGTGGCTGCAACGCATGGTCGATGACATGTCCGGTTGCAGTCTGGCGCGCGCCGCGCGGCAACTCGACGAGATCGCCCGCTTCGAGCGGGAGTGACCTGGCCTGTGGAAAAGCGACGAGTGTGGGATGCACCTGGTGCTCCCGCTTCCCAACGGCAAAGCCGCTGGGGAGCGGGAGCAAAAGCTCGGGCTCAGCGCGCCTTCGGTTTGAGCCGCACGTAGATCTGCTTGCGCACCCGGGCGATGACTTCGCCGGAGGCGGTCTTCACCTCGGTCTCGAACCAGCGCAGCACTTTCTCGCCGCCGGCCGCCGCCACGCGCAGTTCATCGACCACGGCCGGCTTCGAGCTTGAAGTGGGCGTAAACGTCCTCGCGGCCCGGCGCCACGAAGTCGATCGCTGCCGGCCTTGTCCCACACGTAGTAGTCGTTGCCGAGCTGGTGCATCGCCAGCAGCATCCAGAACGGGTCGACCATCGCGAACAGGTTGCCGCCGAACTGGCTGCGCACGTAGTTGCGGTTCCACGGGCGCAGCCGCAGCACCACCCTGCGCCTCGCTGTAGTCGTCGCTGAGCGACTGCACGCGGATGGCGTTGACCAGGAACGGCGGCCACAGGTTGAGCAGCCGGCGGAAGGTGGAGGCGCGCATGGGGGTTCGTCAGGCGGGGATGCGGAGATCTTACCCGAGCGTACGCGGCGGTATGGATGCGGTGACGCGTGTGTCGAGAGTCGGGACTGCGCGCGCGTCGGCTGCCGGGGGCTGACGAAATCGCCGCTGCGCGACACGGTGAGCCCGACGGTGATCGTGCACGGAAGCTGGAGGCTTCCCGTTTCCCGAAAAATCAGAACAGCAGCGAAGCCATCCGCGCCGGTAGCGGCCGACCAGTTCGGCGTCGTCCAGCGTGGCGAACGCGGCGAGCAGGCGCTTCTTGCGCCTGGCCGTCGTTCCAGTCGCGGGCTTTCTGCAGGATCAGCAGGAACTGCTCGAGACCGGCTGTGGCGTCGCCTTCCAGCAGCAGGCGCACGCCGAGCTGGTCGCGCGCGGCCCAGTCACTGTCGTCGGCCTGCACGCGTTGCTGCAGCTCGGCCAGGCGGGGCGCATCTTTCAGCGCGTGGGCCAGGTCCAGCTCGCTGCGCAGGCGCACGGCGCGGGCGTCAGTGGCGAGGTTGGCCGGCAGTGCGGTCGAGTTCCGCCTCGGCGGCGGCGATCTGGCCGGCATGCATCAGCGCCAGCGCCAGGTCGAGTTTCAGGCCGGGCGTGTCCGGTTCGGCAGCGATCGCCTGCTGCAGCCGGTTGATCGCCTGCTCCGGGGTTTCCTGGCACGCGGTTCCTCGTCGACGTCTTCGGCGGGCGCTTCCAGCGGCTGCACATGGCGCGACAGGAATTCGCGCAGTTGGCCTTCGGGCAGCGCACCGGCGAAGCCGTCGAGCACCTGGCCGTCCTTCACCAGCACCACCGTCGGGATGCTGCGGATGCCGAACATGCCGGCCAGCTCCTGCTGCTTGTCCACGTCGACCTTGCCGAGCCGGAACGCGCCGTTGTATTCGGCGGCGAGTTTTTCCAGCATCGGGCCGAGCGTCTTGCACGGCTCGCACCAGGTGGCCCAGAAATCCACCAGCACCGGCGTGGTCAGCGAAGCCTGCAGGACGTCCGCCTCGAAGGTCTGCTGGTCGACGTCGAAGACGTGGGAAATGGTGGTGGCATCGGTCACGGGAAACTCCAGCTCGGCGGATGTCGGTTCAGATCGGGGCGCCGGCGAGCATATCAAGCGGCGAGCGCGTTCACGACAGATTTGCGAGAATCCACGGATCGTCACGCCAGAGCAAGGCATCGAGTGCATGGGCACGGCCTCACCGGAAGCGCTGTTGATCTGCGAGCACTGCGACACGGTCTACCGTCGTCGCGCGCTGGCGCGCGGCGACGTGGCGCGCTGCGTACGCTGCCAGGCGGAGCTGGAGCGTCATCATGCGCTGAGCGTGAACGTGATGCTGGCGCTGATCCTGACCGCGATGATCGTGTTCGTGCAGGCGAACATGTGGCCGATCGTCACGCTGGGCCTGAGCGGCCAGTACAGCAGCGCCACGCTGTGGGGCATGATCATCACGATGTGGCAGCAGCAGGCCCAGGTCGTGGCGGTGCTGGTCGCTGCTACGCTGTTCTTCTTTCCGCTGGTCAAGATGCTGCTCGCTGGGCTGGCTGCTGTGGTTCGCCCGCGCCGGGCGGCGTGCGCCGGGTTTCGTGCCGCTGATGGTGGCGCTGCATTACCTGGGGCCGTGGACGATGAGCGAGGTGTTCGTGCTCGGCGCGCTGGTGGCGATCGTCAAGGCGCACACCTATTTCGACGTGGTGCCGGACCCGGGCATCTACGCGTACGCGGCGCTGACCCTGCTGATCACCATCTTCGCCGGCGTCGACCTGCGCCAGCTGTGGGACGATCGCTGCCGGAGCGAGCCGCGTGAGCGCCTTGCCGCGCGCCAGTCGAGCTGGGCCTGATCGCTTGCCACGGTGTGCGGCCTGGTGTGCCGCAACGTGCCCGGCGACGTGCGCTGATGGCGACGGCGTGGACGACGACATGGCCTGTCCGCGCTGCGGCTCGCCCTGCATCGGCGCAAGCCGGACAGCTATGCGCGCACCTGGGCGCTGCTGATCGCCGCATTCATCATGTACATCCCGGCCAACGTGCTGCCGATCATGCGCACCGCCAGCCTCAACGACATCGACGACAACACCATCATCAGCGGCGTGGTCGAGCTGTGGGTGAAGGGGTCGCCGGATCTGGCGATCATCGTGTTCACCGCCAGCATCGTGGTGCCGATGCTGAAGTTCCTCGCGCTGGGTACGCTGCTGGTGAGCAGCCAGCGCGGCAGCGGCTGGGCGCGGCGTGCAACGTGCAAAGCTCTATCGGCTGGTCGAGCTGATCGGCTACTGGTCGATGCTGGACGTGTTCGTGGTGGCGTTGCTGACGGCGCTGGTGCGCTTCAGCGTGCTGAGCCTGGTGGAACCGCTGCCCGGCGTGATCTTCTTCGGCCTGACCGTGGTATTGACCATGCTGGCCTCGATGAGTTTTGACCCCCGCCTGATCTGGGATGGCAAGGATACCGATGACTGACGACAACCCCATCGAACAGGGCCCGCCGGGCAACGGCGAGTTGCCGCGGCCGGTGGTCAAGCGGCGCCGTTTCAATGCCTCGCTGATCTGGCTGATTCCGGCGCTCGCGGCGCTGGTCGGCCTGTCGCTGGTGGTCAACAACTGGCTGCAGGCCGGGCCGCAGATCACCATCAGCTTCCAGAGCGCCGAAGGCCTGGATGCCGGCAAGACCCCGGTGAAGTACAAGAACGTGGTGATCGGCCGGGTCAACAAGATCCGCCTCAGCAACGACCGCAGCCACGTGCTGGTCAACGTGGCGCTGGAGAAGAGCGCCGAGAGCTTCGCCACCAAGGACACGCGCTTCTGGGTGGTGCGGCCGCGGATCGGGCTGGGCGGGGTGTCCGGCATCGACACCTTGTTGTCGGGTGCCTTCATCGGCGCCGACGTCGGCGATTCGAGCGAAGCCGCAGGACGAGTTCCAGGGCCTGGAGATGCCGCCGGCGGTGAACCACGGCGCGCCGGGGCGCAGCTTCATCCTGCACAGCGACGACCTCGGCTCGCTCGACATCGGCTCGCCGGTGTACTACCGGCGCATCCAGGTGGGCCGGGTGGCGTCCTACGAGCTGGACAAGGACGGCAAGGGCGTCTCCCTGCACATCTTCGTCGACGGCCCCAACGACAAGTTCGTCACCCGTCCACTCGCGTTTCTGGAACGCCAGCGGCGTGGATGTGTCGATCGGCGCGAACGGCCTGAAGCTCAACACGCAATCGCTGGCGACGGTGCTGGCCGGCGGCATGGCGTTCCAGGATCCGCCCGGGCCGCACGACGGCACGCCGGCGCCGGAGGACGACGAGTACACGCTGTTCGGCGACCAGGCCACCGCGATGGCGCCGCCGGACGGCGCGCCGCATTACATCCGCATGCGCTTCGACCAGTCGGTGCGCGGGCTGGCGGTGGACGCGCCGGTGGAGTTCCTCGGCATCAACATCGGCAAGGTGGTGTCGGTGCGGCTCGACTACGACGAGCAGACGCAGCGCTTCCCGGTCGTGGTGGGGGCAGTGATCTATCCGCAGCGCCTGGGGGCTGCCTACGACAAGCTGGAGGCCCTGGCCAAGACGCGCGGCGAGAGCCCCGACCTGTCGCAGATGGTCGGCCGCCTGGTCGGGCACGGCCTGCGCGCGCAGGCGCGCACCGGCAACCTGCTCACCGGCCAGTTGTACGTTGCGCTGGACTTCATGCCGCACGCGCCGAAGGTGGCGTTCGACGCCAGTGCCAGGCCGCTGGTCGATCCCGACCATGCCGGGCAGCTTCGACAAGCTGCAGGACCAGATGGCCGAGATCGTCGACAAGCTCGACAAGATCCCGTTCGACAGCATCGGCAAGAACCTGGACCAGACCCTGGCCGGGCTCAATGCCACGCTCAAGCAGGTCAATGGACAGACCTTGCCGGCGCTCAAGGACACCATGCAGGGCGTGCAGAAGACCATGGGCACGGCGAACGAGGCGCTGTCCGGCGACTCGCCGCTGCAGCAGAACCTCGGCGCCACGCTGGAGCAGGTGCAGCGCATGGCGCGCTCGTTGCGCGTGCTGACCGATTACCTGGGCGGTCATCCGGAGGCACTGATCCGCGGCCGTCGCCCTGACGCCAAGCCGGCCGACGTGAAACCCGCCACCGCCACGCCCACGGCGATCCCGCCGGTGCAAGGGAGCAAGCCATGATTCGTACCGGAAGGCATTTGTGGGCCGTGGCGGGCGCCCTGCTGCTGGCGGCCTGCGCCTCGGCGCCGCTGCACTACTACACGCTGGTTGCGCCGGCTGGCGAGTCAGCCGGCGGCCTGGTGGCGCCTGCCGTCGAATCGCTGGCAGGCCGCTGCGCCATCGCTGCCGTTCGAACTGCTGGCGGTCAGCGTGCCGGCGCAGGTCGACCAGCCGCAGCTGGTGGTGCGCGAAGGCGGGCAGGGCGTGACCCTGCTCGGCAGCGAGCGCTGGATCGCGCCGCTCGGCGACGAGGTGCGCAGCGCGCTTGTCGGCCGACCTGGCGCGCGAACTGCGCAGCCAGGACGTCAGCGGCATGCCCGGCAACGACAAGCCGCTGCTGCGGATCAAGCTGGACGTGCGCCGATTCGACTCGCAGCCGGGCGGCTACGCCCTGATCGAGGGTGCCTGGAGCGTGCGGCTGCTGCACGGCGCCCAGCCCGCCGCGCTGGCCTGCACCACGCGGGTCAGCGAGAGCGGTGGGCCCGGGCTACCCCGCGCTGGTGCAGGGCCACCAGCGCGCGATCGGCCGGCTGGCGATGCAGATCGCCGCCGTCGCGCGGGCGCTCGGCGATGGCCAGACCCCGGCCTGCCCGCCCGGCTGACGGCCTCAGGCTTGGCGCCCGGCCTGCGCTGGGCTAGTCTGACCAGTTCACTGCAGCCGGCTTGCGCCGGCCTGCACCAACCGCATCAACGGCACCGGAACCATGCAGGACACTCAAGCCCCGACCTCGCCCGAACAGGACGAAGCTGCCTATCGCCCCCGGGCGGTGGAAGCCGCCGCGCAGCGGTACTGGAACGCGCAGCACGCCTTCGAGGTGACGCGAGGACCCGTCGCGGCCGAAGTTCTACTGCCTGTCGATGCTGCCGTATCCGTCCGGTGCGCTGCACATGGGCCACGTGCGCAACTACACCATCGGCGACGTGATCAGCCGCTACCAGCGCATGCAGGGCAAGAACGTGCTGCAGCCGATGGGCTGGGACGCGTTCGGCCTGCCGGCCGAGAACGCCGCGATCAAGAACCACACCGCGCCGGCGAAGTGGACCTACGCCAACATCGACCACATGCGCAGCCAGCTGCAAGTCGCTGGGCTACGCGATCGACTGGACGCGCGAGTTCGCCACCTGCCGGCCGGACTACTACCGCTGGGAACAGCTGATGTTCACCCGCCTGCTGAAGAAGGGCATGGTGTACCGCAAGAACGCGGTGGTGAACTGGGACCCGGTCGACCAGACCGTGCTGGCCAACGAGCAGGTCGTCGACGGCCGCGGCTGGCGCTCCGGCGCGATGGTGGAGAAGCGCGAGATCCCGCAGTGGTTCCTCAAGATCACCGACTACGCGCAGGAACTGCTGGACGGGCTGGACACGCTGCCGGGCTGGCCCGACGCGGTCAAGACCATGCAGCGCAACTGGCTCGGCCGCAGCGAGGGCCTGGAAATCCACTTCGCGGTGGACGGCGAAGCCGAGCCGCTGACCGTGTTCACCACGCGCCCGGACACGCTGATGGGCGTCACCTTCGTCTCGATCGCCGGCGAGCATCCGCTGGCGCTGAAGGCGGCGCGGGGCAACCCGGCGCTGGCCGCCTTCCTCGACGAGCTGAAGCACGGCGGCGTCTCCGAAGCCGAACTGGAGACGCAGGAAAAGCGCGGCATGGACACCGGCCTGCTCGCGATCCATCCGGTCAGCGGCGAGCAAGCGTGCCGGTGTGGGTCGCCAACTTCGTGCTGATGGGCTACGGCACCGGCGCGGTGATGGCGGTGCCCGGCCACGACCAGCGCGACTTCGAGTTCGCGCACAAGTACGGCCTGCCGATCAGGCAGGTGATCGCGCGCCGGCTGACGAAAGCTACGACGCCGGCGACGTGGCAGGACTGGTATGCGGACAAGAGCCGCGCCGACATGCGCGTGGTCAACTCCGGCGAGCTGGACGGCATGGACTACCGCGCCGCGTTCGACTTCATCGCCGGCGTGCTCGAAGCCGCCGGCAACGGCCAGCGCCGGGTCAACTTCCGCCTGCGCGACTGGGGCGTCAGCCGCCAGCGCTACTGGGGCTGCCCGATCCCGGTGATCTACTGCCCGAAGTGCGGCGCGGTGCCGGTGCCGGAAGACCAGCTGCCGGTGGTGCTGCCCGAGGACGTCGCGTTCTCCGGCGTGCAGTCGCCGATCAAGGCCGATCCGGAATGGCGCAAGACCACCTGCCCGCAATGCGGCGGCCCGGCCGAGCGCGAGACCGACACCTTCGACACCTTCATGGAGTCGAGCTGGTACTACGCGCGCTACACCTGGCCCGGCGCGAACGCGCAGGTCGACGAGCGCGCGAACTACTGGCTGCCGGTCGACCAGTACATCGGCGGCATCGAGCACGCGATCATGCACCTGCTGTATTTCCGCTTCTATCACAAGCTGATGCGCGACGCGGGCCTGGTGCACTCGGACGAGCCGGCGCGGAACCTGCTGTGCCAGGGCATGGTGATCGCCGAGACGTTCTACCGCGACAACGCCGACGGTTCGAAGGACTGGATCAACCCGGCCGCGGTCGAGGTGCAGCGCGACGAGCAGGCGCGCGTCATCCGGCGCGATGCTGAAGGCGGACGGCCAGCCGGTGCAGATCGGCGGCACCGAGAAGATGTCCAAGTCGAAGAACAACGGCATCGACCCGCAGACCATGGTCGACAAGTACGGCGCCGACACCGTGCGGCTGTTCTCGATGTTCGCCGCGCCGCCGGAACAGTCGCTGGAATGGAACGAGGCCGGCGTCGAGGGCATGGCGCGCTTCCTGCAAGCGGCTGTGGCGCGAAGTGACCACGCACGCGGCGAGCCCGGATCATGCCGTGACCGATCCCTCGGCGCTGGACGCGGGCCAGAAGACCCTGCGCCGCCAGCTGCACGAAACGATCCAGAAGGTCAGCGACGACTTCGGCCGGCGCCACGCGTTCAACACCGCGATCGCCGCGGTGATGGAACTGCTCAACGCGCTGGCGAAGTTCGACGACACGAGCGAGCAGGGCCGCGCCGTGCGCCACGAGGCGCTGGAGGCGATGGTGCTGCTGCTCAACCCGATCATGCCGCACATCAGCCACGCGCTGTGGCAGGTGCTCGGCCATGCCGAGACCGTGCTGGAGGACCAGCCGTGGCCGCAGGTCGATCCCGGCCGCGCTGGTGCGCGACACGCTGACCCTGGCGGTGCAGATCAACGGCAAGTTGCGCGCTACCATCGAGCTGGCTGCCAACGCCTCGAAGGAAGACGCCGAGGCGCTGGCGCTCGCCGCAGCCGCAGGTGGTGCACTTCCTGGAAGGCATGGCAGTGCGCAAGGTCATCGTGGTGCCCGGCAAGATCGTCAACATCGTCGCAGGATGAAATCCATGAGCTTCATGAAAGCGCGCCGCCTGTTCCAAGCCTCGCTGCTGCTGGCCACGGTGCTCGCGCTGGGCGCCTGCGGTTTCCACCTGCGCGAGAACGCGACCTTGCCGCCCGAGATGCAGCGGGTGCATCTCACCGTGAGCGGTGGCGGCGAGTTCGAACGCCATCTGGCCCGCGCGCTGCAGACGTCCGGCGTCACCATCGAGGACGATGGCGGCGCGGGCATCGCCGAGCTGCGCGTGCCGGTGGCGGCCTTCAGCACCGAGACGCTGAGCGCCGGCGGCTATGTGCGCATCACCGAATATGCGGTGCGCTACCAGGTGCAGTTCGACGTGTCTCGACGCCGCCGGGCACAGTGCTGGTGCCGCACCAGCGCATCGACATGTCGCGCGAATACAGCTACGACGCCACCAACACCGTCGGCAACGAATCGCAGGTGCAGGAGATCCAGCGCAGCCTCAACGACGACATGGTGCAGGCGATCCTGTTCCGCCTGCAGGCCGCCGGCAAACACGGGCTGGCTGCACCGGCAAGCGCCGCCAGCACGCGCTGATGCCGCTGAATCCCGGCCAGTGGCAGAAGGCGCTGTCGGCGGACCGCCTGCAGCCGGTGTACCTGCTCGCCGGCGAACAGTTGCTGGTGCTGGAAGCGGCCGATGCCCTGCGCGCGCAGGCGCGCAAGCTGGGCTACAGCGAACGTGAAGTGCTCGATGTCGGCCAGCATTTCGACTGGAACGACCTGGCCCGCGCGGCCGCCGGCATGTCGCTGTTTGCCACCCGCCGGCTGATCGATCTGCGCCTGCCCACCGGTCGTCCGGGCATCGACGGCGCCAAGGCGATCGGCGCGTTCTGCGCCGATCCGCCGCCGGATGTCACCCTGTTGATCACCGCGATGGAGTGGAGCAGCAAGCACGACGGCGCGTGGAGCAAGAAGCTCGACGCCAGCGGCACGATGGTGGTGTTCAACTCGCCGCGGCCGGACCAATGGGGCGCGTGGATCAGCGCGCGGCTCAGCTCGCGCGGCCTGTCCGCCACGCCCGATGCGGTGGCGCTGCTGGCCGAGCGCGTCGAAGGCAACCTGCTCGCCGCCGCGCAGGAAGTCGACAAGCTCGCCGTGCTGCACGGGCAGGGCCGCGTCGATGCCGCCGAGATGGAAAACCTGGTCGCCGACAGCGCCCGCTACGACGTGTTCAAGCTCACCGATGCCGCGTTCCTGGGCGATGGCGCACGGGCGCTGCGCATCCTTGCCGGGCTGCGCGCCGAAGGCGACGAGCTGCTGGCGCTGATGGGCTGGCTGGTCAACCAGCTGCAGCTGGCGCTGCGCCTGGCCAACGCGCCGGACCTCGCCGCGCAGTTCCGCGCCGAACACCTGTGGCAGGCGCGCGAGCACCCTGTTCCGCCAGGCGCTGCGCCGTGCACCGCGCGAGCACTGGCTGCAATGCCTCGCCCGCGCCTCGCGGATCGACCGCATGGTCAAGGGCCGCGAGCAGGGCAGCCCTTGGCAGGAGGCCGAACGGCTGATCGCCGCGATCGCCGAGCCGCGCGCCGCCAAGGCGCTGGCATGAAGCCGCTCGCCATCTTTGGTGGCACCTTCGATCCAGTACACCTGGGCCATCTGAGCGTCGCGTGGGAAGCTGCCGAACTGCTCGACGCCGATGTGCATCTGTTGCCGGCCAGCGTGCCGCCGCACCGGCCTCCACCGATCGCTTCGGCGTCGCAACGCGTGGCGATGCTGCGCGCCGCGCTGCAGGGTCAGTCGCGACTCGACCCTGGATACCCGTGAGCTGGAGCGCGACGGCCCGTCGTACACGATCGATACCCTGGCTGAATTGCGAGCGGAGCAGGGCGGCGCGGCCCCTGGTGCTGCTGATCGGCGCCGATGCGTTCGCCGGTTTGCCCGACTGGCACCGTTGGCGCGAGCTGTTCGACCTGGCGCATATCGGGGTGCTGAGCCGGCCGGGCGTGGCGGCGGTGCTGCCCGACGAGTTGCAGCGCGAGATCGCCGATCGTCGCGTCGACGTAACGGGCGCATGGCGTCACGCCAGCGCGGGCAACGTGATCCAGCTGGAAGTCACTCCGCTGGAGATCTCCGCCACCCGCATCCGCGAGCTGCTCGCCAGCGGGCGCGAGCCGCGCTACCTGTTGCCGGCGGGGCTGTTCGACGACTTCGCGTTGCTGGCGCCGTATCGCGTCAGCAGATAATCGCGCAGCTGCTGCGGGTCGCCGTCAGCGACGGCGAGGGCGATGTAGCCATCCGGCCGGATCAGATAGAGCGCGTGGCGCGCGAGGCCGGCGCGTGGCATGTCGGCGTTCCATGCGAACACATGCAGTGGACAGCTCGAGTTCGCCGCAGGTCGCAGTGAGCTCCGCGCGTGCTTCGCCGTAGACGTGCACTTGCCACGTCAGCGATGTGAGCGGGGCGAAATTGTCGTGCCCGGTGGTCGTGCGCACCCAGGGCAGGCGATCGCCGCCGCGCACGGCGCCGGCCTTGCCCGCACTCAGCGGGCTGTGCCGATAGTTGATGCCGATCTGCGACACGGTGCGGAACAGGAATCGACGCAGTGGCGGCCAGCGGAACAGCCATGGCGCGACCGACGGAATCAGCCGGGTGCGCACCTGCCGCGCAAGCGCACCGTCGCTGGTGGCCAGGGTGAAGCCGCGATCGGTGGTGGCGACCAGCCGGCGGGCGAAGCGGATGCGTTCGACTTCGTAGGTGTCGAGCAGGCTGTCGGCAGCCTGGTGGTTCAACACGGCGGCGAGCTTCCACGCCAGGTTCACCGCATCGCCGATGCCGGTGTTCATGCCCTGGCCGCCGACGGGGCTGTGGATGTGGGCGGCGTCGCCGAGCAGGAACGCGCGCCCTTGCCGGAAGGAGGGCGCGACCCGGTGGTGCACGTGGTAGGTCGAGAACCAGTTCACCTTCGCGATGCCGAGCCGGAGTTGTGCGATCGCGCGCGGGCTGACGTCGTCGAACGTCAATTCGCTGTTTGCGTCAGCGGGTTCGCGCACGGTGCCGACCAGGCGTATGCGGCCGGTGCCCTTGAGTGGAAAGACCGCGAGAAAATCGGCATCGTCGAGATCGACATGCAGCTCATGATCGGTGACCGGGCCGGTTGCATCCACGTCGGCGACGTAGAAGAGCTGCGTATAGGTTCCGCCGGGAAAGGTGGCGCCCAGAACCTCCCGTACGATCGATCGCGCGCCATCGCAACCGGCAAGATAGGCCGCACGGCAGCTCTCCTCGGTGCCATCGGGTTGTCGCAGCGTGGCGTGTACGCCGTCACTGGTTTGTTCGAAGCGCAGCAGCTCGGTCCGGCGTTCGACGGTCACTCCCAGCGCCTGCAGCCGTTCGATCAGCAATCGCTCGTGGGCATCCTGCGGAAACATCAGTGCAGAGGGAAATGGGCTCAGGTCCTCGCCGATCTGTCGGAAAGGGACCCGCGCGGCCTTGCTGCCCTTGACCCAGAGATTGATGCCGGCGATCTTGACGCCGCCGTCGACGACCGCATCGGCCAGGCCGATCTGCCGGTAGAACTCCAGCGTGCGCGATTGCACGGCCAGCGCACGCGAGGTGGTTCCCGCCTCGGCCGTCTTGTCGATGATGCGCACGCTGACGCCGAGCCGGGTCAGCCACAGCGCCAGTACCAGCCCGGTGGGACCGGCGCCAGCGATCAGTACCTGCGTGTCATCAGCACCTGTCGCTAAGGGTTGCATGGGTGCGAGCCTACACTTCGTATGCGGCCAAGCGCTGGACTGGTCGCGCTCCGACGGTGCCAGATCAGCGAGCCGATTGGCAAGAATGCAATCAGCAGAAAGAACGGCGGCAGCCCCGTCGCCGGTAATGCCGGTAGCGCCGCGATGATCTCAAAACTCCACATATTCGCCACCACCCATTCGTCAGGTGACAGGCCGTGTGCATGGAAAACGAAGCCGATGACGGCGCACGCCGTCAGCGTGGCCCAGAGGTGATGATGCGTGATAACGGCGGTGGTGATTTCACGCGCCGCGCTCCAGTTGCTCCTGCACTTCATTGATCGAGTCGCGGATGCGCTTGCTGAATACCGAGTCGTCGTGATGGATCAGCAGCAGCCGTTCGGTGGCGCGGGTCATCGCCACGTAGAGCAGGCGCGCCTCGTCGGCCTCGGACTGGCCCTCCTTGGGCAGGCCGCCGATCCCCGGGATGATCACGAACGGGAATTCCAGGCCCTTGCTGGAATGCATGGTCACCAGCTTGACGCTGTCCCCGACCACGAACAGGGCCTGCTTGCCGGTGTTGTCGGCGAGGCGACTGGGAATGTCCAGGCGCTTGAGCACGTCGTGCAGCTTTTCGCCCTCCCACTGGTTGCGGTAGATCACCGCCATGTCGGACCAGGGGCGACCATGCGCGTGCTCGTCGCACAGCCGGGCGATCAGCACGTCCATCTGCGCGCGGGCGGTGTCGGTGCGCACCAGTTCGGGTACGGCGCCGCGGCGGCCGGCGCTCTCCGGCGCGATCAGCGGCACGCCGTCGCCGTCGGCATCATCGCTGCGCGAGGCAAGCAGGTCTTGCGCGAAGGTGCGCGCGACCGAGAGGATTTCCAGCGTATTGCGATAGTTGAGCTTGAGGATGGTGGTGCGGCCCTGCGCCTGCACGCCGAGGCTCTTCCAGCTGATTTTTCGGCGGTTCGGATTGCCGTAGATGTTCTGCGCGTCGTCGTACAGCACCAGCAGCGAGTTCGTATGCGGGTCGATCATCTGCACGATCAGCTTGTACCAGTCCGGTTCGAAGTCGTGGCCTTCGTCGACCAGCACGGCGCCGTACTGGGCGCGTGGAATCTGGCCGCGATCCACGCCGGCGATCACCGCCGGCGGCAGGGCGTCGATGAATGCCTTGCCGCTGCCCGTCGGCAACGGTTCGTTGTAGGCCACCAGCATCTTGCGGCACCACTTGTGGAAGTTGTAGACCTGCACTTTCTCGCCGAGGCCGCGCTCGCCGATCAGTTGTTCCAGCCGCGCGGCCAGCGTCTTGTTGTAGCAGAGCACCAGGATCGGCTTGGAGAGCTCACGCGCGAGCTGCATCGCGCGGAAGCCCAGGATCATCGTCTTGCCGGAGCCGGCGACGCCGTGGATGACCCGATGCTCGCCGCCGAGCGAGCGTGCCAGTTGCTCCTGCTGGGCGTCCATGACCTTGATCAGGTCGGGGATCTCCAGCGGCCGCACCGCGGCGTCGGTGGGGCCGAACAGGCCGAACTGGCCGCTGCCGGCTTCCACGCGCAACTCCGGGAACAGGTGCCAGCGCACGCGGTCGATCTGCGGCAGGGTCAGCGCCACCGGATACGCCTGCGGGAACATCGCCCACAGCCGCTCCTGGAACGCCTCGGCCTCGACCGTCTCGTACAGCTCGTCGCGGCAGATCACCAGGTGCTCGGGCAGTACCTCGCCCAGCGCACCCTCGTCGAACTGCTTGCGGGTGATGTTCGCCAGCACCACGCCCCAGCCCCACGGCATGATGAGCTTGCCGGCGTAACGCGAGCCGTCGGGGTGGCGCAGCGCCGGGTCGCGCTCCAGCACCACGCCGATCTCCAGTGCGTAGGCGCGTGCCTGCAGCAGCGGGTTGTTCTCCTTCGCCAGGCCGCGCTCGGTGACCAGCGTGAACTGGGTGCTGTCGGCATGGCGGATGGTATCGGCCTTCCAGTCCTTCACCTCCAGCACCAGCAGGCCGCGGCGCGGGTGGAACACCACGAAATCCGGGTGGCGCTGCTTCAGCCCGACCGGCACGTCGTACCACAGCAGGTAGTCGTCCTCGAGCTTCTGTTCCAGCCGCTCGGAAACGCGTTTCTCGCCGCCGGTCATTCGCGGCAGGCAGCTGTTGCGGGTGGGTATGAGTGTTGCCACGGAAGCCCCTGACTGACGTTGCCCGCCGACGTTAGCCGATGGAGCGGGGCTGTCAATGCCGCAGCGGGCTTGCTACCCCCAGTGCTGCAGCTGCTCCGGGGGGACCTCCACGCGCCGGCAGGCGCGGCTGGCGATGCCGTCCTTCAGGGCCGCGCGGAACACCGGTGCGATCGACCACAGCGCGTGCGCCGCCAGCCGCGCGTGGCGCTGCTGCCACGGCGTGCGGCCCAGCATCGCGACCGCCCAGTCCGGCAACAGGGCGCCGCCGGCGAGCAGGAACAGGTCGCGCGACAGCCCGGCGGCGGGCACCGGCAGGCGCACCTGTGCCAACAGCCCGAGCACCACGCGCGAGCGTTCGGTGAAAGCCAGCTCGGGCTGGATGCGGCGAAAGTACTCCGCTACCTCTCGTTCGGACGCGGGCACATCGCGTGCGCCGAGTGCCTCGGCGATCCGTCGTACCTCGCCGTAGTAACGGTCGGCCGCGGCAGCTGGCATCGCGATGTGGCTGTAGTGGCGGTAACCCTGCAGGAAGCAGTATGCCTCGCTGACGTGGACCCAGGTCAGCAGGTCGGGGTCGTCCGCCGCGTAGGGGCGTCCATCCTCGCCATGCCCGGTGATGTGCCGGTGGATCTGTCGCACATGCTCGATCAGCGCCTCGGCCTGCGCGCGCGGCGCGTAGGTGGTGCCGCCGACGAAGGCGGTGGTGCGGCGCAGCCGGCCGAGCAGGTCGCCACGGAAGTTGGAGTGGTCCCATACCCCGGCCAGTGCCAGCGGGTGCAGCGTTTGCAGGGTCAGCGCGGCGAGGCCGCCGGCCAGCATGCCGGGGAAATCCGAGTGCACGCGCCAGGTCGCGCTGTGCGGCCCGAACAGGCCGGGGTCGCCGTGCGGATGGTCGTAGTCGGGGCTGCCGCCGTCGGGGCGCGGGAAGGCCTTGAGTACCCAGCGGCGGATCGGTTCGCGGGCGGGACGGGTCAGCAGGTCGAGGGGCGACGGCATGCCATCAGTCTAGCGCCCCGTCGCTAGGGAGTTTGATTTGGACGTCCATTGTGATATCAATGGCGCCATGCCTTCCGCCACTGCCCGCCTGTATTTCTGGTTTTACGGCTATCCGAAGCCAACGGCGGCGGCGCGGGCGCGATCGTTTTGAACTGATCGACACAACCACACCGAACCGCCACTGCTGGCGGTTTTTTTATGGCCGCCGCCTGAAAATCTCCAGGAGAGCCGCCATGCATACCACCGACGACTTGCGCATCCGCGCCATCACCCGCCTCAGCACGCCGGCCGAGATCATGCGCGATTGCGCCGCCACCGAGGCGGCGATCGCCACCGTGGACGCCTCGCGGCAGGCGCTGCACGGCATTCTCGCGGGCAGCGACGACCGCCTTGCGGTGGTGATCGGGCCGTGCTCGATCCATGACCCCCGTGCTGCGTTGGAGTACGCCAGCCGACTAGCGCCGCTGCGCGCGAGCTCGGCGACGCGCTGGAGATCGTGATGCGGGTGTACTTCGAGAAGCCGCGCACCACGGTGGGCTGGAAGGGCCTGATCAACGATCCCGACCTGGACGGCAGCTTCCGTATCGACAAGGGACTGCGCCTCGCCCGCGGCCTGCTGCGCGACATCAATGCGCTGGGCGTGCCGGCCGGTTGCGAGTTCCTCGACATGATCACGCCGCAGTACATCGCCGACCTGGTGGCCTGGGGCGCGATCGGCGCGCGCACCACCGAGAGCCAGGTGCACCGCGAACTGGCTTCGGGGCTGTCCTGTCCGGTCGGTTTCAAGAACGGCACCGACGGCAACGTGAAGATCGCGGTGGACGCGGTGCAGGCCGCTGCGCAGCCGCACCATTTCCTGGCGGTGACCAAGGACGGCCAGGCTGCCGATCGCTGTCACCAGCGGCAATGGCGATTGCCATGTGATCCTGCGCGGCGGCAAGGCGCCGAACTACGACGCAGCCAGCGTCGACGCCGCGTGCGCCGCGATCGGCAAGGCCGGCCTGCCGGCGCGGGTGATGATCGATGTCAGCCACGCCAACAGCGGCAAGAACCCGGAAAACCAGCCCCAGGTGGCCGGAGACATCGCCGCGCGGATCGCCGCCGGCGAGCGCTGCATCCTCGGCGTGATGGTGGAAAGCCACCTGCTCGGCGGGCGCCAGGAACTGCAGGCCGGCCAGCCGCTGCGCTACGGCCAGAGCATCACTGACGGCTGCATCGACTGGGCCAGTTCGGTGCACGTGCTGCAGCGGCTGGCGCAGGCGGTGCGCCAGCGGCGCCGGGTCGCTGCAGCCGCGCGCCGTGCGGAAGTCGCCGCCTGAGTCAGCCTTCCAGCTTGGCATCCAGCGTGATCGTGGCCTTCAGCAGCTTGGAGACCGGGCAGGCCAGCTTGGTCGCCTGCGCGATCTGGTCGAACGTGGCCGCATCGATGCGCGGTACCCGGGCGCGGCAGCTGAGATCCACTGTGGTGATGGTGAAGCCGTCGCCGTCCTTGGCCAGGGTCACCACGGCCTTGGTGTCGATGCTGCCGGCAGTGAAGCCGGCGTTGCCCAGCCCAAGCGAGAGCGCCATCGAGTAGCAGCCGGCGTGGGCAGCTGCGATCAGTTCCTCCGGATTGGTGCCGGGGCCGTCCTCGAAGCGCGACTTGAAACCGTAAGGCGAGTCGCGCAGCACACCGGTGTCGGTCGAAATGGTGCCTTGGCCGTCCTTGATGCCGCCGGACCAATGCGCGGATGCGGATCGTTTCATGGGGTTCTCCTGTGGGATGGTGCAGACAGGCGTGAACGGTGCCCGATGATGCATGCAGCCGGCGCGAACGATCCGGCGTGGTGGCTTCACACCCGGTTGCCCCGTACAGGCCGTATGCTTGCGGATCGTCTTTCGCTCGGGAGTTTCCATGCCGTTCGCCCTCCAGCACGATCGCGCGGCCCATCGCTTCGAAACGCACGTCGAAGGCGTGCCGTGCCTGCTCGATTACACCTTGGCTGCCGGCGTGATGACGATCACCCGCACCGAAGTGCCAGCCGCGGTCGGCGGGCGCGGCATTGCCTCAGCCCTGGTGCAGGAGGCGCTGACGACGGCGCGGGCCGAAGGCTGGAAAGTGGTGCCGGCCTGTTCGTACGCCGCCAGCTGGATGGCGCGGCATGCGGAATACGGCGATCTTCGCGCGTGAAAGCGCCGCTATGATCACCTGTCGGCGCGTGTCTCCAGGGAGGTGTGCGTGAGTGGCAACAATGCAGGCGTGACGGACCCATCCCGCGGGCGTCGATGGCGGTCGCTGCACTACGTGCGGACGCGGCCTCGGATGCTCGTGTCGCTGGCGATCTTTCTGGCAGCCGGCGCCACGCTGACGGCGCTGGGACTGCGTCCGGCCACGGCGGTGCTGCTTGCGTTCGACCTCGCTGCGGTGGTGTTCCTGGGAATCCTGGCGCGGCTGTTCAACCGCTCCACGCCCCTGCACATGCGCACGCAGGCACGCGCGCAGGACACCGGGCGCTGGGGCGTCCTGTGGAGCGCGGTGGTGCTCGCGACGGTGGTGCTGGCTGCGTTGAGCAACGAGCTGCATGCGGCCAGGGGCGGCGGCGTGCTGGCGCTGGCGGTCGGCGTGCTGAGCGTGGTGCTGAGCTGGCTGTTCCTCAACGTGATGTTCGCGATCCATTACGCGCACGGCTACTACGGTGATTTCGGCGAAAAACACGCCGGCTTGGAATTTCCGGACACGCCCGAGCCGGACTACTGGGATTTTGCCTATTTCTCGCTCGTTATCGGCATGACCTTCCAGGTTTCCGACGTGCAGATCACCAGCAAGTACCTGCGCCGCGTGGCGTTGCTGCACAGCGTGATCGCGTTCTTCTTCAACGTGTTCATCATCGCGATCACGGTGAACATCGTGGCCGGGCAGGGCGGCTAGGCCACGCCGCATGACCACGCCGTTCGCCCACCGGCTCGGCATCGAGCATCCGCTGATCCAGGCGCCGATGTCCGGTTCGACGCCGCCGGCACTGGTGGCCACCGTGTCGAACGCGGGCGCTCTGGGTTCGCTGGGTGCCGGTTACCTGGAGCCGTCGGCGATCATCGGGCAGGCGAAGGAGATCCGCGCGTTGGGCGACCGGCCGTATGCGATCGGCCTGTTCGTGTTGCCGGATGAATTCGACGCCGACATGGCGGCGGTGACGAAGGCACGCGAGCAGCTCGACGCGCTGATGGCGCGCGAGGGCCTCGCCGTGCGCACCAGCTTGCCGTCGCGCTGGGCGCCGCGTTTCTCCGACCAGTTCGCCGCGCTGTGCGAGGCGCGCCCGGCGGCGGCGATTTTCGCGTTCGGGCTGATCGCGCCGGCGCAGCTGCGCGAGCTGCACCGGCGCGGCATCTACGTGATCGGCACCGCCACCACGGTGGCCGAGGCGCGCGCCTGGGCCGACGCCGGCGCCGATGCGGTTTCCATGCAGGGCGCCGAGGCCGGTGGTCATCGTGGCAGCTTCCTGCACGAGGCCGAGGACGCGATGATCGGTATGTTCGCGCTGCTGCCGCTGGCGGTACGTGCGTTGCAGGCCGCTGTGCGGGAGGTTCCGGTGATCGCCGCCGGCGGCATCATGGACGGCCGCGGCATGCTGGCGGCGGAAGTGCTCGGCGCGGCGGCCAGCCAGCTCGGCACCGCCTTCCTCACCTGCCCGGAGTGCTCGGCCACCGTGGTATGGAAGCGGGACCTGCAGCACGCCGAAGAGCACCAGGTCACCACCATCCGCGGATTCTCCGGGCGTGCGGCGCGCGGCCTGCGCAACCGCTTCGTCGAGGCCATGCCGCAGGCGGCCGCGGGCCTGCCGTATCCGGTGCTGAACGCGCTCACCGCGCCGCTGCGCCGCGCTGCCGCGGAAGCCGGGCGCGGCGACCTGCTGTCCGAGTGGTGCGGCCAGGCTGCCGGTCTGGCGCGCCCGCAACCTGCCGCCGAACTGGTGGCTCGGTTGATGCACGAATACCGGTTGGCCAAGCGCTCGCTGGCGCATTGAGCCCGGTTGACGCCATGCCGTGGGTTGACGTGCCGTCGCGGCAGGGCGGTTATACTGCGCCCGCGCCATTTTGCGCTGCGATCCCGCATCGAGGCCCATCCTCTTGAGCACAGCCCGCACCAACAAGGCCGTCACCACGGCCACCCTGCGCAAGTCGGTCATCGACGCGCTCGAAGAATTGAAAGCCAAGGACGTGCGCGAGATCGACGTCCGCGGCAAGACCTCCATCGCCGACCTGCTGGTGATTGCCTCGGGCACCTCGGCGCGCCACGTCAAGTCCATCGCCGACGAAGTGGGCAAGTTCGCCAAGCAGGCGGGCGTGATGCCGCTGGGCGTGGAAGGCGAACAGGAAGGCGAATGGGTGCTGGTCGACCTGGGTGACGTGATCGTCCACGTGATGTTGCCGCGCATCCGCGAGTTCTATGGCCTGGAGCGGCTGTGGACGGTAGGTGACCACGGGCACGAAATCGACGCTGCGCAAGCGGGTTGATTTCTGTGTGGGGAGTGCCGCCGCAAGATTGGCCCCTCACCTCAATCCTCTCCCCACAGGGGAGAGGAGGCAAACGCTGCCCTACGTGCGTGTTAGTTGATAAGAGCCCGGCATGCGCGCGCGCCTGATCGCGGTCGGTGAGCGCATGCCCGGCTGGGTGGCGGAGGGCTTTGCCGAATACCGCAAACGGCTGTCGCACGAATTGCCGCTGGAGCTGGTCGAACTGAAACCCGGCAACCGCGGCAAGGGCCGCGACGATGCGCGGGCCATCCAGGACGAGGGTGCCGCCATCCTCGCGGCGTTGCCGCACGACATCCATGTCGTCGCGCTCGATGGCCGCGGCAGAACCTGGTCCAGCGAGGACTTGGCGGCGCAGCTGGCCAAGTGGCGCATGGCCGGGCGCGACCTGGCGTTCCTGATCGGCGGCCCCGACGGCCACGCGCCCGACGTGCTGGCCCGCGCCGACCAGCGCTGGTCGCTGGGTCCGTTGACCCTGCCGCACATGCTGGTACGGCTGGTGCTGGCCGAGCAGCTGTATCGCGCCACCACGATCATGTCCGGCCATCCGTATCATCGCGCCTGACATCCAACGGAGTCCGTTTGCCATGTCCTTCCAGATCCGCCAAGCCACGATTCTCGACCTCGACACGCTGGCGCCGCTGTTCGACGGTTATCGCCAGTTCTACGGCCAGCCGGCGGACATCGCGCGGGCGCGGGATTTTCTGGCGGAGCGTTTCCGCCACCACGAATCGCTGATCCTGCTGGCGCGGGACGAGCACGGCGCGGGGCTCGGCTTCACCCAGCTGTATCCGTTGTTCTCGTCGGTGCGCACCGTGCGCACCTGGCTGCTCAACGATTTGTTCGTGGCCGCGGCGGCGCGACGGCAAGGCGTGGCGACTGCGCTGCTGAGGGCGACGGCGGAGCATGCGCATGCGCTGGGCGCGGCCAGCCTGTCGCTGTCCACCGCGCTGGACAATGTGCCGGCGCAGGCGCTGTACGAATCGCTGGGCTGGCAGCGCGATCGCCAGTTCTGCGAGTACAGCCTGACGCTGTGAATCCGATGCTTTATCTCGCCTCGCAATCGCCGCGGCGTCGCCAGTTGCTGGAGCAGCTTGGCGCGGACTTCGCCGTGCTCGACGTCGACGTTCCCGAGCAGCGCGAGCAAGGCGAATCGCCGCGGGACTATGTGAGCCGGGTGGCGCGCGACAAGGCACGTGCCGGATGGCTCGCGCTGGCGCGGGTGGATCACGCGCTGGTGCTGGGCGCGGACACCGAGGTGGTGCTGGACGACGAGGTATTCGGCAAGCCGCGAGATGGCGCCGATGCGGCCGCGATGCTGCGCCGGCTGTCGGGTCGCACGCATGCGGTGATCTCGGCGGTGTGGCTGGTCGGCGCGATCGGCGAGCAGTGCGAGGTCTGCGTGTCGCAGGTGCGTTTCGCCACGCTGGACGAACCGGCCATCGCCGCCTACGTCGCCACCGGCGAGCCGTTCGGCAAGGCCGGCGCGTACGCGATCCAGGGCCGCGGCGCGGCCCTGGTCGCGCACCTCGACGGCAGTTATACCGGGGTGATGGGCTTGCCGCTGTTCGAGACCGCGCGGTTGCTGCGGCGGGGCGGCATCAGCCCGGCGGATTGACCGCCACGAACCAGGCGGCGACGGCAAGCAGGTTGTTGACGCCGTGCGCCAGCACCGCCGGCCAGATCGAGCCCGAACGCAGCCGCAATCCGGCCAGCAGCAGCGCCAGCAGAATCAGGTTCGGCAGCGCGTACCACTGGTATTGCAGTCCCGGCAGGTGGACCAGCGCGAACAGCAGCGAGCTGCCGGCCACGGCCCATCCGATATGCCAGCGCTTCATCAAGGCCGACAGCAGCACGCCGCGGAACAGCAACTCTTCCACCAGCGGCCCCACGCCCACCACCATCAGCACCAGCGGCAGGCGCAGCCCCAGCGGGGTGTTGCCGCCGATCTGCTGGATGTCCTGAATCACCGTGTGGCCGTTGGCCAGCCATTGGGTCAGCAGGGCGCCCAGGAACGGCGCCGCCAGTCCGGCGGCCAGCGCCAGCGCGAAGAACTGCGGGCGGCTTGGCAACGTGAAGCCGAAACCCGGCGGGAGCGCTTGCGACCACAGCGCCGGCCATGTGCGGCGGGTCAGCCACAGCGTCAGCGGCGCGGCCACGCCGAGCGACAGGATGGCCAGGCCTGCCTGCATGGCGGGCTGCGCCAGCGTCGTGCGGGTCACCGTCTCGATGTCCGCTCCGGCATGGCCGAAGGCCGCCATCGCGCCGACTGCCAGCGCGAAAAGGATGCCGACCACAATCTGCAGCACGAAATAGGTCGTGATGATTCCCGCGGTGGCCCGCAGGCCCGGTGCGGATTTGCCGGCAGCCGGCACGGAGGACGCGGGCGGCAAGGGCGGAATCTCGGTGCAGCTGACTTCCATGCGATGACCATGCCTGTGGCGGACGAACGGCGAAGGCGACGCCGCGGGCGGCAGTCATGCCTTCAAGCTAGTGCCTTGCGGGCCGCTCGCGCAATCCCGCCGACCGGCACGGGGGCCTGCAACGGCTTGCAGCGCAAGGCGATCCCGGTAACATCGGTCTGCAAACGACCACAGGGGAGTGGCGATGGCTACCGATTTTGGCAGGACTGCCAGTGATTACGCGCGCCATCGGGCCGGGTTCCCGGATGCGTTCTTCGAACGCCTGTTCGCCGACGGCAGCGTGCACCGGGGCGACGTCGTGCTGGATCTGGGTACCGGCACCGGCACGGTCGCCCGCGGCCTGGCCGCACGCGGTTGCGAGGTGACCGGACTGGACCATTCCGCGCCGCTGCTGGCACAGGCCGCCGAGCTGGATCGGGCCGCCGGCGTGCAGGTGAAGCAGGTGCGCGCGCGGGTCGAGAATGCCGAGTTCGCCGCGGGCACGTTCGACGCGATCACCGCCGGCCAGTGCTGGCACTGGTTCGACCGACCGCGCACGGCGGTCCTGGTGCTCGGTGGTTGCGGCCGGGTGGGCGGCTGCTGATCGCGCATTTCGACTGGGTGCCGCTGGCCGGCAACATGGTGCAGGACACCGAACGGCTGATCCTCGCCTACAACCCCGCCTGGACGCTGCACAGCGGCAGCGGCCTGTATCCGGCATGGCTGAAGGACGTGGCCGAAGCCGGCTTCGGCGACCTGCGCACGTGCTCATTCGACCTGGACGTGCCGTACAGCCACGCGGACTGGCGCGGCCGCATCCGTGCCAGCGCCGGCATCGGCGTCGCGCTGGACGAGGCGAAGGTGCGGCGCTTCGATGCCGAACTGGCCGGCATGCTGGCTACCCGCCATGCGGCGGAGCCGATGGCGGTGCCGCATCGCGTGTGGGTGTTGAGCGCGGTCGCTCCCGGCTGAGCGTTCAGCCGAGTCAGCATGGCCCGGCCCACGCCGATGCAGGCCAGCACCAGCAGCACGCCCCAGCCGAGCATGCCGACCAGGTAGCCGGGGCCGCGCTTGGCCGGGTCCTTCAGATAGGCCAGCGCATACCACACGCGGCCGGCGACCCAGACCAGCCCGGCCACTCCGGCCCAGCCGCTGAAACCGTAGTTCGCCGCCAGCCACAGCGTGGGCAGGAACATCACCGTGCTTTCCAGGGTGTTCATCTGCACCCGGTAGGCGCGCTCGAACGCCGGATCGCCACTGGTGGCCGGCGCCTTGACGCCGTACTTGCCGCGGGCGTGGCCGACGGCCCACATGGTGCCGAACAGCAACAGCACGGCAAGCAGGGTGACCAGGGCGGGCAGGTGGGTCATGCTGAAATCCTCACAGTAGGTCACCTACTTTAGCGGTAGCGCACGCCGTGGCGTCACCCCGGTCGGCGCGCTATCTTCGCCACGCGGAAGCGGGCGCACGCATCGGTCAACGAGGGTTTCCTATGGACTGGCGAAAAGGCGGCAGCAGCAGCAACGTGGAAGTCGACAGCGGCGACGGTGGCGGTGGTCCGCGCTTTCGGCGGCGGCCGCATGGGCCTGGGTGGCCTGATCGTGCTGGCGCTGCTGGGCTGGATCTTCTTCAAGAACCCGCTGGCGCTGCTGGATCAGGGGGGCGCCCAGCCCGGCGCGGCCACGCAAGGCGTGCCGGCCCAGGTCGACTCCGAGCAACAGGCCTTCGTCAGCGCGATCCTGCATTCGACCGAGCAGACCTGGGGCGAGATCTTCCAGGCGCACGGCGGCGACCTATGTGGATCCCAAGCTGCACCTGTTCAGCGGTGGCGTGAACACGGCCTGCGGCGGCGCCACCACGGCGGTCGGCCCGTTCTATTGCCCGGGCGACCAGAAGGTGTACCTGGACGTGGCGTTCTTCCAGCAGTTGCAGGACGAGCTGCACTCTTCCGGCGATTTCGCCCGCGCCTACGTGATCGCGCACGAGGTCGGCCATCACGTGCAGAAGCTGACCGGCGTGTTCGACAAGGTCGACCAGGCGCGTCGTCGCGGTGCGCCGATGGACGGTGCCGATGGCTTGTCGGTGCGGCAGGAACTGCAGGCGGACTGCTACGCGGGCGTGTGGGCGAATCACAGCCAGCAGGATCTGCAATGGCTGCAGCCGGGCGACATCGAGTCGGCGCTCAATGCGGCCAGCCACATCGGCGACGACACCTTGCAGCAGCAGGCGCAGGGCCGCGTGCGCCCGGATACCTTCACCCACGGCACCTCGGCGCAGCGGGTGAAGTGGTTCAAGGCCGGCTTCGCCGGTGGCGACATCGCCCAGTGCAACACCTTCGCGGGTGAGCCATAGGCCATCAGGCGCGGCAACCATGCAGCGGTTGCCAGCATTCCACTCTGCTTCCCTGCTCGGCAGGGAAAGACGGGAAGGTAGGTCTCGCCGACAGCTGCGCAGCCCACCTTCCACGCTCTAGAATCTGCGTGCTGCGCGCCTCGGGGGCGCTCTCGATGGGTTCGATGGAACATCCCTGCCTGCGTTGTGGTGCCTGCTGCGCGTTCTTTCGCGTGGCGTTTCATTGGTCGGAGACGGACGCCTTCCTCGGTGGCAAGGTGCCGCCGGAGCTGACCGAAAAGCTCGATCCGCACCGCGCTGGCGATGCGCGGCACCAACGCCGCGCAACCGCGCTGCGTGGCATTGCAGGGCACGGTGGGCGAGGCGGCGCATTGCGGCATCTACCCGCAGCGGCCGTCGGTCTGCCGCGAGGTGCAGCCGTCGTGGGAGTCCGACGCGATCAGCCCGCAGTGCGACAAGGCGCGCCTCGCGCATGGCCTTCCCGCTACTCACGCCGGAGGACTGGCTCGACCCATTCGACGCCGGCGAACCGCCGCTGCCGCAGAGCGCCTGAGCGTTATCGCGGTGGATTCGCGACCGGTATACCTGCATCGTTCTGGAAGGCGAGCACGAACTGCTTCAGATCGCCGGCGCTGACGTCGGAGATGGCGACGTAGCACATGCCTTCGGCTGTCCAGCGAATGACGGTGTAACCGTGGCGCTGCACTTCGGATGGCGCCGTCGCCGAAGAATCCGCCGGCCACTGATAGAGGTTGATCACGTGCAGGTGCCGCTTGTAGATCAGGGCGGCGACACTGCGCCCTTCGATTGCATCGAGACGGCCACCGATCAACGGGAACCCTTCACCGGCCAGGTCCTTCACGCGCGGCGAGAAATCGAGCTTGCCTTCGAACCATGGTTTCACCGTGTGCTGGTCGGTCGACACCACGTCCATCAGGTGCTGCGCCTGCAGCGAGCGGATGTGGCTGGAGATGGCCTCGGCCACGACCGGATTGCTGTCCGTGTCGTGCTGCCGCAAGGCAGTGATCCAGGCCGGGCTGGTGAGCAGCAGCGCGCCGGCGAAACCGGCGGCCATCGCGTAGGCGAGCGGCGCGCGCCGGGGCCGGGAGGACACGGGCTCTTCGCCACGGGTTGCGCAGGACTCCAGCGTTCGCGCAACGCGTCCGGTGCGCGATGGTACAGACCTGGTTGCGCCAGCGCCTTGCGCAGCCGGCCATGGATGCCATAGCTGGCCGCGCATGCAGCGCAGCCCTGCAGGTGCCGGGCCATGGCCGCGCTCTGCGCAGCGTCCAGTTCGTCGTCGAGATAGGCGTGCATCAGCAGCCTGGTGTCATCACAGGTCATGGCGACGTACCTCCTTGGGGCGGCAGGTCAGCTCGTTCTTCAGGCGTTCGCGCGCGCGGGCGAGCCGGGACATGACGGTGCCGATTTTCTGTTCGGTGATCGCGGCGATTTCCTTGTAGGAGCATTCTTCCAGCTCGCGCAGCACGAGCACTTCGCGCAGCGGAGGCGGCAGGCGTTCCAGCGCGAGCTGCAGGGTGCCGACATCCACCGCCAGCAAGGTCAGGGCTTCCGGTGAAGGGCCATCATCGACCAGTGGATGAGCAGTCTTCGTCCAGCGATTCGCGCAGGCTGTCGGGCGGGGTCTTCATGCACAGCGTGTAGTAGGTGTTGCGCACGATGGCGAGCAGCCAGACCCGCGCGTCGCTGCCGTGGAAGCTGTCGAAATAGCGCAGCGCCCGCAGCATCGCTTCCTGCACCACATCCTGCGCATCCGCATCGTTGCGCGCGAGCCAGCGCGCGAGGTTGTAGGCCGCGTCGAGGCACGGCAGCACGAGCGCCTCGAAGCGTGCGCTGCGGACGCTGTCCGGGCTTGGCGGGATGACGTGCAAATCGGCAGGCATGAAAGGGATTACCTCGACTGACTCGACTTTATTCCCGCCGCGCGAAAGCGGGAATAGGCGAGCCAGGCGATCGGTAATGCAGGGAGAGGGAGCCCAGGTATCCACGGCCACCCGATTCCCGGCCGTGGCCGTTCGACCATTCACCCTGCGGAGTGTTCATCATGCAAGACAATCACGACAACGAAGCCGGCGGCCGGCGCCAGTTCCTCAAATGCATGGCCTGGGCCGGGGCCGGCACGCTCTGGCTGATGAAGGGCGGCGTGCTGCGCGCCCAGCCCGCTGGGTGATGGCGCGGCGACGGCATCCATGGCGGACGCCAGCTTCAGCTTTGCGCAGATCAGCGATTCCCACATCGGTTTCCACAAGGAGCCGAACATGGACGTGGTCGGTACGCTGCGTGCCTCGGTGGCGCTGGTCAATGCGCAGGCCGCGCGTCCGGACTTTCTGCTGCACACCGGCGATCTCACGCATCTGTCGAAGCCGGAGGAGTTCGACACGCTGGCCGGCGTGATGCAGGAGTCGCATGCCCGCAAGGTGTTCTACGTGCCGGGCGAGCACGACGTGATCGGCGACAACGGTGCCGAATTCTTTCGCCGCTTCGGCGAACGCCAGCAAGCCGGCGGCTGGTACAGCTTCGACCATCGCGGCGTGCACTTCGTCGGCCTGATCAACGTGCTCAACCTCAAGGCCGGCGGGCTGGGTTCGCTGGGAGCGGAGCAGCTGGCCTGGCTGAAAAAGGATCTCGCCGGGCTATCCGCTGAAACGCCGCTGGTGGTGTTTGCGCACATGCCGCTGTGGCCGCTGTACCCGCCGTGGGGCTGGGGCACGGACGATAGTGCCGAGGCGATGTCTTATCTGCGACGGTTTGGTTCGGTCAGCGTACTCAATGGTCATATCCACCAGATCCAGCAGAAGGTGGAAGGCAACATCACGTTCTACACGGCACGCTCGACTGCCTATCCGCAGCCGGCACCGGGCGTCGGGTCCGGCCCCGGACCCATGAAGGGGGTGGCGCCTGGTGCACTGCATCGCTATCTCGGTATCCGCGATGTGCGCCACGTGCAGGGCAGGCAGGCCCTCGCGGTGACCGAGGAGGTGCTGTCATGAAAGCGATTGCCCATGGATTTGCACGACCGCACATGCCGCGTTGGCATCCCTGCGACGCTGCTGGTGATGGGCGCGCTGTGCCATGGCATCGTGGCATCGCCTGCCGCCATGGCGGCGAGTGCATCTGGCCTCGACAAAGGTGCAGACGCAGCAGATCGAGATACGCAACTTCGCCTTCGCACCCGCGACGCTGACGGTGCCAGCGGGTACCCGTGTGGTATGGACCAACCAGGACGAGGAGCCGCACGTGATCACCAGTGCCGGTTCGCTGTTCGCTTCCTCGAAGGGGCTGGATACCAGTGACTCCTACGCCGTGACGTTTTCCAAGCCGGGCACCTATGCCTACTACTGTTCGATCCATCCGATGATGATCGGCACGATCATCGTGCAGTAAGCGGGCGGCGAGTCAGGTCGAACCGTCGAAGCGATAGATGTCCATCGCCAGGAAGCCCATGTCGATGCCGGCGTCGATCCGTTGCGCCCGGGCGTTGGCGCCGGCGGCGCCGAGCGCCACGAACAGCGGCAGCAGGTGTTCGTCGGTGGGATGCGCGCGCTCGGCGAACGGCGCCTGGCGACGGTAGTCGAGCAAGGCGTCGATGTCGCCGGCGGCGAGCTTCTGCTCGATCCACTCGATGAACGGCTTCACGTACGGAGCCTGCCGCTGGTCGCTGTAGCCGGCAGCGAAGTCGTGCAGGTTGTGGGTGATGCTGCCCGAGCCGATCACCAGCACGCCTTCGTCGCGCAGCGGCGCCAGTGCCTGACCCAGCGCGTACTGGTGCGTGGGGCCGAGTTCGGGCTGGATCGAGACCGGCACCACCGGAATGTCGGCGTCCGGATACAGCAGGCGCAACGGCACCCACGCGCCGTGGTCGAGACCGCGAGCGGGAGTCGATGACCGGCGCCAGGTTGGCCTGGTCCAGCAAACTGCACGACGCGTTCGGCCAGCGTCCGGCGCGCCGGGTGCGGGATAGCGCAGCTGATACAGCGGCGCGGGAAAGCCGCCGAAGTCGTGGATGGTGTCCGGTTGCGGCGCCGCGCTCCGACCTGCGGCCGGCGCGACAACCAGTGCGCGCTGGCCATCACGATCGCCTTGGGGCGCGGCAGCGCGGCGGCCAGCTCGGCCAGCCGCTGGCCGGTGAGGCCGGGCTGCAGCGCGGTCATCGGCGAACCGTGCGAGATGTACAGGCTGGGCAGGGTGGTCATGGCAGTTTGCTCCGCAGGGAATCCATTCCGCAATGATGGGGCCGGACATCGACGGTTTGCAGCATCGCCGACGGAAACGATGCGTTGCCGACGGCGCACGATCGCGCTGCGATCAGCCGATCGTCGGCAGCCCCAGGCCGAAGCGTAGGGGATCGAGCAGCGAGCCGTAGTGCCCGGCGCGTGCGGTATCGCGTTGCAGCGGCTGGCGCACCTGCGCCGCGCTGGCGGTGCGCACGCTGCGTTTCGCGATGGTGGTAGTCGAGGCAGGCCGGATCGAACGGCAACCCGCAGAACGCTCAGCAGCGCGCGGATCTCGCCCTCGGGTTCGGCCAGCAGCGCCTCGTAGCGCTGGATGCGGATGCGCTGCGGCTCGGCGGCCTGCCACACGGCCATGATCCGTTCGTAGTCGCGGATATAGGCGGCGATGTCGGTCAGCGTGCAGGCGAAATGCGGCAACCGGTAGAACTGCTGCTTGTAGCAGGACCAGCCGGCCTCCAGCGCGTCGCGCCGTGCATCGACGATGCGCGCGCCGGGCAGCATCGCGCCCAGCACGCCGCCGAGCAGCCAGTTCGACGGCAGCTTGTCGGTATGCCGCGGCTTGTGCCGGCGCCAGCGTGCGGTGAGTTCCAGGTAACGGCGACCGAGCCGCTGCCAGTCGTCGGCCGTCGCCGCGCACGAGCCATTGCAGCAGCGGCTGGCGCCGCCGTGCGGATTCCTCGACCAGCACCTGGTCCAGATCGGACAGTTCGCTGGCGCCTTCGACGTCGGGGTGGGCGGCGAGGATCTGCTCGAACAGGGTGGAACCGGAGCGCGGCAGGCCGACGATGAAGATCACCTCGTGGCCGAGGGTGGGGTCCGCCGGTGCGGGCAGTCTGGCCGAGGCGGCGAGCAGGGCCTCGACGTGCGCATGGAACGCGCCGGCGTTCCATGGATGGAGCCGGCGCAGTTCGGCGTTGGCCTGCGTTCAACGCGGCGAAGGCCTGCGGGTAATCGCCCTGGTCCTCGCACACCTTGCCGAGCGCGAAACCCATCGCGATTCGGTCGCCCGGCTCGACGTCGGGCTGGCGCAGCGCTGCCGCCAGTTGCTCGCGATCGCGCCCGGACAGCGGTCGCGTCTTGATGTTCGCCAGCCCGCGCCAGGCGTCGCCGCAGGCCGGATGCAAGCGCGCAGCGCGGCGCGGTAGCGCGTGTCGGCCTCGTCGAAACGACCGGCATGCACCAGCGCGTCGCCGAGCAGGATCAATGCGGGCAGGAAACCCGGTGCCAGCGCGTGGGCCTGCTGCAGCGCCTCGATCGCCGCCGCGGTGTCGCCGTGCAGCTGCAGGTTGCGGCCGAGGTTGAACCATGGCATCGGCGCCTGCGGCGCCAGCATGCAGGCCTGCCGCCAGCTGGCGAAGGCCGCGTCCAGTTCGCCGGCGGACTGCTGCACGTTGCCCAGGTCGGAATGGGCCAGCGCGTAGTCGGGCCATTGCGCAATGGCTTGTTGCAATGCCGCCTCCGCTTCGGCGTGGCGGTGCGCGCGGGCGTGCAGGATGGCGTGGAGGCGCAACGCCTCGGGATGCCCAGGCGACGTCGCGAGGACGGCGTCCAGTGCCTGCGCGGCGACAACGCAGGCACCGTCACGGATCGCATGTGCCGCCACCTGCAGTTGCTGCAACGCAGCCGGCGTGAGTCCGTCGAGTCGTGGCCCGGCACCGGGCTGGCGGTATTCGACGGTGGGGCTGGGCATGCGGTGGATTCGCAGCAGGGCGGTTCCATCGATGTTACGTCGTCGCGCCACCGCTTATCGAGCGGCGCGACGGAATGCGCCTACTTGCGCCGCGGCGGCTTGGCTCCGCCGGGCCGAGGCTTGAAGCCGGCGGGCTTCTTGAACCCGCCCGGTTTGTGCGCCGGCGGGGCGCTGGTGCCGGTGTCGCTGCCGTCCCACTCGTGGATGCGCAGCTGCTGCTGCACCACCCACACTTTCTTCAGGTGCTCGAACACTTCCGTCGGCATGCCATCGGGCAGGTCGATCAGGCTGTAGTGGTCGCGGATGCTGAGGCGGCCGATGAACTGGCTGTCCAGGCCGGCCTCGTTGGCGATCGCGCCGACGATGTTGCCCGGCTTCACGCCGTGCTCGTGGCCGACCTCGATGCGGTAGGTGCGCTTGCCTTCCTCGGTGGCGTGCGCGCGCACCGGGCGATGGCCGACCTCGCGCGGCGGCGCGCTCTCGTGGGCGCGCGGCTTGCTGCGTCGCGGCGGCGTGCGGCGTGGCACGCGTCGCGTTCGCGCGGCGTTGTGTTCGCGCGCGGCGCGGCTCATGCTTCTCGCGCTTCGGCGGCGGCGCCAGCAGCAGCGGCTGGTCGCCCTGGGCGATGCGCGCCAGCGCCGCGGCGATCTCGACCGCCGGCACGTTGTGCTCCTGCTCGTACTGCTCGATCAGCTGCTGGAACTGGCCCAGCTCGCCGTGCGCCAGCATGTCGCTGATGCGCTGCTTGAACTTGCCGATGCGCACGTCGTTGACCACCTCGACCGACGGCAGCTGCATCTGCTCGATCGGCTGGCGCGTGGCGCGCTCGATCGCGTGCAGCATGCCGCGCTCGCGCGGGCTGACGAACAGGATCGCCTCGCCGCTGCGCCCGGCGCGGCCGGTGCGGCCGATGCGGTGCACGTAGCTTTCGGTGTCGTACGGGATGTCGTAGTTCAGCACGTGGCTGATGCGCTCCACGTCGAGGCCGCGCGCGGCCACGTCGGTGGCGACCAGGATGTCGAGCTTGCCGTCCTTCAGCTGCTGGATCACCCGCTCGCGCTGCGCCTGGGCAATGTCGCCGTTGATCGCGGCGGCGGCCAGGCCGCGCGCCTGCAGCTTCCCGGCGAGTTCCTCGGTGGCCTGCTTGGTGCGCGCGAAGATGATCATCGCGTCGAACGGCTCGGCCTCGAGGATGCGCGTCAGCGCATCGAGCTTGTGCATGCCGCTGACGAACCAGTAGCGCTGGCGGATGTTCGCCGCGGTGGTGGTGGTGGACTTGATCGTGACCTCGACCGGGTCCTTCAGGTGGCGCTGCGCGATCTTGCGGATCGCCGTCGGCATGGTCGCCGAGAACAGCGCGACCTGGCGCTCCGGCGGGGTTGCCTGCAGCACCTTCTCGACGTCGTCGATGAAGCCCATGCGCAGCATTTCGTCGGCTTCGTCGAGCACCAGGTACTTCAGCTCGGACAGATCCAGCGTGCCCTTGTCCAGGTGATCGATCACGCGGCCCGGCGTGCCGACCACGACGTGCACGCCGCGCTTCAGCGAATGCAGCTGCGGGCCGTAGCTCTGGCCGCCGTAGATCGGCAGCACCTGGAAGCCGGGGATGTGCGCGGCGTAGCGCTGGAAGGCCTCGGCCACCTGGATCGCCAGTTCGCGCGTGGGCGCCAGCACCAGCGCCTGCGGCTTGCCGGCGCGCGGGCTGATCCGCGACAGGATCGGCAGCGCGAACGCGGCGGTCTTGCCGGTGCCGGTCTGCGCCTGGCCGAGCACGTCGCGGCCTTCCAGCAGCGGCGGGATGGTCGCGGCCTGGATCGGCGAGGGCGACTCGTAGCCGACATCGGCCAGCACGCGCAGAACGTCGGGATGCAGCGCGAGTGCGCCGAAACCGGACGGAACCGGGGCGTGGTCGGAAACGGGGGATGACATGGGAACCTCGAAACAGAAGGCAGCGTCGGGAATGCGACGCGCAGGTCGTGGATTCTACCAGTCTCCACGGTTGCGCGTGGCAGTTCTTGCTGAACGCGAAAGTGACGGCCGCGCGGTTATGCTCGACGCTGCCTTTGCCTGTGGAAGAGGAACACGATGGGTATGCTCGAAACGATCTCCGAACAGCGCCTGCACGGCGGCGTCCAGGGCGTTTACCGCCACCACTCGGAGGCCTGCGCCGGCCCGATGCGGTTTGCCGTCTACCAGCCGCCGCAGGCCACCCGGCAGCCTTGCCCGGTGCTGTATTTCCTGGCCGGGCTGACCTGCACCGAGGAAACCGCCACGATCAAGGCGGGGGCGCAGCGGCTGGCGGCCGAACTGGGCCTGGTGCTGGTGATGCCCGATACCAGCCCGCGCGACACCGGCATCGAAGGGGCCACCGGCGACTGGGAGTTCGGCGAGGGCGCGGGCTTCTACGTCGACGCCACAGCGGCGCCGTGGTCGTCGCGCTTCCGCATGCACAGCTACGTGGCGGACGAGTTGCCTGCGCTGATCGGCGCGCAGTTTCCGGTGGATACGGCGCTGAGCGGCATCTGCGGCCATTCGATGGGTGGCCATGGCGCACTGACGATCGCCCTGAAACACCCGCAGCGCTACCGCTCGGTGTCCGCGTTCGCGCCGATCGTGGCGCCCAGCCAGGTGCCGTGGGGCAGGAAGGCGCTGCCACGCTACCTCGGTGACGATGCGGACGCCTGGGCCGACTACGACGCCTGCGAACTGGTGCGGCGGCAGGCCTTCGGCGGCACGATCCTGATCGACCAGGGCGAGGCTGACCCGTTCCTCGAAGTCCAGCTGAAACCCGAGCTGTTCGACCAGGCCTGCGCCGAAGCGGGGCAGCCGTTGCTGTTGCGCCGGCAGGCTGGTTACGACCACAGCTACTGGTTCATCACCAGTTTCATCGACGACCACCTGCGCCATCACGCGGCGGCGCTGGGCTTGTTGTGAACTCCCGGGTACCCGAAACGAACGTGGCGGCCTGATGGCCGCCACGTCGGGTTCACTGGGCTGATCGCTCAGGCAATCGCTCAGGCCTTGGCGGCCGGGCGATGGCTCGAGCGGCGGCGCTGGTTGCCGGCGGCGTGGTCGCCGCGGCCCTGCGGCGCGTAGCCGTTCGGTCGCGCCGCGCCGGCGGTCTTGCCCTGTCGCGGCGCACGCGGCTGACGCTGACCGCCGCCACCCTGCTTCGGCCGCGGCGCACCGGCATCCAGCCGCAGCGGGGCAGACGGCTCGTAACCGGCCACCGGCGTGATCGCGATGTCCTGCTTCAGCAGCTTGCGGATGTCGTGCAGCAGGCCGCTTTCGTCATGGCTGACCAGGGACAGCGCGAGACCTTCCATGCCCGCACGGCCGGTGCGGCCGATCCGGTGCACGTAATCCTCGGCTACCGACGGCAGGTCGAAGTTGATCACGATCGGCAGCTGCTCGATGTCGATGCCACGCGCGGCGATGTCGGTGGCAACCAGAACCGTGACGCGGCCGCTCTTGAAATCGCTGAGGGCACGGGTGCGTGCGTTCTGGCTCTTGTTGCCGTGGATAGCGGCAGTGCGCAAGCCGGAGGCATTGAGGAAGGTGACCAGCTTGTCGGCGCCGTGCTTGGTACGGCTGAATACCAGGCTCTGGCGGCGGCTGTCCTGCGACAGCACGTGCAGCAGCAGGTCGCGCTTGCGCGAGGCGTCGATCGGATGCACCTGGTGGCTGACCAGGGTGGTGACGGTGTTCGGTGCGGAGACCGAGATCTCGCGCGGGTTGTGCATGAAGTCCAGCGCCAGCGCCTTGATTGCCGGCGCGAAGGTGGCGGAGAACAAAAGGGTCTGGCGCTTCTTTGGCAGCGCGGCGAGGATCCGCTTCAGCGCCGGCAGGAAGCCCATGTCGAGCATGCGGTCGGCTTCGTCCAGCACCAGCGTTTCCACCGCGGACAGATCCAGCGTGCGCTGCTGCATGTGGTCCATCAGCCGCCCGGGGGTGGCGATGACGACGTCCACGCCGCGGCGCAGCGCGTTGATCTGCGGACCCATGCTCACGCCGCCGAAAATGGTGGTGGCGCTGACTTGGATGTGCTTGGCGTAGTCGCGAAGGTTTTCATGCACCTGGGCGGCCAGCTCGCGGGTAGGGGTGAGCACCAGCGCGCGGGGGCGGCGGGTCATGGTCTGGCCGCTGGTCGAGAGCTTCTGCAGCAGCGGCAGCGCGAAAGCAGCGGTCTTGCCGGTGCCGGTCTGGGCGGCGGCGAGCAGGTCGTGGCCTTCCAGCGCGGGCGGAATCGCGGCGGCCTGGATCGGGGTGGGCGTGGTGTAGCCGTAATCGGCGAGCGCGCGCAGCAACGCGGGCGCAAGGCCCAGCGAATCGAAAGACATGTAACACTCCTGAGCAACCCGGAGTGTTCATACCGTGTTGCAAACTAAGGGAAGGGGGCGACGGTGTGTCGCAGCACTCATGGAGATGAATGCGTGGCCGAGTATAGCCGATCCGTCATCGCCGCGTGCGTTTGCGGAATGCCGCGCTGGAACGGTAGGCCGCACTCGCCTCAGCAATGCGGCCGCGCCACGATCAGATAACTGTTGAACGGCGTGCATCCGCGCAGTGGCTCGATGCGCACCTCGAGCCCGGCGTCTTCCAGGGGCGCACGCACTTCGCTGGCGCTCGGATAGTGCTGCGCACCTCCAGGAATCCAGCCGGAGGTGCGCAGGAAGAACTCCTCGACGCGGGTGGCATGAAAGCGCCAGTTCGGCTCGCGCAGCACGTTGCGGATGACCAGGCAGCCATCGGGCGCCAGGTGCCGGGCGGCCTCCCATAGCAACGCAGGCTGGCGTGCGGCAGGCAGGTAGTGCAGCACGTCGAGCAGCGTGACGTGGCCGTGCATCGGCGGCGACGCGGCCACATCGGCATGGCGCAGACTTATCAGCGCATCGAGCCCGGCCCGCTGCACGGCCTGTTGACCGGCGGCGATCTTGCGCGGGTCGTGATCCAGTCCGAGGTAGGGCTGGGCGTGGCCCAGTGCGTGCAGGTACAGCCCGAGCAGGCCGATGCCACAGCCGATGTCGAGCAATGGCAACGCCGTGCCGGCCACCAGCGCGGCAGTGGCGGCGTAGACCGGATCGCCGGCCAGCTTGCCCAGGACGTAGCCGCGCTGCAGGCGACTTTCGTACAGGTGGGCAATGCGGTGGCGACTGCGGCGGTCCATCCGGATCCCGGCGTTCGGCGATGGCGGCAGCCTAGGCCATCGGGTGCGCTAGTACCATCGTCACCGACGCGCCTTGTGCGTGACGTCCCGCATCAGCAGGGTGTTGATGAATGCCCCGCTGATGCGGGCCAAGGATGACTCGCCGCGAATCAGGCACGTCGAGTGCGGGATTCCGCGTGGCCAGATACGGACCTGTGCCGGATCTGGCGCGTTGAAAAAGGGCGGGACAGCCCCTTTTCAACAACCTGCCGGGAGAGGCCGATGTCGCTGTTTGCACCTCTGCGTGAACTCGATGGCGTCCAGCGGCACACGGTGCTGGCCAGTTTCCTGGGCTGGATGCTGGATGCGTTCGACTATTTCCTGCTCACCTTCGTCATCGTCACGGTCGCGAAAGAGTTCCAGGTGGGTACGGCCCAGATCACCTACGCGCTGTTCCTGACCCTGGCGGCGCGGCCGCTGGGCGCCCTGTTGTTCGGGCGGCTGGCCGATCGCTTCGGGCGACGGCCGATCCTGATGCTCGACGTGATCCTGTTCTCGCTGTTCGAGCTGGCCACGGCATTCGCCTCGTCGCTGACCGCCTTGCTGGTGCTGCGCTTCCTGTTTGGCGTCGCGATGGGCGGCGAATGGGGCATCGGCGCGTCGCTGGCGATGGAATCGATCCCGGCGAAGGCCCGCGGTGCGGTGTCGGGTCTGCTGCAGAGCGGTTATCCGTGCGGCTTCTTCCTCGCCGCCCTGGCGAACTGGCTGCTGGTCGACCACATCGGCTGGCGCGGCCTGTTCGTGGTCGGTGCGGTCCCGGCGTTGCTGGTGTTGTACATCCGCCGCAAGGTGCCGGAGTCGGCAGTCTGGAGGGAAGGTGCGCAGGCGGCGAAGCGGCCGGGCCTGCGAGAGGCCATGCGCGGGCACTGGAGGCTGGCGGTCTACCTGATGCTGCTGATGATGGCATTCAACATGTTCAGCCACGGCTCGCAGGACATGTACCACACCTTCGAAGAGGTGAACCTGCACCTGCCCACCGGCTCCGCCATGGCCTTCGTGCTGGTGGCGCTGCTGAATCTCGGTGCGCTGGTGGGCGGCCTGTATTTCGGCGCATTGTCGGAGCGGATCGGCCGCCGCCGGGCGATGATGATCGCCGCGCTGCTGGCGATACCGGTGATTCCGCTGTGGATGTACGGCGGTTCGCTGCTCCTGCTGGGCCTGGGCGCGTTCTTGATCCAGGTGATGGTGCAGGGTGCCTGGGGCGTGGTGCCGACCCACCTGAACGAGTTGTCGCCGGCAGCGGTGCGCGGCACCCTGCCGGGGTTTGCCTACCAGATGGGCAACCTGTTGGCGGCGGTCACCGCGACCGCGCAGACCTGGGTGGCACAGCGGCATGGTGGCGATTTCGCATTTGCGATGGCGCTGTGGATGGTGCTGGTGGCGCTGCTGCTGGCGTTGCTGCTGTGGCTGGGGCCAGAGGCGCGTGGCGTGGGCTTCGGCCATCGTGAGTCCTAGCCGATCGGGCTACTGCTAGAATCCGCCGTTTGATCCCATCGACGAGACAGGCAATGAAGGCTGGCAAGGACAAGGTCATCGCAATCCACTACACCCTGACGGTGGATGGCGAAAAGGTTGAGAGCTCGCACGATCGCGACGAGCAGCTGTGGATCCTGCTTGGCCACGGCCAGCTGATCCCGGGCCTGGAAACGGCGCTGGAAGGTCACGAAGCCGGCGAGACGCTGAGCGTGGACGTGGCGCCGGCCGACGGCTACGGCGAGCGCCAGGAAGGCCAGATCCAGCGCATGTCGAAGAAGTACTTTCCGCAGGCGAACCGGCTCAAGCCGGGCATGACCACCGTGCTGCAGCTGAAACAGGGCGGCCAGCGCGCGGTGACCGTGCACAAGGTCGGCATGAGCGCGATCGACATCGACCTGAACCACCCGATGGCGGGCAAGGCCCTGCATTTTGACGTGGCCATCGGCGAAGTGCGCGACGCCACCGAGGAAGAGATCGCCCATGGCCACGCCCACGCGCCCGGCGCCGAAGCGCACTGAAAGTGCGCTTCATCCAGTAAAACAAACGGCGCCCTCGGGCGCCGTTTCGGTTGCCCTCTCCCGTGGGGAGAGTTGGATGGGTGAGTTCAGGGTCGCCCCGGATCCGCTCCGTTTCCCACTCCGCCAGACGAAGCGTCCGCAGCGCTCCTCAATCCAGCACCCGCCTTCCATACGCGAAGTGGTTGCCCCAGTACGGCCCGTCGATATCGTCCAGCCGTACCGTGCCGCCGTTGTTCGGTGCATGCACGAAGCGGCCCTTGCCGACGTATACGCCGACATGGCTGATCGCACCGCCGATGTCGAAGAACACCAGGTCGCCGCTTGCCAGCTGGGTCATCTTGCGCACTTTGGGGGCATCCATCGAGGCCATGTCGTGCGAGGTGCGCGGTAACCTGATGTCCGCGGCGGTGCGATAGATGTAATCGACCAACCCGCTGCAGTCGAAGCCGCCGGCGGGGGTATTGCCGCCCCAGTGATACGGCGTGCCGACCAGCCCGATCGCGCGGAACAGGATGTCGTTCGCTTCGCCGGCACGGGCTGCAGACGGCGCCCGTGCCGGCAGGTCGGCGAGTGCGGAGTGGGACGATTTGTAAGTGGATTGAGAGCGGTGCGGATTGCCGGAACAGGCGGCCAGCACGGCCATGGCAAGAACCGGCACCATCAATCGAGCGCGCCGCGGCAGCGCGCCCGATCTGGCGGATGAGGCGATAGACTGCGAACCCACGAGTACAACCTCGGCATGCGATGCGGCGAGGTTATCAATTCAATAATTCACATGCAAATCAATTGATTCTTTAATGTTTTGAACTCAATTTCTCAGCATGATTCCTGTCGATCCTGCCGGGCAACGGAGAAGGGCGCTTGTGCAACCTAGGAAGGAGGGTGTCGATTCAGGGCTGGCGACCGCGATGGCGTGCTCGTTCACGGTCTGTCCATCGGGGCCGGCGCTGCGAAGCCGGTAAGCGCCAGGGCGCAAGTAAAGGACGTTCTTCGCCTCGCGCAGAAAGAGATAGCGATCGGCGGCAATGGCGTCGGCCGACTCGGCGGCGTAACGCGCCTCGACCAGGCATGGAAATTTCTGCGCGCAGGATCCGCTGTCGACGGGCACGGCAACGCGTTGGCCATCGAGCGCGAGCCAGTCGGGCCGATGACCACGATTGGCAGGCGGCAGTACGGCGTGTTTCTTGCCGTCGAGGGTCAGCCAGAGCGGCCCTTGCGCGTAGTCGGAGGCGACCGGATTGGCCGGTGGCAGGATGATGTTGAGGTCGTACATTCCGGGTCGGGCACTCCATGGCGCCTGGTCGTCGATCCGCAGCAGGGCGATCGGTCGGGTCGGGCGAAAAGTGGCAACAATTCGGGCGTAGACGCTGGTCACCGGGCGTGCGGGGACATCTCCGGGACCTTTCGAGCTGGCTGGTTGCCGGAACGTTTCCGTGAGCGTCTCGAATCTCTGCAGGGCCTGCTTGAACGCGCGATACGCCAGAACTTCGCTTTCGGGGCTTGCCTCACGGACGTCGGTCTGGTCGATGGACAGCGGATCGATGCCGCTGAGCTTGCTCAATTGCATCGCCATCGGCGTGGTTGAACCGATTCGGCCGCGCTTCTTGTCGATATGCGCATAGCCGGCATGCACAAACAGCTTTGCGTTGGGGTCCCGTGCAAGGACCTGGTCATACAGGTTCCTGGCCTGGCCGTTCTCGCGACCCTGCGGGGAGGGGTCGTCAGCCTCGTAGGGCACGATGACGTAGCCCAGCTTGATGGCTTCGCGCACGATGTCGCCATACAACGGCTCGTGAAGATATTCGCTGCCGCTGGTGGTTACCGGGTAGCCGCGTTTCATGAGTGACGCATCCCGCCTGTCGAGGGCCTCGGCGGCGAAGTACGTGAAACCCGCGGCGCGCAAGCGGGGAAGCAGCATCAAGGTCAGCTCACGAGTGTGCCCATCGTGGTGTGCCTCATTCACCATCACGATGCGGCGATTGGCGGCCAGCGCGACGATGGCATCGACCCCGTCCACGGCCATCCAGGTTTTGGCTTCCGGAGGAGCCAGTTCCCTTGGCAAGCTGTTGTGCAACGGGAAATCGCGGACTGCCTCGCTGTAGAGCCCGAGCTCGTTTTCGCAGAATGCCAGCAATTGCTGGGCGAGCAACTGGTCGGTACCGGTCAAGGAGGGTATTTCTGCGATGAGGTAGCCGTAACGGTGCAGTTCTTCGGTCAGCGGCTGCATCTCCTCGAACAGATTCGACGGCTGCTTTTTTTGCGCGGCATGGGCGGCATGGGCGCTTACACAAACAAGTGCGAGTGTGAGCAGTATCCGTGTGGCGGCAAACTGGCGCTGAAGCATCATCTTCCCCCACGAGTTATCCAGATCCAGACTGGGAGCCCGCGATTCATGCAAGGATCGCCATCGCGGGCTGCTACTGAGGCTACCGATTGCTTTTGTACGTTTTGCACGACTGTGTGCCGATTATTGCTGGCGGAATGGCCGCCGGTCTTCACGATTCCTCAGTTGAAGCCCGCTGCCGCGTACGTGCCGGAGCAGCGTGCAACCGGTTGCGGCAGATCGCGTGGAAGTTGCGACACGGCCGTGCCGAATCATGCGCCACTGGTTGCCTCGAGGCGACGATTTCCCAACGCCGTGCAACCGCCAGCGGGTCGTGTCGAGCACCGTGCGGGCGCCCCTGTTGTCCTAACGCTTGTTGACCGTGATGACCTGCTCGGACAGGGTTCTGCCGCGGATATCCCATGCGCGTAGCCGGTAGCTGCCTGGCCGCAGGTACAGCTTGCTTGCGGTGTCACCCTGCATGAACGCGTAGCGGTCGGCGGCGATGGCGTCAGCGCCTTCGTCGATGTAGTGCGCGTCGACGACGCAGGGCGTGGTGACCCGGCACAGCGTCGTGCTGATCGCGTACGGGAAGCGCTCGTCGTGCAGGGTGAGCCACTCCGGGCGCTGCGTATTGACGAAGTGCGCCAGCATGGACTGGTTGCGGACCATGTCATGCACGATCGTCGATGGCTGGGTATAGCCGCTCTCGACCGCGCGCTGGCCGGCGGCGGGCGGCAGCAGCACGTTCACGTCGTATTGGTCCGGATGCGCGCTCCACGGCTTGCCGGTGGTTCGATCGACCAGAACGAAGGGGCCTTTCGAGGTAAAGCTCTTGACCAGTGCCATGTATGCGTCCGGTTCGCTGGGGACCTGCTCGCGGAATTGGGTCTGGTCGATCGACAATGGCTCGATCCCGGTCAGCTGCTGCAGTTGCATGGCCATCGGCGCGGTGTTGCCCAGGCGGCCTTTCGCCTTGTCGATGTGTGCATAGCCGGCGTGGACGAACAGCCGCGCGTCAGGGTCCTTCGCAAACACTTTCCGGTACAGGTTGCCGGCTTGCCCGCTTTCGCGTTGCTGCATGGTGCGGCTGTCCACGTCGTAGGACACGACCTTGAAGCCCAGCTTGATCGCCGTGCGCACGATATCGCCATACGATGGCTCACGCAGGTATTCGCTCCCGCTGATGTTGGTCGGGTACCCCCGGTTCATCAGGCTGGTGTCCTTGTCGAGCAACACCTCTGCCGCAAAATGGTCGAATCCCAGCGCGCGCAGATGAGGCAGCAGGGCCAGCGTGAGTTGTCGGGTATGGGCGTCATGGTGCGCCTCGTTGACCATCACGATGCGGCGCTCGGCTGCCTGCCGGACGATGACGTCGACGGCGTCGGCCGCCTGCCACTGTGCCGGCGCAGGAATGGCCGTGTCTGCCGGAACATGGCTCTTCAGCGGAAAGTCGCGAAGCGCCTCGTTGTAAAGGCCCAGTTCGTTCTCGACCGAGGCGAACATCTGCATGGCGAGCGGACGATCGGCGACAGGAAGCGATGGCACCGTCTTGACCAGATAGACATAGCGAGCCAGGTCGTTGGATTGTTGCCTCAGCCCGTGGAACATCTCGATGGCCGCAGGGCTGAAATCCTGGGCCTGTGCTGACGATACGAGCGGCACGATCGTGCAGACCGCGATGGAAACCATACGGAACAATGCCGGCATGCCCAAACCCCCTTGGATGGTCCCTGGCTAGCGTGCCCGCGTATGCCCTGGCAGGCAAGCTTCCCCGCACTTTCGGCCTCGCTGGAAGAACGGGCGCCGACGGACTGGGTACAATGCGTCGATGACCACATTCACCTTGCAGCGTGGCCACGCGCCGCTGTTGATCAGCCTGCCGCATGACGGCAGCTTCATCCCAGCCGACATTGCGGCGCGAATGCACCCGGCGGCGCGTCGGGCGCCGGACACCGACTGGCACGTTGGCCGGTTGTACGAACCGCTCGCCGGGGCGCTGGGGGCCAGCGTGCTGAAGCCGCAGGCTTCGCGCTACGTGATCGACCTGAACCGCCCCGTCGACGGCCACGCGCTGTATCCGGGGCAGCGCGAGACCGGCCTGGTGCCGGCGATCGGTTTCGACGGTGAGCCGTTGTACCCGGATGGCAACGCGCCGGATGGCATCGAAATTCAACGGCGGATAAACGATTACTGGCGGCCCTACCACGAGGTCATCACGCAGGAGCTTGCGAGACTGTGCGCGGAACATGGCCGGGCGGTACTGTGGGAAGGGCATTCGATCCGCAGCCGGGTACCCATGCTGTTCGAAGGGCGGTTGCCGGATTTCAATCTCGGCACCGCGGCCGGAACGAGTTGCGGCCCGGCGCTGCAGGCACGCTTGCAGGCCTGTCTGGAGGCCCAGCCGCGCTTCAGTTTCGCCGTCAACGGCCGCTTCAAGGGTGGTTACATCACCCGTCATTATGGCGTGCCCGCGACTGGCGTAGAGGCCGTGCAGCTGGAGCTGGCGCAGCTCAATTACATGGACGAGCAGAGCTTTGCGTACGACGAGACGAGGGCGCCCGCGGTGCAGGACCTGATCGCGCAGATGCTGCGGGCCTGCCTGATCTGATCGCAGCTAATTACGGATTGGTCGGGCCGTGATGAAAGTCAACATCCTGGGCGCCTTTCGCGCAGGAAATCGCGTGTCCCATTCAGCCTTGGTACCCCATTTCCGTCGCATCGTCGGTTCGTCGCGCCACCCGAGTCGCCGGGTTCCGGCCGGGTTCGCGATACTTCCAATCAATCGTCCGAGGCTTGACATCATGATGCGTAAACTTCTGATCGCTTCCCTGCTTGTGGCGGGCGTTGCGCTTTCCGGTTCCGTGCTGGCCCAGTCGACTGCCCCGCAGCCGGCTACTCCGGCCGCGCAGCAAACTCCTGCACCGGCTCCCGCTGCGGCAGCCGACGCTACGCCAAAGATGGCCATGCACCACAAGGCGCACCACAAGTCCCATCACAAGAGCCACAAGACCGCGGCTCCCGCCACAAACCCGGCTCCGGCGACAACGTCCGCTGGTTGATCGTGTAGTCGTGAGTCGATGCCCCGCCGGTACGGGCCGGCGGGGTTTTTCGTGCACGCCATTTGCCTGCGCGCGGTTACAGGGGAATCAGCGTGGCAGCGCCGGCAGGGCGGCGATGCATTTAAGTTCGATCGCGATCGGCGTCGGCAGCGCACTGATGCCCACCGTGGTGCGGCAGGCGTCGATGCCGGCGAAATGTTCCGCATACAGCTTGTTGTAGACGGCGAAGTCGCGTTGCATGTCGGTGAGGAACACGGTGACATCGATCAGGTCGGTCCATGCTGCGCCGCTCGCCTCCAGCACCGCGCGCACGTTCGCGAATACCTGCCGGCATTGCGCTTCGAAGTCGTAGTCGACCAGCCGGCCGTCTCCATCGTGCACGTTGCCGGGAATCGCGTTACTGCCGGGTTGGCGCGGACCCACGCCGGACAGGAACAGCAGATCGCCGACGCGTCGCGCGTGCGGGTAGGCGCCGACCGGCGCGGGAGCGCCGTCGGTACGGATCCCCTTGCTCATCCGCGCCGCTCCGGCGTGCGCATCAGCTGCTGCACTGCATGGTGATATGCCGGCGGCAGTGATTCGCGCGAGTGCACATGCATGTCCAGGTCGTTCACATGGCCGTTGTCGAGGCTGTAGCACCACGCGTGCACCGACAACTTCTGGCCGCGATCCCAGGCGTCCATCACCATCGTGGTGTGGCAGATATTGGAAGCCTGTTCGATGGCGTTGAGCTCGCACAGGCGATTGTTGCGCAATTGCATCAGATCCAGCGAGGCGAGCATCGCGGAGTGCTTTTCCGCCACCTCGCCGACATGGCGCAGCCAGTTGTCGACCAGGCCGAGCCGGCGCTCGTCGAGTACCGCCTGGATGCCGCCGCAACCGTAGTGGCCGACGATGATGATGTGCTCGACCTTGAGAATGTCGACCGCGAACTGCACCGTGCTGAGGCAGTTGAGGTCGGTGTACGAGACCACGTTGGCGACATTGCGCTGCACGAAGATCTCGCCCGGTGGCAGGTCGACGATCTGGGTCGCCGGCACGCGCGAGTCGGAGCAGCCGATCCACAGGTATTTCGGCGCCTGCTGTTTGGCCAGGCGTTCGAAGAAGTGGGGGTCTTCCGCGCACACGGCGGCCGACCAGCGGCGGTTGCTGTCGATCAGTTCCTGCAGGGGGCTGTTCAATATCCTGGTTCCCGTCAATAACGAATGCAGATGTTTTTCGGCTCGGTGAAGAAGTGCAGCGCCTCGTTGCCGCCTTCGCGGCCGAGTCCTGATTGCTTGGCGCCGCCAAACGGCGTGCGCAGGTCGCGCAACAGCCAGCAGTTGATCCACACGATGCCGAATTCGAGCTGGCCAGCGAGCCGGTGCGCGCGGGACAGGTCCTGCGTCCACAGCGAGGCGGCCAGGCCATAGCGACTGTCGTTGGCGATCGACACGGCTTCGGCCTCGTCCTCGAACGGGATCAGGCTGACCACTGGGCCGAAGATTTCCTGTTGGTTGGTCTGCGCCGCGGACGGCAGGCCTTCGATCACGGTCGGCGCGATGAACCAGCCATCGGCGCAGCGGCCGGCCAACCGGATCGCTTCGCCGCCGCACAGCACGCGGCCGCCTTCGGCGCGGGCCTGTTCGATGCAACCTAGCACCTTGTCGTAATGCGCCTGGGAAACCATCGCGCCGAGGTCGCTGCCGGCGTCATCCGGATCGCCGACGCGCAGCGCCTGTACGCGCGCGAGGTAACGCTCGCGAAAGGTTGCATAGATCGAGCGCTGCACCAGCAGGCGCGAGCCGCACAGGCAGATCTCGCCCTGGTTGGCGAAGCCCGAGCGCACGATGGTGTCCAGGTTCGCGTCGGAAAGGTCGGCGTCGGCGAACACGATTGTCGGATTCTTGCCACCCATTTCCAGCGATACTTTTTTGAACTGTGCAGCAGCCACGCTGGCAATGTGGGCGCCGGTGGCGGTGCTGCCGGTGAAGGAGATCGCCTCTACCGCCGGATGTTCCACGATCGCCTGGCCTACGCTGGGACCGCGGCCCTGCACGATGTTCAGCACGCCGGGCGGAAAACCGGCCTCGATGCTCAACTCGCCGAGCAGGGCAGCGGTACACGGTGTCACTTCCGACGGCTTGGCCACCACGGTGTTGCCGGCGGCCAAGCGCCGGCGCGATCTTCCAGCTGAACAGGTACAGCGGCAGGTTCCAGGGGCTGATGCAGCCGACCACGCCAAGCGGTTGGCGCAAGGTGTAATTGATCGCACCGCTGCCCGCGGCGCCGACCTCCATCGCGTGCGCCTCGCTGCCCCAACCGATGATCGCAGCGGCGAAGTAACGCAGGTTGCTGATCGCGCGCGGAATGTCGAGCCGGCGTGCGAGGCCGAGCGGCTTGCCGCTGTCGCGCGATTCCAGTGCGGCGAATTCCTCCAGGCGCGCCTCGACCAAGTCGGCCAGCCGTTGCAGCAGGTATGCGCGTTGCTCGATCGGGGTGCGGGCCCAGCCGGGTGCCGCACGGCTGGCGGCGGCGACCGCGGCAGCGACGTCCGCCGCGCCGGAGTCGGGGCAGTGGGCGAACACCGCGCCCGTGGCCGGCTCGTGCACCTCCAGCCAGGCATCATGATGAGGCGCCTGCAGGCGACCATCGATCAGGTTGGCTAGGCGCAGGGTGGGCATCGGTGCAAGCTTAAAACCAGCGTGCCGCAATTGCACCGGACGCCGGCGTATGCGCGTGCGGCACGCGAGTGAAAAAGCGAGAAGCAGGAAACGAGGTGCACGACCTGAAGGGCAGGCCTTGGCTCAACTCAACGCGCGCGTGCGGCCGCCATCCACCGCGATGCTGACGCCGTTGACGTAGGCGGCGGCCGGGGTGCACAGGAACGCGATCACCGCGGCCACTTCGCTGGCCTCGCCGAAGCGGCGGGCCGGGATCGTGGCCATCAGCTCCTGTGCGATGGCGTCCTCGTCGCGGCCGCTCGCGATGGCCTTCGCGGTGAGCAAACTCTGGAGGCGGCTGGTGCGGGTGTAGCCGGGCAGCACGTTGTTGACGGTGATCCCGTCGCCGGCCAGTTCGCTGGACAGGGTCTTGGCCCAACCGGCGACGGCGGCGCGCACGGTGTTGGAAACGCCGAGTCCTGCGATCGGCTCCTTCACCGAGGTGGAGATCACGTTGACGATGCGGCCGTAACCGCTGGCGCGCATGCCGGGCAGCAATGCCTGCAACAGGGTCTGGCCGGCCAGCAGGTGCTGGCGGAACGCCGTCTCGAAGGCCGCGGGTTCCGCGCTGTGCGCCGGTCCGCCAGGCGGACCGCCGCTGTTGTTGACCAGGATATGCACCGCAGACCCGGTGGCGATTTCCGCCGCCGCCATCTGCAGGCCGGCGGTGTCCAGCATGTCCACGCTGCGCCAGTCGTGCCGCTGCCCGGCATGCGTCCGCGGCAGACTTCCAGCGACCAGCTTGAGTTGGTCGGCCGACCGCGCCAGCAGGGTGACGCTGGCGCCGAGTTCGGCCAGTTCGATCGCGCTGGCGCGGCCGATGCCCTGCGAGGCGCCGCAGACCAGCGCGTGACGTCCACCCAAGTCCAGTTGCATGGTGTACCCCTTCAGTGCACCCACAGCCGCATCGCCAGCGCGGCAAGCCAGCACAGCCAGCCCAGCCATTGACTGTAGCGCCATACCAGGCGCCAGCGGTCAATTGCAGCATCGCCCAACGCAGGCAGGGCCGGGGAGCGCAGGACCTGCTGCATGCTGGCCCAGATGCGGAATCCGGAGAGCCGGCCTTGCGCCGCCGTGGTGATGACCTGCCAGTGTTGCGGGTAGCGCCCGCGCAACAGCGTGGCGACCCGGAACGGCGCCACGTACGACAGCACGAACAGGCCAACGCCGCTCGCCAGCAGGGCAAGATAAAGGACGATCATGGCGAACGGGCGTGGTTGGCCTTGCCGTCGCTGCCATTGCTCCAGGGTAGCGGCAACGTGCCGCGCAAGGTGTTGAGCACCCCGTCGCCCTTCGCCGCCTTCTTGCAGATCGCGTTGCTGAGGGCCTTTTCGTAGGTCTTGTTCATCAAGCCGATCCACAGCGTGCCGTCCGGCCCGTGCGGAATGCTGAAGCTGCCGGCGGAGTTCATCTTCAGCGATGCGGCGGTAGAGCTGGAGAACGATGCGGGCGACTGTTCCCAGTAAGTCTTGCCCGATTGCTGCTCGGCAGAGCTGTAGACCAGCAGATAGCGTGCCTGCGGGCTGTCGACCTTCAAGCTGCCGAAGGCGCCGGTGGTCTCGTCACCCCAACCCATGTGCTCGCACAGCCCGATGTCCTCGGAGCGGATCGGCTGGAAGCCTTCGTCCAGCAGCACCACGGTGGGCGCGAACAGGTAGCTGGCGTGCAGCCAGCGGCCGTTCAATTCCGATTTCAGGGCGACCTGGTACGGCAGTTTCACGTCGGCCGGCAGGCGGAAGGCGAGGAAGTAGCTCTGCGTGCCGTTGAGGTTGGCGACCATGCTGCTGCTGCCCAGCACGAACTTCTGCGGCTGCCAGGGCAGCATGTTGCGGTAGGAGAAGTCGGCGAAGCTGCTGCAGCACGGCGTGGCCTGCATCAGCTGCGACTGGGCCAGTTTCAGCGCGTCGCCGGTATTTTCCGATGGCGGTCGCAGATTCGGCGGCAGCAAGGCCTTGGCGGTGTGGCAGCCGCCAAGCAGGACGGTGATGGCCAGTACGGCGGCGATGGCAGGGAATCGAAGCGACATGGCGAATGGGTTGCTCAGAATTCGGCCGTTCCGGCGGCCCGGGGATAGGGAATCGCATCGCGGATGTTGGACAGGCCGCAGATATAGACCAGCAGGCGTTCGAAACCGAGACCGAACCCGGCATGCGGTACCGTGCCATAACGGCGCAGGTCGCGATACCAGCCGTAAGTCGCGGGATCGAGGCCGAACTGGACCATGCGGCGATCGAGGTAGTCCAGCCGCTCCTCGCGCTGGCTGCCGCCGATGATCTCGCCGATGCCCGGTGCCAGTACGTCCATCGCCGCAACCGTCTTCTCGTCATCGTTCAAGCGCATGTAGAACGCCTTGATCGCCTCGGGGTAGTTCATGACGACCACGGGACGGCCGATATGTTTCTCGGCGAGATAGCGTTCGTGTTCGGTCTGCAGGTCGATGCCCCAGGCGACCGGGTATTCGAACTTCTGCCCGGACTTCTGCAGGATCGTCGATCGCATCGGTGTAGTCGATCCGTTCGAACGGCTTGGCGATGAATGCCTCCATCCGGCTGATCGCGTCCGGTTGCACGCGCTCGGCAAAGAACGCCATGTCATCCGGCCGCTCGTCCAGCACGGCCTTGAAGATCGCCTTGAGGAAGGCCTCGGCGCAGTCCGCATCGGCAGCCAGGTCGGCGAATGCGATCTCCGGCTCGACCATCCAGAACTCGGCCAGATGGCGCGGAGTGTTGGAGTTCTCCGCGCGGAAGGTGGGGCCGAAAGTGTAGACCTTGCTCATCGCCAGCGCGTACGCCTCGACGTTGAGCTGGCCGGACACGGTGAGGAACGCCTCCCGGCCGAAAAAGTCCTTGCGGAAGTCGATCCTGCCCTTGTCGTCGCGCGGCAGGTTGGCCAGGTCCAGCGTGGACAGCCGGAACATGTCACCGGCGCCCTCGGCGTCCGAGGTGGTGATGATCGGCGTGTTGATCCAGAAGAAGCCTTGCTCGGTGAGGTGGCGGTGGATCGCCGTCATCATCGTGTGGCGCACGCGGGTCACCGCGCCGAACAGGTTGGTGCGCGGGCGCAGGTGGGCGACTTCGCGCAGGAATTCCATGGTGTGCTGCTTGGGCTGGATCGGGTAAGTCTCCGGGTCGTCGACGAAGCCGGTGACCTGCACGCTGTCGGCCTGCAGTTCGAACGCCTGGCCCTTGCCCTGCGACGCCACCAGGGTGCCGCTGACGATCACGCCGGCGCCGGCGGTGAGATGCTTCACCTCGCTGTCGTAGTTGGCCAAGGTGGCCGGCACCACCGCCTGGATCGGATCGAAGCAGGAGCCGTCGGTGATATTGACGAAGGACAGGCCGGCCTTGGAATCGCGGCGGGTGCGCACCCAGCCGCGCACGGTCACCGTGCTGCCGGCGTCGAGCTTGCCGGAAAGAGCCTGCTTCACACTGACCACGGCCATCGTTTGAAACTCCTGCTGGGTGCGCCGCATGCTGGCGCGCAATGATGATGAACGGCGCGTGCGCGACGGCGCGCAGGGCCAAACCGGCATGATAATGTAGCTGTTGCCCGCGCTGCGACTTTCAGGGCGACTTGTATGAGGTTGGATCCGCCATCATGAGCATCACCATCACCGCCGCTGCCAACGAGCGCATGCGCCACTTCCTGGCCGCCACGCCGAAGGCGGCCGGCGTGCGTTTCGGCGTCAGGCGCACCGGTTGTTCCGGCTTTGCGTACGTGGTGGACCTGGCCGACGCGATCGGCGAGGGCGACCGGCTGGTCGAGGTGGACGGGCTGCCGCTGATCGTCGACGACGCGAGCCTGGCCATGGTCGAGGGCACGGTGATCGACTTCCAGCGGCAGGGCCTCAACGCCAGCTTCGTGTTCCACAACCCGAACGCCACCGGCGAATGCGGCTGCGGCGAGAGCTTCACGGTCAGCTGAGTCCAGTTCGCGGTTGGTAGTCATGATTTCAATGACTTGCGCGATCATTCGTCGGCGCCGTACAATTCCGCTTCTGTCCGCGCCCGTTTGAGCGCTGGCAGGACACTTGCCTCACCGTACCCGCGGGAGGCTGCGAGGCCGCAAGGCCGCATCCACAAGGAGTCAACCCACAATGACCCTGCGTCATTACGAAGTTGTGTTCATGGTCCACCCTGACCAGAGCGAGCAGGTCCCGGCGATGCTCGAGCGCTACAAGGCGCTTATCGAGACCGACGGTGGCAAGATCCACCGCCTGGAAGACTGGGGGCGCCGTCAGCTGGCCTATCCCATCGTGAACCTGGCCAAGGCACATTACGTGCTGCTCAACATCGAAGTCACCCAGAACGCGCTGAACGAGCTGGAGTCGGGTTTCCGCTTCAACGACGCCGTGCTGCGCCATCTCGTGATCCGTCGCGACGAGGCCGATACCGAGCCGTCCTTCATCCTGAAGTCAAAGGAAAAGGATGATGCCAAGTCCACCCGTCGCCGCGACGACGATGGCGATGGCGAAGGCCGCGGCCGTGACCGCGATGGCCACGACAACGATCGCGACAGCGACGACTGATAGGAACCCAGACCATGTCCAAGTTTTTCCGCCGCCGCAAGTTCTGCCGCTTCACTGCCGAAGACGTGAAGGAGATCGACTACAAGGATCTCAACACCCTGCGCCAGTACGTCACCGAGAACGGCAAGATCGTGCCGAGCCGCATCACCGGCACCAAGGCCCGCTACCAGCGTCAGCTGGCCACCGCGATCAAGCGCGCGCGCTTCCTCTCGCTGCTGCCGTATACCGACAACCACGACGTCTGACCTGCAATTCTTCCTCCCTCTGGGAGACAAATCGGCAGGACTGCTGATTTGCACGGCGCAAGCAGCCCGGAGAGGGCCATGGATGGCCCGAATGAAGATGCTCACAGGGCAGATGAGGGGCGGGTATTCGCGCCGGGCTTGATCGAAGCGCGCTTCGAGCTGGCACCATCGCAGGCCCGCCCCCACCCAACCCTCACCCGGTGGGAGAGGGAGTTGCAAATTCGGACAACCGTCCTCTGGCTGCACCGGGCCACACCGGTGCTAACGAACAGGAAAGCATCATGGAACTCATTCTTCTGCAGAAAGTCCGCAACCTTGGCACCCTAGGTGACAAGGTCACCGTGAAGCCGGGTTATGGCCGCAACTACCTGCTGCCGCAGGGCAAGGCCGTGCGCGTCAATGCCGCCAACCTGGCCGCGTTCGAACAGCGCCGCGCCGAGTACGAGGCGAAGGCGAACACCATGCTGTCCGATGCCGAGTCGCGCAAGGCCAAGCTGGCCGAAGTCGCGGTGACCATCGCCGCGCATTCCAGCGCGGAAGGCAAGCTGTTCGGTTCGGTCGGCCCGCGCGATATCGCCGAGGCCCTGGCCGCTGCCGGCCACACCGTCAACAAGGGTGAGGTGATCCTGGGCGAAGGCCCGCTTCGCAACACCGGCGAATACGACGTGGTGGTGAGCCTGCACGCCGACGTGCAGACCACGGTCAAGGTGATCGTGGTCGGCGACAAGTAAGTCCAGTCGCTATCGCAAGCCGCAAGCCGACGGGTGCCTCTGGGCACCCGTTTGTTTTTTTGCGGAAGAGGCATCGGGACGGGGCCAAGGCGGAAAGCCTGGAGCCTGCCGGTTTGTGCGATTCCCGCTGCCGCTCCCGATTTTATCCCCAGCAACGCACAACTTATCCACAGGGTTATTGTCTCGACGGCTGAGACGCCGCCGAGCATGATGGTGCCGGTATGGCCACCCGCGGGATGTCGGTGCAGCGCGTGCCGGCTGTGGGGCAATTCTCCAGAGGTAAGTCGATGTCCTTCGTGCCCGAACGCAAACCCTCGTCGCCTGCCATCGAGGCGTTGCGGGTGCCACCGCACTCCATCGACGCCGAACAGGCGGTGCTGGGTGGCCTGATGCTGGCACCGGATGCGCTGGACAAGGTGGCCGACCGGCTCGGCGAGGACGATTTCTACCGCAAGGACCACCGGCTGATCTGGCGCGCGATCAACGAGCTGGCGAACAAGGGCATGCCGTGCGATGCGGTGACCCTGGGCGACTGGTTCGAGACCAACGGCCTGGCCGAGATGGTCGGCGGCGCCGGCTACCTGATCGAGCTGGCCAACAGTACGCCCAGCGCCGCCAATATCGCCGCGTACGCCGAGATCGTGCGCGAGAAATCGGTGCTTCGCCAGTTGATCGATGCCGGCACCTCGATCACCGAGGACGGCTATCGGCCCGAGGGCAAGAGCGTGCACGAGGTGCTGGAAAGCGCCGAGCAGCGCGTGTTTCACATTGCCGAGTCCGGCGCGCGCGGCAAGAAGGATTCGGTCTCGATGCGCGAGGCGGTGAAGGACGCGTTCCGTTTGCTCACCGAGCGCTACGAAAACCGCGGCCAGCTCACCGGCGTCAGCACCGGCTTCACCGACCTGGATGCGCTCACCTCCGGCCTGCAACCCTCCGACCTGATCATCGTGGCGGCGCGCCCGTCGATGGGCAAGACCGCGTTCGCGCTGAACATCGCCGAGGCCGCCGCGCTGGGCGGGAAGAAGGCGGTGGTGGTGTTCTCGATGGAAATGTCCGCTTCGCAGCTGGCGTTCCGTTTGATCTCCTCGGTCGGCCGCATCCATCAACAGCACCTGCGCAACGGCACCCTCGAAGAAGAGGATTGGCCGCGTGTCTCCAACGCGATCGCGCTGCTCTCCGATGCCAAGATCTTCATCGACGATACCCCCAGCCTGTCGCCGGTGGAACTGCGTTCGCGTGCGCGCCGGCTGCACCGCGAGCATGGCGGGCTGGGCCTGATCGTGATCGACTACCTGCAGCTGATGCAGGTGCCAGGCAACAAGGAAAACCGCGCCACCGAGATTTCGGAAATCTCGCGTTCGCTGAAGGGGCTGGCCAAGGAGCTGAACGTGCCGGTGATCGCCCTGTCGCAGTTGAACCGCTCGCTGGAACAGCGCGCCGACAAGCGCCCGATGATGTCCGACCTGCGCGAATCCGGCGCGATCGAGCAGGACGCCGACGTGATCATGTTCATTTACCGCGACGAGTACTACAACAAGGAATCGCCCGACAAGGGCGTCGCCGAGATCATCATCGGCAAGCAGCGCAATGGCCCCACCGATACCTGCAAACTCACCTTCCTCGGCCATTACACCCAGTTCGTGAACTACGCGTCGGATTCGTTCGTGGGGTCATTCGATTGAACCCGACGCATGGGGTGGGGCAGTCGCTCCTGAAGATCATGCGGCTGGCGGCGAAAGCTGACGGCCTCCTGCGCCAACGCGTCTCGCCGTTTGCGATGGGCGCGGGCTAAGCTAACCTCCTCATCGCATCCAGCCGGGGACCCGCATGGCCAAAGCCAAGACTGCCTATGTCTGCACCGATTGCGGTGCCGAACATCCGAAGTGGCAGGGCTCGTGCGCCGAGTGCGGGGCATGGAACACGCTTAGCGAGATCGTGCTGACGCCGGCCGCGGCGGCGAAGTCGTCGGTGGGCGCGCAGCGTTCCAGCTACGCCGGCGCAGCCGCCGGCGCACCGCGCATCACTCCGCTGACCGCGGTGGCGCTGACCACCGAGGCGCGCACGCTGACCGGCATCGGCGAGCTGGACAGGGTGCTCGGCGGAGGCCTGGTCGGGGGCTCGGTGGTGCTGATCGGCGGTGACCCCGGCATCGGCAAATCAACCTTGCTGCTGCAGATGCTGGGCACGCTCGGCGCGCATCTGCCCAGCGTCTACGTCACCGGCGAGGAGTCGCTGGCGCAGGTGGCCGCGCGTGCGCAGCGCCTCGGCCTGCCGCTGGAGCCATTGCAGGCGCTGGCCGAAACCTGCATCGAGCGGGTCCTCGAACAGGCGATGGCGACGCGCCCCCGGGTGCTGGTCATCGACTCGATCCAGACCATCTGGACCGAGCTGCTGACCGCCGCGCCGGGCTCGGTGTCACAGGTGCGCGAGTCGGCGGCCAAGCTCACCCGTTTCGCCAAGGAAACCGGCACCTCGGTGTTCCTGGTCGGCCACGTCACCAAGGAAGGCGGCATCGCGGGCCCGCGCGTGCTCGAGCACATGGTCGATGCGGTGCTGTATTTCGAAGGCGAATCCGGCTCGCGCTTTCGCGTGCTGCGTGCGTTCAAGAACCGCTTCGGCGCGGTCAACGAGCTCGGCGTGTTCGCGATGTCGGACAAGGGCCTGCGCGAGGTGCCGAACCCGTCGGCGATCTTCCTGTCGTCGCATTCGGGGCCGACCTCGGGCAGCGCCGTGATGGTTACCCGCGAAGGTACCCGGCCGCTGCTGGTAGAGGTGCAGGCGCTGGTGGACCAGTCCTCGCTGGGCAACCCGCGCCGGGTCACCCTGGGGCTGGAACAGAACCGCCTGGCCATGCTGCTGGCCGTGCTGCACCGGCACGGCGGCGTTGCCGCGTACGACCAGGACGTGTTCGTCAACGTGGTCGGCGGCATCCGCGTGCAGGAAACGGCGGCCGATCTGCCGGTGTTGCTGGCCGTGCTGTCGTCCCTGCGCGACCGGCCACTGCCGGAACATTTGGTCACCTTCGGCGAGGTCGGCCTGTCCGGCGAGATCCGCCCGGTGCCGAACGGCGAGGAGCGGCTGAAGGAGGCCGCCCATCATGGTTTCCGCCGCGCGATCGTGCCGAAGACGAACGCGCCGAAGAAGGGCAAGGTCGGCGAGATGGAGGTGGTTGGGGTGGAGCGGCTGAGCGAGGCGATCGACGCCTGCCGCTGAACGCGCGGTTACGCTCCGCGGTGCAGGACCAGCTCCAGCACTGCCTTGCTGCCGAAGAATGCCAGCACCAGCACAGCCATCCCGATAAGGGTCAGGTTGACCGCGCCTGCACCACGCCAACCGTGACGCCAGCGGCCGTACAGCAGCACGCCGAACACCAGCCACGCCACGATCGACAATACCGTCTTGTGCGCCAGATGCTGGCCGAACAGGTTGTCGACGAACAGCACGCCGGTGAGCAGGGTCAACGTGAGCAGCACGAAGCCCGCGTTGATCAGGCGAAACAACAGCGTTTCGGTCAGCGTCAACGGGGGCAGCGCACGCAGCCAACGGCCGAACTGGCGGTGACGCAACGCGCGCTCCTGGATTGCCAGCAGGATAGCCAGCACAGCGGCTATCGACAGCACCCCGAACGCAAGCAGGGCCACCGTGACATGCAGCTTGATCTGCCAGTCCATCGGTTGCGGCAGGGTGGGCGGTGCCAGGAAGCTGTCCATCGCGAGGAGCGCGGCAGACAGTGGGAACACGATCACGCCAAGCGCGGCGACCGGACGTGAGGCGTTCACCAGCAAGGTCAGCGCCGAGACGATGAAGGCAGCCAATGACATCGCCGCGAAGAAGTGCAGGTCCAGCGCGCCGCGATGCATGCCCAGCAAGATGCCGGCGTGGACCAGCACGGCGGCGCCGGCCAGTCCCAGCGCAAGCCGGTTCAGCGGTTGACCACCGCTCAGCAAGGGCCGCGCCAGGCCGGCGGCGGCGGCGAGATAGAGCACGATGGCGGACAGGGCCAGCACGTGGATGGTCATAGCCGCGCAGTGTCGCACAGGGCCATGCCGGCTTGCATGCGGAGCGCGGCGATCCATCCGCTATAATCGTGCGTTCTCCTGTTTGCCGGTCCCGTCATGTTCGAGTCGCTCAGCCAACGCCTTTCCACCACGGTCAACCGCCTGCGCGGCCGTGGCCGACTGACCGAGGAAAACATCCGCGAGGCCTTGCGCGAGGTACGCATTGCGCTGCTGGAGGCAGACGTGGCGCTGCCGGTGGTGCAGGCGCTGATCCAGCGGATCAAGGTGCGCGCCGTCGGCCAGGATGTGATCAAGAGCCTGTCGCCCGGCCAGGCTCTGATCAAGGTAGTCAGCGACGAGCTGACCGTGGTGATGGGTACCGCCAACAGCGAGTTGAACCTGGCCCAGCAGCCGCCGGCCGTGGTGCTGATGGCTGGTCTGCAGGGCGCCGGCAAGACCACCACGGTGGCCAAACTGGCGCGCCTGTTGACCGAGCGCAAAAAGAAAAAGGTGATGGTGGTCAGCTGCGACGTCTACCGTCCGGCGGCGATCGAGCAGTTGCGCACGCTGGCCGAACAGGTCGGGGTGAAGTTTTTCCCGTCCGAAGCAGGCCAGGATCCGGTCGCCATCGCCAAGGCCGCCGTGGCCGCGGCCAGGCGCGAAGTAGTCGACGTGCTGATCGTCGATACCGCCGGCCGCCTGCACGTGGACGAGGCGATGATGGCCGAGATCAAGGCGCTGCACGCCGCGATCACGCCGATCGAGACCCTGTTCGTGGTCGATTCGATGACCGGCCAGGATGCCGCCAACACGGCCAAGGCGTTCAACGAGGCGTTGCCGCTGACTGGCGTGATCCTGACCAAGACCGATGGTGACGCCCGCGGCGGCGCGGCGCTGTCGGTGCGCTACGTCACCGGCAAGCCGATCAAGTTCCTCGGCGCCGGCGAGAAGAGCGACGCGCTGGAGCCATTCCACCCGGATCGCCTGGCGCAGCGCATCCTCGGCATGGGCGACGTGCTGTCGCTGGTCGAGGAAGTCGAGCGCAAGGTCGACCAGGACAAGGCGCAGAAGCTCGCCCAGAAGGTGATGAAGGGCAAGCGCTTCGACCTGAACGACATGAAGGACCAGCTGGAGCAAATGGGCAACATGGGCGGCCTAGCCGGCCTGATGGACAAGTTGCCGGGCGTGTCCAGCCTGCCGGACAGCGTGAAGTCCAAGGTCAACGACGGCGAGATGAAGCGGATGATCGCGATCATCAGCTCGATGACGAAGAAGGAGCGCCGCCACCCGGACCTGCTGAACGGCTCGCGCCGTGCCCGCGTGGCCCGCGGTTCCGGCACCCAGCCGGCCGACGTCAACCGCCTGCTGAAGCAGTACATGCAGATGGAAAAGATGATGTCCAAGCTGTCCAAGGGCGGCAGCAAGGGCCTGATGCGGCAGATGCGCGGTGCCATGAAGGGCATGGGTGGCATGGGTGGCCTGCCACCGATGCGCTGAGGGCGGGAATGAGCGGGGAAGCGTGAGAAACGTGAGAAACCCAGGGGACGCAGCCGCTGGCGCTTTACTCCCGTTTTCTGGCTTCCGCACATTCATTCCTGCGGTTCAGGCCTTCCCTTTTCCCGAAAATCCGCTAAAATGCCCCGTTTACCGCGCACGGCTCTCGTGTGCCTGCCGCCGGTTCGGCAATTCTGGAGTTCTACCATGGTCAAGATTCGTCTTTCGCGCGGTGGCGCCAAGGGCCGTCCGTTCTACCACGTTGTCGTGACCGATCAGCGCAGCAAGCGCGACGGCCGCAACATCGAGAACGTCGGTTATTACAACCCGGTCGCGTCGGGCAAGGACAAGCGCCTCGAGCTCAACGTCGATCGCGTCAAGGAATGGGTGGGCAAGGGCGCTCAGCTGACCGACAAGGTCGCCGCCCTGGTCAAGGAAGCCGGCAAGCAGCAGGCTGCCTGAGTCATGACTGCAGCCGGTCGGCGCGTCCTGATCGGGCGCATCGTCGGGCTGTACGGCGTGCAGGGCTGGCTCAAGATCGAATCCTGGGCTGAGCCGCGCATGCGGATCTTCGACTACCAGCCGTGGCTGCTCGGTGCAGCGCCCGGCGCGGAGACGCAGATCAGCGGAGTGAAAGGTCGTACGCAGGGCAAGGGCATGGTGGCCCAGTTGCCCGGGGTGGACGACCGGGAGCAGGCAGCGGCACTGGATCGGTACCGACATCTACGTCGCCCGTGAACAGCTGCCGCCACCCGCGGAAGGTGAGTATTACTGGGTCGATCTCGAGGGACTTGAGGTCTTGACCACGGAAGACGTGAAGCTGGGGCGGGTCAGTCACCTGTTCGCCACCGGTGCCAACGACGTCGTGGTGGTGAGGGACGGCGAGCGCGAGCGGCTGATTCCTTTCGTCCAGGGTTCGTATGTGCGTTCGGTGGATCTTGTCCGCAGGGCGCATGGTGGTGGACTGGGATCCTGAATTCTGACGTCGCCGGGTCGCGGGACATAAGGACCAAGGATCATGCGCATCGATGTCGTCAGCCTGTTTCCCGACTTCGTGCGCCAGTGCGCCGCTGTCGGTGTAGTGGGACGCGCGCAGCAACGCGAGTTGCTGCAGGTGGAAACCTGGAACCCGCGCGACTACGCCACCGACAAGCACCGCAGCGTGGACAGCAGCTCGTACGGCGGCGGTCCCGGCATGGTGATGATGATCGAGCCGTTGCGCACGACCCTGGCGGCCATGCGTGAGGCGGCACCGGAACCGGTGCATCTGATTTATCTCAGTCCGCAGGGAGCGCGGCTGACGCAGGGCAGGGTGGAAGCGCTGGCGAAACTGCCGCGCATCGCCCTGCTTTGCGGACGTTACGAAGGTGTGGACGAGCGTCTGCTGGCGCACGAGGTCGACGAGGAGCTCTCCATCGGCGATTATGTGCTGTCCGGCGGCGAGCTGGCCGCCGCGGTGATCATCGACGCGGTGGGGCGCTTGCAGGACGGCGCGTTGAACGACGCGCAGTCGGCCGAGCAGGATTCGTTTTCGGATGGCCTGCTGGATTGTCCGCACTATGGAAAACCGGTGCAGGATGCGCTGGGTGATGTACCGGAGGTGTTGCTGTCCGGTGACCATGCGGCGATCGCCCGCTGGCGCCTGAAGCAATCGCTGGGACGAACCTGGTTGCGCCGCCCGGACTTGTTGTCACAGCGTGGGCTGGATGCCAAATCCCGGGCCTTGCTGGATGAATTCCGCCGTGAACATGCTCAAGCTGAGCGGTTGCGGCAAGACGATGCGGCCGACTGACGACCGCAGCATTGATATCGCTAAAGTGAACCGACAGGTGCGCCATGAACAAGATCATTGAACAGTTCGAATCCGAGCAGATCACCCGCCAGCTGCCGGAATTCAGCCCCGGCGACACCGTGGTGGTCAACGTCAAGGTGAAGGAAGGCAACCGCGAGCGCGTGCAGGCGTTCGAGGGCATCGTCATCGCCAAGCGCAGCCGCGGCCTGCATTCGGCCTTCACCGTGCGCAAGATCTCGCACGGCACCGGCGTGGAGCGCGTGTTCCAGGCGCACAGCCCGGCGATCGACTCGGTCACCGTGAAGCGCAAGGGCAAGGTGCGCGGCGCCAAGCTGTATTACCTGCGTGGCCTGGAAGGCAAGGCCGCCCGCATCAAGGAAGACATCGCCGCCGCTGCCGCCGCCAAGGCGAACGCGAAGGCCGCTGCTGCTGCAGCTGCCGAGTAATTCTCCCGGCAATTGCGTCTGCATGAAAAAACCCGCGGAGCTATCCGCGGGTTTTTTTGTGGCCGGAACAAAGGCCGCGGCGTGCTGTGCCGGGACGACTTACTCCAGCCGCTGCGGTTGCTGCAGGAAGTTGCCCTGCACGAAATCCACGCCGCAGGCGAACAGCAGCGAGGTGCTGGTGGCGTCCTCGACCCATTCGGCGATGGTCTGGCGCTTCAGTTCGCGCGCCTGCTGGCAGATCTCGGCCACCTTCTTCTGGCTCTCCGGGTGCTGCGGCAGGTCGGCCATGTAGCTGCGGTCGATCTTCAGGTAGTCCGCGTCGACGTGGTTGAGCAACTGGAACGAGTTCAGGCCCGAGCCGAACTGCTCCAGCGCAAAACGGCCCCCCAGCTTCTTCCAGCCGGCGACGAATTCCTGTGCCGGGCGCAGCAGGGTCATCACCTTGCTCTCGGTCATCTCCAGCACCAGTTGGCCCCGCTTCAGCGCCGCCCGCTTGAGCCGATCCTCCAGCCACGGCAGCAGCGTGTCGTCCTGCAGCGAGGCGGCGGTGAGCTTGACGAAGAACGTGGTCTGCTGGCCCTGGCTTTCGCGTTCCTGCAACGCCTTGATGGCCTGGTCGAGCACCCAGCGGTCGATCGCGCCGGTGAGGTTGTGCTTCTCGGCGATCGGCATGAAGAAGCCGGGCAGCACCTCGCCCTGCGGGCCATTCATGCGCAGCAGGATTTCCGAGTAGTCGCCCTCGGCGTCCTGCAGGCTGATGGTCTGCTGGTGGTAGAGCACCAGGCCTTCCCCGGTCAACGCCTTGCGCAGCAGCTCCAGCCAATAGCGCTCGCGCTCCTCGTCAGCCTTCTCGCGCGCGGCCGGGTCGTGCAGTTCCACCTGGCTGCCGCCAAGACTCTGCGCGGTGCGCAAGGCCTGGCTGGCCTGGTTGAGCAGCAGTTCGGTATTGGCGTTCTTCTCGCCCAGCAGGCTGCCGCCGATGCTGGCGGTGACCGTGATCGAACGCGAGCCGACATCGAAGATCTCGTTGCTGACGCTGTGCTGCAGCTTGGCGATCCATTCCTTGATCGCCTCGTCCGGGCGCGAATCGAGCACCACGCCCAGCGTGTGCTCGGCGAGCATGCCGGCGACGTCGTCGGCACCGAGCAGCATGCGGATGCGGTCGGCGAAGCCCGACAGCAATTCGTCGGCCTTGCCCAGGCCAATGCCGCCCATCAGCGATGCCCAGTTGTCCGGTTCGATCAGCAGCAGCGACTGGCCCTTTTTGCCCTTGGCCGCCGCCGTGACGGCGTCGTCGATGGATTCCAGCATGCGGGAGCGGTTGAACAGGCCGGTGACCGGGTCACGCTGCAGCTGTTCCAGCACGGCCTGGTCGACCAGTTGCCGGCGGAACACGATCTGCAGGCAGGGTTCGCCCTCGAACGTGGCTGGCGCGAATTCCACCGTGGCGTCGAACTGGCTGCCATCGGCGCGGCGCGCATGCAGGGTCAGCTGGGACGGCGTCTTCTCCTGCCGGGCGTGGCCCCTGAGCAGCAACTTGAACTCCTCGGCGTTGGCCGCGTCGATCATGTCCAGTACCGGCAGCCCGAGCAGGTCGTCGAAGCTGTCGTAGCCAAACGTTTCCAGGTAGGCCTGGTTGGCCCGCACGTGCATGCCTTCATGCACGTAGGCGATCGCATCGGTGGAAGAGTCGAGCAGCGCGTCGCAACGACGCTCCGATTCGCGCAGCGCGGTCTCCAGACGGCGCACCTGGCGGCGTGTCTGCAGCGATTCGAACTCGCGCTGCAGCACCGCGATCAACTGCTTTGGCTGGCTGCGCGAGGCGACGCCACGGGCGCCGTGCACGAACAGATCCGCCACGATCTGGTTGTCGATCGAGTTGACCAGGCCCAGCAGCGAGTAGTCGCGGCCGTAGGCATCGAGCACTTTTACCGCTTCGTCCATGCTGATGCTGGTGATCGCCGGGTCGAACATCACCACGTCCGGTTCCAGCTCGTTCACCGCAGCCTGCATCTGTTCCACGTTGGTGGCACGGGCCGGTCGCACGGCAATGCCGGTATTGCGCAGCAGGCTGATGATCTGCTCGGCCTCTTCCAGCGAGCTTTCGACGAAGAGGATCTTGATGACGAAATCTTTTTTCATGGGGCGTGATGCTGTCCGTTGATCAGCGCAGGCGGTACGGGGCGGTCTGCACATGCAGCCACGATCAGTGTTTGTAACGGATTCCGCCAGCAGCCGCCAGCGGAAAAACCACGAAACAGTGACCGCCGCCCGTTCACAGGGGGCGCTTGGAAGCGTCGCCGCCTACTTCGCGCACCAGGCGGGGGACCAGGTAGCCCGGCAAGCGGGCGCGCAATGCCTCCATCAACTCCAGGGCCCGGCTGTCGCCGACCTCGAAATGCGCAGCACCTTGCACGCGGTCGAGCTGGTGCAGGTAGTACGGCAGCACGCCGGCGGCGAACAGCCGCTCGGACAGGTCGGCCAGCGCGTCGGCATCGTCATTCACCCCGCGCAACAGTACGGACTGGTTGAGCACGGTGGCTCCGGCGGCGCGCAAGCGGGCGCAGGCGGCGTCGACGCCGGCATCCAGTTCGTTGGCATGGTTCGCGTGCAGCACCACTACCTTCTGCAGCGGCAGGCCAGCCAGCCAGCCGGTGAAGGCATCGTCGATCCGCTCGGGCAGCACCACCGGCAGGCGGGTATGGATGCGCAGGCGGATCACCTGGGGCAGCTCGGCCAGGCCGCGGGTCAATTCCTCGAGCTTGCGGGTGGCCAGCGCCAACGGGTCGCCGCCGGACAGGATCAGCTCACGAATGGACGGGTCGGCCTTCAGCTGTGCGAGGGCGTCCCGCCACTGCGAGGCGGCGGCGATCTCCTCGCCATAGGGAAAGTGGCGGCGGAAGCAGTAGCGACAATTCACCGCGCAGCTGCCGCTGGCAATCAGCAAGGCGCGGCCGTCGTACTTGTGCAGGAAGCCTTGCCCGGCCTTGGATGCCAGGTCGCCCACGGCGTCGACCGTGAAGCCCTCGACCTGATCGTGCTCGACCCTTTGCGGCAGCACCTGCAGCAACAGCGGGTCGGTCGGGTCTTTGCGGCGCATCTGTCGCCACGAAACCGCGTGGGACCCGCAAGGCGAAGCCGGCGTCGTCCGGCGGCAGCAGGTCGGCGCGGTCACCCAGCCCCACCGCCTGCAGCAGCTCGCGGGCGTCGGTGATGGCATCCCGCCACAGCTCGCGCCAGTCGGGCGCGGCGGATGATAGGCGGGAATGGGGGCTTGCGGTTATCATGTCGGGCCTTGGATCGGGCAGCGACGCCCGTGACAGACACCCATTTTAGCCGCCCACTGGGCGAAATTGACTGCGGAGCAGAAACGCATGGCGACCCTTGGCCTCAACGACGTCAAAACGGGCAAGAAGATCCTTCACAACGGCGACCCATGGGTCATCACCGAAGCGGACTTCATCAAGCCCGGCAAGGGGCAGGCGTTCACCCGTATCCGCATCCGCAATCTGAAGGATGGCCGCACCACCGAGCAGACGCTGAAGTCCAGCGACTCGTTCGAGGAAGCCGATGTCACCGATACCGACATGCAGCTTTCCTTCATCGATGGCCTCGGCAAGGACCGGTTGTGGCACTTCATGAACATGGAGACCTTCGAGATGGTGCCGGCGACGCTGGCCGCGATGGGCGACGCATGGAAGTGGCTCAAGGGCGAGGAAGAATGCGTGGTCACGCTGTTCAACGGCGGCATCGTCGCCGTGCAGCCGCCGAAATTCGTCGAGCTGAAGATCACCGAAACCGATCCGGGCGTGCGTGGTGACACCTCGGGCGGCGGCGGCAAGCCGGCCACGCTGGAGACGGGCGCCGTGGTGCGCGTGCCGCTGTTCGTCAATCAGGATGAAATCATCAAGGTCGACACCCGCACCGGCGAGTACGACAGCCGCGTCAAGTGACGTATCGGCCCGCGCGCTTGCGCGCGGCTTTGCCGATACGTCATCCCGGCGAAAGCCGGGATCCAGTGAAGTACTCGTGCGCAGCACACAAATGCCTTTCGCAACGTTGCAATGGAAAGGCACTGGATTCCGGCCTTCGCCGGAATGACGATGCTGAGACATGACGATTCTGGGGCGGGCGCCGCAAGGTGTACCGCCCCATCTCGTATCCATCCTTTGCAGAGTGAGTGAGCGATGAGCCAGACCGCCGCACAGCCCGTCGACCTGATGATCGAAGCACGCTGGGTCGTGCCGGTCGAGCCGCATGCGGTGGTGCTGGAGAACCATGCGGTGGTGGTGCAGGAAGAGCGCATCGTGGCGCTGCTGCCGATCGCCGAGGCGCGCGCCGCCTATGCGCCGCGCGAGCGGGTCGAGCTGGGCGAGCACGCGCTGATCCCCGGCCTGGTCAACAGCCACACGCACAACCCGATGACCCTGCTGCGCGGCCTCGCGGACGACCTGCCGCTGATGGTGTGGCTGCAGCAGCACATCTGGCCGGCCGAGGCGAAGGTGATCGGGCCGGAGTTCGTGCGTGACGGCGTCGAGTTGGCGGTGGCCGAGATGCTGCGCGGTGGCACCACCTGCGCCAACGAGAACTACTTCTTTCCCGATGTGATCGGTGCCACCTACCGCAAGCTGGGTTTCCGCGCGGTGGTCGGCCTGCCGGTGATCGAGTTTCCGACTGCGTGGGCAAAGAGCCAGGACGAATACTTCGAGCGCGCCGGCGAGGTGCACGACAGCTTCCGCGGCGACAACCTGGTCAGTACCGCATTCGCGCCGCATGCACCGTACACGGTGTCGGACGAGAGCTTCGAGCGGATCCGCGTGCTGTCCGACCAGCTCGACATCCCGGTGCACCTGCATACGCACGAGACCGCGCACGAGGTCGAGGACGAGAAGGCCAAGAGCGGCCTGCGTCCGTTCCAGCGTCTGCAGAAGCTGGGCCTGGTCAACGACCGACTGGTCGCCGTGCACATGACCCAACTGACCGATGGCGAGATCGCCGCGTGCGCTGCCGCCGGCGTGTCGGTGGTGCATTGCCCGGAGTCCAACCTGAAACTGGCCTCCGGCTTCTGCCCGGCCGAGAAGCTGCGCTTGGCTGGCGTCAACGTGGCGCTGGGCACTGATGGCTGCGCTTCGAACAACGACCTCGACATGTTTGGCGAGATGCGCACCGCCGCACTGCTGGCCAAGGCCGTGGCGGGCGACGCCGCCGCGTTCGATGCGGCATTCGCACTGCGCGCAGCCACGCTCAACGGCGCGAGGGCGATCGGGCTGGACGCGAAAATCGGCTCGATCGAGGTCGGCAAGCAGGCCGACTTCGCCGCGGTGCGGCTGAGCGAGCTGGAAACCCAGCCGCTGTTCCACGTCATCTCGCAGCTGGTCTACGCCACCGGTCGCCACCAGGTCAGCGACGTGTGGATCGCCGGCCGGCGCAAGCTGGCCGGGCGCGAGCTGGTCGGCATGGATACCGCCGCGATCCTGGAGCGGACGCGCGCCTGGCGCGAACGCATAGCCTCGGCGTGAACCGGAGTCTCCGATGAACCGTTACCTGGTCCTGCTGATCCGCCTGCCGCACCTCGATCCGGCAGTGGTGCCACTGCATCTGGCATTTATCGAGGGCTTGCGCGAAGAGGGCCGGGTGGAACTGTCCGGCGGGTTCAGCGACAGGTCCGGCGGCGCCTACGTGCTGCGCGCGGCCGATCTGGCCGAGGCGACCGCGCTGGTGTACAACGACCCGGCCCATGTCAGCGGCGGTTGGGATATCACGGTGTACGAATGGCAGGCCTGAACTGCGGTACCCGTCAATGAGTGCGAAAATCAGGCAGCGGCCATCCATGACCGCACTTTTCAATAAACTCATGTACTCACCGTGGACTCGAACATGATCGCCGCCAACGTCAGCCCCGAGGAAATCGCCCGCTTCGACAGCCTGGCGGCGCGCTGGTGGGACCCCGACGGCGAATCGCGCCCGCTGCACGACCTCAACCCGGTGCGCGCCGCCTATATCGCCGCGCGCGTCGACCTGCGCGGGGCGAAGGTGGCCGACGTCGGTTGCGGCGGCGGCCTGCTCAGCGAGGCGCTGGCACGCGCCGGCGCGAAGGTCACCGGCATCGACCTGGGTGGCAAGGTGATCGACGTCGCGAAGCTGCATCTGCATGAGTCCGACCTCAGCGTCGACTACCGCGTGCAGTCCTCGGCCGAACTGGCCGCGGCCGAACCGGAAAGTTTCGACGCGGTGTGCTGCATGGAACTGATCGAGCACGTGCCCGATCCGGCGGCGCTGGTGAACGACCTGGCCGCGATGCTGAAGCCGGGCGCCCGGCTGTTCATGTCCACCATCAACCGCACGCCGGCCGCTTTCGGCGCGGCGATCGTGGGCGCGGAATACGTGATGCGCATGCTGCCGCGCGGCACCCATCACTATGCGCAGTTCCTGAAGCCGTCCGAGCTGGGTCGCCTGCTGCGCCACGCCGGGCTGGAACTGGAAGACGTCTCCGGACTCGCCTACAACCCGCTCAACCGCAAGGCCTGGTTGAGCAAGATCACCGCGGTCAATTACGTGCTCAGCGCACGCAAGCCGGCATGAAGCCACTGCCACCGGATATCCAGGGCGTGCTGTTCGATCTGGACGGCACCCTGCTCGACAGCGCCCCCGACCTGTACGCGGCGCTGCTGGCGCAGTGCGCGGAGGAGGGCGTGCCGCCGCCGCCGTACGCAGCGGTGCGCGAGGTGGTATCGCGCGGCGCACGCGCCGTGCTGCGGTGCGCGTTCGCCGCGCGCGGCGAGCCGGCGCTGCAAGCGCTGGTGCCGCGTTACCTGCAGCTGTACCAGGACATGCTGGCGCAGCAGACCCGTGCGTTCGACGGCGTCGACGACCTGCTGGCCCGGATCGAGGCGCACGGCTTGCGCTGGGGCATCGTCACCAACAAGGCGGCCTTCCTTACCGACGAACTGGTCGCCCGCATCGGCTGGGCGCAGCGGGCCAGCGCCGTGGTCTCGGGCGATACCCTGCCGGTGAAGAAGCCCGATCCGGCACCGGTACTGCTGGCCTGCGAACGCGCGGGCGTGACGCCTGCGCGGAGCCTGTTCGTCGGTGACGACCGCCGCGACATCCAGGCGGGTGCCGCGGCCGGTCTGTACACGATTGCGGTGAGCTGGGGCTACCTCGATGGCGGCGATCCCCGTGCGTGGGGTGCCGACGCGGTACTGGATCACCCGGCCGAGCTGGCCGCGCTGCTGCACTTGCAGATGGTGCCGGCATGACCGCGCTGGTCGAACAAAGCGCCGTACTGCAGGGCTACATCGACAAGTGGCTGGCGGTGCAGCCGCAGCAGCGCATCGCGCTGGTGTTCGTCGACGGTCGGCGTTATCCCGGCCATGTCGCACTTGCTGCGCTGGAGCAGGAGCTGCTTGGCGCCGCCTACGGTATCCGCGAGCCGCAGGTGGCGGCGGCCAAGCTCGGCTGGTGGGCCGAGGAACTGGCCGGCGCGCCGGCCAGCGGCGGTCGCCATCCGCTGACCCAGGTGCTGTTCGACGACGAGCGTGCGCATGCCATCGCCAGCGACCTCTGGCTGGCCCCGGTGCTGGCCGCGATGGCCCAGCTGGAGCAGGGCACCGCCGCGGACTTTGCCGCGCAACTCGCCGCCGCGATGCCGCTGCACGGGGCGCTGGCCACGCTGGAAACCGTCTGGTGGTACGGCGCGGATGCGTCATCGGCGCGGGCGTCGCGGGTCGCGGTGCTGAACCATCTGCTGCATGCCCTGCTGCGACTGGAGCAGGATGCCGAGCATGATCGCCTGCCGCTGCCGATGGCGCGGCTGGCCCGGCATGGCCTGAGCCGCGCGCAGCTGCGCCGCTCCGGTGCGGCACGGCAGCAGGCGGTCAAGGCGCAGCTGGAGGATTTGCTGGCCAGCTGGACGGAATCGGCCACGCTGGCTGGGCCGCTCAGCGTGTTTCGCGCGCTGGAATCGCACCATGCCGGCAAGCTGGCGCGGCGAGCGGCGCGTGCCAGCGATGCGCTGGCGGCATTGCAGGCCGGCCAGGCGCGCACCGGGTTGGCGACCTCGCTGCAGGCATGGCACGCCGCGCGTGCGTGGCGCCGGCACGTGGCGTAAAACGACTCAGGACGCAGCGTTTCCGTCACGCCACTATTGCGCGGCAACCTGCTTGCCCCAAGATGGTCTGCTTCACGGCGACCTGTTCGCCGATGCCAGGACTCCCGTCATGCCGAACCAGGAAAATACCGCCCGTCTGCTGCCCGATGTCGCCGTGCACGCGCAGCCACATCTTGCCGGCGCGCTGGACTGGGTCGGCATGGCCGATATCCAGGTGCCGGTATTGTTCGATGCGGGCGACGGCCAGGCGCAGCGCGCCGGTGCCCGGGTTGGCGCCTTCGTCAACCTGAACCGGCCGGACAAGCGCGGCATCCACATGTCGCGCCTGTACCTGCAGGTCGAGCAGGCGCTCAGCACGCAGACGCTGAGCGCCGACATGCTGCATGCACTGCTGCGCGGCTTCCTCGACTCGCACAAAGACCTGTCCGACCGCGCCTGCCTCAGCATCCATTTTGAGCACCTGGTGCGCCGCCCGGCGCTGAAGAGCGCCAACAGCGGCTGGCGCGCGTACCCGGTATGCATCGAGGCCAGCCTCACCGGCGCCGAGTTCCTGCTCGAATTCGGTACCGAGGTGGTTTATTCCTCCACCTGTCCGGCTTCCGCCGCGCTGTCGCGCCAGCTGATCCAGGACCAGTTCGCCAGCGACTTCGACGCCGGCCAGCCGCTCGACCACGCCGCGGTGCTGGCCTGGCTCGGCAGCGAAAAGGGCATCGTCGCCACGCCGCACGCCCAGCGCAGCGTGGCCCGCCTGCGGATCCGCCCGGTGGTCGGCGCCGGCTTCCACCTGGTCGGCCTGATCGACCGGGTCGAGCGCGCGCTCGGCACGCCGGTGCAGACCGCGGTGAAACGCGAGGACGAACAGGCCTTCGCGCTGGCCAACGGGGGCAACCTGATGTTCTGCGAAGACGCCGCCCGGCGCATCCAGAAGGCCCTCGACGCCGATGCCGCGCTCAGCGACTTCCACATCCGCGTGGAACACCAGGAAAGCCTGCACCCGCATGACGCGGTGGCGTATGCCAGCAAGGGCGTGGAAGGCGGCTACGGATCGACGCCGTAACCGGACCGAATCCTGATTCCGCAGCGCGGGCATTGCCCGCCGCTTTTGATCGCATTCCCACAGAATTGGAAGCCGGCGGCAGTGCCCGCTCGGCGCTCAAAGGCCGGCTGCCGTCTGCGCAGGCCGTCGCCTTCGGTCGAACATTTCATACGCGCCGGCGGGTGACGCCGGTGCTGGCGCACGTCGATGCGGGCTTCGGTCAGCGTCCAAGTGAATTTCCTTGAGGCGTTCCTGATCAGCCGGTCAGCGGATGTCGGCGGAATCTCCTCGGGAACGACAGCGCGGGTAGTGGAAGTGCTCGGGTACCGGATCATGGCCGCCCGTACACAATGGCTGGCAGCGCAGCAGCCGCCAGCCAGCCAGCAGGCTGCCGCGCCACGGACCGAAGCGGGTGACCGCAATCCGTGCATAATCGGAGCAGGTGGGGTGGAAGCGGCAGCGTGGGCCGAGCAGGGGGCTGAGCCAGCGCTTGTACAAACGCAGCATCCACAGTATCAATCGGGTCAGGACATTCACGGTGCCGGAGCGGCTTGCGACAGGTAGTGGTACAAGTATTCCAGAAGCAAGCTTGCTGGTGTAGGACACTTGGGCTATAACACCCGGCCGCCACGGCCAAAAACGGTGAAGGGATATGGCGAAAACGACGCGTAATTCGACCGCCGCCAAGGCGCAGAAGGGCAGGGCTTCGGCTGAGGTCGAAGGCCGGCAAGTCGAAGACGAGCTGGAAGCAGGGAGCGGACCGTGAAAAACGCCAGCAAGACACCCGCGAAGACCAGCCGCGGCGCGACCAGCAAGGTTGCGACGAAGAAGGTCGCGACCAGGCCGGCAGCTGCGAAGAAGGCGGTGGCCAAGCCCGCGGCCAAGAAGGTCGTCGCCAAGTCGCCAGCGAAGAAGGCCAGCCCGGCGAAGAAGCCCGTTGCAAAGAAGGCGGCCGTGAAGAAAGCGGCCGTGAAGAAGGTGGCCGTCAAGAAGGCCGTTGTGAAGAAGCCGGCGCCGAAGAAGGCTGCCGTGAAGAAAGTCGTCGTCAAGAACGCCAGGCCCAAGAGTGCCGCAGCCAGGAAACCGGCAGCGAAACCGGTGGCCAAGGTGGTCACCAGGAAAACGGCGCCGGCCAAACCCGCGGCGAAGCATGCCGCGAAGCCGGTGGCCAAACCGGCGGCGGCCCAGCCGGCCAAATCAGCAGCCAAGACGGCTGCGAAACCCGTTGCCAAGCCGGCGCCGGTGGCTGTCAAAAACGTATCCCCGGCACCCGCCAGCACCCTGTTCAAGGGCAAGGTGGCGAGTGCAACCGCCATGGTGACACCACGTGCAGCTCCAGCCGCCGCGCACCATGCCTCTTCCCCCAAAAGTCAGAAAAACTCGTCGTCCTCAATGAATAAATCTGCTGCAAAAAAACTCGATAATGGCATCACCCGTGAAGACGGGCGGTACGCGTTGCCTTCCACCAGCAACATCACCTTGCCCAAGGGTTACCACCCCTCGTCGAACGAGGAGTACATGAGCCCGATGCACCTGGCCTACTTCCGCAACAAGCTGCGCGACTGGCGCGACCAGCTGGTGGAAGAGTCGCGCCAGACCATGGACAACCTGCGCGAGGAGGTGCGCGACGTCGGCGACGAAGCCGAGCGCGCCACCCGCGAAACCGAGAATTCGCTGGAGCTGCGCACCCGCGACCGCTACCGCAAGCTGATCTCGAAAATCGACAAGGCGCTGCGCCGCATCGAGGAAGGCAGCTACGGCTTCTGCGAGGAGACCGACGAGGAAATCGGCATCGACCGCCTCGATGCGCGCCCGATCGCCACGCTGTCGCTGGATGCGCAGGAACGCCGCGAGCACCTGCAGAAGCAGATGGGCGACTGAGGGCGGTTCTTTTGCGCTCCTTCGTGAGCGCAAAGATCAAACCGGCATCCATGCCGCACTTTTCAACCAAAGCCCCGCTTCGTGTGGGGCTTTGCTTTTCAGCTCTCGCTCACGCTCGTCTGGTTGTGGCGCGAGCGGCGGGCCTTACCCGCCCTACGAAGGCGACGAGGAAAAAGCCCTTGCGCGCGGGGATGCTTACGCCAGTGCCTGCGCCGCATAACCCTTCAACTTCGCCAGCATCGCCGCCAGTCCGTTCGAACGCGTGGGCGACAGGTGCTTGGCCAGGCCGATGGTGCCGATGAAGGCGGGTTCGGTGGCGACGATCTCCGCGGCCGGACGGTCGGAGTAGACGCGCAACACCAGCGCGATCAGCCCGGACACGATCGCCGAGTCGCTGATCGCCTCGAAGTGCATCTTCGACGCATCGCCGCTGGGCACCAGCCACACCATCGACTGGCAACCGTGCACGCGGTACGCCTCGACCTTGTGCTCTTCCGGAAACGGCGGCAGCTGCCGGCCGAGGTCGATCAGGTACTGGTAGCGCTCGGTCCAGTCGCCGAAGAAGGCGAATTCCTCGGCGATTTCCTGTTGTGCCTGTTCGGCGCTGTGGGTGGCGATGGCGTTCATGCGTGCATTATCGCGCGGATGAGCTGAATCCACGACGCGCTCAGTGCGTCTGAACGCTCCAGCGCGGCCCCTGGGCACTGTCCTCGATGGCGATGTTCATGGCCGTCAATTCGTCACGGATCGCATCGGCGCGCGCGAAATCGCGGGCGGCACGGGCGGCCTGGCGCTGCTGCAGCAGGTCCTCGACACGTGCCGCGTCGACGGCGCTCTCGCCACGCTTGAACCATGCCTCCGGGTCCTGCTGCAGCAGGCCGAGCACGGCGCCGCCGCCGAGCAGGGCGGCCTTTGCCTCGGCGCTGCCGGAATGGCGCGCGGCGTCGGCCAGCACGGACAGCTCGGCCAGCGCCTGTGGCGTGTTGAGGTCGTCGCACAGGGCCGCCTCGATCCGCTCGGGTACCGGCAGATCGCCAGCGGGCAGTTCGACCCCGGCGAGGTCGCGCAGCACGCGATACCAGCCGTCCAGCGTGCTGGTCGCCTGGGCGATGGCCGCGTCGGACCAGTCCAGCGGCTGCCGGTAGTGCCCGCTCAGCAGGCGCAGGCGCAGCGCCTCGGGCGGGTACAGCCGCAGCAACTCGTGCACCAGCAGCACGTTGCCGAGCGACTTGGACATCTTGCGGCCGTCGAAGGTGAGCATGCCGTTGTGCATCCACCAGCGCGCGAACACCTTGCCGCCATGGGCGCAGGTGGACTGGGCGATCTCGTTCTCGTGGTGCGGGAACAGCAGATCGATGCCGCCGGCGTGGATGTCGATGGTGTCGCCCAGGTGCGCCGCGCTCATCGCCGAGCATTCGATGTGCCAGCCCGGGCGGCCGCGGCCCCACGGGCTGTCCCAGCCGGGCAGTTCCGGCGTGGACGGTTTCCACAGCACGAAATCGCCGGCGTTGCGCTTGTACGGGGCCACTTCCACGCGGGCGCCGGCGATCAGCTCCTCGGGATCGCGGCCGGACAGCTCGCCGTAGGCCGGGAACGAGCCGACGTCGAACAGCACATGGCCTTCGGCGACGTAGGCATGGCCGCTGCCGAGCAGGCTTTCGATCATCGTGATGATCGGGCCGATGTGGGTGGTGGCGTGCGGCTCGATGTCCGGCGGCGCCACGCCGAGCCCGGCCATGTCCTCGCGGTACGCCTGCGCGAAGCGGCCGGTGATCGTGCCGATCGGCACGCCCTGCTGCTGCGCGGCGGTGTTGATCTTGTCGTCGACGTCGGTGATGTTGCGGGCGTACAGCACCTGCGGGTAATGCCGGCGCAGCAGGCGCACCAGCACGTCGAACACCACCGGCCCGCGCGCATTGCCGATATGCACGTAGTTGTAGACGGTGGGGCCGCACAGGTACATCGTCACGCGCTCGGGGTCGAGCGGGGCGAACGGCTCGGTGCGACGGGTCAGGCTGTTGTAGAGCGATATCGGCATCGGTGGAATCCGCGGCGGGGGTCGCGCAAGGCAGGGCGCGGCCAGCCCGGCATCTTAACAAGGTGTAAGCGGCCGAGTCGCGCAAGCCCCTTTCTAAGCGTGTATTCAGCGTGAATTTGCTGGAATGCTGCCAGTACGCGCGCAAGCGCGCCTGCAGTTTTCAGAAATCGGGAGGTCGCAATGACCAAGCCATGGCTTTCCGCACTGGTACTCGCCTTGATGGCGACCGGCGTCTGTGCACAGGACGTGCGTTACACCAATGCCGATGACAATGCCCACTACGGCTGGGCCGACGTGCTGCGCGCCGATCCGGTCCAGGGCGTCACCCGCACCGAAGTGCCGCGGCAGGAATGCTACGAGCAGCCGGTGGTTCGCCACGATGGCGGCAACAGCACGGCCGGTACGGTGCTGGGCGCCGTGATCGGTGGCGTGCTGGGCAACACCGTGGGCAAGGGCGACGGGCGCAAGGCCGCTACCGTGGTCGGTGCCGTGGCCGGTGGCGCGGTGGGCAACCGGGTGTCCAATCGGGGCGGGGATTACGAGACCACCCAGACCCAGTGCCGCCAGGTCAGTTCGATCAGCGAGCAGCGCCGGATCATCGGCTACGACGTGGAATACCGCTATCGCGGCGAGGTCTACACCTCGCGCCTGAGCTACGACCCGGGCGAGCGCCTGCGCGTGCGCGTGCGGGTCGATCCGGCCGACTGATCCGTCCTTGCTCGTCGACAGCGCCGCCACCGGTTGGCGGCGCTGTCGTTCAGGGGGCCCGATTTTTCTTGTTGCATGGCAGCGAAATTGTCGCCATCATGCGCGCTCGTTACTTGGAATCCGCATGTCCACAGCCGTCTATACCGCCACCGTACTCACCAGCGCCCGCGCGGCCGCTGGCATGACGTCGCGTGCGCGCCGACCGTTGTATGGATACTCGGCCGGGTAGGCAGTCGCACGCGTTTCATGTGCATCGACGATAAAGACCCGGCCCGCGTGCCGGGTTTTTTGTTGGTGTGTTCCACGCGGATCCGTCCGCCAAACCCCGGCCATCCATGGCCGGACTCGATAGAGAAGAGCAAGGGCGCAACCTCATGACCATTCGTCACTTCCTCACCACCCAGGATTACAGCCGCGCCGAGATCGACGCGCTGCTGGAGCAGGCCGCCGCGTTCAAGCGTTCGCCGCGCGGCCAGCAACTGGCCGGCAAGTCGATCGCGCTGCTGTTCTTCAATCCCTCGATGCGCACCCGCACCAGCTTCGAGCTGGGCGCGTTCCAGCTGGGTGGCCACGCGATCGTGCTGGCGCCGGGCAAGGATGCATGGCCGATCGAGTTCGAGGTGGGCAGCGTGATGGACGGCGACACCGAGGAGCACATCGCCGAGGTGGCGCGAGTGTTGAGCCGCTATGTCGACCTGATCGCGGTGCGCGCGTTCCCGAAATTCCAGGACTGGGCGGTGGATCGCGCAGGACAAGGTGATCAAGGCGTTCGCGCAGTACGCCACCGTGCCGGTGATCAACATGGAAACGATCACGCACCCCTGCCAGGAACTGGCCCATGCGCTGGCACTGAAAGAACACCTGGGCGACCTGCAGAACAAGAAGTACGTGCTGACCTGGACCTATCACCCGAAACCGCTGAACACCGCGGTGGCGAACTCCGCGCTGCTGATCGCGACGAAGATGGGCATGGACGTGACCTTGCTGTGCCCCACGCCCGACTACGTGCTGGACGAGCGTTACATGGCGTTCGGCCGTCTGAACGCCGAGCAGAACGGCGGCTCGCTCAAGGTCAGCCACAACATCGAGGAGGCCTACGCCGGCGCCGACGTGGTCTACGCCAAGAGCTGGGGCGCGCTGCCGTTCTTCGGTCGCTGGGAGCAGGAAAAGCCGATCCGCGAGGCGAGCAAGCACTTCATCGTCGACGAGGCGAAGATGGCACTGACCAACCACGGCCTGTTCAGCCATTGCCTGCCGCTGCGCCGGAACATCAAGGCCACCGACGCGGTGATGGATTCGCCCGCCTGCATCGCCATCGACGAGGCCGAGAACCGCCTGCACGTGCAGAAGGCGGTGATGGCTTCGTTGATCGGCCAGGGCTGAGCGGTCATGTACACGCCGAAGCATTTCGTGGAAAGCCGCGTCGAAGCCCTGCACGGGCTGATCCGCGCATATCCGTTCGCCACGCTGGTGACCCACGCGGCCGATGGGTTGACGGCCAATCACCTGCCGTTCGAACTGGTCGGCGACGTGCTGCACGGCCATGTCGCCCGCGGCAACGAGCTGGCCGCAGCTGGATGGCGCCGAGGTGCTGCTGATCTTCCAGGGGCCGGACGGCTACATCAGCCCGAACTGGTATCCGAGCAAGCACGAGACCGGGCGCGAGGTGCCGACCTGGAACTACGCGGTGGTGCACGTGCACGGCCGGTTGCGCGTGATCGACGACGCGACGTGGCTGCGCCGTCTGCTGGAAACCTTGACCGATCACCATGAAGCGGGCCAGCCGCAGCCGTGGAAGATCAGCGATGCGCCGGAAGACCACATCGAGACATCGCTGCGCGCGATCGTCGGCCTCGAAGTCTCGATCGACCGCATCGAAGGCAAGTTCAAGCTCAGCCAGAACCATCCCGCGCGCAACTATGCGGGCGTGATCGCCGGGTTGCGCCAGCGCGACGGCGATGGCGACGCGGAACTGGCCGCATTGATGTCCGACCGGCAGGAGTCGAAACCGTGACCCATCAGCATCACTATCGCGTCGACGTGGAGTGGACCGGCAACCTCGGCAGCGGCACGGACGGCTATCGCAACTACAGCCGCGACCACGTGATCCGCATCGCGGGCAAGCCGGCGATCGCCGGCTCGTCCGATCCCACGTTCCGCGGCGATGCCGCGAAGCACAATCCCGAGGACATGCTGGTAACCGCACTGTCGACCTGCCACATGCTGTCCTACCTGCACATGGCCACCGTGGCCGGCGTGGTGGTGACGGCGTATGCCGACGCCGCCGAAGGCACGATGGCCACCGAAGGCGACGGCGGCCGCTTCGTCGAAGTGGTGCTGCGCCCCGCGGTGACCATCAGCGCCGCCAGCGATCCGGTCAAGGCCGAGGCCGCGCACGAAACCGCGCACCACGCCTGCTTCATCGCCAACTCCGTGAATTTCCCGGTGCGCTGCGAGCCGCGCATCGTTGTCGAAACCACCTGACCATCTCTTCATTTCCAGGATCTGCAAGCCATGAGCAAAGACATCGTCCTCGCCTTTTCCGGCGGCCTCGACACCAGCTTCTGCGTGCCTTATCTGCAGGAGCGCGGCTGGGCCGTGCATACCGTGTTTGCCGACACCGGCGGCGTCGACGCCGAAGAGCGTGCCTTCATCGAGAACCGCGCGAAGGAACTGGGTGTGGCCAGCCACGTCACCGTCGACGGCGGCCCGGCGATCTGGAACGGTTTCGTCAAGCCGTTCGTGTGGGCGGGCGAGGGCTACCAGGGCCAGTACCCGCTGCTGGTGTCCGACCGCTACCTGATCGTCGAGGCCGCGTTGAAGCGCGCCGCCGAACTGGGCACGAAGGCGATCGCGCATGGCTGCACCGGCATGGGCAACGACCAGGTGCGTTTCGACCTGGCGGTGAAGGCGCTGGGCGACTACGAGATCGTGGCGCCGATCCGCGAGATCCAGAAGGAGCACACGCAGACGCGCGCCTACGAGCAGAAGTATCTGGAAGACCGCGGCTTCGGCGTGCGCGCCAAGCAGCAGGCCTACACCATCAACGAGAACCTGCTCGGGCTGACCATGTCCGGCGGCGAGATCGACCACTGGCAGGCGCCGGGCGAGGGTGCGGTGGGCTGGTGCAAGCCGCGTGCCGAATGGCCGTCCAAACCGCTGCAGGTGAAGATCGGCTTCGTCAACGGCGAGGCGGTGACGCTGGACGGCGAGGCGATCGCCGGGCACACCATGCTGGCGAAGCTCAACGGCCTGTTCGCCCAGTACGGCGTGGGCCGTGGCCTCTACACCGGCGACACCACGATCGGCCTGAAGGGCCGCATCATCTTCGAGGCACCGGGCCTGACCGCACTGCTCACCGCGCACCGCGCGCTGGAAGAGGCTGTGCTCAGCAAGCAGCAGAACCGCTTCAAGCCCGAGGTGGCGCGCAAGTGGGTGGAGCTGGTCTACGAGGGCTTCTTCCACGACCCGCTGAAGACCGACCTGGAAGCGTTCCTGGCGTCCAGCCAGTCCACCGTCAACGGCACGGTGACGCTGGAGACGAACGGCGGCAGCGTGGGCGCCGTCGCGGTGGAGTCGAAGCACATCCTTAACGCCAAGGGCGCCACCTACGCACAGTCGGCCGACTGGGGCGTGGAGGAGGCCGAGGGTTTCATCAAGCTGTTCGGCATGAGCTCGACGCTGTGGGCCGAGGTCAATCGGAGCAGTGGCGCATGAGCAATGAGCTTTTCTCCCCTCTCCCCGCGGGAGAGGGGCCGGGGGTGAGGGCCCGGTCGTGCCGCGACGCCTCGCTCCGCCCGAACCCTCACCCCAACCCCTCTCCCGCAGGGAGAGGGGCTTCGCAGCGTGGAGTCGCGCGATGAGTACGCTGCTCGACGCGACGCTGGAGCATCTGCGTGCGCTGGTCGCCTTTGACACCCGCAATCCGCCGCGCGCGATCGACACCGGTGGCATCTTCGACTACCTGCGCGCGCAGTTGCCCGGCTTCGCGGTGACGGTGACCGACTTCGGCGCCGGCGCGGTGGCCCTGCACGCGGTGCGCGGCCAGCCGAAGTACCTGTTCAACGTGCACCTGGATACCGTGCCGGATTCGCCGGCGTGGACGGCCGATCCGCACGCGCTGCGGGTCACCGCCGATCGCGCGATCGGCCTGGGTGCGTGTGACATCAAGGGTGCGGCGGCGGCGTTGCTGGCGGCGGCGAATGCCAGCGACGGCGATCTGGCGTTGCTGTTCTCCACCGACGAGGAGGCGAACGATGCGCGCTGCATCGCCGGTTTCCTGCGCGAACCGCACGCCTACGAAGCGGTGATCGTGGCCGAGCCGACGAAGGGCGAGGCGGTGCTGGCGCATCGCGGCATCCAGTCGGTGCTGATGCGCTTCGCCGGTCAGGCCGGGCATGCCTCGGGCGAGCAGAAGCCCAGCGACAGTGCCCTGCATCAAGCGGTGCGCTGGGGCAACGCGGCGCTGGACTTCGTGGCGGCGCAGTCGCACGAACGCTTCGGCGGACTCACCGGCCTGCGCTTCAACATCGGCCGCATCGAGGGTGGCATCAAGGCGAACATGATCGCGCCGACGGCGGAGGTGCGCTTCGGTTTTCGCGCGTTGCCGACGATGGCGCCGGATCAGCTGCTGAAGCATTTCCGCAGCCTGGTGGAGCCGGCGCCGGTGGAATTTACCGAAACCTTCCGCGGCGCCTCGCTGCCGGCCGGCGATACCGCGAATGCCGAGGCCAACCGGCTGGTCGCGCGCGATCTTGCCGACGAGCTGGGCATCCCGGTCGGCAACGCGGTGGACTTCTGGACCGAAGCCGCGCTGTTCTCCGCGGCCGGCTACACCGCCTTCGTCTACGGCCCCGGCGACATCGCCCAGGCGCACAGCGCCGACGAATGGGTGGCGCTGGACCAGCTCGAGCGGTATGCGCAAACGGTTCATCGAATCATCGAGAAGTCCGGCCAGGGACGGCCGGGTTTTGACTCTCGCGTTCACGGATGAACGCAAAGGACAACCATGGAAACGCATAAGCACACCCGCAAGACCATCGTGCGCCTGCTCTCGAGCATGGGCAGCGCGAAGGAAATCCAGCAATACCTCAAGCGCTTCTCCGAACTCGACGCGAAGCGCTTCGCCGTGGTCAAGGTCGGCGGCGCCGTGCTGCGCGACGAGCTGCCCGACCTCGCCTCGTCGCTGACCTTCCTGCAGCAGGTCGGGCTGACCCCGATCGTGCTGCACGGCGCCGGTCCGCAGCTGGACGAGGAGCTGGCTGCCGCCGGCATCGAGAAGCAGACCGTCAACGGCCTGCGGGTGACCTCGCCGAAGGCGCTGGGCATCGTGCGCCGCGTGTTCCAGCAGCAGAACCTGAAGCTGGTCGAGGCGCTGCAGTCGATGGACACGCGCGCCACCTCGGTGGGCACCGGCGTGTTCATGGCCGACTACCTCGATCGCGATACCTACGGCCTGGTCGGCAAGGTCCACAGCATCAACCTGGCGCCGATCGAGGCCAGCCTGCGCGCCAACTCGATTCCGGTGATCGCCAGCCTCGGCGAGACCGACGAGGGGCAGATCCTCAACATCAATGCCGATTTCGCCGCCAACGAACTGGTGCGCGTGCTGCAGCCGTACAAGATCGTGTTCCTCACCGGCACCGGCGGCCTGCTCGACGAACACGGCAAGCTGATCGACTCGATCAACCTGAGCACCGAGTTCGAGCACCTGATGACGCAGCCGTGGATCAACGGCGGCATGCGCCTGAAGATCGAGCAGATCGCCGACCTGCTGGCCGACCTGCCGCTGACCTCGTCGGTGTCGATCACCCGCCCGTCCGAACTGGCCAAGGAGCTGTTCACCCACAAGGGCTCGGGCACCCTGGTGCGGCGCGGCGAGAAGGTGCTGCGCTTCGACTCGTGGGACGGCGTCGACCTGCGCACGCATGCGCGCACTGATCGAGTCGAGTTTCGGCCGCACGCTGGTGCCGGACTATTTCGAACGCACCCGGCCGTTCCGCATCTACGTCAGCGAGAACTATCGCGCCGCGATGATCCTCACCAGGAGCATGTCGATGACGGCAGGGCCTGCCGTACCTGGACAAGTTCGCCGTGCTCGACGACGCGCAGGGCGAGGGCCTGGGCCGCGCGGTATGGCAGGTGATGCGCGAGGAAAACCCGCAGCTGTTCTGGCGCTCGCGCCACGACAACCAGGTCAACATCTTCTACTACGCCGAGTCCGACGGCTGCCTCAAGCAGCCGCGCTGGAAGGTGTTCTGGTACGGCATCGACGGCACTTCGACACCATCGCCCGCTGCGTGGCGCATTGCGCGCAACGCCAGCCGACCCTGATGGATTGAGCCATGAACACGAACAGAAAAACGGTCGGCATCGTCGGCGCGCGCGGGCATACCGGCGCGGAGCTGATCCGCCTGATCGCGGCGCATCCGGCGCTGGAGCTGGCCTTCGTCTCCTCGCGCGAGCTGGACGGCCAGCGCGTGGCCGATCACGTCGACGGCTTCGCCGGCGAACTGCGCTACGCCAGCCTGGACCCGGCCGGCGTGGCGGCGCTGGGCGCCGACGTGGTGATCCTGGCGCTGCCGAACGGCAAGGCGGCGCCCTGCGTGGCGGCGTTCGACGCGACGAAGCCGGACACGCTGATCGTCGACCTGTCCGCCGACTACCGCTTCGATCCGCGCTGGTACTACGGCCTGCCCGAACTGACCCGCGGCAAGTGGCGCGGCGAGAAACGCATCAGCAACCCCGGCTGCTATGCCACCGCCATGCAGCTGTCCATCGCGCCGCTGAAGGATCTGCTGGCCGCGCCGCCGGTGTGCTTCGGCGTCTCCGGCTATTCCGGCGCCGGCACCACGCCGTCGGACAAGAACGATCCGGACAAGCTGCGCGACAACCTGATGCCGTACGCGCTCACCGGCCACATGCACGAGAAGGAAGCAGTCGTTCCGGCTCGGCGTGCCGGTGGAGTTCATGCCGCACGTGGCGCCGCACTTCCGCGGACTCACCGTCACCACCAATCTGTACCTGACCCGCCCGCTGAAGCGCGAGGACGTGCTGCAGCGTTTCCATGCCGCCTACGACGGCGAGAAGCTGGCCATCGTGACCGACGAGGCGCCCTGGGTCAGCCGCATCGCGCACCGCCACCACGCCGAGATCGGCGGCTTCGCGGTATCGGCCGACGGCAAGCGCGTGGTGATCGTGGCCACGCTGGACAACCTGCTGAAGGGCGCCGCCACCCAGGCGATGCAGAACATCAACCGCGCGATCGGCGTGGACGAATACACCGCCATCCCGTTGTCGTAGGAGCGCCGCTGGCGGCGATCGCCTTTGCCTTGGAACCCGTAACAAGCGCATCGCGCACAGGGTGCGCTCCTACATGGAAATCAGGAACTCATCATGACCCAACCCCTCTGGCAAAAAGCCGGCATCCAGATCGACGCGAAGATCATGAAGTTCCTCGCCGGCGACGACGTGCTGCTGGATCGCGAGTTCTTCCTGCACGACATCACCGCCAGCAAGGCGCACGTGGAAGGGCTGGCCAACATCGGCGTGGTCAGCACCGACGAAGCCGCCGCGCTGAAGCGCGAGCTGGATGCGTTGGCCGATGATTTCACGAGCGGCGCCTTCGTGCTGGACGAGCGCTACGAGGACGGCCATTCGGCGATCGAGGCGCGGCTCACCGAGCGCCTCGGCGACGCCGGTCGCCGCGTGCACACCGGGCGCAGCCGCAACGACCAGATCCTGGTCGCCACCCGGTTGTGGCTGAAGGACAAGCTGGCCGCGCTGGAGGTGCATTGCCGCGCCATCGCCACGGTCTGCCTCGACCGCGCGGCGCAGCCGGCGCTGCCGCTGCCTGGCTACACCCACCTGCAGCGCGCGGTGGTGTCGTCCACCGCGATGTGGTTCGCCGGTTTCGCCGAGGGCTTCATCGACAATGCGCTGCGCGCGCGGCAGACGATGACGCTGATCGACGCGAACCCGCTCGGCACCGCCGCCGGCTACGGCGTGAACCTGAAGCTGGACCGCGAACACACCACCCAGGCGCTCGGCTTCGCGCGCATGCAGATCTCGCCGATCTACGCGCAGCTGTCGCGCGGCAAGTTCGAGATGGCCGTGCTGGAAGCGATCGGCGGCGCGCTGCTCGACCTGCGCCGGCTGGCGTGGGACCTGTCGCTGTTCACCACCGCCGAATTCAACTTCGTGCAGCTGCCGGCCGAATACACCACCGGCAGCTCGATCATGCCGAACAAGCGCAATCCCGACGTGATCGAACTGCTGCGCGCCAGCTACGCCAGCGTGGCCGCCGCGCGCACCGAGATCGAGCAGCTGCTGTCGCTGCCGTCCGGCTACCAGCGCGATCTGCAGTTCTCCAAGGGCTCGCTGTTCCACGGCGTGCGCCACGGCCTGGGCGCGCTGGAACTGGTGCCCGATCTGCTGGCACGGTTTGCAATGGAACGAAGCGGCGATGCGCGCGGCGATCGAGCCGGCGATGTACGCCACCGACGTGGCGATCGAGCAGGCCGTCGCCGGCGTGCCGTTCCGCGAGGCGTATCGCGCCGCCGCGGAAGCCGCGGCATCCGCGGGGCAGGGGCGCACGCCCGAAGGCAGCCTCGCCGCGCGCGTCTCGCCGGGCGCCGGCAACGACCTGCGGCTGGACGAACTGCGTGAGCGACTGCACGCACTCGACGACTAGAGCAAAGAGGCGGGCAAGACCGTTGCCCGCGGACTCAGCCGGTGCGGTGCCGTCGAGGTGCGCCGGCTGGCCGGGCGGTACAGTTGCAAGATCGTTGGCGTGCCGGCTACAGCTGCGGTGCCGAGGTCGTCCGTCGCGACGATCGGGCTACGTGAACCTGTCGTGGAGGTGGGCACATGAGTACGATCCGGCAACAAGCACTGGCCTGCCGTGACGCGGCCCAGGTTGTCGCTGCGCTCGGCAGCGAGGCCAAGCGCGCCTTGCTGCGCGACATGGCCGCAGAGCTGGAAACGCAGTCCGCCGCGGTGCTGGCGGCCAACGCCGAAGACATGCGCCAGGCTGGCGCGAATGGGGTGCAGGGCGCTATGCTCGATCGTCTGCGGCTGGACGAAGCGCGCGTGGCCGGCATTGCCGACGCCTTGCGCGAGGTGGCCGAGCTGCCCGATCCGGTCGGCGTGACGACCCGCCGCGAGACGCGGCCGAACGGCTTGTCGGTCGAGCGCGTGCGCATTCCGCTCGGCGTGATCGCGATGATCTACGAGGCGCGCCCCAACGTCACCGCCGACGCCGCCGCGCTGTGCCTCAAGGCCGGCAACGCGGTGATCCTGCGCGGCGGCTCCGAGGCGATCCGTTCCAACCTCGCCATCGCCGCCGCGCTGCACGCCGCGCTGCGCACGCATGGCGTGCCCGAAGCCGCCGTCACCGTGCTCGACGACCGAGTCGCGAGGCGATGGTCGAGCTGTTGCAGCTGACCGACCTCATCGACCTGGCCATCCCGCGCGGCGGCGAAGGGCTGATCCGCTTCGTCGCCGAGCACGCGCGCGTGCCGGTGATCAAGCACTACAAGGGCGTCTGCCACCTGTACGTGGACCGCGCCGCCGACCTCGCGCTTGCGCTGAACCTGCTGATCGACGGCAAGACCTCGCGCCCCGGCGTGTGCAACGCGCTGGAGACGCTGCTGGTCCATCGCGACGTCGCCGCCGCCTTCCTGCCGCGCGCCGCGCAGGCGCTGCGCGAACGCAGTGTCGAGCTGCGTGGCGACGAGCGCAGCCGCACCCTGGTGCCCGATATGCGCGCCGCCACGGACGACGACTACGCCGCCGAATTCCTCGACCTGATCCTCGCCGTGCGCGTGGTCGACGACCTCGACGCCGCCATCGCCCACATCCGCCGCTACGGCTCCGACCACACCGAAGTCATCGTCACCACCGACGAAACCGCCGCGCAACGCTTCGTGCAGGCGATCCGCTCCGCCGTGGTGATGGTCAACGCCTCCTCCCGCTTCAGCGACGGCGGCGAGCTCGGCCTCGGCGCCGAGATCGGCATCTCCACCACCCGCCTGCACGCCTACGGCCCGATGGGCGCCGAGGCGCTGACGGTGGAGCGCTTCGTGGTGCGCGGGGAGGGGCAGGTGAGGCATCCGTAGAGTCGGATGTAATGTTGGACGTCTGCTTTCGGCCAGGAGCGGCCGCTCCCCACTGTCCGCTATGAGGCCGCTCCTTGTAGACTGAAAAAACACCCCGTTGCAAGCAACCGAAGGACCACCAGGGAGGGACGGGTCGGTGATCAAGCAGATAGACATCGCACGCTTCGGCAGCTTTTCCGGGCTAGAGTGGAAGAAAGCCGTTCGGGACAGCGGAAAAAACATTAAGGCCTTCCAGCGTCTGAATATCCTCTACGGGCGCAACTACTCGGGCAAGACGACCCTCTCTCGTGTCTTTCGCGCACTGGAGACGAACAAGCTTCCCATGAACTACGCGGGCTCGTCCTTCACCGTTATGGGTGACAAGGGCACAGTCACCTGCGAGGGCCTACTGACCCACAACTATGACGTTAGGGTCTACAACCGCGATTTTGTGACCGACAACCTGAGCCTTCTGGTCAATCAGGATGTCGGCGGGGTGATCAAGACCTTCGCCATCGTCGGTGAGCAGAACAAGGAGATTGACGACGCCATTGCCGCTATCGATGCTAAGTTGGGAAGCGTTGAAGCCAAGGCTGGCCTTCGCTTTGACCTCGAGGCTACGAGAAAAGAGCGTGATCGCACCAAGACCAGCCACAGCACCGCTTGCAACGCACTGGAAGACAAGCTGCGTTCGCATGCCGCCGACAAGATCAAGAAGAACCGCCAGTACGGCGTTCCCGTCTATAACATTGACCACATCAGACGCGACATTGCCGCCACTAAGAGGGCTGGATTCGTTGCGCTGACGCTTGACGAGCAGACTGGCAAGCTTGCCTTGCTCAAGCAAGAAGCCTTGCCCGACATCACGGGCACGCTTGCCATTGCCCTCCAGCTTGATTCCTTAAAGGACAAAGCCGCGCCTCTTCTGTCCAAAACGATTACGCCGACCAAGCCCATTCAGGAACTGCTCAACGACAGCGTCTTGCAACTGTGGGTCAAGCAAGGTATCGCCCATCACCGTGACAAACGCGGCACCTGTGCCTTCTGCCGCCAAAGCTTGCCCCATGACATTTGGCAGACGCTGGACGAGCACTTCAGCAAGGAATCTGGTGATCTTGAATCGGCTTTGGACCATGCGATCACTTCAGTCAACGGCGAGATTGCGGCCGTCGCTGGCTTCGTCTCGTTGAGAAGCGATCAGTTCTACACGGATGAATGCTCTGCCTTTGACACGAGCAGCAAGGCGCTCGCCGGAGCATTGGGCGTCTACAAGAAAGACTTGGAAGCGCTCAAGAAGTCGCTGGAAACACGAAAAGGCAATCTGTTCCAACCCGTTGCACTGCAGCCGTTACTGCACGACCCCAAAGAAATCCAGAAGCACGTGGACGCCATCAATGCTTTGATTGCCACAAACAACAGCAAGACAAAGACGCTGGAAGATGACAAGTCTGCCGCCAGAGATGCGCTTCGCTTGGCCGACGTGTTTGCGTTTTCGGATGCGATTGCCTATGACACGGAACTTGCTCGCATAGCCACCCTCAAAGCCAGCGCTGATGCCGCAGGCGAAGCCTATACGGACGCGGAGAGGGAGATTCGTGACGCCGAGGCAGAAGCCCAAACCTTAAGGGGCAAGCAGAGGGATGAGCGCAAGGGGGCCGAACGAGTCAACTCCCTGCTCAACAACTTCTTTGGTCATGACGGCATCAAGCTTGAGGCTCGTGACGATGCTGACAAAGCCGCTGTCAAGTTTGAGATCACACGAAACGGCAAGGCCGCATACAACCTCAGCGAAGGCGAATGCAGCCTGATTGCCTTTTGCTACTTCATTGCCAAGTTAGACGATCCAGAGAGTAAGGGTAAAGAACTGATCATCTACATTGATGACCCAATATCAAGCCTTGACAGCAATCATATATTCTTTATGTTCAGCTTGATCGAGAGCCTGATCACCAAGCCAATAAAAAATGCCGATGGTTCGAACGCCTACCGCTACAAGCAGCTTTTCATTTCGACACACAACTTGGACTTTCTGAAATACCTCAAGCGCCTGTCCATTCCAATGAAAAAAATTCCTACGGGTGAGGAAAAGACTAAGAGCGTTCAAGACCACGAGCAATTCCTTATCGAGCGCAACGGGGCAGCAAGCAACATCCTGCTCATGCCGTCTTATCTCAAGGACTACATTACTGAATTCCACTACCTCTTTCACCAGATATATAAATGCAAAGATCAGGCTTTTGCACAAGTGAGCCACGAACCGTTCTTCGGCTTCGGCAACAATCTGCGTAAGTTCCTTGAGGCTTTTCTCTTCTTCAAGTATCCCTACCATGACGATAGGAACGACTCCTTTGAACGGATAAAGAAGTTCTTTGGAGCAGAGGAGGACACGGCCGTCGCTCTTGTCAATCGCCTTAACAATGAGTTCTCTCACTTGGAAGCCATCCCAGACAGAAGCTTTAAGCCAGTGGAAATTCCTGAAATTGCTAAAGTAGCGAACTACGTTTTGGACAAAATATATGCTGCTGACTCTGTCCAATACAATGCCTTATTGAAAAGCATTGGTGAGCCCGAACGGGTTGCCTGACTTACAAGTGCTCAAGACGATCTACCACTCTCAAGGCACAACAGCATCCATGGAATACCAAGGCGGGCTCTGATTTGCGGCCCGAGTCCGACCACGCGGAGATGTGGCAGCCCATTTCGCCAGAAGCGTATTGCGGTCCCAACGAGCGTTTCGGCGGGGCGTCGTGTTCGCAAGCGTTTCTATGTAGCGGACGGCTTTACCGCCCGGTAGACATCTACGTTGAGCGACTGCTTTCGAGCAAACTGCCAATCCAGTCGACCGACCGCTTCGGGTCGAAAGCGGGCATGAGCAGTCAAGACGTCTGTCGGTCAGCTGCGACTCCACCCCCGCACCGCCTCCGCAAACGCCAGACAATCCGCAAACCGGTTGTACAGCGGCGCGGGCGAGATGCGGATGACGTCGGGTTCGCGCCAGTCGCCGATGACGCCGTTTGCCATCAGGTAGTCGAACAGGGCGCGGCCGCGTTCGCGGCCGCCGGTCACGCGGATCGACAGCTGGGCGCCGCGGCGTTCCGGTTCGGTGGGGGTCACCACCTGCAGCACGTCGGCCAGCTGGGTTTGCACCAGCCACTCCAGGTAGCCGGTGAGCTGCAGCGACTTCTCGTGCAGGCGATTCATGCCGGCGCGGCGGAAAATTTCCAGTGACACGCGCAGCGGGGCCAGCGCCAGGATCGGCGGGTTGGACAGTTGCCAGCCGTCGGCGCCGGGCGTGGGCACGAACTCCGGGCCCATCTGGAAGCGCGTGCTCTTGTCGTGGCCCCACCAGCCGGCGAAGCGCGGCAGCACGGCCTTGGCATGACGTTCGTGCACGAACGCGCCGCCGACGGCGCCGGGGCCGCTGTTCAGGTATTTGTAGCTGCACCAGATCGCGAAGTCGGCGCCGCTGTCGTGCAGTTGCAGCGGCAGGTTGCCGACCGCGTGGGCGAGGTCGAAGCCGACCGTGCAGCCGTGCTGGTGGCCGAGTTCGGTGATCGCCTTCAGGTCGAACGCCTGGCCGGTGCGGTATTGCACGCCGGGCAGCATCACCAGCGCGATCTGCTCGCCGTGCTCGGCCAGCACGCGCTCGACCGCCTGCATCGAGGTGGTGCCGTTCGGTTCGTCGGCCTCCAGTTCGATCAGCGACAGCGCGGGGCTGAAACCGTGGAAGCGGATCTGCGACTCCACCGCGTAGCGGTCGGTGGGGAAGGCGCCGGCCTCGATCAGGATGGCGTGGCGCTCGGGCGTGGGGCGGTAGAAGCTCACCATCATCAGGTGCAGGTTCACGCCCAGGGTGTTCATCGCCACCACTTCGGCGGGCTGCGCGCCGACCACCGTGGCGAGGTCGTCGCGCACGAACTCGTGGTAGTCCATCCACGGCAGGCGGCCCTTGAAGTGGCCTTCCACCGCCAGCTCGCCCCAGTAGTCCAGTTCCGCGTTGACCGCTTCGCGCACGGCGCGCGGCTGCAGGCCGAGCGAGTTGCCGCAGAAGTACGTACTGTCGCGCGCTTCGTGCGGCGGGATCAGGAACTCGTCGCGGAACGCGCGCAGCGGATCGGCGGCGTCGCGGGCACGGGCCCAGTCGAGGGTGGCTTCGAAGCTTGCGGACATGGGTATCTCTTCGAGGTATTGGCTCAGCCCCCTGCACGCCGGGGGAGGTTGGAAGGGGATTGCCCGGGCTTGCGGGAAGCGAACCCCTCACCTGAAGGACTCCCTCCGGTCGCCCAACCTCCCCTGCGAGCAGGGGAAGGGGTCACGCGGGGTTTACTTCAGTTGCGCGGCGATCGCGTCGCAGCCCTTGTCGAAGGCGGCCTTCCAGTCGGCGCCGGCTTCGGTCTGGCTGGGGCGCATGCAGCGCAGCTGGATCGCGTGGCCGTTCTTGAACCAGTAGTGCTCGGTGTAGCTGAAGCCGGTGGCGTTTTCCTGCGCGGTGTAGACGTTGCTGTTCGGGCCGGGCGGCACCGCGGCGGCCTTGTAGCCGGGCAGTGCCATGGCTTTCGCGGTGGCTTCGCTGCGGTACTGGTTGAAGCTGTTGACGTCGGCCACCTGTTTCACCGTCACGGTGACGCGGGCGAGGCTGTTCTTGCCCGTGGGCGAGGGGTCGGGCACCTGGAACACGCGGGCTTCGGGATCGCCCTGGGTTTCCATGATGCCGAGCCAGCTGTCCGGCGTGGTGAAGTGGACGCTGCCGTCGGCCATGCTGACGTCGGTGGCGTAGGCGCCACCCGCCAGCATGGCGGTGGCGAGGGCGATCGCGAGGGTGGTGCTGCGCAGGAAGCTCATGCGGATTCCTTCGGGATGGGATCGGGAGCGAAACGGTGGCGGGGCAGGCCCAGCCATTCCAGCGCCGTGCCGTGGAACAGCCGCGCGCGGTCGGCCTCATCCAGGCCCAGCGCCTCGATGCCGCTGCCGGGTTCCTGCTCCCCCAGCGGGAAAGGATAGTCGGTGCCGAGCATTACCTGGCGGGCGCCCGTCACATCCAGCAGGTAGCGCAGCGCCTGGTCGTCGTGCACGCAGGAGTCGAAGTAGAAGCGCTTGAGGTACTCGCGCGGGTTGCGCGGGTTGTCGGTGGCGACCAGGTCGGGGCGCATCCTGAAGCCATGCTCGATGCGGCCGATCGTCGAGGGGAAGCTGCCGCCGCCGTGGGCCAGCATCACGCGCAGCTTCGGCAGCCGCTCCAGCACGCCGCCGAAGACCAGGCAGCAGGCGGCACGCGACTGTTCGGCAGGCATGCCGACCAGCCATGGCATCCAGTATTTCGGCATGCTGTCCATGCCCATCATGTCCCACGGATGCACCAGCACCGCGGCGCCGAGATCGGCGGCGGCCTCGAAGAACGGGAACAGCTCCGGCGCATCCAGGTTCCAGTCGCCGCAGTGCGAGCCGATCTGCACGCCCTGCAGGCCCAGTTCATCGATGCAGCGCTCCAGCTCGCGCACGGCCAGCTGCGGCGCCTGCAGCGGCACGGTGCCGATGCCGGCGTAGTGGCGCGGATGCTCGCGGCAGACGCCGGCCATGTGGTCGTTCAGGTGGCGATGCAGCTCCAGCGCCTGGTGGCCGGGCGCCCAGTACGAGAACAGCACCGGCACGGTGGAGATCACCTGCACGTCGACGCCGAAGCGGGCGTAGTCGTCGATCCGTGCCTGCGGGTCGAACGCCGAATCCCACACCTCGCGGAAGAAGCGGCTGTCCTTGTAGATGCGGTGGTGCCCGTCGGTATGGGTCATCACCGGGAAGCGGTCGTCGCCGTACTTGGCTGCCAGGTTCGGCCAGTCACGGGGCAGGATGTGCGCGTGGGTGTCGATCTTCAGCATTCGCGCAGTGTAAAACCTCCACGCAGCGGCGTCGCGTTGCGCCCGCACATGGCGCGGCAAGCACTATGCCGGCGCTTGGCCCGCGGCGGCAGGGTCCGGCAGGCTGCGTTTCACCACGTAGGCCAGCGTGTTGACGTTGTCGACCAACCGGTCGCTGATGCGCGCCAACAGCTCGAACGTGGCGCGGTCGCTGCTTCCCGGCATCGACGTGATCAGCCCGCGTTGCATGGCGCGCAGGTCGGGCAGGGTATCCGGCGGGCGCTGTGCGCGCAGCGCCGTGGCGATGGCATGCACGGTGTCGGCTGCCTGCGCGACGAAGTGGTCGATCGCGGCGGGGTCGGCCCGTGCGGCGAGGTCGTCGAGGGTGGCCTCCAGCGTCATCGCGGTGCGCGCCAGGCGGTTGCCATTGGCGAACAGCGCACGCGCCAGCGCCAGCAGTTCCGGCGGCGTGGCCGGCTCGGTGCGCATGCGGTCGATCGAGGCCTGCGCATTGGTGCGTGCGGTGCGCGCCGCGGTGCGCATGTCGTTCTGGATGGCGGTTTGTCCGGGCTTTGCCAGTGCGTGCAGATAGTTGGCGTAGGCGTCCAGCATCACCGCCAGCGCGCTGTGGGCGCGGCCGCGCTCCCATGTCGGCCAGGCCACGTAGGCGAGCAGGGCCATGCCACAGCCGAGCGCGGTGTTGAGCACGCGGTCGGATACCGCCAGGCTGGGGCTGACACCGTCGAAAGACAGCAGGATCACCACGGTGCCGGTCAGCGCCGCCACCGCGATGCCGTAGTGCGCGCCGGCCAGGTAGCGGAACGCCATGCACAGCACCGCCATCAGCGCCAGGTGCGCCCAGGGTTCATCCGGCGTGACGTGCAGCAGCACCGTGGTGAGCACCAGCCCGAGCACGGTGCCGAGCACGCGCAGCAGGCCGAAGTTGAAGGTGGCGGCGAAATCCGGGCGCAGCACGATCGCCGCGGTCATCGGCAGCCAGTAGCCGTGCGGCAGCTGCAGCAGGCGCGAGATCCACAACGCCGCGCTGAGGCAGACGGCCATGCGTACCGCATGGCGGAACGCCACCGAACGCGGGGTGAGGTTGGCGCGCAGGGTGGCCCAAGTGGAACTGCTGCGCAGCGGCTTGGGCAGCCGTGTTTCCGCTGCGCTGGCACGCAATTCGCCGCGGCTGCCGGCCCAGTCGGCGTTGCGTACCGCGGCAGCCAGCTGGCCAGCGAGCGCGTGGATGTGCGCAGCGAGGCCACCGGCGTGGCCGCCATCGTCAAGCAGGGCGCGCTCGCTGGCGCGCAGGGTCTGCAGCGCGCGGCTGGCCCGCTCGGGCGAGTCGCCGCGTTCCAGCGCCTCGGCGATCGCCGCCAGCACGCGCGCGGCGTCGCCGCGGAACATCGCGTGGATGGTCGGGTTGGCATGCAGCTCGGCCATCGCGGTGAGTTCCAGCCGGATCCGCTCGGCCAGTTCCAGCAGCACGCCGAACGCCTCCATCGCGCGGCCGTGGGCACGGTCGCGGCCCAGCAGGGTCTGCTGCAGGCTGGTCATCGCCTCGGTCAGCGCCGGCACCTCGGCATCGTCGTGCGCCTGTTGGCGGGCCAGCGCGGCCAGTCCGGCGTACACCTTGGCCAGCTCGCTGCGTTCCGGCCAGTAGCGCTGCAGCGGCCATGCCGCCAGCGAGAACGCGGTGAGCAGCAGGCCGCCGGCGAAGATCAGTGCGGCGCCGCCGAGCGCATGGCCCAGCGAAGTCGGCGCCGACGCGGTGATCACCAGCAGGATCATGCTGGTCATGCCGACCCGCGCGGTATCGGTGCCGAACACCACCAGCAGGCCGCCGAAGAAGCCGCAGGCGGCGGTGGCGAGCAGGATCGGCAGCAACTGGCCACCGATCAGGAAACCCACCAGCGCGGCCGAGCCGGCGGCCAGCGACGCCAGCAGCAGTTGCCGCAGGCGCTGGCGATACGGGCCCGGGCTGGTCGGAAAACATCGTGTCCAGCGCGCCGGCCGCCACGCCCAGGCCGATCTGCGGGTGGTCGCTTGCCATGCCCACGGCCAGCGGCAGGATCACCGCCGCGGTATTGCGCAATACCACCCGCCACGGCACGTCCGGCCGCTTGACCGCGGTCAGGCTTTCGAGCACATGGGCGCGTAGCGAATAACCGCTGGGGGGCATGGAGGGTCCTGGTCGCACTGGGAGTTCAGTGCAGAACGCAACTTCCGTTCGCCCTGAGCGTAGCGCAGCGGAGTCGAAGGGTGATCCTTCGACTGCGGTCCTGCGGACCTACGCTCAGGATGAACGGTAACCGGAACGCGAAGCTCAGGCTCGACCAGCGAACTCGCCGGTCAGCGTGTTGACCCACACCTTCTCGTCGTTGCTGATGTATTCGGGCACCTGGATCTCGATGCCGGTTTCGAGCATGGCCGGCTTGGTGCGCTTGGTGGCGCTGGCGCCCTTCATTTCCGGGGCGGTGTCGACCACGGTCAGCACCACGCTGGTGGGCACCTGCAGGCCGACCGGCGCGTCGTCGATCAGCTGCACGTAGTAGCCCTCGACGCCCTCGACGATGTAGCCGGCGTTGTCGCCGACCAGTTCCGGCGACAGCGGGTACTGGGTGTAGTCCTCGGCATCCATGAACACGAACGCGCCGTCGTCCATATAGGAGAAGTTGGCGGCGCGCCGCACCAGGTCCATCTCGCGCAGGTCGTCGTCGGCACGAAGGCTGAGGTCGTACTTGCGGCCGCCGGGGATCGAATACATGGTGAAGCGGAAGGTGACGTTGCCGCCGCGCGCGGTGGGCGCGCTGCGCTCGATGTCGCGCACCTGGTAGACGGTACCGTCGTGTTCGACCACGTTGCCTTTCTTGACGTCGGAAGCTTTCATAAGTCAGAGGTGAGTTCAGGGTGGTGGGAAGCGAGAGAGGGCGGCGGTTTGGAGCGAAACGGGCGTTGCTCGTTTCCACTCCTCTCCACTCACTCCTCGTTACTTGGGTTGAAGCCGCACCGCGCCGTCGAGGCGGATCGTCTCGCCGTTGATGTAGCGGTTGCCGAGGATGAAGGCGACCGTCGCGGCGAATTCCGCCGGCTGACCCAGCCGCGATGGGAACGGGATCGAGGCCGACAGCGACTGCTGCACGGCCTCGGGCATGCCGTCGACCATCGGGGTCCAGAAGATGCCCGGCGCGATGGTCGCCACGCGGATGCCGAAGCGCGCCAGTTCGCGCGCCATCGGCAGGGTCATGCCGACCACGCCGCCCTTCGACGCGGAGTACGCGGCCTGGCCGATCTGGCCTTCGTACGCGGCCACGCTGGCGGTGTTGATGATCACGCCGCGCTCGCCGTCCTCGCCTGCCTCGTTGCCCTGCATCAGCGCGGCACCGGCCTTGGCCACGTTGAAGCTGCCGACCAGGTTCACCATCACGGTGGTGGCGAAAGTGTTGAGCGGCATCGGGCCTTCCTTGCCCAGCACGCGGCCGGCGCCGAGGATGCCGGCGCAGTTCATCACCACGTTCAGGCCGCCCATTGCGTGGTGTGCGGCGGCCACGTTGGTGGCTACACCCTCTTCGGAAGTGACGTCGGTGCGGAAGAAACGCGCGGCGTCGCCCAGTTCCTTCGCGGCGGCGTGGCCCTTGTCCTCGTTGACGTCGAACAGCGCGACCTTGCCGCCGTGCGCCACCAAGTGCTGCGCCACCGCGTGGCCGAGCCCGGAGGCGCCGCCGGTGATGATTGCCTTGACCTGACCGAGTTGCATGGGGAATCCTTGAATAGCCGATGCCGAAAACCGCCATGGTAGCCGACCGGCACGCACTGCTGCAGGCTGAACGCGAAGCGTGCCGGTGGTGGCGGATTCACGCCGCGTTGGGGTAGCGTGACCATCGTGGCCTTGAACCGCCGGCACCAGCCGGTCACTGCCGGACACGGCCGGCGGCCCTATCCATCCAGCGTGGGGAGCAAGCATGAGGAAGCTACTGAGTCTGTCTGCCGTGTTGGGCGCGATGCTGATGATGGCCAGCGGTTCGGTGCTGGCGCAGGACAACGGCCATGGCCACGATCGCGGCAATGACCGTTCCCGGCAGGACGATGGCGACCACGGCCGCGGACGCGACGACCATGGTGGACGTTATGTGCGGTACGACAATGACGACGACCAGGGCAACGGCCACGGCCGCGGCCACGCCTATGGCCATTACAAGAACTGGCACGATCGCGGCCGCCACGAGGGCTGGTACAAGCGCGGCGGTTATCTGCCGGTGGAGTACCGCAGCGCCCGCTATGTGGTGACCGACTGGCGCCGCGACCGCCTGCGCGAACCGCCGCGCGGCTATCGCTGGGTGCGCAGCGACAACGGCGACTTCCTGCTGGTGGCGATCGCCACCGGCGTGATCGTCGACCTGCTGCTCAATCAGTAAGCCGGTTCCATCGGCACGACGGCGCGTCCGCCCGCGGGCGCGCCGTTTTCATGGGAGCACGCATCCAGCAGGGCGTGCAGTGCCGAAGTGCCGGTGAGCACCCGGAAACGGCGTCACGGGCTGCGGCGGAGTCGGCGGCGGGCTGCAGCTCCTTCTGCCAGACGCCCACGTCCCACCATTGCCCCAGCTTGTAGCCGCACTGGCGCCATACGCCGGCGGCGGTGAAACCCATCGCCTCGTGCATCGCCACGCTGGTGGTGCCGGGCAGGGTGATCACGCCGACCGCCTGGGTGATGCCCTGCAACCGCATCACGTCCAGCAGCACGCCATACAGCCGGCGCGCGATGCCGCGGCGCTGCGCATCGGCGCGCACGTAGATCGAGGTCTCGGCGATCCAGTCGTAGGCGGCGCGTTCGCGGAAGCGTCCCGCGTAGGCGTAGGCGAGCACCTCACCGGCTTCCTCCCACACCAGCCACGGGTAGTGCTGCAGGCGCGCGCGCAGCCGTTCGCGCATGGCGTCGACGCCGGGCAGTTCGGTCTCGAAGGTGGCCACGCCGTCGGTGACCGACGGTGCGTAGATCGCGTGGATGGCGGCGGCGTCGTCGTCGCGGGCGATGCGGATCATCGGGCCGCCTTCAGCATTGTTCGTACTTCCAGTTGCGTCGCTTGCCTTCGGCCAGCCATTCCAGCGTGGTGGCGAGGCGTTTCTGGCGGGTGGCGTCGGTCTTCGCCTCGGCGATCCAGTCGACGTACTCGCGCTGCGCGCCGGGCGGAAAGCTCGCCCATGCGGTGCGCGCGGCGGCATGTTTCTTCTGCGCGAGCAGGGCGGCCAGATCGTCCGGCAAGGTCGGCGCAGATTTCGCCGCGGCCTTCGGGCGTGATTTCTTCACGCCTGCCTCGTTCAGCGCCATCGCCTTCTTCAGGTGGGCGGCGAGCTGCCTGTCCGACGGCAGATCCTTCAGCGTGGCGAGCTTGCCGAACTGGCCCATGCCGTCCTCGTCGCTGCCGCCGGTGACTTCCTTCGACAGCCAGAAACCGAAGCTGCAATGCTGCTTGAACGCGGCCATCATGCACATCGGCGCGGCCTTGTAGCTGAAGAACGGCATGCTCCACTTGATGCCTTCCTCCACCTCGGGGCAGGCGGCGTGCACGCGGGCGCGCAGGTGTTCCAGGATCGGCCGGGCGAACTCGGCGGATTTCGCGATATAGGCGTCGACGCGGGGATCGTGGTTCGCCATGGCGTGCCTCACAGCTCGCGGATGAAGAAGCGGTCGCAACTGAAATGGCCGGTGCCGCCCATCGGCGCGCACAACGGGGTGAAGCCGCTGCGCTTGTACAGCGCCTGCGCCGCGTCCATGCCGGTCAGCGTTTCCAGGTAGCAGCGCCGGAAGCCGTGCGCGCGTGCCGCGTCGAGGCAGCGCTGCATCATCGCCGTGCCGGCGCCGATGCCGCGCGCCGCGGGCAGGAAGTACATCTTGCGCAATTCGCACACGTCCGGCTCGCCGCCTTCCAGCGGCGCGACGCCGCCGCCGCCGATCACCACGCCGTCGCGCTCGACCACGAAGTAGCTGCAGCGTGGCTGCGCGTAGGCCTCGTACATGGTGTCCACCTCGGCGTCGTGGATCGCGAAGCCGGGGCCGTCGGCGCCGAACTCGGGCATCACGGTGCGGATGATCGCGGCCATCGCCGCGTTGTCGCGCGGTTCGATCGGGCGGATCAGGAAAGTGCTGGTCATGGAGCCGTGCCGGTCATGGGGTCATGTCGGGGGTGCGGTAGGGAACGCCGTCCTTCATCACGAAGACCGGATGCTGCAGGGCGTCGATCTGCGTGCTGGGATCGCCGCTGAACGCGGCGAGGTCGGCAGCCAGGCCGGGTGCGATGCGGCCGAAGTGCTGCGACTGGCGCAGGATCTTCGCCGCCACGTCGGTGGCCGCGTGCAGTGCCTGCGCCGGGGTCATGCCGTAGGCCACCATCGCGGCCGGCTCGCGCCAGTTGTCGCCGTGCGCGAACACGCCGACGTCGCTGCCGTTGCCGATCGTCACGCCGAGTTTCAGCGCGGTGCGGAACGCGCGCTCGGCCTCGCGCATGCGCGCGCGTCGGTGCGCTCTTGCCCGGCACGTAGTGCTGGAAATACTCGGCGGTCGCGTCGACCGCGGTAAGCGTGGGCTCGTAGGCGATGCCGTGCTGCTTCATCAGCTTGAAGGTCGCCTCGCTGGCGCCGTAGCCGTGTTCGACGCTGTCCACGCCGGCCTCGCACCGCCATGCGCACGCCGGCGTCGCTGGCCGCGTGCACCGCGACCGGGCGGCCGATCTGGTGCGCAGTGTCGACCAGTGCCTTCAATTCGGCGGGCGTGAAGGTGGGCGCGGTGCTGCCCTCCGGGCCGACGCGGTAGTCGCCGTAGATCTTGATCCAGTCGGCGCCGCGCGCGGCCTGCTCGCGCACCGCCGCCATCGCGGCGTCGACGCCGCTGACTTCCTGCGCGCCGCCGGGCAGCTCGATGTCCGGCCGGAAGCCGCGCGGGCCGGGGCCGTAGCTGGCGGTGGCGACGATCGCGCGGGTGGCCACGAACAGGCGCGGGCCGGGGATCAGGCCCTCGTCGATCGCGCGCTTCATCGACACGTCGGCGTAGCCGGCGCCCTCGGTGCCGAGGTCGCGCAAGGTGGTGAAGCCGGCCAGCAGGGTGGTCTTCGCGTGGGCGGCGGCTTCGCAGCGTGCGGTAGTCCTGCGGCTCGGTCAGCACCTGGTCGTTCCACAGCGTCTCGTTGTACGGATGCAGGAACAGGTGCGAGTGCAGGTCGATCAGGCCGGGCAGTGAGCGTGGCGCCGGGCAGCTCGACGCGCTGCGCGCCGGCCGGTGCCTGGATCGATGCGGCCGGGCCGACCGCGGCGATCGCGCCGTCGTGCACCAGCACCGCCCAGCCGCTGTGCGCGGCATCGCCGTCGCCGGTCCACACGCGTTCGGGCAGCAGCAGCCAGTCGCCTTTCGGCGTGACGGCGGTCGCGGACAGGGAACACAGCAGGAGCAGCAGGGTCGCCGCCGTTTGCCACCAGGTCATCAGGCTTGCGCGCATCGCTTCGTCCGGTCAGCCGAAGCCCGATGATAGCGAGCAGGCGCGTGCTCCCGCGAGACGGTCAGGCCGCGGCGGTGCGCGCGCGGGTGACCCGGCTGGCGGTTTCCTTGTGCAGCTGCGCGGCCAGCCAGGCGCCGGTGGCGACGAGCAGGTCGAGGTCGATGCCGGTTTCCATGCCCATGCCGTGCAGCATGTAGACCACGTCCTCGCTGGCCACGTTGCCGGTGGCGCCCTTCGCGTACGGGCAGCCGCCGGTACCGGAGACCGCGCTGTCGACCACGCGCACGCCTTCCTCCAGGCAGGCCAGGATATTCGCCAGCGCCTGGCCGTAGGTGTCGTGGAAGTGCACGGCCAGCGCCGTCATCGGCACTTCCTGCGCCACCGCGTGCAGCATCGCGCGCGCCTTCGCCGGCGTGCCGACGCCGATGGTGTCGCCCAGCGAGATCTCGTGGCAGCCCAGCTCGTACAGCCGCCGCGCCACGCGCACCACGTCGGCTACCGGCACCTCGCCCTGGTACGGGCAGCCGAGCACGGTGGAGACGTAGCCGCGCACCTTCACGTCGTCGGCCTGGGCCTGTTCCATCACCGGGATGAAGCGCTCGATCGACTCGTCGATCGAGGCGTTGATGTTCTTGCGGTTGAACGCTTCCGATGCGGCGGTGAACACGGCGATCTCGCGCGCGCCGACCTCGCGCGCGCGCTGGTAGCCCTGCAGGTTCGGCACCAGCACCGGATAGCTGCACGCCCGGCAGCTTGCGGATACCGCGTGAACACCTCGGCCGCATCGGCCAGCTGCGGCACCCACTTCGGGCTGACGAAGCTGGTCGCCTCGATCGTCCTGAGGCCGGTGGAGGAGAGCCGGTCGATCAGCGCGATCTTCACCTCGGCCGGCAGCAGGGTCTTCTCGTTCTGCAGGCCGTCGCGGGCGCCGACTTCGACGATGCGGACATGGTTGGAGGGGGACATGGTTGGCTCCAAGAAGTTTTCCTTCTCCCCATGGCGACTGGTCAAGGAGTCCCCTTGTGGGTGAGAAGGTGCCCGGAGGGCGGATGAGGGTGCGGGCCAGAGCGGACGTCCCGCTCCGGCCGGACCCTCACCCCCACCCCTCTCCCAACGGGAGAGGGGCTTCAAAATAGTCAGCTGGCGAAGCGCACCAGCACGGCGTCGGCCTCGACGAATTCGCCTTGCGTGGCGCTCACGCTCTCGATGGTGCCGGCGCGCGGCGCCTTCAAGGCCAGTTCCATCTTCATCGCTTCCATCACCAGCAGCTCCTGGCCTTGCTCGACCGTGTCGCCGGCTTTCGCCTTCACCAGCACGATGCGGCCGGGCATCGGCGCGATGATCTGGTTGCCGCCGGCGGCGTCCTTCGATGCCCAGGCGAACGCGGCGGCGCGGCTGAAGCTGTAGCGCTGGCCGCGGGCGTCGTGCAGCAGCACGTGGGCGGCGTCGCTGCGCAGCGGCACGCGGCGCGCTTCGCCGTCGAAGCGGGCGCTGAGGCCGTCGTCGACCAGCGCGCGCGCCGCGGACTTCGCAGGTCGCCTCGGCATGGCGCAGCTGGTAGTTGCCGTCGTGGCCGTGCGCCTCGATCTCGAAGCGCTGTTCGCGCGAGGTCAGCGCCACGATGCGCTTGCCGGCGTGGCCGATGCGCCAGCGCGTCGGCGCGAGCCCACGGCGAATGCGGGTCGGCGGCGCTGCCGAGCGCGTGCGCTTCGTCGTGCAGCAGCGCGGCGGTGGCGGCGGCGAACAGCACGCCGTCGGTCGGCGCCACGTCGCCGACCAGGAATTCGTCGAGGTGCCGATCGAGGTAGCCGGTGTCGATGCGGCCTTCGACCACCGCCGGATGCCGCGCCAGCCGTTCGAGGAAGCCGATGTTCGATTTCGGGCCGACGATCTCGCATGCCGCCAGCGCCTCGCGCAGACGCTGCAAGGCGCTGTGCGGCGGTTCTCGTCCCACACGATCAGCTTGGCGATCATCGGGTCGTAGAAGATCGTCACGGTGTCGCCTTCGATCACGCCGCCGTCGAGGCGCACGTGCGGCGACGGCGCGGGCAGGCGCAGGGTCTGCAGCTTGCCGGAGCCGGGCAGGAAGTTCTGGTCCGGATCTTCCGCGTACAGGCGCACCTCGATCGCGTGGCCGTGGGCATGCACTTCGCTCCTGCGCGAGCGGCAGCGGCTCGCCGGCGGCGACGCGCAGCTGCCACTCGACCAGGTCCAGGCCGAGCGTCATTTCGGTGACCGGATGCTCGACCTGCAGGCGCGTGTTCATCTCCATGAAGAAGAAATCGCCGTCCTGCGCCGACGATGAATTCCACCGTGCCGGCGCCGACGTAGTCGACCGCCCTGGCCGCGGCGACCGCCGCTTCGCCCATGCGCCTGGCGGCGCGCGGCGTCGAGGAACGGCGAGGGCGTTTCCTCCAGCACCTTCTGGTAGCGGCGCTGCGCCGAGCATTCGCGCTCGTTGAGGTGGATCACGTTGCCGTGGGTGTCGCCGAACACCTGGAATTCGATGTGCCGCGGATGCTCGACGTAGCGCTCCAGGATCACCCGCGCATCGCCGAAGGAGCTGCTCGCCTCGCGCTGCGCGAAGCCAGTGCGTCGGCAAACTCGGCCGCGCTGCGCACGATGCGCATGCCCTTGCCGCCGCCGCCGGCCGCGGCCTTGATCATCAGCGGGAAGCCGGTTTTCGCGGCCTGTGCGGCGAGATGATCGGCGTCCTGGTTCTCGCCGTGGTAGCCCGGCACCAGCGGCACGGCGTGCCGCTCCATCAGCGCCTTGGCGGCGGCCTTGGAACCCATCGCGTCGATGCTCTCGGGCCGCGGGCCGATGAAGACGATGCCGGCGTCGCTGCAGGCGCGGGCGAAACCGGTGTTCTCGGACAGGAAGCCGTAGCCGGGGTGGATCGCCTGCGCGCCGGTCTGCTTCGCCACGTCGAGGATGACGTCGCCGCGCAGGTAGGAATCGGCCGGACGCGGGCCGCCGATCGGCCACGCCTCGTCGGCCAGCCGCACGTGCTGCGCGTCGCGGTCGGCTTCCGAATACACCGCGATGGTGTGGATGCCGAGGCGGCGACAGGTGCGGATCACGCGGCAGGCGATCTCGCCGCGGTTGGCGATCAGTACGCGGTCGAACATGCAGGATCCCTCGAACCGTTTGGTGTCGATGCAAAGCCACTCAAGCTAACAGATTGCGGTGCCGCAGCCGATGCGCGGCGCAGCATGGCAGGGCGCGCCGGGGCTATTCGCCGTCCCAGTAGTCAAGCGAATCCTGCTGCCGCCCGAGCACCCGGAACTTCCGCGGCTGCCCGTCCGCATCGCGCAGGCTGTCGTCGAACACGAGGTACTTGCCGGAATCCGGGTATTCGCAAATGTCCGGCGCCTCGTTGGTGCCGACCGCCAGATAGCGCAGCTCGACGTCGCCGGTGTTGATGATCTGGTGCGCGGTTTCCGGGCCGCCGGGCGGGCAGGCGATGATGTCGCCGGCGCGCAGCGGGTGGCGAGCATCGCCATAGCGCAGCTCGCCGCTGCCCTCGAGGATGAAGAACATCTCCTCTTCCACGCGGTGGTTGTGGAACGGGCAGTTGCGCTTGCCCGGCGCCACCACGGTGAGGTTGTAGCCGAGCTTGCGCGCGCCGATCCGGCTGGCGATCTCGCCCCAGCGGATGTCGTAGTCCGCAGCATGCGTGCCGGTGGGTGTCTTCGCTGCATCGACCGAGCGAATCTCGAGCTGGTCGAGGTTGATGACCGGCCCGCTCATGGCACGTTGCCCGCGGCGCCCACCCATGCCGGCGCGCGCTTGTCGAGGAAGGCGCCGAGCCCGTGCTGGCCTTCTGCGGAAACGCGCAGGCGGGCGATCAGTTCGGCGTTGGCGGTGTCGATGCGTTCAGCCTGCGCCAGGTCGGCGCCGCCGATGCGCAGCGCCAGCTGCTTCGCCTCGCGCTGGGCCAGCGGGCCGGCCTTGGCCAGCAGGTACAGCTGGCGTTCGATCGCCTCGTCCAGGTTCGGTTGCGGATACCACCGCGTGCAGCAGCCCGATCCGCGCCGCGGTGGCGGCGTCGAACACCTCGCCGGTGACGAACAGCCGGCGCGCCTCGCGCAGGCCGATCGCGGCGACCACGTACGGCGAGATCACCGCCGGCACCAGGCCCAGCTTCACTTCCGACAGCGCGAACTTGGCGGTGTCCACGCCGATCGCGATGTCGCAGCAGGCGACCAGGCCCACGCCGCCGCCGTAGGCGGCGCCGTTGACGCGGGCGATGGTCGGCTTGGACAGGAACTGCAGGTTGCGCATCAGCCGCGCCAGGCGCAGCGAGTCCTCGCGGTTTTCCTGCTCGCTGGCGGTCGCCATGCCGCGCATCCAGTTGAGGTCGGCGCCGGCGGAGAAGCAACTGCCGTTGCCGCTCAGCACCACCGCGCGCACGGCCGGGTCGGCATCGGCTTGCGCCAGTGCGTCGGTCAGCGCGGCGATCAGCGTGTCATCGAACGCGTTGTGGATCTGCGGGCGGTTCAGGGTAAGCCAGGCGACCGCGCCGCGGCGTTCGCTGAGGATGGAATCGGTCATCGGTCGTCCCCGCAAATAACCTGATGATAAACGCAGCACGGTGCGACAACCCGGCGTGATGCAGCAGAGGGGGCAAAGGTCTATAATGCGAACAATTCTTATTTGAGAATCCAGCCTGTGCGTCTGTCCGATTTGCCCAAGGGTGCGCCTGCCGTGGTCGACCGCGTCGACGATGCGCACGCGGCCGACCCGATCGCACAGCGCCTGCGCGACCTGGGCTTCGTCGACGGCGAGCCGGTACGCGTGGTGGCGGTGGGGCCGATGGGCGGCGATCCGGTGCTGGTCCAGATCGGTTTCACCCGCTTTGCCCTGCGTCGCGCCGAGGCGTCCCGGATCAGCGTGCGCGCCGGGGCGGCGGCATGAGCGCTTCGACCCTGCGGATCGCCCTGGTCGGCAACCCGAACTGCGGCAAGACGGCGCTGTTCAACCAGCTCACCGGCGGCCGGCAGAAGGTGGCGAACTACGCCGGCGTCACGGTGGAGCGCAAGGAAGGCCGCTTCACCGCGCCCTCGGGCCGGGTATTGCAGATTCTCGATCTGCCGGGCACCTACAGCCTCGAGGCGAACAGTCCGGACGAACAGATCACCCGCGACGTCTGCGCCGGCAACTTTCCCGGCGAGGCGGTGCCGGACCTGATCGTCTGCGTGGCCGACGCCACCAACCTGCGCCTGCATCTGCGCTTCGTGCTCGAGGTCAAGCGCCTCGGCCGGCCGGTGGTGCTGGCGCTGAACATGATGGATACCGCGCGCCAGCGCGGCATCGTCATCGACGTGCCCGAACTGCAGCGGCGGCTCGGCCTGCCGGTGGTGGAAACGGTGGCGGTGAAGCGCGGCGGCGCGCGCGGCTTGATCGAGCGCGTGGACGGCGACGTGCCGGCGGCGGCACCGGTGCAAGCGGACGATGCGGCCAGTCGCGCCGACCTGCACGCGCAGGTGCGTGAGCTGCTGGCTGCCACGGTGACCATGCCGCGCACGACGGCGGCGCTGGACGATGCGCTGGATCGTTGGGCGCTGCATCCGGTGTTCGGCCTGGCGATCCTGGCGGTGGTGATGTTCCTGGTGTTCCAGGCGGTGTATGCGGCCGGCAAGCCGATGAGCGACGTGATCGGCGCCGGCTTCGGCTGGATGGGCGAGCATGTCGCCGCGCTGATGCCGGCCGGGCCGCTGCGCAGCCTGGTGATCGATGGCCTGTTCGGCGGCCTGGGCACGGTGATCGGCTTCCTGCCGGTGATCCTGGTGCTGTTCTTGTTCATCCTGACCCTGGAGGAATCCGGCTACCTGCCACGCGCGGCCTTCCTGCTGGATCGGCTGATGCTGTCGGTGGGCTTGACCGGGCGCTCGTTCATCCCGCTGCTGTCGAGCTTCGCCTGCGCGATCCCCGGCATCATGGGCACGCGCAGCATCACCGATCCGCGCGACCGGCTGGCCACGATCCTGATCGCGCCGCTGATGACCTGCTCGGCACGCCTGCCGGTGTATGCGTTGCTGATCGGCGCCTTCATTCCGATCCGCTACGTGTTCGGCGTGTTCAACCTGCAGGGCATCGTGTTGTTCGGGCTGTACCTGGCGGGCATCCTTGGCGCCATGCTGGTGGGCTGGGTGATGAAACGCATCCGCCGCGACAAGAGCGAACACGCGCTGCTGATGGAGCTGCCGTCGTACCGCATGCCGAGGCCGCGCGACGTGGCCATCGGCCTGTACGAGCGCGGCATGATCTTCCTGAAGCGGCTGACCGGCGTGATCCTCGGCCTGACCGTGCTGATGTGGTTTCTCTCCAGCTTCCCGGGGGCGCCGGAGGGCGCGACATTGCCGGCCATCGACTACAGCTTCGCCGGCTACATCGGGCGCGGTCTGCAGTACGTCTTCGCGCCGATCGGCTTCAACTGGCAGATCAGCCTGGCGCTGATCCCGGCATTCGCCGCGCGCGAGACCGCGGTGGCGGCGCTGGCCACCGTCTACCTGGTGGGCGGCGACGCGGAAGGGCTGGGGCATGCGCTGACGGGGCAGATCCCGCTGGCCAGCGCGCTGTCGCTGCTGGTGTGGTTCGCGTACGCGCCGCAGTGCATGTCCACGCTGGCGGTGATCCGCCGCGAGACCGATTCCTGGCGCAACGTGGCGATCTCGTTCGGCTACATGTTCGTGATGGCCTACGCCGCGTCGTTCATCGTCTACCAGGTGACGAGGATGCTGACATGAGTGCCGGCCTGCTGGTGCAGTACGTGGTGATCGGCGTGGTCGTGCTGGCCAGCGTGCTGATCGTGTTCCGCAAGCTGGCGCCGAAACTCACCAACCGCTGGCTGGCGGCCGCGTCGATCCGCTACAGCCACCCCGGACGCGCCACGTGGGTGCGCGCCATGGGGCGCCGCCTGCAGCCGAAAGAGGCGACAGGCAATTGCAGCGATGGCTGCAGCACCTGCGGCGCCTGCGGCCCGAAACCCCCGGCGGCGGCACGGACGGAACCGATGCCGCTGGAGTTCAGGCCGCGACGCTGAGCAATACCGGCTATTCGACAAAAATGAAGAACGAAAAAGCCGGCTTGCGCCGGCTTTTTCGTGCAACTCGAATCGCGCCCCGGCTTACGCCAGTTCGCGGATCTTCGCGTTGAGGCGGCTCTTGTGGCGGGCGGCCTTGTTCTTGTGGATCAGACCACGGGCGGCGTAGCGATCCATCACCGGCTGGGCGACGGTGAACGCGGCGATGGCGCCGGCCTTGTCCTTGGCCTCGATGGCCTTGACGACCTTCTTCAGGGCGGTGCGGACCATGGAGCGGGCGCTGATGTTGCGCAGACGGCGCTGTTCGGACTGGCGCGCGCGCTTCTTCGCGGACTTGATGTTGGCCAAGGTAGAACTCCGGAATGCAGGGTTGAGGGTGGAAAAAGACGCCAATTATGCGGTCGATTCGCCGGTGCGTCAATCATTTAGGCGCCGGCGCCGAGGGCCGGCAGGGACGTGCGGCGGCGGGCGTGCCGGTATTCTGCCATATCCCGGGCTGTCATCCTGCCCGCGCGGGCTGTCAAACTACGCGCTCCGCGCGATCGACGCCGAAGGTAACGAACAGCCACATGAAGTCCCCCAGCATGCTCCGCGGGCTGCTCTCGTTCAGCAGCATGACGATGGTTTCGCGGGTGCTTGGCCTGGTACGCGACATGTCGATCAACGCGGCGTTCGGTGCCAACGGCGCCACCGACGCGTTCTGGGTGGCGTTCCGCATCCCCAACTTCATGCGCCGGCTGTTTGCCGAGGGCTCGTTCTCCACCGCCTTCGTGCCGGTTTTCACGGAAGTGAAGGAGAAGGGCACACATGCGCAGCTGAAGGACCTGATGTCGCGGGTGTCGGGCACGCTGGGCGGCGTGCTGCTGCTGATCACCGCGCTGGGGATCCTGTTCGCGCCGCAGGTGACCTTGCTGTTTTCGCCGGGCGCGATCGACGACCCGCACAAGTTCGGCCTCACCGTCGACCTGCTGCGGCTGACTTTCCCGTTCCTGCTGTTCGTGTCGCTGACCGCGCTGTCCGGCGGTGCGCTGAACAGTTTCCATCGTTTCGGGCTGCCGGCGCTGACCCCGGTGATCCTCAACCTGTGCATGATCGCCGGCGCCCTGTGGCTGTCGAAGCGGCTGCAGACGCCGATCATGGCGATGGGCTGGGCGATCCTGGCGGCCGGCATCCTGCAGCTGCTGTTCCAGTTGCCGGCGCTGCGCGGGCTGGACCTGCTGACGCTGCCGCGCTGGGGCTGGAACCACCCGGAAGTGCGCCGGATCATGCGGCTGATGGTGCCGACCCTGTTCGGCTCGTCGGTGGCGCAGATCAACCTGCTGTTCGACACCGTGATCGCCTCGCTGCTGGTGGTCGGCTCGCAAAGCTGGCTGTCGCAGGCGGACCGGTTCCTGGAGCTGCCGCTGGGCGTGTTCGGCGTGGCGCTGGGCACGGTGATCCTGCCGTCGCTGTCGCGTCATCACGTCACCACCGACATGACTGGTTTCTCGCGCGCGCTGGACTGGGGCCTGCGGATCACCCTGCTGATCGCGGTGCCGGCGATGTTCGCGCTGATGCTGCTGGCCGGGCCGCTGGTGGCCACGCTGTTCCAGCACGGCCACTGGACCGCGCACGACACGCACATGGCGACCTTGTCGATCACCGCGCTGAGCTTCGGCTTGCCAGCGTTTGCACTGGTGAAGGTGTTGCTGCCGGCGTTCTACGCACGCCAGGACACGCGCACGCCGGTGCGTGCTGGCGTGGCTTCGCTGCTCGCCAACATGCTGCTGAATGTGGTGTTCCTGGCGTTGCTGTTCGAGTTGTGGGCGCCGACCGAACTCAAGCAGCTGTCCTGGCTGGATGGCCTGGCCCGGCTGCCCGGCTTGCACATGGCACTGGGCCTGGCCAGCGCGGTGGCCGCCTACGTGAACCTGTGGCTGCTGTGGCACTGGCTGAAGAAGGCTGGCGTCTACCAGCGCCAGCCGGGCTGGTCGCGGCATCTGCTGCGGCTGGCCGCGGCCTGCGCGGTGATGGTGGCCGTGCTGCTGCTGGGCCGCTGGCTGTGGCCGAACTGGACCCATGGCGTGCCGGTGCTGACCCGGCTGTGGCATCTGGCCGTGTTGGTGCTGGCCGGTGGGGCCAGCTATGTGGCCATGCTGTTTGCCGCGGGTTTCCGCCTGCGCGACCTGCGTGGCGCGTGAGAGCCTTTGGACAGGCTCCGGGCCTTATCGCGGCGCGCCTGACCGTTATACTCACACGATGATGAGACTTTCCAGGGATCTCGCGGGCGCCTGCCTGGCGCCGCGCGGCAGCGTGATCGCGGTGGGCGCGTTCGACGGCCTGCACCGTGGCCACCAGGCGCTGCTGGCGCAGGTACGCGAACGCGCACAGGCGCTCGGCTGCAGTCCGGTGGCGGTGAGTTTCGAGCCGCTCCCGCGCGCGTTCTTCTCGCCCGAGCCGGTGCCGCGGCTGTCCAGCGTGCGCGAGAAGCTGCGTGGTTTTGCCGCCGCCGGCATGGAGCACGCCTTGCTGCTGCGCTTCAATCGGGCGCTGACCGCGATGTCGGCCGAGGATTTCGTGCGGCGTGTGCTGGTCGAGCGGCTGGCCGCACGCGAAGTGTGGGTGGGCGGCGATTTCCGCTTCGGCCACAAGCGTGGTGGCGACGTGGCGCTGCTGGAGCGGATGGGCACCGAACTCGGCTTCACCGCCTGCACCATGCCGGCGGTGCAGCTCGACAGCGCCCGCGTCTCGGCCAGCCGGGTGCGCGCCTTGCTCGCCGCGGGCGAGTTCGCCGGGACCGAGCCGCTGCTCGGTCGGCCGTTCGTGATCGAAGGCAAGGTGCAGTACGGCAACCAGCTCGGCCGCACGCTCGGCTACCCCACCGCCAACATCCACCTGCGCCAGCGGGTCAGCCCGATCCAGGGCATCTTCGCGGTGCGCGTGGGGCTGGGCGAGGGCGAGTGCAGCTGGCCCGGCGTGGCCAGCCTCGGTGTGCGCCCTACCGTGAACGAGGTCGCCGAGCCGCTGCTGGAAGTGCACTTGTTCGACTTCGACGGCGACCTGTATGGCCAGCGCATGGCGGTGCAGTTCGTGGCCAAGCTGCGCGACGAGCAGAAGTTCGACGGGCTGGAACCGCTCAAGACGCAGATGGCGCTGGATTCGCGCCGGGCGCGCGAACTGCTGGGCATGAACCCGCGACTGGCCGAGGCGTGAGGGCGCGGGCGTTCCGGCACGAGCCGAATTCGACTAACGTTTCCTTCTTTGCCTGCCATCTGGCGGGCGGCAACACCTCAGTGACGGCATCCAGGCAATGACCCACGATTACAAGAGCACGATCAACCTGCCGCAGACGGATTTCCCGATGCGCGGCGACTTGCCGAAGCGCGAGCCGGGCTGGCTGGCAGAGTGGGAACGGGTCGGCCGTTACGCGCAGATCCAGCAGAAGACCGCGCATCGCGACAGCGTGTTCGTGCTGCACGACGGCCCGCCGTATGCGAACGGCCCGATCCACATCGGCCACGCGGTCAACAAGATCCTCAAGGACATCGTGGTCAAGTCCAAGCTGCTGGCCGGCCATCGCGCGCCGTACGTGCCGGGCTGGGACTGCCACGGCCTGCCGATCGAGATCGCGGTGGAGAAGAAATTCGGCAAGCCGGGCGACAAGCTGGACGCCGCCGCCTTCCGGCAGAAGTGCCGCGAATACGCGGCGGGGCAGGTCGACACCCAGCGCGCCGACTTCAAGCGGCTCGGCGTGCTCGGCGACTGGGACCACCCGTACCGCACGATGGATTTCCGCTTCGAGGCCGACATGCTGCGCGCGCTGGCGCGCATCGTCTCCAACGGCCACGTGGTGCGCGGCGCCAAGCCGGTGTACTGGTGCTTCGACTGCGCCTCGGCGCTGGCCGAGGCGGAGATCGAGTACGGCGACAAGGTCTCGCCCGCGGTCGACGTGGCGTATGACGCGGTCGACCCGAAAGCGCTGGCGGCGAAGTTCGGCGTGGATGCCGGCGACGCCATCGTGGCCATCCCGATCTGGACCACCACGCCGTGGACGCTGCCGGAAAGCCAGGCGGTGTCGCTCGGCGCGGATCTGGAATACGCGTTGATCGAAGGCCCGTCGCGCGACGGCAGGCGCGTCTTGCTGGTGGTTGCCAGCGCGCTGGTTGGCAAGGTGGCCGCGCGCTACTCCCTTCTCCCTTTGGGAGAAGGTGCCCGAAGGGCGGATGAGGGTACGGGCGGAGCGCAGCGTCCCGGCACACCCGAACCCTCACCCCCAGCCCCTCTCCCGAGGGGAGAAGGGGACCAAGTGCTCGGCCACGCCTTGGGCAAAGCACTGGAAGGCCTGAAACTTCATCACCCGTTCTATCCGCGCGAAGTGCCGGTGATCCTCGGCGATCACGTCAGCGCCGAAGACGGCACCGGTGCCGTGCACACCTCGCCCGACCACGGCGTCGAGGATTTCGTGGTGGCGCGCGAGTACGGCATCGGCCTGCTCAACTACATCGGGTCGCATGGCGCCTACCGCGCCGACACGCCGGCCGCCGACGGCCTCGAACTGGCCGGGATGCATATCTGGAAGGCGAACGACGCCATCGTCGACCTGCTGCGCCGGCGCGGTGTGCTGCTGGCGTTCGCGAAGATCGAGCACAGCTACCCGAACTGCTGGCGCCACAAGACCCCGGTGATCTACCGCACCACGCCGCAGTGGTTCATCTCGATGGAGCAGGCACAGCTGCGCGAGACAGCGCTGACCTCGATCAAGACCGTGCGCTGGGTGCCGGGCTGGGGCGAGGAGCGCATCGCCGGCATGGTCGCCGGCCGCCCGGACTGGTGCATCTCGCGCCAGCGCACCTGGGGCGTGCCGATCGCGCTGTTCGTGCACAAGGCCACGCAGGAACCGCACCCCGATTCGGTGGCGCTGCTGGAGCAGGTCGCGCAGAAGGTGGAGCAGGGCGGCATCGACGCGTGGTTCGCGCTGGATGCGGCCGAACTGCTCGGTGACCAGGCAAACGATTACGAAAAAGTCACCGACGTACTGGACGTGTGGTTCGACTCCGGCGTCACCCACTTCGCGGTGATCGGCCAGCGCCCGGAACTGCAGCAGGGCACCGCTTCCCACTACAAGGTGATGTATCTGGAAGGCTCGGACCAGCACCGCGGCTGGTTCCAGTCGTCCCTGCTGACCTCGTCGGCGATCCACGGCCGCGCGCCCTACAACGAAGTGCTCACTCACGGCTTCGCGGTGGACGCGAACGGCCGCAAGATGTCCAAGTCGCTGGGCAACGTGGTGGCGCCGCAGAAGGTCATGGACACGCTGGGCGCGGACGTGCTGCGGCTGTGGGTGGCTTCGGCCGACTACCGCAACGAGATGACCGTCTCCGACGAGATCCTCAAGCGCGTTTCCGACACGTACCGGCGCATCCGCAATACCGCGAAGTTCCTGCTCGGCAACCTGGACGGCTTCGATCCGGCAAAACATCTGGTTCCGGTGGAAGACAGCCTGCTGCTCGACCAGTGGGCGGTGCAGCAGGCATACGACGTGCAGCAGGCGGTCACCGCCGCGTACGAGCGCTACGACTACCCCGAGGTCGTCGCCGCGCGTGCAGAACTTCTGCACCAACGAGCTGGGCGCGCTGTACCTGGACATCACCAAGGACCGGCTCTACACCATGCCGACCGACAGCCGTGGCCGGCGCAGCGCGCAGAGCGCGATGTACCGCATCGCCGAGGCGCTGGTGCGCTGGCTGGCACCGGTGCTGAGCTTCACCGCCGAGGAAATCTGGCAGCAGCTGCCGGGCGAGCGCGGCGACAGCGTGCTGTTCGAGACCTGGTACGACGGGCTTGGACGCCACCCAGAATTCGCCGGAACAGCGGCGCTGGTGGGCCGACCTGCTGGCGATCCGCGACAGCGCCTCGCGCGTGCTCGAAGGCATGCGCAAGGCCGAGCAGATCGGCGCGGCGCTGGAAGCGAAGCTGGTGGTCCATGCCGACGCCGCGATTCAGTCGCGCTATGCCGGGGTCGCCGACGAGTTGCGCTTCTTCTTCATCACCTCCGACTTCACCCTGGCGCCGTCGACGCCGCGTGCGGACGACGCGGTGAAGGTTGAGCTGGACGGCGCCGAGGCCTGGGTCTCCGCCAGCGTCAGCAATGCCGCCAAGTGCGTGCGCTGCTGGCACCGCCGTGACGATGTGGGCAGCCATGCCGGACACCCGGAGCTGTGCGGCCGCTGCGTCGGCAACGTCGAAGGGCCGGGCGAGGACCGCCGCTGGTTCTAGGCTTCAGAAAAAATACCCGTTCGCCCTGAGCGCAGGCTCGCAGGGCCGAAGTCGAAGGGCTTGCCGCGCGCAAGGCCCGTCGATCCGCTGCGCTACGCTCAGGGCGAACGGTCTGGATACTCCGCTCAGGATCGGTCCCATGCACCCCAAACCCAACGCACTCCCCTGGCTCTGGCTGTCCGCCGCCGTCATCGTGCTCGACCAGCTCAGCAAGTGGTGGGCACTGCATGCGCTGCAGCCGATGGGCGTGCCGCACCCGGTGATCCCGGGTTTCCTGAACTGGACGTTGGCGTTCAACACCGGCGCCGCGTTCAGTTTCCTGGCCGACGGCGCCGGCTGGCAGCGCTGGTTCTTCGTGCTGCTGGCGCTGGCGATCAGCGCGGTGCTGGTGATGTGGCTGGCGCGCACGCCGCGGCGCGACTGGCGCACCAGCCTGCCGCTGGCGCTGATCGTGGGCGGCGCTATCGGCAACCTGATCGACCGCCTGCACGCGGCCCAGGTCACCGACTTCATCCACGTCCATTTCCGCCAATGGAATTACCCGGTGTTCAACATCGCCGACTGCGGCATCACCGTCGGTGCGGTGATGCTGATCGTGTTCGGCCTGTTCGCCGGCAAGCCCGGGGACGGCGTGCGATAATCGCAACCCTAGTGCGTAGGAGCCCGCTTGCGGGCGATGCTCTTGCTTTGGAGCTCCACAGAAAAGGCATTGCCCGCGAGCGGTCTCCTGCAGAGTTCATGAATCGAGGTCAGCTATGGACATCCTGCTCGCCAACCCCCGCGGCTTCTGCGCCGGCGTCGACCGCGCCATCGCCATCGTCGAGCGCGCGCTGGAGTCGTACGGTGCGCCGATCTACGTGCGGCACGAAGTGGTGCACAACCGTTACGTGGTCGACAAGCTGCGTGCCGATGGCGCGGTGTTCGTCGAGGAGCTGCATGAGGTGCCCGACGGCGCCACCGTGATCTTCAGCGCCCACGGCGTATCGCAGGCGGTGCGCGAGGAAGCCGAGCAGCGCCATCTCAAGGTCTTCGACGCCACCTGTCCGCTGGTGACCAAGGTGCACATGGAAGTCGCGCGGCTGGGCCGGATCGGCCGCAGCGTGGTGCTGATCGGCCACGCCGGCCATCCCGAAGTCGAAGGCACGATGGGCCAGTGGAATCCGGCCAATGCCGGCGAGATCCTGCTGGTCGAGTCGCTGGAGAACGTCGCGACGCTGGCGCCGGCATTCCCGCACCAGCTGTCCTACGTGACCCAGACCACGCTGTCGGTGGACGACACCAAGGCGATCATCGAGGCGCTGCGCGCGAAGTTCCCCGACATCGAGGGGCCGCGCAAGGACGACATCTGCTACGCCACGCAGAACCGCCAGGACGCCGTGCGCCGGCTCGCCGACGCGGTCGACCTGATGCTGGTGGTCGGCTCGGTCAACAGCTCCAACTCCAACCGCCTGCGCGAGCTGGCCGAGAAGCAGGGCGTGCGCTCGTTCCTGATCGACGGCGCCGAGCACATCGAACGCAGCTGGCTCGACGGCGTCAGCCGCATCGGCCTCACCGCCGGTGCCTCGGCCCCGGAGAAACTCGTGCGCGACGTGATCGCCCGCCTGCAGTCGTGGGGCGCCGGTGACGTGCGCGAGCTGGATGGCGAGCCGGAAAACATCACCTTCGCCCTGCCGAAGGAACTGCGCGTCGTCGGCGGCAACGGTTCGGCCAGCCTGTAACCGCTCTACATATAGCGGCGGCGAGTGCTTCGCGCTTGCGCTGCCACGTCGCTACAACGTAAAATCCGCGGCTCTTTGCCGGAATAGCTCAGTTGGTAGAGCGGCGTCATTCGTAATGATTAGGTCGTAGGTTCGATTCCTATTTCCGGCACCAGAACTTCAAAGGCCCGCTGACGCGGGCCTTTGTCTTTTCCGGGGGACTCACGCCACCCGTGACCGCCATCACCTTTCCGGCGCTGCCACCAGCCGCTTGTCGGGCAATTCCTACCGCTGGTCGGCTGGGGGCTGGCCGGGGCAGGGTGGATGGGTACAGTGGATGCAGGGGTATCAGGGAGAATTCCATGCAAGTCTTGTCGCGTCAGCGAGGCGTCTCGTTGATCGAGTTGCGCCTGCCGGGCAGTGCCGGCGGTCGCTCGCCGGGGTGTCGGTCAGTATGGGTTGCGGCGCAACGGCACGGGCGCGGCTTCACCCTGGTCGAGCTGTTGATCACCATGGCCGTGGCCCTGGTGCTGATCATGATCGCGGTGCCCAGCTTCAAGAGCCTCACGCTTTCCAACAAGCTCAACACCGCCGCCAACGACATCGTCAACGCGGTCCACGTGGCGCGGATGGAAGCGGTCAAGCGGAACGCGAATACCCAGCTGTGCAGCAATTCGGCCAGCGTCAACACCTCCGATACGCTTGGCGGCGCATGCACCGACGCAAACGGGGTGGTACAGACCGGCGCGGTCTACGCCATGGCCGGTACTTCAGCCTCGCCAGTACTGACAGGTACGGTCGGCATCACGGGGGCCGTGCAGCTGTCCGGCAACGTGCAAGCGATCCGTTTCAGTGGGCAGGGGTTGGGGCAGGCCGTCGGTGTTGCCGGTCCTTACTCCGGCAAGGTCGCGGACATCTGTACCAGTCAGATGAGTGCCGACAACCATCGGGTGATCACGATGACGACCGGCTCGATCATCGTGACCTCCACCAGCTCGGGAGCCTGCCCATGACAGAACCGTCTGATTCCGGCCGTGCCGCGGATTCCTGCGCACCTCGCTGCGCGGCGGGTCGGCCGCCTGCATGCCCAGTCCGGCGTCGGCCTGATCGAGGTACTGGTGGCCGTGCTGGTGCTTTCCATCGCCTTCCTCGGCATCGCCGCGTTGCAGGCGATGTCGATGTCCACCAACAACAGCGCGATGGCGCGCAGCATGGCCACCATCGCCAGCTACTCGATCCTTGATGCCATGCGGGCGGACTTCGGCACGGCCACGGCCGGCACCTACAACACCACGGTCACCGCCAGTGCCTGCCCCGACACCAGCGCGGGAACCCTGGCCAGCGTCCAACTCAACCAGTGGTGCACCCAGCTCGGCCAGACGTCTCGGCGCGGCGGCCACCACCAAAGGTGGCATCGTCTGCACCGCCGTCGTCAACAGTGTCGACTGCACCGTCACCATCACCTTCGACGACAGCCGCGCAGGCGTGGGCGGCAGCAGCGTCCAGCGAGTCATCACCAGGGCCATGCTATGAGCCGTCGTGCCATGTTCCTTTTTTCCCGTGAGACGGCGCATGCCGCGGTCGGCGGCCGGCTGTCGTCCGGCTTCACCCTGATCGAACTGATGGTGGCCATGCTGCTGGGCCTGGTCGTGATCGGCGGCGTGGTCAGCGTGTTCCTGGCCAACCAGCGCTCCTACCGCACCAACCAGGCGCTGGGCGACGTGCAGGACGGCTCGCGCATCGCCTTCGAGATGATGGCGCGCGATATCCGCGATGCCGGGCTCACCGGCTGCAGCAACAATGGCCGCGTCGCCAACGTGCTCAACAATGCCCCGGCGGTAGTGCCGCGGCGAAGTGGTGGGCCAACTGGAACAATGCGGTGGTCGGCTACGGTGGCAGCCAGGTGCGATCCGGCGGTCACTACCGGATCGGGCGCAGGGCAGCGGGTCGCTGGTACGGATTCGCTCATGCTGCTCGGTGGCGAAGGCTCGGGTGTGAGCATCAACGTCAACACCGAGCCGGCAGCCACCTTCACCATCAACGAGGCCAGCTCCGACTTGAAGGCCGGCGACGTGATCATCGTCTGCGACCCCGACCACGCCACCCTCGTGCAGATCACCAGCTACGCTGGCGGCACCATCACCCACGCCGCCAGTGGGTCGCCGGGCAACTGCACCACGGACCTGAACTTCCCCACCGTGTGCAGCAGCAGCGCCAGCTACGTCTTTGCGACCAACTCGCAGATCACCAGGCTGGGCGCCGCCGACTGGTACGTCGGCAACAACCCGGTCGGCGGCCGTTCGCTGTATCGCGTAGGGCTGGACAACGTCGCTGGCGTACCCACGCCGACCGCCCAGGAAATGGTGCGCGACGTTACCGACATGAAGATCTTCTACCACCAGTCGGGCAATGCCGATTTCAAGGCTGCCAATGCAATCACCAACTGGGCGCTGGTCGATGCTGTACAGGTGACCCTTGCGCTGGAAAGCGTCGACAAGCGCGCGGGCACCGACGTCAAGCCGCTCAAGCGCAGCTTCACCGCCACCACCACCGTGCGCAACCGGGTGAACTGACATGAGCCATGTCCCCGCATCCATCAACCTGTCCGGTTCCGTCCATCGCCCGCATCGCCAGCGCGGCGCGCAGTCCCTGCAGCGTGCCAGCCAGCGCGGCGTGGCCCTGGTGGTGGCACTGCTGCTGCTGGTGGTGATCACCCTGGTCGGCCTGGCCGCCGTGCGCGGCACGATCATGCAGCAGAAGATGGCATCCAACCTGTTCGATCGGCAGATCGCCTTCCAGAGTGCCGAGGCGGCCATGCGTGCCGCGACGGCGCGCATCGCCGCCAATCCCGGCGACATCGCGCGCAATTGCCAGGCCGGCGGCGTGTTCTGCCAAGGCAACCCGTTCGACGACCCGAACCTGGACACCACCAAGATCATCACGGTGACCTCGGGCACCGCAGCGGGCCAGTTCGCGAAGAGCAGCGTGGCCTTCAGCCAGCCGCAGTACGTGGTGGAGAACATGGGCAACTGGTACAACCCCAGCACCAGCACCGGTTACGGCCAGAGCGCCAACGCCCACAACTACGGTGCCCAGGGCACCTCCACCACCGCCGTGTATTACCGCGTCACCGCGCGCAGCGGCGATCCCACCCAGGTGGGCGACCGCGCCGTGGTGGTGCTGCAGGCCATGGTCAAGCAGGGCTGATCCATCGCTTCAAGTTGACAGGGCGCATGGGCCTTTCCATGACGCATCATTCGAGAGCGCTACCGTCATGAACACATCATCCCGTCCACGCAGCAGGCTCAGCGGGTTCTTGGGCAAGCTGCTGTACACCAGCCTGTCCATCTGGATGCTCGGCGTCGTCTACACGCCGGCCCTGGCGGCGACCGTTCCCGTCGACCAGTCGCCACTGATCATCCAGCGCTCGCTGCCGCCGAACGTCACGCTGATGCTGGACGACTCGGGGTCGATGGCGTGGGATTTCATGCCGGACTGGGGCTATCTGAGCAATAACTCCAATGATGGCGTGCGCAATGCCAGCATCAACGGCACCTACTACAACCCCGCGTGACCTATGCGCCGCCGCCGAAGGCGAACGGAACCTTCTATCCGGCGTCGCCCAGCCTGACCGCGGCCTACAAGGACGGTTTTCTCGATACCAGCACGACGGACGTGACTCGATACGCGAGTCCGAACCAGAGCCGGTTTCCGTATTACACGATGTTCACGTTCATTACGACGAGTACATACGGGGCAACTGGCACCATTAAGTACTCGTGCCCATCAGGCTACTCTGGTCCCGATGGCAGTAATAACTGCACGAAAACAGCGAATCCCAACAAGGGAACGGTCATTCCGGCAACGGCCACTACAACCTATAGCTGCAAATCGGGTGACACGCTTAGTGGTACGCAATGCACGGCGACCACGACGACCTACAAGTACTTTTTCACTTATACCACGGGCGCCAGCAACACCCAGCATTATGTAGGCGTGACGGGAGATTGCGCCAGCCTGACCACTGCCCAGCAGGCAGTTTGCGATGACAGCGCGGCAACCCAACAAAATGTCGCCAACTGGTTTTCGTACTATCGCACCCGCATCCTGATGGCCAAGAGCGGGCTGATGAATTCGTTCTCTACGTTGGACACGACGTTCCGCGTGGGTTTTGGTTCGATCGATGGTGGTGGAAGCGGCAACAAGAACTACATCAATCTTCCGTCGAGCAGATACAGCTATGCGGACAGCTACAGCGGGGGCACAAACTACATCGCGCAGGTGCAGCCTTTTGGCGACGGGACAGTTTCCACCAGCCAAAAGAGTCAGTTCTGGAATTGGGTGGCGAAGGCAACGGCCAGTGGTGGTACACCACTGCGCCAGGCATTGGATGCTACCGGCAAATATTATCAGACCAACCAGCCTTGGCTGGGAATGACTTCCGATCCCGACTACACCACGGCAGCGGCAAGCACGCAGCTTGCGTGCCGCCAGTCTTATACCATCCTGACGACTGATGGTTTCTGGAACGAAAGTTTCACAGGCGTCGGTGATGTGGATGGCGCCAATGGCACCGCGGTGACCGGGCCCAATGGCCAGAGCTATACCTACTCGGCCGTGGCTCCGTACGCGGACTACACGAGCAGTCCTGCAAGCTATTCGGCCACCCAGAGCAGCAACGCGAATTGCCAGGCGGCCTACAAGACTGCCACGGGGTCCACCACCGGTTATCTGACCTCGTATTACAACACCACGTCAAAAATATGCGCGTTCACATATACGAAAACGTCGGGTACTTCCAACAGCAATACCCTTGCCGACGTTGCCATGAAATACTGGATGACTGATCTCCAGCCGGGCATGGCCAATGAAGTGCCGACCAACGCCGAGGATCCGGCGTTCTGGCAGCACATGACGACTTTTACCCTTGGACTGGGCTTCACGCCGCAGTACGCGGACGGAACGCAGATCCCGATGGACCAGGTGTTCGCCTGGGCCAACGGCGACACCACCAAGGCCATCAGCAACTTCAGCTGGCCGGCGCCGAAGCGGCGATTCAATCAACAATATCGCCGACCTGGCCCATGCGGCGGTCAATGGCCATGGCGGTTTCTATTCCGCCACCAGCCCGGAGGCGTTCGCCAACGGCCTGAAGGAAGCGCTGAAGCGCGCCGCCGAGCGCGTCGGTACCGGCGCCAGCCTGGCCGCGAACTCCACCCAGCTGCAGACGGGCACGGTGGCCTACCAGGCCAATTACTGGACGGCCAAATGGAAAGGTGACCTGAAGGCGTTGCCGGTGGATTCCACCAGCGGGGCGATCGCCACCAACCCGAGCTGGACGGCTTCGGGCAAGTTGCCGGCCAATGTCAGCCGGAACATCAAGACCTACAACCCGACTGCGGCGGCCGGTAGCCAGTTCGTGGATTTCAAGGTGACAGGCGGCGTGTTGCCGGCGATTTCCAGCGCACAGCTTGTGGCGTTGGGCGGCAACAGCGCCGCGCAGACCGACATGATCAACTATCTGCGCGGCGATGCCACGAAGGAACAGGGCAACGGCGGCAGCTATCGCAATCGTGACATTCCGATAGGCGACATCGTCAACTCGCAGCCGGTCTTCGCGGGCGCGCCGAATCCGAACCAGTTCTATACCGAGAAGTTCGCCGGCTCGACGGTCTTCGCCCAGTACGCCAACGACAACGACAGCAACCATCGCGCGGGCATGGTCTATGTGGCCGCCAACGACGGCATGCTGCATGGGTTCGATGCCGCCAGCGGTGCGGAAACGTTTGCCTACCTGCCCGGTGCGGTGATCACCGCCGGCGTTAGCGCGCTGTCGAGCCCGGATTACGGTGGCACGGTGGCGCATGGCTTCTTCAACGACGGCGAGCTGACCATCGCGGACGCCTACATCGGCAGCCCGGTGGGCTGGAAGACCGTGCTGGTGGGCACCACCGGCCGCGGCGTGGCGAAGACGGTGTATGCGCTCGACATCACCAACCCGGCCAGCGTGAAGTTCCTGTGGGAGCGCTCCGCCGGCGATGGCAAGGCCAACAGCACCTATATCGGCCAGATGACCGGCAAGCCGGTGGTTGCGCAGACCGCCGACGGCACCTGGTCGGTGTTGATCGGCAACGGCTACAACAGCACGGCCGGCGTGTCGGCGTTGCTGCAGTTCAACCTGGCCGACGGCACCCTCAATGTGCACAAGACCACCGACACCAGCGGCCTGGCGGCGCCGGCCGTGTGGATGGACCCGTCGGGCAACGGCGTCAGTACGACGGCCTACGCTGGCGACGCGAACGGCAACGTGTGGTCGTTCGCGCTGAATACCAGCGTGGGCACTTCGGCCACAGCCACGCCGGACAGCGATGGCGTGAAGCTGTTCACCGCCAAGGATGCCAGCGGCAACGTGCAGCCGATCACGGCGGGCATGCTGGCCGGCAAGGATCCGAACACCGGCAATACCTGGGTGTTCTTCGGCACCGGCAAGTACCTGACCACGGCGGATCTTGCCAATACGAATATCCAGAGCTGGTATGGCCTGATCGTGCAGTCCGGCACCAGCGGGCTGGCGGTGACCTCGGCCTCGACGCGTGCCGCCAACCTGGTGCAGCGCTCCATCACCGCCGAGGTGGGCAACGGACGCGCCGTGACCACGCTGGCGCAGGCTGCGGCGGCCAATGCATCGATCACCGGCAAGTCGGGCTGGTATATCGACCTCAAGTCGCCAGTCAACGGCGCCGAGGGCGAGCGCATGGTCACGCCCAACCAGTTCCAGGGCAACCTGCTGCTGGGCACCACGCGTATCCCGCTGGCCACCGACCCATGCAACCCGTCCGGTCGCGGCTGGATCATGGCCCTCGATCCGTTCACCGGCACCAATCCGTCGGCGAACTTCTTCGACCGCAACGGCGACGGCGAGATCGACTCGTCCGATTCGGTCAACGGGGTGCCCGCCGCGGGCATCGGCTTCTCCTCGCTGCCCAACAACCCGATCTTCGTCGGCAGCACCATGCTGACCAGCTTCGACAACGGCTCGACCAGCAGCATTCAAGACCTCGAGTTCGACCGGTGGCATGGATCGGGTGTCCTGGCGAGAGCTGATCAACCAGTAAAGGAATCGAAACGATGAAACAGCTCTTGTCGATGGAAGTGGGTATGCCGCTGGCGGCTGAAGCCGGCCCGTCAGCAGCACGCGACGCCACGCCGAAATGCATTCGGCGTGGCGGGGGTTTCACCATGATCGAGCTGATGATCGTGGTGGCGATAATCGCTATCCTGGCCGCGATCGCCGTGCCGACCTACACCAACTACGTGGTCAAGACCCACCGCGTGGCCGCCGAAGGCTGCCTGTCGGAGTACGCCAACTACATGGAGCGTTACTACACCACCAATCTCAGCTATAAAGCGGACAGTGGCGGTACCGCCAATCCGCTGGCGAGCAAGGCATTGACCCTGGACTGCGCGAGCGCCCAGCGCACCGGTGCCAATTACCAACTACGACGTGCCGGCCTCCTCGCTGAGCGTGTCGAGCTACACGGTGACGGCCACGCCGATCAACGGGCAACTGGCCCGCGACACCAAGTGCGGCACCCTGAGCCTCGACCAGACCGGTAAGCGCGATGCCACCGGTTCTGCCGGGCAGGCTGGGTGCTGGTGACGTCGTGAGATCTTCCGCGCCGGGTTTGGCGGAAGATCAAGAGCGACTCCCTCTCCTGAAGGACTCACTTCGATCGCCCCCTACGACCGAAGGAAGTCTCTCTGGGACAAGCTGGGGGAGAGAGCCGGCCTTACGTCGGCCCTGGAATCAGCCGTTCGCGCAGGCCGCCTTGCCGCTGGATCGGGCGGGCCAGCGCGGCGCGCAGGGAGTCGTCGGTGGTCCAGATTTCGGCGTGGGCCTTGGCGCGCGAGATGGCGGTGTAGACCAGTTCGCGGGTGAGTACGCGGTTGTCCGGCGTCGGGCGGCAGCACTACGGCCACGTCGCGGTATTCCGAACCCTGGCTGCGGTGGATGGTGATGGCCCAGGCGCTGTCATGGGCGGGCAGGGCGCGTGGCGAGTAGCTGCGCAGGCCGGCGCTGCCGTCGCGGTCGCTGAGCTCGAACCACACGCGCAGCCCTTCCGTGCCTTCCAGCGCGATGCCGACGTCGCCGTTGAACAGGCCGCGGGCGTAGTCGTTGCGGGTGATGATGACCGGGCGGCCGTGGTACCAGGCGCGGCTGCCGTCGATGCCGAAACGGGCGGCGAGCCGGCGCGCGATCAGGTCGTTGAGGCCTTGTGCGCCGAACGGGCCGTCGCGCAGTGCGCACAGGATCTGCAGCTGGTGCAGTCGCTGCAGCGCTTCGGCGGCGTCGATGGCCGGCGTCAACAGCAATTGCAGCACGTCGGCGTGGCGGTCGATCCAGCGCGTCGACGCAGGCGCGCAGGGCATGGGCGTTGGGGCAGTGGCGCAGGTGCAGGTCGCCGTCGCTGCGGTCACTCAGCAAGGCATCCAGCCAGGCCGGGTCGGGCGTGTCGCGCAGTGCCTCGATGCCGCGCTGCAGGCCGCTGCCGGCGCGCCAGCTGTGGGTAAGCGTGAGTACCTGGCCGGCCAGCGGCGACGTCCTCGGACGCGATGGCGGGCGGCTCGTTGCAGCAACGGGGCGAGCAAGCCGGCAAGCGCCGGCGGCAGCCGGTTGCGCGGTGCGCCGGCGACGATGTCGGCCAGCACCGAACCGGCATCGACCGAGGCGAGCTGGCCCGGATCGCCGAGCAGGATCAGCACGGCCTCGGGACGCAACGCCTCCAGCAGCTGGCGCATCATCGCCAGATCCACCATCGACGCCTCGTCGACCACCACGATGTCCTCGGCCAGCGGGTTGTGCGGGCCGCGGCCGAAGCTGTTGTCCATCGGCCGGTAGCCAAGCAGGCGATGCAGCGTGCGCGCGTCGGCATGCGGGATCTGCTGCAGTAGCGCAGTCGGCCGAAGCGGTTCGAGCGGGCATGACGCGGCTGTTGTTCCTCGTTCGTCGTGGGGAGTCGCGCGCGGTGCCCACCTGCAGGCGGTCGTCGCAGGTGGCCTGCAGCTCGGCCTTGCCCTTGGCGATGGCCTGCGCCAGGCGCTGGGCGGCCTTGCCGGTGGGGGCGGCCAGCGCGATCGACGGCTGCGCCGGCAGGCCGCAGGCCTGCGCATGATGCAACAGCATCAGCAGCATGCGCACGACCGTGGTGGTCTTGCCGGTGCCGGGGCCGCCGGTGAGCACGAAGAAGCGCGCGCCGGGCACGGCGGCCACGGCGGCGCGTTGCCAGTCGGTGGGACCGGGCGGCATGCCGGCGAACAACGTATCCAGGTCGACGGCCAGGGTGTCGGCGGCGAATCGGCAACGTGCGTTGCGCGCAGCGCTGCAGGATCGCGTCGGCGAGCTTCGCTTCGTGCTGCCAGTTGCGCCACAGGTAGAAGCGGTGCTGTGCGTCGAGCACGAACGGGGTGAAGCGTGGTGCCGTCGCCGACCCAGTCGTGCTGGCGCAGTGCAGCCAGCGCCGCGGCATCGAAACCGGCTTCGGTGTGCGGATCGGCCAGCCACGCGCAGGAATGGCCGTGGCCTTCGGCGGCGCTGGCCGCACGCACGGCCGCGGCGAGCAGCGGCGAACCGGTGCGCTTGTGCGACCCAGTGCGCCAGGGCCTGGTCGATCGCGCGCTCGTCGGTGCGTGGGCGACGACGATTCATGCGGCCGCCTCCTGGATGCCGGCGAAGGCGTCGTCCAGCGCCTCGATCAAGGCCACCGGCCAGCGCCGGCGCCATACGCCCAACCCCGGCGCCAGTCCCACGGCGCGCACGAACAGGTAGCAGCTGTCGCCGAGCTGACGTTCGGCCGTATAGCCGTCCATCGCTGGCGCAAGGTAGCGATGCAGCGCCACCGTGTAGAGCAGCGCCTGCAGCGGGTAATGATGCTCGGCCATGGCGGCGTCGAGCGAGTCGCCCTGGTAGTCGTGCAGGTCGCGCGCCGAGCCAGTTGGTCTTGTAGTCGAGCACGTGGAAGCGGCCATCCCAGGCGCAGGATCAGGTCGGCGAAGCCGATCAGCATGCCGTTCAGCGTGGTCGCGTCGAGGCTGGCCGGCACCGTGTCGGCGTGGCCGTGGGCGGCGCAGATCCGCCGCAGCCGCGCCAGCGGCACCTGCTGCACCGGGAACTGGAATTCGAACTCGACGATGCGCTGCGTCTGGCGGCAGGTCGGCCAGCCGCAGGCCATCGCCGAGGTCGGCCTGGCGCACGCGGTCGATCATCCGGCCGACGCGTTCCAGCGCCTCGTCCTGCGCAAGGTCGTTGGCCTTGATCGCCTGCGCGGTCGAGCTGGCCGTACAGCAGCTGGCGCTGTGTCGGGCCAGACCGGGCCGGGCTGGGCCAGTTCCAGCACGTGGTGCACGGCATCGCCGAAGCGCGGGCCGCGCAGCGGGTACAGGGCCAGCAGGCGATGGTCTTCCGCGATTTCGGCGGGTGGTTCCGCGCTGCCGGATTCGTCGATGCGGTTCTCGTCGCGCGCTGCCGTCGTCGATCACCACCGCGGCCGCCGCGTAACGGGTGAGGCCGCTGAAGCTGTGCAACCACTGGAACGGCTCGCGATTGCGGCAGCGGTGCCTGGGTGGCGCGCGGCGCGGTTGCCTCGGTCGGCGGCTGGTAGCGAATGAAGGCATCGGCGAACGGCGGCGACAGCTGCATGCCGCCGAAGCGCTTCAACCAGCTGGTTCAGCGAAGCCTCGCCTTCGGGCAGCTGCAGCCTTTGCCGGGCCTGCCCGATCAGCAGGTCGACCGCCGCCCACTCCCACGCGTGCGCATCGCCGCCGGGCAGCGGGCCGCGATCGACCCAGTACACATGCACCGCATGCACGGCGCGGGTCAGTGCCACGTAGAGCAGGCGCAGGCGTTCCTCCAGCTCCTCGCGGAAGTGCCGGCCGCGATGTTCGATGAAATCGCACCGAGCCAAGGTCCACGCAGCGCTGGCCGCCGGCATCGTGGTAGCGCAGCAGCTTCGGCGCACGCGGGCCGTTGCGATCGCCGATGCGCCACACCAGCGGCAGGAACACGATCGGAAATTCCAGCCCCTTGCTGGCGTGGATGGTCAGCAGCTGCACCCGACGGGCGTCGCTCTCGATGCGCAGCTGGCGCTCGTCGGCCGCCTCGGCATCGCCATCGCTGCCTTCCTGGCGCATCTCCAGCAGCCATGCATACAGGCCGTCCAGTCCCTGCCGCGCGGCTTCTTCCGCGGCCAGCAATTCGCCGAGATGGCGCAGGTCGGTGAGCACGCGTTCGCCTTCGGGCAGCGCCAGCAAGGCGGTGGCGCGCGCGGCCAGCAGTTCCTCGATCAGGGCCAGCACGCCGCGGCTGCGCGCCAGGTCGCGCCACGCCTCGAAGCGTTCCAGTTCGCGCTCGAACGCGGCGGGCTGATCCTGCCAGGCGCGGAATTGTTCCAGCGTGGCGCCGAGCAGACGGGTGGCCAGCGCACCGCGCACGGCCTGGTCGTCGTCGGGGTGCAGCACGGCGCACAGGATCAATTCCAGTTCGCGCGCCACCTCGCCGGCGAAGATGTTGCCGCGGCCGCTGCCCACGCAGGGTACGCCGCGCGCGACCAGTCGCGTGCGCAGCGCCACGACCTGGTTGTTGGTGGAGAGCAGCACGGCGATGTCGCCCGGCGTGACGCGCTGGCCGCCGATCTGCCGTTGCGGGTCGTTGAGCAGTTCGGCGATGCGGTTGGCGCAATCGTTCAGCGCCAGCGCTTCGAGTTCGCCGAGTGCCTTCAGCGGTTGCGGTTCTTGCTGTCCACGGCATCGCCGCGGAACGGATGGAGCACCAGCGGCTGCGTTAGCGGCTGACCGTCGACGGTGTACGGCTTGTCGTCCGCCTTGCCGGCCGGCGCGACCGGCTGGTAGCGGATCTGCGGCTGGCCGAAGCCGCCTTCGGTATGCCCGTACCAGGCGTTCAGCGCTTCGACCAGAGCACGGCTGGAGCGATGGTTGGTACCCAGCGAGAAGCGCTGACTCGCCTGTTCGCTGGCGCGCAGGTAGGCGGCGATGTCGCCACCGCGGAAACTGTAGATGGCCTGCTTGGGGTCGCCGATCATCACCAGCGTGCCGCGCTCGCGATAGATCCGCTCGAAGATCGCGAACTGGCGCTGGTCGGTGTCCTGGAACTCGTCGATCAGGGCGACCGGGAAGGCTTCGAACAGGCGGTCGGCCAGCACGTCGTCAGACTGTTCGCCGCAGAGCCGCTGGTACACCGCGTCGATCAGCATCGAGAACGTCATGACGTGGCGCTGGCGCGCGCGCCGCGGCATCTCCTCGCGACAGGCTTGTGCCGCTTCGGCCAGCACCGCGCCGCGGGTGAACGTGGTGCGCGACTGCAGCAGCGGACGCAGCGCCTGCAGGGCTTCGATCAAGCGGATGGGCGTTGAGCGTGCCGGCGCTGGCGAGGGCTTCCTGCGCGAGTACCTGGTCAGGGTCGAGCGTGCCGTCGAGTGCGGCGGCCAGCTGTTCTTCGTCGTCGTCCTGCAGCGCGCAAGCGACCTTGGCGAGCCGGTTCGACAGCGCGCTCTTGCGCGGCGCGTAGAGCGTCTTGTCGCCGGCCAGTCGCTGCAGTTCGGCGATGCTGTCGGCGCGTGTGCAGCGCGGCCAGCCGTCGTTCGAGCTCGGCCAGGCCGCCGGCCTCGATGCGCGCGTCGGCGCTGTTCGCCAGCCCGCCGAGATCGCGCAGCAGGCCTTCCGGGCCATCCTTCAACAGCAGCTCGGCTTCGCGCGGATCGACGCTTCCGGTGAGGTAGCGGCGGCGCCAGAAATCCTCCACGCATTCGCGCATCAGCTGCTGCTCGTCGAACAGCTTGTCGTTGGCGAACGCGGCGCCGCTCTCCAGCGGGTAGTCGCGCTGGATGCGCTGGCACAGTGCGTGGATGGTCGACACCGGCGCGCGGTCGAGGTCGGTGCGGGCCAGCTGGACCCGGCGCAGCGCGCGGCGGCGGCTGTCCTCGTCGGGGCACAGCGCGGCCAGCCAGTTTTCCAGCGGATCGGCGCTGGCCGCGTCGAGGGAGGCGGATTCGAGCAGCCGCTCGGCCTCGACCAGGCGCCGGCGCAGGCGTTCGCGCAATTCCTGCGCGGCGGCGTCGGTGAAGGTGGTGACCAGGATCTGCTCCACCCGCAGTTCGCGTTCGAGCAGCAGGCGCAGGTAGATCACGCCGATGTTCCAGGTCTTGCCGGTGCCGGCGCTGGCCTCGATCAGGATGCGCCCGTGCAGCGGCATCCGGCGCCAGTCGAGCGGAGGCAGGGCGGTGGCGTCAACGGCGGCCATGGCGTTTCCCGATTCATGTCGAAACGCCGGCAGGCACGGCCCGCCGGCTTGGTGTGTGTCAGCGATCATCGGCAGGGTTCTTCAACAGGCTTGCATGGCCCGGGTCGAGCACGCCGCAGACCAGTTCGGTGGCGGCGACGAAGGCGTGGTGCGCCGAACTGGCGGGGTCGAACAGGTCGAGCCCGCGACTAAGCAGGGCTGCGTAGCCGGGGGCGTAATCGCGTTCGCCGCCGTTGAAGCCGTCGCCTTCCCAGGCGGCGACGGCTTTGGCGAGGCGGTCTTCCGGGGCGCTGCTGGCCCAGGCCTGCGCGGTGCGTGGGAAGAACAGCAGCGGTTGGTGTCCGGCAGACAAGTACGCCTCGATCAGGCGGCGCAGCCCGCGGCGCAGTTGGTCACTGTCCAGGGCCAGGATGGTGTCGAGCATGCCAGCCGCCTGGGCGACCAGCACACTGCTGCCGCCCCGCGTCCGCCGAACCTGTTCCAGCAGCGTGGCCCGCAGTGGCGTGCTGTCGCTGGTACGGGCGAGTTTCAGGCAGGCCCAGTCGATGTAGAAGCCCAGCAGATCCTTCAGGTCGGCGGCGCGCCCCGGGCGAATGTCGAACCACAGCAGGCTGTCATCGGCACCGCGGAATACGCGGTCGACCACGCCGGTCAGGCGCAGGCCGTCGCCGAGATCCAGGTCGACCGCCTGCGCCAGCGGTTGCGCGCTGCCGTCGGCAAACAGCGGTTGCGCGTGCGTCGAGCAGGGGTTGCAGCGAGTCGCGCAATTGCGCGTAGGCTCTGCGCGCCGATGGCGCCGCCGGCGAGCAGGCCGGAGTGCGCCAGCCATGCCGGCGGTTCGGCGGGCAGCTGATCGCTGGCCGGCGGCGAGTGCCTCGAACAGCAGCCGGTGGTCGACCAGTTCGATGCGTCTCCAGCTTCGTCTCCAGCGGCTCGCGATCCGGCCAGCCGTTGTCGTCCAGTGCCTGCAGGCTGATGCCCTGGCCGTGCAGCAAGGCGTCCTTGGCGGGATCGCGCCAGTAGCGCTTGAGCGCGCCGAGCGTGATTTCGCTGCCGGCTGTCGTTGCCGGCGTGGCGGCCGGCTTGCCGAGAAACTGCGGGCTGTCGGCAGCGGACGGCGCGAGCGAGGAAGGCCGGATCGTACGAGAACAGCCGCGGATCGTGCCGCGGCTGGCCGTGCGCATCGCGCTCGTAGTAGCGCGCGTCGAACGGCTGCAGCGGATGGCGGATGCGCCATGGCCGCTCGGCCTTGTCGTCGGCGGCGATGGCGTGCTGCTCGTCGAGGAACTGCAGCAGCTCGGCCAGCGGCGCGGCGGGGTTGCGCGGCTTGCCGTCGCGCACGCCTTCGCCGACGTAGCTGATGTGCAGCACGTCGCGCGCCGACATCAGCGCCTCCAGGAACAGGTAGCGATCCTCGCTGCGGGTGTCGCGGTCGCCGCGGCGTGGCTGGCTGAGGATCTTGTTGAGGCCGGCGTCGTTGCCGGGGCGCGGGAATTCGCCCTCGTTCATGCCGAGCAGGCAGACCACGCGGAACGGAATCGAGCGTTGCGGCACCAATCCGCAGAACGTCACCCCGCCGAGCAGGAATGCCTGGCGTTCCGGCACCGCGTCGAGCGCACCGCGCACCGCTTCGCGCACCACGCTCCATGGCAGCACTGCGTGGATGCCGGCCTCGGCGGCCTGGCTGCCGAGGCCGGCGGCGAGCCGGCGCAGCGCGTCGAGCGCGTTGTTCTCGGCGTCGTCGCGCGGGTCGGCGAGGAACAGCGCGTCGATCCGTTCCAGCAGCCACTCGCTCCATGCAGCCAGCGGACCGCGCGCTGGCGAAGGCCTGGCGCGCGTGGCGCAGTTCGCCGAGCAGGCGATCGAACTGGCCCAGTGCCTCGCACCGCGCTGCCGGCAGACGCCTCGCAGCGGCAGGATGTCGTCGAGCAGGTCGGCTGTCGGCGTCCTGGCCCACGATCAGCCCGGCGTACATGCGGTCGAAGCCGAACTGCCACGAGTTCGCGTCGAGTCGCCGCCGCGCCCGACCTCGGCTTTCATCGTCGGCATCCAGTCCCCACGCCACGCGGGCGCGGCGCAGCCAGCGTTCCAGTGCATCGCGGCCGTCGGCGTCGATCGCGAAGCGCCGCGCCACCGCCGGCACGTCGAGGAAATCCAGCACCTCGCTGACCGTGAAGCGGCTTTCGGCCAGGTCCAGCACCTGCGCGAACGCGCTCATCAGCGGATGCGCGCGGGCCAGCCCGACGTCGGCCAGATGCCAGGGAATGTGCAGCGGATCGTTGCGGTATTGCGCCGGCTCGCCGAACACGGCGGCCAGGTAGGGCGCGTAGGCGCCGATGTCCGGCGCCATCACCACGATGTCGCGATGCTGCAGGGTCGGGTCGTCGGCGAGGCAGCGCAGCAAGGCTGTTCTTCAACACCTCCAGTTCGCGCAGGCGGGTGTGGCAGGCGTGCACGCGCAGGCTGGCGTCGGGCGCAACGCGGGCAGGAGTGCTTCCGGCATGGCGCCGTCGGCAAGCTGCTCGCGCACTGCGGCGCCGACCAGCTCCGGCTGCAGGCAGCGGATGCTCGACTGCAGGCGGGCCAGCAGCGAGGTCGCGTCGGGCAGCGGCTCGGCCTCATCGAGTGGGTCGCGCTCGTCGATCGCGTCGCACTCGTCCAGAGTGAGGCAGAAATCCTGCGCGATGCGGCCCAGCGCCACCAGCAGCGGATGGCCGACTTCGTAATACAGCGCCTCCGGATCGTCCGCCTGCGTGCGCCAACTGGAAGCGCTGCTGCGCAGGTAGACCCAGTACTCGCGGCAGGGATCGGGAAAATACAGATGCACCGGCGTGTGCAGCGCGGTGGCCTGCAGCGCCTGCAGCACGTCCGGGCGGCAGGTGGCTGACGCCGAAGACGTGCAGCGGCGCATCCGCGGCGCTGCGTCTGCCGACACCAGCGCCTCGAGCAGGGCGGCGCTGCGCTGGGCGCGGTGCGGCCGCCTGGATGGCGGCCTGCAATTGCCGCCACAAGGCGGCTTGCCAGTCGCGCTCGTGCCGGGCCGGCTGCTGCTCCCAGTCGAGGATCCAGTCCGGCCGATAGATCAGGTACTGGGTGTACAGGCCGGCCAGATGCTCGGCCAGCTGGAAGCCGCGCCGCGCGGCGTCGTCGCCGGCCAGGTAGGCGCTGACTTCCGGCGCCTTCGACGCGGGCAACGCCATCAGCAGTCGCCAGCGCAGCACCTCGTGCCGGTACGCGCCGCCGATCAGCGCCTCGTCGCCCAGCATGCGGCGGGCGGTGCGCTCGAACCATTGCCACGGCAGGATCATCTCGTAATTGGCGGCGATGCCGTGGCCGCCAAGCGGACCGCTGCGCTGTGCGAAGCGACCGAGCAGCCAGCGCTGCAGGCCCGGATGCGCCACCACGATCGTCTGCGCGGTCAGCGGATTGGCCGGCCGCTGCGCTTCCAGCTGCTGCGCCAGCGCATCGGCCAGCCGCTCGGTGCGGCTGCCGCGATGGACGATCAGTCCGCCTGGGTTTTCCTTCATCCGTGCCTGCCCTGATGACGAATGCGCACAGCATACCGAGCGGCGGCTCATCGTTTGCGACTGCGGCCGGTGGATAGGACAAGCGCGACCCGCTTCAGCCTGCAGCGAAGCGCCCGGGAAGTCGACGCTGGCGAAAGGCCCGATCGATGCGGCCGATGTCGATCTGGGCGCTGCCGTTCGTCGTATGGACAGGGCCGGAATGATGACCGGACTCCACCCACCCGAGGAGACACGACGATGCGATGCATGGTGATAGTCAAGGCGAACCGGGAATCGGAAGCCGGCGTGATGCCGAGCGAGCAGTTGCTGACCGAGATGGGCAAGCTACAACGAGGAGCTGGTGAAGGCCGGCATCATGCTGGCGGGCGAGGGCCTGCATCCCAGCTCGAAGGGCGTGCGGGTGAAGTTCTCCGGCCATCAGCGCACGGTGATCGACGGACCGTTCGCCGAGACCAAGGAACTGATCGCCGGCTTCTGGCTGTGGCAGGTGAAGTCGATGGAGGAGGCGATCGAATGGCTCAAGCGCGCGCCGTTCGACGGCGGCACCGAGATCGAGATTGCGCCCGGTATTCGAGGCGGACGATTTCGGCGCCGAGCTCACGCCCGAGCTGCGCGAGCAGGAAGAGCGGCTGCGCGCGCAGGTGGCCGCCAAATCATGAGCCGGGCATCCGCGCCGGCTTCGACGAGAAAGCCGAAGGAGTACTCCCATGCAACTGTCAGATATCTGATCTTCCACGGCAACGGCGAAGCGCGTTCACGCTCTAGGAGCAGTGCCTGCGCGACGGCATGATCGCCATGATGATGCAACTCGGCGTTGCTGGCAGGCCGGCGTGCTGCTTGCGCGGACGGAATGCACCCGCGTCTGGCTGATCCGCGCGTTGCGCTTCGCCGACGGCGACCAGGTCATGATGGCTCCGATTGCCGGGGCGAAGCCGACGGGCATCAACGGGTACTGGGTGATCGAGGTCGACGTCGCGGCAGGAGGGCCATCGCGTGGTCCTCGCATTGAAGGAGTCGGCACGGTGAAATGCCGTCGAGATGCGCTTCAGGTGCCGGCGCTTCGCAGCTGGTCGATCAGCCGACGTGCAGGATGATCAATTGCGAAAACCGGGTGCGTCGACGTGCAGTCGCAGGCGAGCGGATCACCGGCGGTCCGCGGCACCATCGCATTGCCACTTGCCTGACCGGAGCGACCGCATGTTCAAGATCATCCGTCATCATCGTTGTCGTCCTGATCGTCGCGCATTGCTGTGCCTTTGCGGCGACCCGGCCCGACACCTTCAAGGTCGAGCGCGCGGCGACGATCAAGGCGCCACCCGAAAAGATCCTTGCGTTCATCAACGACTTCGGGCAATGGAGCGTCTGGTCGCCGTAGGAGAAGCTCGATCCGGCGACTCAAGCGCAGCTACGGCGGCCTGGCCCGCGGCGCGGGCGCGGTCTACGAGTGGCAGGGCAACAGCAAGGTCGGGCCAGGGTCGCATGGAGATCACTGGCGTCGTCACCATCCGCCACGATGGTATCAAGCTGGATTTCATCAAGCCGTTCGAAGCCCACAACATCGCCGATTTCATGCTGCTGCCGCAGGGCGAATCGACCGTGGTGAGCTGGGCGATGCATGGCCCGAAACCTTACATCGCGAAGCTGATGCACTGTTCTTCAACATGGACAAACTGGTCGGCAGCGACTTCGAGCGCGGGCTGGCCAACCTGAAGGCGGTGGCCGAGAAATAGAAGACGGCGCTGCATCCGCTCTTGCGTCGGACGGGAGGCGGATGGTGTGATCGGTCGCCATGAGCGTGACCGATACCCATCGCACCATCGACGCCGTCTGGCGAATCGAATCGGCCCGGCTCATCGCCGGCCTCGCGCGCATGCTGCGCGACGTCGGCCTGGCCGAGGAGCTGGCGCAGGACGCGCTGGTGGTGGCGCTGGAGCAGTGGCCGCGCATCGGGCGTGCCGGACAATCCCGGCGCCTGGCTGATGACCACCGCGAAGCATCGCGCGATCGACCGGCTGCGCCGCAGCAAGCTGCTCGAACGCAAGCACGTCGAGCTGATGCACGAGCTGGAAGCGGAGCAGGACGCAGCAAGTATCGGCGGTCGAGGCGGCGCTGGACGATCCCATCGGCGACGATCTGCTGCGCCTGATGTTCACCGCCTGCCATCCGGTGCTGCCGATCGAGGCGCGCGTGGCGCTCACGCTGCGCCTGCTCGGCGGCCTCACCACCGAGGAGATCGCGCGCGCCTTCCTGGTGCCGGAGCCGACGATCGCCCAGCGCATCGTGCGCGCCAAGCGCAGCCTGGCCAAGGCGCGAGGTGCCGTTCGAGGTGCCGCGGGGCGACGAGCTGGCCGCGCGGCTGTCGTCGGTGCTCGGCGTGATCTACCTGGTCTTCAACGAGGGCTATTCGGCCACCGCCGGCGACGACTGGATGCGACCGGCGCTTGTGCGAGGAGGCGCTGCGCCTCGGCCGCGTGCTGGCCGGGCTGATGCCGCGCGAACCGGAGGTGCACGGGCTGGTCGCGCTGATGGAGATCCAGGCCTCGCGCACGCGCGCGCAGTCGGCCCGGCGGCGAGCCGGTGCTGCTGCTGGAACAGAACCGCGCGCACTGGGATCGCCTGCTGATCGGTCGCGGCCTCGCTCGCGCTGGAGCGCGCCGAGAAGCTGGGCGGCGCGCTGGGGCCGTACGCGCTGCAGGCCGCGATTGCCGCCTGCCACGCGCGCGCGCTGACCGCCGAAGCGACCGACTGGCCGCGCATCGCGGCGCTGTATGCCACGCTGGCGCAGCTGACGCCCTCGCCGGTGGTCGAACTGAATCGCGCCGTGGCCGTGTCGATGGCGTTCGGCCCGGCGGCCGGGCTGGCACCTGGTCGACAGCCTGCGTCGACGAGCCCACGCTGGCGAACTACCACCTGCTGCCGACCGTGCGCGGCGACCTGCTGGTCAAGCTCGATCGCCCGGCCGAGGCGCGGGTGGAATTCGAGCGCGCTGCTGCGCTGACCGCCAATGCCCGCGAGCGCGCCTTGCTGCTCGAGCGTGCTCAGTCCTGCAGCTGATTCCCCAGCCGGACCGGCAGGCCTCGACCACAGCTGATCAGCTGGAGCAGCGGGCGGCGGGCGGCCAGCGCCCGCCGCGGCCCACGACTTATTCACCCGTGCCAGCTCTGCTGGATTGTCCTGCACCTGATCGGGATCGCTGCGGACGAAGCCGTAGACCTCGTGGATGACCGATTTCGTCGAAGGCGACACATCCTTGTCTGTGATGGCGTCCTCAAGTTTGGACTCGATGTGGTCCTTGCCGCGCTCGACCTCATCCAGCACGGCCTCGTTGTCCTTGATGATGAGGCTGACGCGCGGCTTCACGAACATGCGGTGCGCCGAGGCCAGCAGGGTGCCCTCGTCCTCGGGCTTGCCGCCGAGCGAGCGTATGCACTGCTGCAGTTTCTACTCCGCCAGGCGGCGCTCGGTCGAGCGGGTGCGGAACAGTGACGCCAGCGGTGGCGGATGACGGTTAGCCGCCCGCTTTTTGCCGATGCGACGACGATTGAGCCGCATCAGGCACTACACCTGCCATATCTCTTTGTGGTTTCAGGCCACGCCGCGTCGCCGAATCGGCCGGAATGGCTTGTCAAAGCCGCGTTCGGGAAATCGCGCAGCAAGTTCTGCCAACAAGGCGATGATCTCTTCACATCGGCCGGGCCGGACCCGATGACGAGCCGTCAATCGCGACAGGCCATGCTGTACAGGCCCGACGCTCACGCTGGCCGTGTTGTTGCATTGGCCACGCCAGGAGTGGGTGCTTAGGGGTTTCTCCCGATGCGTTTGTGACGGTCTCTACCTCAGCATGGGCCATGCGACTGCAGGCTCGGCCAACGCGCCCATGCGGTCGTCTTTCAGCCAGCCATGCCACGTCGCACTTATCCAGGGGAGAGATGCAGTCATGTCTATTCGCAATTCCCAACCGCAGCGCTGTTGTCTCGCTGCTGCGATCATCGTCGGGTTGGCCATGTCGGCCACGGTGATGTCCGCCAGCGCGCAATCCGCCACGGATGCGCAAGCCACGCCCACGCAGGATGCGCAACAGACGACAGACGTGGCTGGCAAGGCGGTCGCCGACGACAAGAAGGTGAAGACCCTCGACATGGTGGAGGTCACCGGTTCGCGCATCAAGCGCGCTCAAATCGAAGGCCCGTCGCCGGTGGTGACGATTACGGCCGACGATCTCAGGAAGCAAGGCTTCAGCACCATCGCCGAGGCATTGGGAACCTTGACCAGCAACAACGGCCAGTCGTCGATCAAGCAGCTGAGCAACAACGAGGCTTACCTCAATCAGCCGGGCGCCGAATTCCTTAACCTGCGCGGACTGGGCGTGGGCTACCAGTTGATCCTGCTCAACGGCAAGCGCATGGCCGCGTATGCGGCGAGTTCCGGCGCGGCCATGACCGGCGTCAGCATCGGCAGCATTCCGATGGCGGCGGTCGAGCGCATCGAAGTGCTCAGCGGCGGCGCATCGGCCATCTACGGCTCCGATGCGGTGGCCGGCGTGGTCAACATCATTACCAAGGATCGCTGGGACGGGAATCACCTGCGCCTTCGCGGCGGCGACACGTCGCGCGGCGGCAGCGGCACCGGCAACATCCAGTTCAGCGGCGGCCACGGCTGGGAGCGCGGCAGCGTCACCTACGCCTTCGAGCAGTTGAATCGCAAGCCGATCCGCTCGGCGCAACGCTCGAACGTCATTCTCACCGGCATGAACGCCCCCGGCAACGCCGGCTCGACTCGCCCGACCTATGGTCTGGATTCGGCGCTGTATGACTACTCGGTTGACGACTACCTGTGGTTGAACAGCAGCGGCAGTCTGGTTTCCGGCTCCGACGACACCGACGGCTCGGCGCTGGCCTATTCCTGCCGCAGCCTCGGCCCCAACTACTTCCCGATGTACGGATCGAGCAGCGACGCCTCGCCCTACACCTGCGGCAACGCCAACTACTACGATGGCGACATCCTGTCCAACAAATACAACAAGACGTCCGCCTACGTCTCCGGCAGCTACCAGTTCACCGACCACATCAAGGGTTATGGCCAGTTCCTGGTGCAGCACTCGCGTGACCAGAGCGCCAACCGCACCAGCCAATACCTCTACAACGCGGGCGACGCCTACTACCGCACCGCCGACGACACCATCAACCAGTTCGAGTACTGGCGTGCCCTGGTACCCAGCGACATGGGCGGCACGCCGATACGCACGTGGAACGAAAACCTGATCAGCGCGGTGGCCGGAGCGCGCGGCACGATCGCGGACCGCTTCGACTGGGATGCCAGCCTCAGCCTGTCACGCGACGAGATGAAGAGCAGTTGGAGGCAACTGCTCACCAACAAGGTCAACAGCTACCTGTTTGGCCCGGCGGTCGGCGCAACCCAGGACGGTTCGCCGATCTACGATCTCGACTACAGCCGGCTGTTTGGCCTGGTCACGGCGAGCGACTACGCCGCGATGACCGACAAGATCCGCAACAGGAACGTATCGCAGACTTCGCAGGCACAGTTCGTGTTCAGCGGCCCGCTTTTCACCCTGCCGGCGGGCGATGTGGAGATGGCGGCGCTGGCCGAGGCGGAACATTCCACCTACCGCCTCAACCCGGACAGCCGCAGTGTCGGCACCTACAGCGGCGCGGACAGCACCTTCAACTACACGGCCATCACCGGCGGCGGCGCACGCAACCGCGCCGGTGCGGGGCTGGAGTTGCGCGTGCCGTTGCTTGACAGCCTGACCCTGAACACTGCCGGCCGCTACGACAAGTACAACGACATCTCCTCGATCGGCGGCGCATTCACCTGGCAGGCCGCACTGGAATGGCGTCCGCGTGAGAGTCTGCTGGTACGCGCCAGCCACCACACCAGCTTCATGGCGCCGAACATCATGTGGATCTACGGCGATCCGATCACCAGCTACGACGACTATGCCGTCGACTATTACCAGTGCCGTGTCGCGGGCCTGGATCTGACCACCACCGCCGGCTCCAGCCAGTGCGCGGCCAATTATCACAAGGGCGTGTACTACAGCAGCGGCGGCAACAACCGTGCCCTGCACGAGGAAACGGCCGCCTCCGATGGCATCGGCTTTGTCTGGGACATGGCCGACAAGTTGTCGCTGAGCGTCGATTGGTGGTCGATCCATCTGAAGGGCAAGGCCGAATACCTCGACGCCACCACGATCCTCAGCAACGATGCCAACTGCTTGCTGGGCAAGACCGCCAGCGGTGCGGCCGTCGATCCCGATTCCGCCGCGTGCAAGCTGTACAGAAGCCTGGTCACGCGCGACACGGCCGGTGAGCTCACGGGCTATTCACTTGAAGCGATCAACCGGGCCGGCGTGCGCACCAAGGGCTACGACGCGAGCCTGAAGTACGCGTGGCGCTGGGACGCGGTGGGCAACCTCAGCCTCAATGCCGGTTACAGCCGCACCCTCAGCTACGACGTGAAGCTGGCGGAGGGCGACCCGTGGGTGTCCTACATGAAATGTTCCTACTCCTACTACAGCTGCGGCGACCAGCCGGTAGCCTTCCGCGACCGCACCAATCTGACGCTGAGCTGGAACCAGGGTGGCTGGGCGGCCAGTCTGTACGGCTACCGCAACGGTGCCCGCAGTAACTACCAGAGCACCGGCTGGCTGCAGCCTTACGTGGCCTGGAACGGCAGCGTGAGCAGGAAACTCACCGACAAGATCCGCCTCAGTCTGGACGTGGACAACCTGTTCGACAAATACGGCCCCAGGGATAAGACCATGACGTGGTACCCGTTCTACCAGACCATTTACGGCATCAACGGACGCTCGTACTACGTGAACCTGGACATGGATTTCTGATCCTCGGTCTGCACGCGTCGACGCCGTCGCGGAAGCGACGGCGTTGTGTCATATAGGTTGCTGTCGCCATTGCGTGGAACGGAGTAGGGAACGATGAAATCCTGGCCTGCCTTGTTGTTGCTTTTCGCCGCTGCGAACGCGATGGCGTCGAACGCCGCGATCGAGCAACGCCCGCGCGCGCGCGACGTCGGCGTGGTCATCGGCACGATGGCGCCAGGACCGCGCAATGCGATCACGGATGTCGACGGTGTCGCCGTTGGCCATGCCACCCTGATCGATGGCACCCGCCTGCACACCGGCGTGACGGCGATCCTGCCGCACGCCGGCGACCTGTATCGCCAGCGCGTGCCTGCCGCGATCGTGGTCGGCAACGGCTTCGGCAAGCTGGCTGGCATCACCCAGGTGCAGGAGCTCGGCGAAATCGAGACACCGATCCTGCTGACCGGCACGCTGAGCACATGGAAGGTCGCCGACGCCACCGTGGATTGGCTGTTGCGCCAGCCGGGCATGGAGAACGTGCGTTCGATAAATCCGGTGATCGGCGAAACCAACGATGGCTACCTCAGTGACATCCGCGCGCGTCCGCTGACGCCGGCGCTGGTCGAACAAGCCTTGACCCGACTCTCGCACGATGGCGTGCAAGAGGGTGACGTCGGCGCGGGTGCAGGTACGGTGACCTTCGGCTGGAAGGGCGGCATCGGCACCAGTTCGCGCAAGCTCGGCGCCGAAGACGGCAGCTACACGGTCGGCGTGCTGGTGCAAAGCAACTTCGGCGGACAGCTGACCATCGCCGGTGTGCCGGTATGGAAGAACTTGCCCGATCCCGCAGCATACGCGCACAGCCTGAAGACGCCGCCGCCGAGTACCGGCGATGGCAGCATCATGATGGTGGTCGCCACCGACGCGCCGCTGGATGCGGCCAATCTGCAGCGGCTGGCGCGGCGTGCGCTGGTCGGGCTGGCGCGCACCGGCTCGGACATGTCGAATGGTTCGGGCGACTACGTGATCGCTTTTTCAACCGCGAAGGAAAACCTGCGCGACCCGGACCTGGCGGTGCAACCGGCGCGCAGCGTCGCCGGTGAGGCGATGTCCCCGCTGTTCCAGGCCACCGCCGAGGCGACCGAGGAAGCCATCGTCAACTCGCTGTTCCGCGCGCATACCGTGCACGGCCATCGCGGCACCGCCGCGGCGCTCCCGCTGCAGCCGGTGCTGGATGCGCTGAAGCGGGCGGGAGCGTTGCGGTCAGCAGGGCCCGAAGCGCGCTGAACGAGGGCCGCGCCGGGAAAGTATTTCGGAAAGGAAAAGCCATGCATGAAACCGTCCCGTCGGCGCCGTGGCGTCCGGCCCTCGTGCGTCTCCTTGCAGGCGCGGCCTTGGCGTTGCTGTTGGCCCTGTTGCCTGATTCCGGCGCATTCGCCGCCGATCCTGTCCGCCCCCGTGCCGACGGACTGCAGCATGAACTGGATCGCCTGGCATCGTCGCTGGACGGTTCGGTCGGCGTGTATGCGCTGGACCTGCGCAGCGGTCGCACCGCAACCGTGAACCCGGACCTGCGCTTCCCGATGGCCAGCACGGTCAAGCTGCCGGTAGCCGTGCACATCCTGCGGCTGGTCGACGAGGGCCGGCTGGACCTGCGCCAGCAGGTGTTGCTGAAGGAAGGCGATATCTACCCGGAAATGGGCGGCCCGCTGGATACCCATCTCACGCCCGGTTCGGCCATCACCGTGCGCGACCTGTTGCACATGATGCTGACGGTCAGCGACAACAATGCGACCGACATCCTGATCCGCCTTGGTGGCAGCGCGCAGGCAGTGGACGCGCGCATGCGCGCGCTGGGCATTCGCGGCATCCGCGTGGATCGCTACATCTGGGAAATGCTGGCGCACTTCTACGGCGACCCGGATGCCTCCGCGCAAGCTCCGCTGGCGCTGGCGGACTATGCCCGCCTGGCGTCGACCAAGCGCAGCGAGGAGGACTACCGGCGTTACAAGGGTATGTACAACGACGATCCCCGCGACACCAGCACGCCGGCGGGCATGGCATCGCTGCTGGCGCTGATATGGGAAGGCAAGGCGCTCAAGCCGGAAACGACCGCCGTGCTCAAGTCGATCCTGCTCGGCTGCCGTACCGGTCAGTCGCGGCTGAAAGGCATGCTGCCCCATGGCACGCCGGTGGCGCACAAGACCGGTTCGGTGGACGACGTGGCCAACGATGTCGGCGTGCTCGCGCTGCCCGAGGGCAGGGGAGACGTCGTCGTGGCGGTGTTCGTGGTATCCGGACAGGGCGAGGCCGCGAAGGACGGAACGATCGCGCAGTTGGCGCGCGCCGCGTACGACTATTTCGTGTTCGTGCCCGGTGGCTGAAGGCGAAAGCCCGGATCAGCTCAGCAATCGCGCCAGTTGCGTGCGGTTGTCGACGTTGAGCTTGCGGAAGATCGAGCTGATCTGGCTTTCCACCGTCTTGCGCGAGCGGCACAGCTTCTGTGCGATCGCGTCGTTGCGCATGCCGGCGGCGACCAGGGTGGCGACTTTGCGCTCGCTCGGCGACAGCTTTTCCAGCAACGGCGGCGCGCTGGCGGTGGCCGCCGCTTCAGGTGCGAGAATCAGCAGGTAGTACACCCGCCCGGACGAGGCCTGCATCGCCGGGCTGATTTCCAGGCGCAGTCGCTGCTCGACGCGGTGCGGGTGTTCGACGTGGAAGGTCAGCTTGTTTTCGAGCCTGCCACGCAGGCCTTGCATCTGTGCGCGCAGCGGCGCTTCGAGGGCGCGCGGCAGCTGTGCCTCGCTTTCCATGTCGTCGCGCCATTGCAGGAAAATCCGCTTGGCTTCCTGCGACACATGCGACGGCGCCAGGTTTTCGTCGACGAAGGCGGTGGCGATGGGCAGGTCATACAGCAGTGCTTCGAAAGTCTGATTCCGCGCGCGGTCGAACTCCAGCGTGCGGATGCGTTGCAGGCTGGCGTCGAGCAGCGAGTACAAGTCCATCAGGAACGTCAGCTCGCGCTCGGACAGCGCGGTGTGACCGGGGAGGATGCGGATGCTCAGCACGGTTTCGAGCCGCGCGTCGTCCCAAAACGCGAGATGGATGAACTCGCGCCAGCCTGGCGTCGGGTTCTGCGCCTTCAGGCGCTCGGCGGCTTGCGCGTCCTGCGAGGCGATCTGCGAGAAGGTGTACCACGGAATCTGCGGGTTCGCGCCCAGGTACGGCGCGGCCACGTCGAGGCTGGTCACCAGTTGCGTGGCGCTGTCGCGGGACTCGGCCAGATGGTGCCAGCCCTGCTGCGGGTGGAAGCCGTCGATGTCGAACATCAGGCTGCACGAGTGGCAGGGCAGCGCGTTGCTGATCAGGGTCGAGCACGATTGCCACAGCGCATCCATGTCCAGCGCCTTGACCAGCGCTGCGCGCTCGCTCGCCATATGGTCGGTCGCGGGAATATGGAGGGCATCGATCATGGGCATGGGTGCTTTTTAGCATCGGGCCAAGGTGGCGGCAAGGGACCGTCAAGCGCGATTCTGGCGATAACGAAATGCGGGTTTCTTCCGATTCGCGTCGGCTCGGAGCATGCTGCAATAACGCGAACGGCAACGGAGAAGCATTCGTGAGTCAGCCACTCAACACCGTCACCCTGCGCAAGCCCTATCTGCTGTTCCTCGGTGAGGAAACCAGCCCGCTGAAGGCCAAGACCGCCTTCGGCTTGCGTGACTGGTCGCCGGAAAGCTGCGTCGGTCAAATGCACCTGCCGGGTGGCAACGTCGATCTCGGTTTGCCGGAACTTGACCCGTTGAACGCTTCCGCCGCCGGCGCGCGCTCGTTGCTGATCGGCGTCACGCCGGTCGGCGGACGGATTCCGCCACATTGGACGCAAACCCTGCTGGTCGCGGTGCAAGCCGGGCTGGACATCGTCAGCGGCCTGCATACGCCGCTGGAATCGGTGCCGGGATTGCGGCAGGCGGCGGAAAAGGCCGGCGTGAGGCTGATCGACGTGCGCCGGCCGCCGGCGGATTTGCCGCGCGCCACCGGCAAGCGTCGCACCGGCAAGCGCGCGGCGATGGTCGGTACCGATTGCGCGCTGGGCAAGAAATACGCGGCGCTGGCGCTGGCCAAGGCGATGCAGGCGCAGGGTATCGACGCCGATTTCCGCGCCACCGGCCAGACCGGCATCATGATTGCGGGTGCGGGCATTGCGATCGACGCGGTGATTGCCGACTTCATTGCCGGCGCCGCCGAATGCATTTCGCCGGAAGCGGCACCAAACCATTGGGATCTGATCGAAGGGCAGGGCTCGCTCTACCACCCGGCGTATGCCGGTGTGACCCTGGGCCTGTTGCACGGCTCGCAGCCGGATGCCCTGATCCTGTGCCATGACCCGTCACGCACGCATCTGGTCAGCTGGCCGGACTATCCGCTGCCGAGCCTGAAGGAAGCCCGACAGCTCTACTTGCACATCGCGCGCCTGACCAATCCTGACGTGCGCCTGGCGGGCGTCAGTCTGAACACCTCGGCGCTGGACGACGCGGCTGCCCACGAAGCGCTGGCCAGGGCCGAGCGCGAACTCGGCGTGCCCGCGTTCGATCCGATGCGCACGCCGCTCGATCGCGCCGTCGCTTCGCTGCTGGGCTGAGTCGGCGAGCATGGCGCGAAAACTGCTGGCCCGGGCGCATGCGTGGAAGCTGAAAGAGCCGTTCGCCATATCGCGTGGCGTGCGCAGCGAGGCGCGCGTGGTGATCGTCGAGTTGCACGAGAACGGCAAGGTTGGCCTCGGCGAAGCCTGCGGCGTGCCCTATCACGGCGAAACCCCGGGGACGATGCTGGCGCAGATCGAACAAGCGCGTCCCGGCATCGAAGCCGGGTGCGACCGTCGCGAACTGCTCGATGTGCTGCCGGCGGGCGGTGCGCGGCATGCCGTCGATGCGGCGCTGTGGGATCTGGAAGCGAAACTGACCGGCTTGCCGGTATGGCAGCGCGCCGCCGCACCGCGCTGGGAGCCGATCGAGAGCGCCGTCACCGTTGCCATCCGCGACATTGATGCCTACGAAGCGGCAGCGCGTGAACGCGCCGCGTTTCCGTGGTTGAAGGTCAAGGTCGGGCGCGGTTCGCCGTTGGCAGCAATCGCCGCCGTGCGCCGCGGTGCACCGCACGCGCGCCTGATCGTCGATGCGAACCAGGCGTGGACGATGGAGGAACTGCGCGAATACACGCCGCAGCTGCAACCTCTGCGTGTGGACCTGCTCGAACAGCCGTTGGCTGCCGGCGCCGATGTCGACTTGGCGGGTTATGCGAGTCCGATCCCGCTGTGCGCCGACGAATCGCTATCCACGCAAAGCGACTTGCCTGGCCTGGTCGGTCGCTACCAGTTCATCAACATCAAGCTGGACAAGGTCGGCGGCCTGACGGCCGGGCTGGAACTGGCCTGTGCGGCGCGTGCGGCCGGCTTCCGCCTCATGGTGGGTTGCATGCTCGGCGGCTCGGTCTCGGTGGCGCCGGGCATGGTGCTGGCGCAGCAATGTGACGTCTGCGATCTCGACGGCCCGTGGCTGCAGGCCGAGGACTGGCCGCACGGCATCGTCTATCGTGACGGACGCATGTCCCTGCCCGAGCCGGCGCTGTGGGGATGAGGGCGCCTGTTTGCGACTTTGCCAAGCCTTCGCGCTTTGAGTACAAGAGAAATCATCGCCATGCATAGTCGAAGAAATCCGGCCTGCCGCTGCACCTCAAGGTGGCGCTCGGTTTCGCATTCGGTATGGCGCTCGGCCTGATCGTGCACTTCCTCGCGCCTGGCGCGGACTGGGTGCAAGCGGTCATCCATTACGCCGCGCGACCATCCGGCACGATCTTCCTCAACCTGCTTTTCATGATGGTGGTGCCGCTGATGTTCTCGGCACTGGTGCCGGGCGTGGCCGAACTCGGCGACGTCGCCAGCCTCGGCCGCTGCGCGTGGCCGAGGATAAATCGTGGAGTTTCGCGTGGCGAGACAAGGCGCGTCTCCGTTTGCCATGCTGTTGTGGCTCATGCCCGCGCATAGCCACCAACGCTATCTGCCTTTATCTCCATCGAAGCGGTGCCGGCCATGCCAATGGGCACCGCCTCAGATGCCGCGCGCCTGCAGACTATTTCTGCCGAAGTTTGTTCAGCGACAGCTGCACGCTTTTGTTGTCCGGGGCCAGTGCAAGCGCCTTCTCGAAGCTTATTGCGGCCTGGTCGCGCTTGCCGGCTTGCGCATAGGCTTCGCCCAGGCTGGCCCAGGCATCCGACGATCCAGCGTGCAATTCGCTGTTCTTCGCCAGCACGGCGATGGCGTCGTCGTAGCGCTTCTGACCGAGGAGCAGCGAACCTGTCGAGTCGATGCTCATTTCGGAAATTGCCCCATCTGTCAGTTCGGCCGCGTGCAGATTCAGCGCTTCCGCGCCGTGACGCAAGGCGTCGAACATGAAATGCATTCCGGGTGAATCGTAGCTGTCATAGCCAAGCCAAGACAGCGCAACCTGGCCGGCGCCGATGGCATCACGAATCACCACCGGCGCGATCGCCAAGCCGTTCTGGCTGTTGGTGAAATAGACGACGGCGTCACGCCGCTTCACGTCGACCGAGACAAAGGCTTTGTAGACGTCGTTGTCGCCCCAGTGCCAGAGATAAGTACCCGATGGCAGTTCTTCGATTCCCCAGCCCAAACCCCAGAAGAGGGTCGTTGAAAGCTCTTTCGGGGCATGCCCGGTGCAATAGGTGCAGCTGGGATCGACGGCGATTTGAGCCGTTTCCATCGTGCGCAAGGTGGCCGGTTTCAAGCCGCGGCCGTTGAGGACGGCTTTCAAGAAGAGCGCGTAATCGTGCGCGGTTGTCTGCAGGCTGTAGGCGGCGTTGCCAGCGCTGATGTAGGGCGGGTGTGCCACTCCTGCGGCATCGTAGCCGTTGGCGACGTGGGGGCCCGGCTGAGAGACGTAGGTCGAATGTTTCATGCCGAGCGGGGCAAATACCCGTTGCGCCATGATCTCGCTCAGTGGCTTGTGCTCAATATGCTCGATCGCCTTCTGCAGATAGGCGTAACCTTCGCCCGAATAGCTGAAGCGCTCCCCTGGCGTGAAATGGATCTCGAGGGGACCGTCGTCCGGTCGCCAGTCCGGAAATCCCGCGCTATGGCTCAGGGCATGGCGAGCCGTAATCCTTGCCTGCCTCGGGTCGTCGGTGATTCGCCCGGGCCAGTAGTGAACGAGGGGCATGTCGAGATCGAGCTTGCCTTCGTCAACCATCTGGAGAACGGCATAGGCGAAGATTGGCTTGCTGAGGGATGCGGCACTGAATTGGGTGTATTCGGTCACCGGAGCCCTGGTTGCGCTATCCACCATGCCGAAGCTATGCACCCACTGGACCCGGCCGTCGCGGAGCACGGCGATCGACAGTCCTGGAATGCGGGCCTGCTGCATCAGCCCCGGAATCTCCGCCGCCAATGCTTGCGTGGCTTTCAGGGTGGCCGCCTGCGGCGGAGTTGGCGATCCACAAGCGATGCCGGTTGCGACCACTGAAAGCGCTGTCACGCGATACGCGGTCTTCATGAAGAGGCGGGTTAGCGACATCAAAGTAGTAGTCCTTGAGAAAAGGGGATTGCTGACGACTTCTTCTTTGCACCGCAACAGCGCAGTAGTCGGGAATGGTGGACGGACATGGCGGCCTCCCTCTCCGAGCTTGTCCGACGTGACACGGATGGTCGAGCGACGACTATCAGGCGCACTGGCCGATCATGCCAACGTCTGGGCCGATGCTGGAGCAGACGTCGCCCTGGATGCATCGGTAGAAACCCCTAATCGCATCCCTGTCGCCAGTCTAAGGGTGCTCTGGATGGATCAACTGGGCTGTCCTCATGAGGACGGACTCTGTTGAGCGCTGCAACCGAATGCATGGCTGGCGCGAACCCTGTTCGGCTCAATCGAGCAGGTAGCGGGTACAAGACAGCGACTACCCTGGTGCAGCGAACGGGCACGGTTCTGGCATGCACGCGAACGCCTCCGTTTGCATTTGCCACGCACCTAAAACGAAAGCGGGGTAGAACCCCCCACACGTGCGCCGCGCATTCGGAGGAGGCTAAAACGACGAAACCGACCACGTGGGTCGGTTTCTGAATCGGTGGTGGGCGATGCAAGGATCGAACTTGCGACACCTGCCGTGTGAAGGCAGTGCTCTACCGCTGAGCTAATCGCCCGCCGAGGACGCGCAATTCTAGGGGCAGTCGAGGAGCGGGTCAATGGTTTCGCGCACCCGGATTGCATGCGCCGTGAGTGGAGCAGGGGCCTGGGTTGTTAGACTTGCCGCTCTCGCCCCCGCCGAAGCACCCGATCATGGACTTTCTCGCCACCCAGCTTTCCCACATCGTGCATGCGCTGCAAAATTTCCAGTTGACGCCGTGGAAGCTCGTCGGCCTGCTCGGGTCGGTGATGTTCACCAGCCGCTGGTTTGTGCAGCTGTACTACACGCGCAAGCACAAGCGGGTAGTGATGCCGCTGTCGTTCTGGTGGCTGTCGGTGGCGGGCAGTGCATTGTTACTGGCTTATTTCACCGTCGGCAAGAACGACTCGGTGGGCATCATCTCGAATTTCTTCCCCGCGTTCGTCTCGATCTACAACCTGGTCGTGCACTTGCGCCACCGCAAGAACAGCATTACCGGCGATGACACCGTGTGAAGCTCGTGGGGCGGGCACTGCCGCCGCTCCGACTCCGCGATCCCAGCCAGTCGTATATCCGGAAGCCGGCGGGCAGTGCCTCTGCCCACGGTAGTGATCCGGAGCGATGTCGTCATTCCGGCTCGTAGTCCAGGTTCGAGGCGAGCCAGCGTTCCGCTTCAGCCAGGGTCCAGCCCTTGCGTTTGGCGTAGTCCTGGACCTGATCCTTGCCGAGCCGGCCGACCACGAAGTACTGGCTGTCAGGGTGCGAGTAGTACCAGCCGGAGACGGCCGCTGCGGGGTACATCGAAAAACCTTCGGTAAGTTCGATGCCGGTGTTGCGGGTGACGTCCAGCAATGCGAACAGGGTGGATTTTTCGGTGTGGTCGGGGCAGGCCGGGTAGCCGGGGGCCGGGCGGATGCCGCGGTATTTCTCGGCGATCAGCGCGTCGTTGTCGAGCGACTCGTCCGGCACGAAGCCCCAGAACTCCTTGCGCACGCGCTCGTGCATGTGCTCGGCGAACGCCTCGGCGAGGCGGTCGGCCAGCGCCTTGAGGATGATCGAGGAGTAGTCGTCGTAGTCGGCCAGGAAGCGCTCGAGATGTTCCTCGATGCCAAGGCCGGCGGTGACCGCGAAGCCGCCGACCCAGTCGGGCTTGCCGAACTCCTTCGGCGCGATGAAGTCGGCGAGGCAGAGGTTGGGGCGCTCGATCGGCTTGTCGGCCTGCTGACGCAGGCTGCGCAGGGTGGCGAGCCGTTCAGTACGGGCGGTGTCGGCATAGACTTCCACGTCGTCGCCGATGTTCGCCGCCGGCCACAGGCCGATCACGGCGCGGGCGGTCAGCCACTTCTCGGCGATGATCTTGTCCAGCATCGCCTGGGCATCGCTTGAACAGCTCGCTGGCCTGCGGGCCGACGACTTCGTCGGTGAGGATGGCCGGGTAGTGCCCGGCCAGTTCCCACGCCTGGAAGAACGGCGTCCAGTCGATGTAGCGGCGGATGGTGGCGAGGTCGTAGTCGTCGAACACGGTGATGCCGGGCTGGTTAGGCTGCGGCGGTTCGTACGCAGCCCAGTCGCGGCGAAAGCGCTGCGCGCGGGCCTTGTCCAGCGGCACCAGCTGCTTGCCCGGGCCACGGTTGCGGTGGCGTTCGCGCACGTCGGCGTATTCGAGACGGACTTTTTCGAGGAAGTCGCCGACCAGGTCCTTGCTGACCAGCGACTGCGCCACGCCGACCGCGCGCGAGGCGTCCTTCACCCACACCGTGCCGGCCTTGTAGTGCGGCTCGATCTTCAGCGCGGTGTGCGCGCGCGAGGTGGTGGCGCCGCCGATCAGCAGCGGGATGTGGAAGTCCTGCCGCTGCATCTCGCGCGCGACCTGGCTCATCTCCTCCAGCGACGGCGTGATCAGGCCGGACAGGCCGATCATGTCGGCCTTCTCGGCGATCGCCGTCTCCAGGATCTTCTGCGCCGGCACCATCACGCCGAGGTCGATCACCTCGAAGTTGTTGCAGCGGAGCACCACGCCGACGATGTTCTTGCCGATGTCGTGCACGTCGCCCTTGACCGTGGCCATCACGATCTTGCCGTTGTTCTTGCCGGTGTCGCCGGTGCGCAGTTTTTCCGCTTCGATGTACGGCAACAGGTAGGCCACCGCCTTCTTCATCACGCGGGCGGATTTCACCACCTGCGGCAGGAACATCTTGCCGGCGCCGAACAGGTCGCCGACCACGTTCATGCCGTCCATCAGCGGGCCTTCGATCACGTCGAGCGGGCGCGTCGACAGCTGGCGCGCCTCCTCGGTGTCCTCGACCACGTACTGGTCGATGCCGTGCACCAGCGCGTGGCTGAGCCGTGCGCGTACCGGCTTCGTCGCGCCAGGCCAGGGTCTCGACTTCGGCCGCGCCGCGCTTGCCCTTGTAGTTGTCGGCGATCTCCAGCAGCCGCTCGGTGGCGTCCTCGCGGCGGTTGAGCACCACGTCCTCGACGCGCTCGCGCAGCGGCGGGTCGATGTCGTCCATGATCGTCAGCGCGCCGGCGTTGACGATGCCCATGTCCATGCCGGCCTTGATCGCGTGGTACAGGAACACCGAGTGGATCGCCTCGCGCACGGTGTTGTTGCCGCGGAACGAGAACGACACGTTGGAGACGCCGCCGGAGATGTGGCAGTCGGGGAAGCGCTGCTTCAGCTCGCGGGTGGCTTCGATGAAATCCACCGCGTAGTTGTTGTGCTCCTCGATGCCGGTGGCGATGGCGAAGATGTTCGGGTCGAAGATGATGTCTTCGGGCAGGAAGCCGAGTTCCTTCGTCAGCAACTCGTAGGCGCGCGAACAGATCTCCACCTTGCGCTCGCAGGTGTCGGCCTGGCCCTGTTCGTCGAACGCCATCACCACCGCGGCGGCGCCGTACTGCTGCACCTTGCGCGCGTGCTCGAGGAAGACCGCTTCGCCTTCCTTCATCGAGATCGAGTTGACGATGCCCTTGCCCTGGAGGCAGCGCAGGCCGGCCTCGATCACCGTCCACTTGGACGAGTCGATCATGAACGGCACGCGGGCGATGTCCGGCTCGGACGAGATCAGGTTGACGAAGCGGGTCATCGCCGCCTCGGAATCGATCAGGCCCTCGTCCATGTTGATGTCGATGATCTGCGCGCCGTTGGCGACCTGCTGGCGGGCGACTTCCACCGCCTCGTCGTAGCGGTCTTCCTTGATCAGCTTCTTGAACTGCGCCGAGCCGGTGACGTTGGTGCGCTCGCCGACGTTGATGAACAGCAGGTCGGGGGTGATGACCAGTGGTTCGAGGCCGGACAGGCGGGTGTGGCGCGCCATGTTATGCGGCCTCCGTCTGGGCGGCGGATGGCAGCGCACGCGGCGGGTGGTTGCGCACCGCTTCGGCGATCGCCTTGATGTGCGCCGGCGTGGTGCCGCAGCAGCCGCCGACCAGGTTCAGCAGGCCGTCGCGGGCGAAGCCGGCGATCACGTCGGCCATGTGCTCGGGGGTCTCGTCGTATTCGCCGAACGCGTTCGGCAGGCCGGCGTTCGGGTGGGTGCTGACGTAACTCTCGGCAAGGTTGGCCAGGGTCTGCACGTGCGGGCGCAGGTCCTCGGCGCCGAGCGCACAGTTGAAGCCCACCGACAGTGGCCGCGCGTGGCGCACCGAGTAGTAGAACGCCTCGGCGGTCTGGCCGGACAGGGTGCGGCCGGAGCGGTCGGTGATGGTGCCGGAGATCATCACTGGCACCCGTGCGCCGCGCTGGTGGAACAGTTCGCTCAGCGCGAACAGCGCGGCCTTCGCGTTCAGGGTGTCGAAGATCGTCTCGACCATGATCACGTCGGCGCCGCCGTCGATCAGGCCGTTGGCGGATTCGGTGTAGTTCTCCGCCAGTTCCTCGAACGTGACGTTGCGGAAGCCGGGGTCGTTGACGTCCGGCGACAGCGAGGCGGTGCGGCTGGTCGGGCCGAGCACGCCGATCACGAAACGCGGCTGGTCCGGTGTCTTCGCGGTCATCGCGTCGCAGGCGGCGCGGGCCAGCCGGGCGCCTTCGCAGGTTCAACTCGTGCGCCAGATGCTGCAGCTTGTAGTCGGCCTGGCTGATCCGGGTGGAGTTGAAGGTGTTGGTCTCGATCAGGTCGGCACCGGCTTCCAGGTAGGCGTCGTGCACGCCGCGGATGATCTGCGGCTTGGTCAGCGTGAGCAGGTCGTTGTTGCCCTTGAGGTCGCAGCCAGGGTGGTCATGCGCGTGCGCGTGGCCGTCGTGGCCATGCTGGAAACGTTCGCCGCGGAAGCCGTGCTCGTCCAGCTCGTGCGCCTGCAGCATGGTGCCCATGCCGCCGTCGAGAATCAGGATGCGCCGTTGCAGCGCCTGCTCCAGCAGGGCGACGCGATCGGGATGGAGCCAGGGCAGGGTACTCATTGCAGCTTCCTTCTACGAAAACATGGCTTGCGGATCGCCGGCCGGTTCAAGCGGGCTTGCGCGCCAGCAGGCTGATCACTTCGAAATGCGGCGCCTTGCGCTCGCGGCTGAGCCGGTTGCAGCTCAGCACGTCGAGGCCGGCCGCACGGGCGTAGCCGTCGAGCTGTTCGCCGCTGAAGCCGAGGTTGCGGTGGTCGAACGGCTCCACCGCCGCACGATGGTCGTGCTGGCCCAGCGTCACGGCGAGCAGACGGCCGCCCGGGCGCAGCAGGCGCGCGGCCTCCGCCACGGCCTGGGCGGGGCGCTCGGCATAGGTCAGCGCATGCAGCATCAGCACCAGGTCGAAGCGTTGCTCGCCCAGTTCCAGCGCATGCATGTCGCCCTGGATCACGCGCACGTTGGCGAACGCGTTCAGGCGCTTGGCTGCGGCCTCGACCACGCGCTCGCTGGAATCCACGCAGACGATCGCATGCGCGTGCGGCGCCAGCAGCTCGGCGGTGATGCCGTCGCCGGAGGCGATGTCGAGCACGTCGCCGGTTTCCAGCAGCTGCAGCAGCGAGCGCGCCAGGGTTTCCCAGGTGCGGCCTGGGGAGTAGTGGCGTTCCATGTCGCCGGCGACAGTGTCGGCCCAGCCTTCCGCACTGGCGCGGTTCGCCAGCACCCCGGGCAGGCGCGCCGAGTCCTCGCGCAGCAGCGCGTCGTCGATGCTGGCGCGCAGTGAAACAAGCAGGTTGTGCTGGGCCGCGTCGCCCTCGCTGTTGGCGCGGTAGTAGGCGGAGACACCGGCGCGGCGGTCGCGCACCAGGCCGGCTTCCTTCAGCTTGGCCAGGTGGGTGGACACGCGCGGCTGCGCCAGGTGCAGCACCGCCGCCAGTTCGGCCACGGTGAGCTCCTCGTGTTCGAGCAGGGCCAGCAGGCGCACGCGGGTGGGGTCGGCCAGCAGGCGCAGCACGCTGGAAGCGGTGGCCAAGTCCATCGGTTATCCCTGTATCGCGATACAAAGATGTGTAGGCTAGGCCGGGCTTTGCGATGCGTCAAGCGCACGCCGGCAAGTCTGCCGCCATTTCCCGCTAAAATCGGCGGCTTGATTGCCTTCAGGAGCAGCTCGTGGATTTCAGTTTTACCGAAGACCAGTTGTCGATCCAGTCGATCGCCCGCGACTTCGCGCAAAAGCGCATCGCACCGGTGGCGGCCGAGCTGGACGCGAAGGGCGAGTTCCCGCTGGAGAACATCCGCGAGATGGGCAAGCTCGGCCTGATGGGCATCGAGGTGCCGGAGGAATATGGCGGCGCGGGCATGGACCCGATCGCCTACGTGCTGGCGATGATCGAGATCGCCGCCGCCGACGCGGCCACCGCGACGGTGATGTCGGTGAACAATTCGCTGTTCTGCAACGGCATCCTCAAGCACGGCAACGAGGAGCAGAAGCAGAAGTTCGTGCGCGCGATCGCCACCGGCGAGGCGATCGGCGCCTACGCGCTGACCGAGCCGCAGTCCGGCTCCGACGCCTCGGCCATGCACACCCGCGCCAGCAAGAACGCCAATGGCGACTGGGTGATCAACGGCAAGAAGAGCTGGATCACCTCCGGCCCGGTGGCACGCTACATCGTGCTGTTCGCCATCAGTACGCCCGGTATCGGCGCCAAGGGCGTGTCCGCCTTCATCATCGACACCCAGCTGCCGGGCTTCCACGCCGGCAAGACCGAGCCGAAGCTGGGCATTCGCGCCTCGGCCACTTGCGAGATCGAGTTCACCGACTACGTCTGCCCGAAGGAAAACCTGCTGGGCGACGAAGGCAAGGGCTTCTCGATCGCGATGGGCGTGCTCGACGCCGGCCGCATCGGCATCGCCTCGCAGGCGGTGGGCATCGCCCGCGCCGCGTACGAGGCCACGCTGCAGTGGTCGCGCGACCGCAAGGCATTCGGCCAGCCGATCGGCACCTTCCAGATGACCCAGTCGAAGATCGCCGACATGAAATGCAAGCTCGACGCGGCCACGTTGCTCACCCTGCGTGCCGCGTGGACCAAGGGCGAAACCGAGAAGCACGGCGGCCGCTTCGGCACCGAGGCGGCGGTGGCCAAGCTCACCGCATCGGAGGCGGCGATGTGGATCAGCCACCAGGCGGTGCAGATCCACGGCGGCATGGGTTACTCGAAGGAGATGCCGCTGGAACGCTACTTCCGCGATGCCAAGATCACCGAGATCTACGAAGGCACCAGCGAGATCCAGCGGATGGTGATCGCGCGTGCCGAAACGGGGCTGCGCTGACGTGTGAGGAGCGACTGGAGAGGCGTGGGAAACGAGTAAGGGCCGGGGCAACCATCGGGCGCGTCGGCCGCCCGCCATCCATCTCCAGCAACGTTTGAACAAAAAAAGGCCCGGGCATTTGCCGGGGCCTTTTTTGTTCTCGTATCAGTCGGGTGATCGCGAGCGGAGATGGCTTCCATTCGATGCCCGTTCCCCGCTCACTCCTGCCTCAAGCGCCGCGGCGCGGATCCGAATCGAAGGTTTGCATGCCGTTGCCGGTCGCCGCGGCCGTTGCCGGCGTGTCGCCATCCAGCTTGTCGCCAAGCAGGCGCCGCACCACCACGTAGAACACCGGGATCAGCAGCACGCCGAGGAAGGTGGCGAACATCATGCCGCCGATCACGCCGGTGCCGATCGCGTGGCGCGCGTTGGCGCCGGCACCGCTGGAGACGAACAGTGGGAACACGCCGCCGATGAACGCGATCGAGGTCATCAGGATCGGGCGCAGCCGCAGCCGGGCCGCGTCGACCACGGCTTCGCGCAGGGTGCGCCCCTGGCGTTGTTCGGTCACCGCAAATTCCACGATCAGGATCGCGTTCTTCGCGGCCAGGCCCATCACCGTGATCACGCCGATCTTGAAATAGATGTCGTTCGGCAGGCCGCGCAGCAGGGTGAACACCACCGCGCCAAGAATGCCCAGCGGCACCACCAGCAGTACCGATACCGGGATCGACCAGCTCTCGTACAGCGCAGTGAGGCACAGGAACACGATCAGCACCGACAGCACCATCAGCAGGACGGCCGCATTGCCGGACAGGATTTCCTGGTAGGACTGGCCGGTCCAGTCGTAGCCGAAGCCGCGCGGCAGGTCCTCGCTGACGATCTTCTGCATCTGGTTCATCGCCTCGCCCGAAGCATGCCCCGGGGCGGGTGAGCCGACGACTTCGATGGCCGAGTAGCCGTTGTAGCGGGTCAGCGACGGCGACGACATCTGCCATTTCGCCTGGACCACGTTGGACAGCGGGATCATCTGCGCAGTGCCGTCGCTGTTGGTCTGCGTGCTCGGCGTGAAGATGTGCTGCAACGCATCCGGTCCCATGCGATAGGCCGAGTCGGCCTGCATGATCACGCGCTTGACGCGACCGCCGTAGGAGAAGTCGTTGACGTACACCGGTGCCAGCATGAGGCTGATCGCGTTGTAGATGTCGCCCACCGACAGGCCCATCGCCTGCGCCTGGGTGCGATCGACGTCCAGCCGAAGTTGCGGCGCATCCTCCAGTCCGTTCGGGCGCACGCCGGTCAGCAACGGATCCTGGTTGGCCTTGCCTAGCAGGGTATTGCGGGCCGCAGTGAGGGCGTCGCGGCCGGCACCGCCGCGATCCTGCAGGTACATGTCGAAGCCGCCGAACTGGCCCAGGCCCTGCACTGTCGGCACGTTGACGATGAAGATCTGCGCGTCGCGCACCGATTGCACCGCGCCGTTGGCGCGCGCGATGAACTCGGCGGCGGTGACGCCCAGGTCGATCGGCTTGGCCTTGCCTTCCTTGACCAACTGGTCGTGCTGCTCCTGCGCTGCCTTTTGGTCCGGCGCCCAGCCGCGCTCGCCCCACGGCTTGAGCCGGATGAACGCCATGCCCACGTTCTCGCCCTGGCCGAGGAAGCTGAAGCCCGCCACCTGGATCACGCCGTCGACGGCAGGATCCCGCTTCAGCACGGTGAGCATCTGCCCCATGGCGGCATTGGTGCGCTGCAGGCTGGCGCCGGGCGGCAACTGCACGATCGCCAGCGCGAAACCCTGGTCTTCCTCGGGCAGGAAGCTGCCAGGCAGGCGGGTGTAGAGGAAGCCGGTCAGCACACTGACCAGCACGAACACCATCATCCAGCGCGGTGCGTGGCGCACCGCGCTGCCGATGTGGCCGGTATAGGTATGGGTGATCTTCGCAAACGCGGTATTGAACCAGCGGAAAACGAAGTTCTTCTTCTCCTCGTGCACCGGGGTGAGGAAGCGTGGCGCACAGCGCCGGCGTGAACGACAGCGCGAGGAAGGCAGAGAACGCCACCGACACCGCGATGGTCAGCGCGAACTGCTTGTAGATGACGCCGGCGGCACCCGGCTGGAACGCCGAGGGAACGAATACCGCAATCAGCACCACGGTGATGCCCACCACGGCGCCGGTGATCTGGCCCATCGCCTTGCGGGTGGCTTCCTTCGGCGACAGGCCCTCCTCGGTCATGATGCGTTCGACGTTCTCGATCACCACGATCGCATCGTCGACCACGATGCCGATGGCCAGCACCATGCCGAACAGGGTCAGCTGGTTGATGGTGAAGCCGAGCAGCAGCATGCCGATGAAGGTGCCGAGCAGGGCGACCGGAATCACCAGGGTCGGGATGATGGTGGCGCGGATGTTCTGCAGGAAGATCAGCATCACCAGGAAGACCAGGGCGATGGCTTCGATCAGCGTATGCACCACCTCGTTGACCGACACCTTGACGAAGGTGGTGGAGTCATACGGGGTGAACCAGCTCACGCCCTGCGGAAAGCTGCCGGCCAACTCGTCCATCTTGCCGTGCACGGCAGTGGCCACGTCCAGCGCGTTGGCGCCGGGCAGCAGCTGGATCGCGAACGCCGCCACCGGGGCGCCGTCGTAGGTGGTGTTGAAGCCGTACACGCCGGCGCCGAAACTGACCCGGCCCACGTCACCGAGCTTGACCGTGGTGCCGTCGCTGTTGGCGCGCAGGATGATGTTCTCGAACTGCTCGGGCGTGGTGAATCGCCCCTCGGTGGCCACCGTGACGCTGATGCCCTGGCCGTTTTCCGCCGGGTCGGAGCCGAGCGAGCCGGCCGCGAACTGCACGTTCTGCGCGGTGACCGCCGCCAGCGCCTGGCTGGCCGAGAGGCCATAGCCCTGCAGCTTGTCCGGGTCCAGCCAGATACGCATGGCGTACTCGCCGCCGAACTGCTGGGTGCTGCCGACGCCCGGAACGCGCGAGATCTGGTCGAGCACCTGCGACGCCACGATGTCGTTGAGGTGGTTGCGATCGATCGCCGGGTTGTCCGAGCGCAACGCCACCACTTCCAGGAAGCCGGTGTTGGCCTTGGCCACCACCACGCCCTGTTTGGTCACCTCGGACGGCAGGCGCGGCGTGGCCAGCGAGACCTTGTTCTGCACCTGCACCTGGGCGATGTCCGGGTTGGTGCCGTTCTCGAACGTCAGCGTGATGCTGACGCGGCCGCTGGAGCTGGACGAGGAGCTGAAGTACAGCAGGTGGTCGATGCCGGTCAGCTGCTGCTCGATCACCTGGGTGACGTTCTTTTCCGTGGTGTCGGCGCTGGCACCCGGGTAGACGGCATTGACCACGACCGACGGCGGGGCGACCGAAGGGTAGGACTCCACGCCCAGGTTGAGGATGGACAGCACGCCGCCCAGCGCGATCAGGATGGCAACCACCCACGCGAAGATCGGGCGGTCGATGAAGAAACTCGGCATGGTCGGACTCCGTTACTTGCTGCCCGGGGCGGCGCCCGGAGCGTTGGCGGCAGAGGAGCCGTTGGCGGGCGCGGGTTGCCACGGGCTGGCCTTGGCCGGCGCACCGTCCTTCACCTTCTGCAGCCCGGACACGATCACCTGGTCACCGGCGGCAAGGCCGCCGCTGACGATCCAGTTGCCGCCGCGCATGTCGCTGGTGGTGACATCCTTGCGCTTGGCGTTGCCGTCCTTGCCCACCGTCATCACGTAGGTGCCGCCGGTGTCGCGCTGCACCGCCAGCTGCGGAACCACGAACACCTTGTGCTGCTCGCCGAGGTTGGCCTTCAGCGTCACATACATGCCGGGCAGCAGGCTGTGCTTCGGATTGGGAATGGTGGCGCGCAGGTTGACCGACCCGGTAGCCGGGTTGACCGAGGTGTCGGAGAAATCCAGCACCCCCGGTTCGCCGTAAGCACTGCCGTCGGGCAGGGTGATCTGCACGCTGGCCTTGTCCTGGGCGGCAAGGGTGACGTTGCCGCTGCTCTGCGCGCGGCGCATCTGGCCCAGCGAATCCACGCTCATGGTGAAGTTCACATACAGCGGATCGATCTGCTCGACGGTGGTGAGCAAGGTGGCCTCGCCGTTGCCGACCAAGGCGCCTTCGGTGACCTGCTGCTGGCCGGCGCGGCCGTCGATCGGCGCGGTGACGCTGGCGTAGCCAAGGCTGATGCGGGCGGTCTGCACGTTGGCGCGCGCCGCCTGCACGGCAGCGGCGGCGCTGCGCTCGGCGGCCAGTGCGTTGTCCAGGTCGGACTTGGAGATGTAGCCCTTCGGCGCGAGCTCGCGGGCGCGCTGTGCGGTGATCTTGTTGTTCGTGTAGGTCGCCTGGGCCTGCGCCAGCGCTGCCTGCGCCGCGTCCAGCGCAGCTTTCAGCGGAGCCGGATCGATCTGGAACAGCAACTGGCCCCGCTTGACGTTGGTGCCTTCGTCGTAGGTGCGCTTGAGCAGCACGCCGGCAACGCGGGCGCGCACGTCGGCGCTTCGGTAGGACGACAGGCGGCCGACCAGATCCTTGGTCAGCGGCGAACTTTGCGGCTGCACCTGGATCACGCCGACTTCCGGCGGCGGCATCTGCGGCATGCCCTGCTCCTTGCCTTTGCCGCAGGCAGCCAGCGCCAGCAGGCCCAGGCACAACATGGGTGTGCTCAGTGATGAGGACTTCATGAGAGCTCCAGAACGTGTTTGAACGAGGATAGGGGGAGGCCAGAGTGCGCTGCAGCGTTGCCGTGGACGGGATACTGCATCGCGCTCTGCATATCTTGTGTCATAGGTTGATCTGGCTGCGGACGAGCACCGCTCGAACCGCGCCGCGGTTCCGCATGGCACCACGCCAAGCGGCCTGCAAGTCAGGCTATACCGATCAGTTTATAATTTATCGGCGTCGCGAATCCAGTCATTGACAAGCGACTCGATGATCTGGACACGCCGCGTGCGGGCGGCGGTCATGCTTCATCCCGACCCTGCCGCGGGACACGTCGGCATCCGCAGCACCCGGAAGTGTTGCGTGCCGCTGCGCGATCTGCGTGCCTTGCATGGATATCCATCGCGGCACGCCGAAACCGTGCGCGTGGGCATGGTCAGGACAAGCTGCGTGGCTGGATTCGCCTGGTGGCGCAGCGTATCCTTCCAAGGCTTTTTACCTGCCTTCCCTACCATCGTCTCCACTAGCTAGAAGATGCCATGAATGCGACCCCTGCGGCGAACGACCTTTCCCTTCCGTCAGTAGTACTTGCAGAGTTGAAAAAGGGCGGTTTTTCGCCCGAGCGCCTGAACGAGGCGCAGGTTTTCTGCGAGGCTTTCTTTGCACGTATCGGGGGCGGCGACGCGCATCTGCACACGCCGGTGCAATGGGCGGCGCTGGTTGGCAGCCTGCTGGGATTCATGCAGCAGCGCCGTGGCGGCCGCGCCAGCGTGCGAGTGCTCAACCCGGCGGACGTGCATGCAGGGCGCAGTCTGCTGCAGATCGTCACCGATGACATGCCGTTCCTGGTCGACACGGTCAGCATGATCATCTCGGCGAAGCTGCAGATCCATGCGGTGATCCATCCGGTGCTCAAGGCGACGCGCGACGCTTCCGGCAAGCTGCTCGGCCTCGGTGGCGATGGCGGGCATGCCGAATCCCTCATGCATTTCGAGATCGACCGGGTTGCCGATGGCGCCGAGCAGGCGCAGCTGGAGGCAAAGGTCGAGGCCGCGCTGGACGACGTGCGCGCCGCAGTGAACGACTGGTCGGCGATGCGCGACAAGGCGCTGGCGATCGCCAACGAACTGCCGCAGCGCAAGCTGCCGCTGGACGCTGCCTCGGTGCAGGAGGCCAGCGAGTTCATGCGCTGGATCGCCGCCGACAATTTCACCTTCCTCGGCTACCGCGAATACGAAGTCGCCGATGCCGATGGCGATCGCGTGCTGCGCGCGGTAGACGCGTCCGGCCTGGGCATCCTGCGCAACAACGAGCGCTCGATGGCGCCGCGTTCGCTGCGCACGCTGGCCGCCAGCGAACTTCCCCAATCGGGCGCCACCGACGCGATCATCCTGACCAAGACCAACGCACGCTCGCACGTGCACCGCACCGGCTACATGGATTACATCGGCGTGCTGCAGTTCGGCGCCGACGGCCGCGCCGTGGCCGAGCAGCGCTTCCTAGGCCTGTTCTCCTCCAACGCCTACATGGCCCGTCCGCAGGACGTGCCGCTGGTGCGGCACAAGGTGGAGACCGTGCTGGTGCGTTCGGGCCTCAAGCGCGATTCGTATTCCGGCAAGTCGCTGCGCCACATCCTGGAGACGTTGCCGCGCGAGGAGCTGTTCCAGAGTACCGAGGATGAGCTGTTCGCCACCGCGATGGGCATCCTCGAACTGCGCCAGCGCGCACGTACGCGGCTGTTCATGCGCCGCGACCGCTATGGCCGCTTCTTCACCTGCATGGTGTTCGTGCCGCGCGACCGCTTCAATACCTCGGTGCGTGAACGCATCGAGGCGCTGCTGGGTTCGGCGCTGCATGCCGAGCAGAGCGACTCCTCGGTGCAGATGGGCGAGGCCGCGCTGGCCCGGCTGACGATCGTGCTGCGGCCGAAGATCGGCGACCAGCCCGGCTACGACCTCGCCGCACTGGAGCAGGGCGTCGCCGGCATCGTGCGCAACTGGCACGACGAGGTGCGCGATGCGCTGGTGCAACTGCGCGGCGAGCAGGAAGGCGTGGTGCTGGCGAACCGCTATGCGCGTTCGCTGCCGGCCGGCTACGTCGAAGACGTGAGCCCGGCGGTGGCTGCCGAAGACGTCCACCAGCTTTCGCAGCTGGCCGGCGACAACGCATTGCGGATGTCGTTCTACCACCCGCCGAAGGCACCCGAGACGCTGCGCTTCAAGGTCTATCGTTCGGGCAGCGACATCGCGTTGTCCGAGGTGCTGCCGCAACTGGAGAACCTCGGCCTGCGCGTGCTCACCGAGCATGTCTACAGCATTCCCGGCGACGCGCCGCTGTCGATCCAGGACTTCGAGGTGCAGCCGGTCGGCAAACTCACCTTCAGCGTGGAGCAGGTCGGCGCGCTGTTCGAGGATGCGTTCGAGCAGATCTGGCGCGGCAATGCCGAGAACGACGGTTTCAACCGGCTGGTGCTGGGCGCCAAGCTCGGCTGGCGCCAGGTGGCGATGCTGCGCGGCTACTGCAAGTACCTGTTGCAGACCGGCGCCACCTTCTCGCAGTCGTACATGGAGGAAACCCTCAACCGCTACCCGGCGATCGCCGGCCTGCTGGTGGAGCTGTTTCTCGCCAAGTTCGATCCGCGCCGCGAAGCGCTTTCCGCCGACGAGCTGAAGACTGCCGGCGCCACCTTGGTCGCCGAGATGCAGGCCCTGATTCCGGCCAACGTTCAGGCCGCCCAGCCGGCGCTGATCGACAGCCTCGGCGCGGTGCTGGCAAAGCCGCGCGAGGAGCAGATCCAGGCCGTGGAGAGCGCGATCGGAATCCTGCTGGAGAACGTGGCCAGTCTCGACGAGGACCGCATCCTGCGCAGCTTCGTGAAGCTGATCCGCGCCACCTTGCGCAGCAGCTTCTTCCAGCAGTGGGACGGCGCATACCGCGACTACATCAGCTACAAGATCGACTCGCACCTGCTGCCCGACCTTCCCAAGCCGGTGCCATACCGCGAGATCTGGGTGTGCGCCCCGCGCGTCGAGGGCATCCACTTGCGCTTCGGCGCGGTGGCGCGCGGCGGCCTGCGCTGGTCCGACCGCCGCGAGGATTTTCGTACCGAGGTGCTGGGCCTGGTCAAGGCGCAGATGGTCAAGAACACGGTGATCGTGCCGGTCGGTTCCAAGGGCGGTTTCTTCGTCAAGAAATCGCCGGCCAGCAGTGATCGCGATGCGGTCCAGGCCGAAGGCATCGCCTGCTACCGCATGTTCATCAGCGGCATGCTCGACATCACCGACAACCTCGTCGACGGCAAGGTCGCCCATCCGCACGACGTGGTGCGCCACGACCAGGATGACCCGTACCTGGTGGTGGCCGCCGACAAGGGCACCGCCAAGTTCTCGGACATCGCCAACGCGATTTCGGTCGAGCACGGCTACTGGCTCGGCGACGCGTTCGCCTCCGGTGGTTCGCACGGCTACGACCACAAGGGCATGGGCATCACCGCGCGCGGCGCATGGGAGTCGGTCAAGCGCCACTTCCGCGCGCTCAACCGCGACTGCCAGACGCAGGACTTCACCTGCGTCGGCATCGGCGACATGTCCGGCGACGTGTTCGGCAACGGCATGCTGCTGTCCGAGCACATCCGGCTGGTGGCGGCATTCGACCATCGCCATGTATTCCTCGATCCGAACCCGGATGCGGCGCGCTCCTTCGTCGAGCGCAAGCGCATGTTCGACGTGCCGCGGTCGAGCTGGGACGACTACGACAAGTCGCTGATCTCCGCCGGCGGCGGCGTGTATCCGCGCAGCGCCAAGTCGATTCCGGTTTCACCGGAAGTGCGCGTGGCGCTCGGGCTCAAGCCCGACGTCGAGCACATGGCGCCGAACGACCTGCTCAGCGCGGTGCTCAAGGCACCAGTCGACCTGCTGTGGAACGGCGGCATCGGTACCTACATCAAGTCGTCCGGTGAAACGCATGCCGAGGTGAGCGACCGTGCCAACAACGGGCTGCGCATCAACGGCGGCGATGTCCGCGCGAAGATCATCGGCGAGGGCGGCAACCTGGGCATGACCCAGAAGGGTCGCATCGAGGCCGCGCAGAAGGGCGTGCTGCTCAATACCGACTTCATCGACAACTCCGCCGGCGTGGACACCTCCGACCACGAGGTGAACATCAAGATCCTGCTCAACGATGCCGTGCAGCGCGGCGAGCTGGACTTCGACGCGCGCAACGTGCAGCTCGCCGCGATGACCGACGAGGTGGCCGAACTGGTGCTGTGGGACAACTACCGGCAGAACCAGGCGATCACCCTGATGGAGCACCAGTCGGTGCATCGCATCGGCTCGATGGCTCACTTCATCCGCACCCTGGAGGCCGAGGGCGCCCTCGACCGCCAGGTCGAGAATCTGCCCACCGAGGCCGAGCTGACCGAGCGCAAGAGCCGCGGGCTGGGCCTGACCCGGCCGGAGCTGGCGGTGCTGCTGTCGTACGACAAGATGCGCCTGTTCCAGCAGTTGCTGGACTCGGACGTGCCGGAAGATCCCTACCTGTCGAAGGAGCTGGTGCGCTACTTCCCGGCGCCGCTGCACGAGAAGTATGCCGAACACATGCAGCGTCACCGGCTGAAGCGCGAGATCATCGCCACCGCGGTGACCAACTCGACGATCAACCGCATGGGCGCCACCTTCATGATGCGCATGCAGGAGGACACCGGACAGGGTCCTGCAGCGATCGCCAAGGCCTACACGGCGGCTCGCGAGATCCTCGAGGCGCGCGAACTGTGGGCGGAGATCGAGGCACTGGATGCCAAGGTCGCCGAGGACACCCAGATCGATGCGATCAAGGAGATCTGGTCGCAGCTGCGCCACATGACCCGCTGGCTGCTGAATCGCCCGGGCGGCTCGCTGGACATCGCCGCCAACGTCGAGCGTTACCAGGCCGGCGTGTCGGCGTTGCGCAAGGCGCTGCCGGGTGTGCTGACCTCGACTGGCAAGGGCGATTTCTCCTCCAGCCAGGAGAAGTGGGAAGGCCTGGGCCTGCCCGCCGAGCTCGCGTTGCGGTTGGCCCGCCTGCCGGAGCTGCGGGCGGCGCTGGACATGGTCGAGGTGAGCCAGCAGAGCGGCCAGCCGATCGAGCAGGTCGCCGGCGTGTTCTTCGAACTGGGCGAGGCCCTGGACCTGGAGTGGCTGCGCGACCAGATCGAAGCCTTGCCGGTGGAAGGCCATTGGCATGCGCAGGCCCGCGGTTCGCTGCTGGACGAGCTCAACCACCAGCATCGTGCTTTGTCGTTGCAGGTGCTGAGCGTGGCGGGCGAACGCAAGGACGTGTCGCCGGTGCAGGGATGGTTGCAGCGTGAGGATGCCACCTTGCAGTACACCCGCAACATGCTGGCGGAAATCCTCACCCAGAACGCGGACTACCCGATCGCGTCGGTGGCGGTGCGCCGCCTGGCCCAGCTGGCGCAGGTGCCGGTGAGCTGAATCCACGCCGGTTGATGGCGTGAATGAGGGCGCAGGATCAGTCATGGTCTTGCGCCCTCATGCTGTGTAATCTCGGCGCATCGTCGCCAGGGGTCTTTGCGCATGCGCTTTGCTTTCGTCGCCAGTGAGGTCAGTGTCGCCCAGCAGGCGCGACGCAAACTGGTGGAGCGCTACGGCGAGGTGCCGCCCGCGCAGGCCGAGCTGATCGTGGCGTTGGGTGGTGATGGCTTCATGCTGCGCACCCTGCATGCATATCGCGCGCTGGAGGTGCCGGTATACGGCATGAAGCTGGGCCGGGTCGGCTTTCTGATGAACAAGCACAGGCTCGACGGCTTGCCGGAGCGGATCGCCCGCGCGCATACGGCATCGCTGTTCCCGCTGCAGATGGAAGTCGTCGATGCGGACGGCAACCGGCACAGCGCGCTGGCGTTCAACGAGGTTTCGCTGCTGCGCCAGAGCAATCAGGCCGCGCACCTGGAAGTGCAGCTCAATGACATCGTGAAGCTGCCCAACCTGGTCTGCGATGGCATCATGGTCGCCACGCCGGCCGGTTCCACCGCCTACAACCTGTCCGCGCACGGCCCGATCCTGCCGCTGGATGCGAACGTGCTGGCGCTTACCCCGATCAGCCCGTTCCGCCCACGTCGCTGGCGTGGTGCGATCCTGCCGCATCGCACCGAAGTGCTCCTGCGCGTGCTGGACCCGGGCAAACGCCCGGTCAGCGCCACCGCCGATTTCCACGAGGTGCGCGACGTGCAGACGGTGGCGATCCGGCAATCCGGCGACCAGGGCGTGCGCCTGCTGTTCGATCCGGAGCACAACCTCGAACAACGCATCCTCGATGAACAGTTCGCGGCGGAGTAACGTGGACCATGGCACGGTACGGAGCCGATGGCGTACGTTTTCCACCCTCTCTCGCCGCTGGGCCAGCGGGATGGTGCGGTCGCAGGAAGTCCCCCCGGTAAAGGTGAGGAAGACCTCCTGTTTTTCAGCAAGTCGGCGATCTTCCTGACCCCGCCGAACCGGAACCCCTTTCAGCGAACATGGCCCAGCAATGATTTCTTCATCGACCAACGTCCACGATCCCGCTGCCGTCGGCGATAACCGCCTGGTCGTCGCGATCTCCTCGCGCGCGCTGTTTGACCTGGGAGACAGCCACGCGCTGTTCGAGCGCGAAGGCCTCGACGCCTACCGCTCGTTCCAGATCGATCACGAGAACGAGATCCTGCAGCCTGGCGTGGCGTTCCCGCTGGTGCAGAAGCTGCTCGGGCTCAACAAGCTCGCCGGCGATGTGCCGCCGGTCGAGGTGATCCTGCTGTCGCGCAATTCCGGCGACACCGGCCTGCGCATCTTCAACGCGATCCAGCACTACGGCCTGGAGATCAGCCGCGCCGCGTTCACCAGCGGTGCGCCGACATCCGACTACATCGCGCCGTTCAAGGCCGACCTGTTCCTCTCGGCCAACGCCGAGGACGTCGGCCGCGCACTGGCCGCCGGCGTGGCCGCGGCGACCATCCTGCCCAGCACCGCGCCGCCGCGCGCCACCGAGCAGCTGCGCATCGCGTTCGACGGCGACGCGGTGATCTTCGGCGACGAGGGCGAGCGCGTATCGCGCGAGGAGGGCCTGGCGGCATTCCATCGCAGCGAGACCGAGCATGCCGCCGAGCCGCTGTCGGTCGGCCCGTTCCGCGGTTTCCTCACTGCGCTGCATCGTCTGCAGATCGCGTTCCCGGCGGAGGACTCGCCGATCCGCACCGCCCTGGTCACCGCGCGTTCCGCGCCCGCGCACAAGCGGGTGATTCTCACCCTGCGCAAGTGGGGCGTGCGCATCGACGAGGCGCTGTTCCTCGGCGGCCGCGACAAGGGCCCGTTCCTCGATGCGTTCGGCGCCGACATTTTCTTCGACGACTCGCCGGCGAATGTGGAGTCCGCGCGCAGGCATGTGGCGACCGGACACGTTCCGCACGGGGTGAGCAACCACTGAGCCGGGCGCCGGCGCGCGGCGGACTCACGCCCCACCCCATCCTTCGAGCCCGGTGAACATGGCCGCAGCGATCAGCAATTTGCCCACGCACCGGGCCGCGCGGGCGCCTGATCGCGGTCGTGCATGCCGTAGTCGCGGTTGACGCTGGCCACCCGCAGGCGATAGTCGCCGAAGATGCCGGCGCGCCCCTGGCCCTGGGCGGCACGGTGCGCCTCCGTCCGACGCCAGCTCGCCACCGCTTCCTCGTCGCGCCAGAACGACAGCGAGAGGATTTTTCCCGGGGTCGAGAGGCTATGGAAGCGCTCGTTCGAAAGGAAACCGTCGATGCTCTCGAGCAGCGGGCGCAGCTCGGCGGCGAGGTCCAGATCGTCCTGGCTGCGTCCTTCGGCCGCCACGAGTTCGAAGATCACCGCCATCATGGCTGCATGTCCTGCGCCGCGTGGATGAATGCGTCCACGCTCCGGTACAGGGAGTGGCGGTTGCGCTCCAGGTGCATCACGTGGCTGCCGTGGTCGATGCGCATGCGCCACTTGAGCGGGCTGGCGCTGAACCTCGCCAGGAACGCCGTGGCACCCGCATCGTCCGTCACCGTGTCGTAATCGCCGTACACCACGAAGACCGGAACCCTGATGGCTGCCGGGTCGTACGGATAGCCGCCGCCGGATGCCACCGCGTCGATGTCCGCCGAGGGGCCGGCGGGAATGCGCAGCTCGCCCGGCGGGTCGCCCGCCACATGCGGTGCCGATGCGTTGAATTCGCTGGCCCAGCGTTGCGTGACAGCCGGTTCCAGCAGGGTCAGTCCCGGTGGCAGGACCTTCCTGAAACGCAGTTGTTGATAGCGTGCCTCGGCGCTGATCGTCCACCACGCTGCGCGCACGGGTTCGGCCGGCTCGCCCGGTTTCGGTACGACCGGGCCGAACAAGGTGAGCGAGCCCAGCGCGCCGGGATGTTCCGCGGCGAACGTGGCGGCCGGAATCGTGCCCCAGGAGTGGGCGATCAGATGGGGGTGGCCGATCCCGCGCGTCTTGTGCAGGTAGTCGACGGCCATGGCGATTTCCCGCGCGGCCTCCGGCGCGCGGGTCACCGGCGCGGCGTCTCCACCCGCGTTTGCCATGGCCGCGGGGCGGCTGGATGCGCCAAAGCCGACGAAGTCCAGGCCGCAGGCGAGAAAGCCCTGCTGCGCCATGAAGTGCATCCAGGAATCGCCGGGTGCGAATTCGAAGCCGAATGCCAGCATGGTCGGGAAACTGGCGCCATGCACGAACAGCACGCCTTGACCGCTCGCCTGCGCCGGAGCTACGCAGTGCAGTGCGATCTGCTGCGCGGGGTCGCGCGCGACGCGCAGGTGAATGGTGCTTGCGGAGATGGCGGAGGCCAGTCCGAGTGCCAGTAATCCCGACATGCCTGCTGCCTGCGTGGGTGGACGGTGCAGCCATGATGGCTTTGGTCCGTCGACGCATGCTTTGGTGGGCGGCGAAACATGCGCGTGCTTCGTCGTGCCAGCGGCGGTGGACGGCGCGATCGCTCAGGAGACGCCGGCGATGACCGGGGAGTCGCTGGCGGTGCGGTTGCGGCCGGCCTGTTTGGCGCGGTACAGCGCACGGTCGGCGGATTCGATCCATTCGCGCAGGCTGCCAGACGCATCGCCAACCTCGGCCAGGCCGATGCTGATCGAGCAGCGCAGGCCGGGCACCTGCGGCAGGTCGAGTTTCTCGACGGCGTGGCGGATGCGTTCGGCCACCACCGTCGCCTCGGCGAGGGTGGCCGGCAGCGCCATCGCGAACTCGTCGCCGCCGAAGCGGCCGATATGCGCGTCGGCGCCATGGCCATCGCGCAGGATCGCGGCGATGTGGCACAACACGTCGTCGCCCAGGGTATGGCCGTGCCGGTCGTTGATGTCCTTGAAGCAATCCACGTCGACCATCATCAGCGTGGCGGCATGGCCCACGGCATGGCTTTGCTCCAGTAGCGCGCTGGCGTGGTCCTGCCAGGATCCGCGGTTGTCCAGGCCGGTCAGCACGTCGATGCGGCTGAGTTCGTCGAGCTGACGGTTCTGCCGTTGCACTCGCCGCACCAGCCGGTAGCTGGCGAGGCTCACGCCCATGGTGTGGATCAGCATGATCGGCAGGCAGGCCAGCAGCACCGGCATGCTGGTTTCGGGCTGGAACGCGAAACCGGTCAACAGGCCGCCGAGCAGGACGGCCAGCAGCATGCCGGGCAGCGAGCGCCGCCACAGGTCGCGCACACCGGTATTGATCTTGTCGGCGGTGGCGACGATGACGACCAGCACCGAGGGCAGCACGGTGAAATGCATCAGCACGACCCACGAGCCCGCGATGGCCGAGTCGAGCATCAGGTTGCGCAGCTCGGTGTCGAACGGCGTCCGGCTGCGGCGAGCCCGCCAGTAGGCCACTTGCGGCCACAGCAGGCAGGTTAACACCGCCCAGATCCAGCTGCCGATCGGTGCCTGGTGTTCATGCAGGACCAGACCCAGCGGCAGGGCGGACAGACCCATGCCGAGCATGCGAAAGCGGTAGACGCGTTGCGGCAGCAGATCGCGCTGGCTGGGTCGTGCGGGTCTGCCGCCGGACGCCCCGATGTCGGCGCCGGGTAAGTTCATGTTCGTGCGATTTCCCCTGGAACATCCCGAGCATAGCGCAAGCCGGCGGCGGGGCGGGGCGGGCCGGGCTGGAGCAGGCTCTATAGCATGCGCATGCGCCTCCACCATTGCGTGACCTGCTCCTCGCGCACGAAGGTGAACAGGCCGGCGCCGAGGATGATCGCGATGCCGATCGCCATCGGCCAGTCCAGGCGGTCGTGGAACAGCACGTAGCCGAGCAGCACGGCCCACAGCATCTGGCTGTACTGGGTTGGCGCAACGTGGTTGGCGGGTGCCTTCTGGGTGGCCAGCATCAGCAGCACCGAGGCGAGTGCGGCCAGCAGGCCGTAGCCGAGCAGGAGCAGCCATTGGTGCAGGGACGGCCAGACGAAGGCCGGCAGCATCAGCACGCCGGCCAGCAGGATCGATCCGACCACGCCGGCGCCGTACAGGGTGACGCGCTTTTCGTGCGCGCCGGACAGGCGCAGGGCGATCATCGAGACGGCGCCGCAAAGGCCGCAGACGATTGCCGCCAGATGACCGACGCCAAGTACCCGGAAGCCCGGCCGCAGCACCACCAGCACGCCGATGAAACCGGCCACCACCGCCGACCAGCGGCGCCAGCCCACGTGTTCCCCGAGTACCAGCACCGACAGGATGGTGACGAAGATCGGCAGCAGGAAGATCAGGGCGAACGCTTCGGCCATCGGCAACGCGGTGAACGCGATCACCGCCGCCGTGCTGCCCACCGCGCTGGCGATCGCGCGCACCAGCCACAGCCCCTGGCGTTGCGCGACCAGCACCTCGTGCCAGCGGTCGTCGCGCTTCCGGATGAATGGCAGCGCGGTCAGGCCCAGCACGGCGCCGAAGAACACTGCCTCGTAGGCCGGCAGCGAGCCATGCAGCGATTTCACGAACGCGTCGCTGATGGCGAAGGCGGCAAACGCCGCAAAACCAAGCAGTACACCTTTGAACATGGTTTCCGTCGCGGAGCGTGGCGTGGGTGGGAGTCGTAGGGCCATCGCAGGCCGCGCTACAATACCGGTTTTACGCCCCTCACCGGAGCTCCCATGGCTGTCAGTCTGAATCCGCTCGATCTGTACGATGTCCGTTCGCTGCTCACCGATGAGGAACGCATGGTGCAGGACACCGTCGGCCGCTTCGTCGACGAGCGCGTGCTGCCGATCATCGGCGACTGCTTCGACCAGGCGCGCTTCCCGAAGGAACTGATTCCGGAGATCGCGGCACTCGGCCTGCTCGGCGCTACGATTCCCGAGGCCTATGGCGGCGCCGGCATGAACGGGGTCAGCTACGGCCTGATCTGCCAGGAACTGGAGCGCGGCGATTCCGGCCTGCGCAGCTTCGCTTCGGTGCAGAGCTCGCTGTGCATGTACCCGATCTATGCCTACGGCAGCGAGGAGCAGAAAAAGCACTACCTGCCGCAGATGTCGGCCGGCGAGGTGATCGGCTGCTTCGGCCTGACCGAACCGCATGGCGGCTCCGACCCGGCGAACATGAAGACCCATGCGAAGAAGGACGGCACCGACTGGGTCATCAACGGCGCCAAGATGTGGATCACCAACGGCAACCTGGCGCACATCGCGATCGTGTGGGCGCAGACCGAAGACGGCATCCAGGGCTTCGTGGTGCCCACCGACACCGTCGGCTTCAAGGCGCAGGAGATCCACAAGAAGATGAGCCTGCGCGCCTCGGTCACCAGCGCGCTGTTCTTCGACAACGTGCGCGTGCCGGACAGCGCGCGGCTGCCGAACGTGAAGGGCCTGAAGGGGCCGCTGGGCTGCCTGACCCAGGCGCGCTACGGCATTACCTGGGGCCCGATCGGCGCGGCCCAGGCCTGTCTGAAGGAAGTGCTGGACTACACCAAGGAGCGCATCCTGTTCGGCCGCCCGCTGGCGTCGAACCAGGCGGTGCAGCTGAAGATGGCCGACATGGCCCGCCGCATCACCACCGCGCAGCTGCTGTCGTTGCAGCTCGGCCGGCTGAAGGATGCCGGCAAGATGCAGCCGACCCAGGTCTCGCTGGCGAAGTGGAACAACTGCCGCATGGCGATCGACATTGCGCGGCAGTGCCGCGACATCCTCGGCGGCGCCGGCATCACCACCGAGCACGGCGCGATCCGCCATGCGCTGAACCTGGAGTCGGTGATCACCTATGAAGGCACCGAGACCGTGCACGAACTGGTGGTGGGCCGCGAACTGACCGGCATCAACGCATTCTGAAGCGGGGTGTGGCGCGCATGGACTTCGATTCGTTGCGCATCGAAACCGATCGGCTGATCCTGCGTCCGCCGAGGCTGGAGGATTTCGACGCCTATGCGGAGATGATGGCCGACGCCGAGGCCGCGCGATTCATCGGCGGCCGGCAGGTGCGTGCGCTGGCTTGGCGCGGCTTCCTGGCTTCCGCGGGCGCCTGGATGATCCAGGGCTTCTCGATGTTTTCTGTGACCGAGAAGGCCACCGGTCGCTGGATCGGCCGGCTCGGCCCCTGGCGTCCCGAGGGCTGGCCGGGTTCCGAGATCGGTTGGGGCCTGGCGCGCGGCGCCTGGGGCAAGGGCTACGCGCTGGAAGGCTGCAGTGCGGCGATCGACTGGACCTTCGACCAGTTGGGCTGGAGCGAGATGATCCATTCGATCCATCCCGACAACCACGCCTCGCAGGCGCTGGCGCAGCGGCTCGGTTCGAGCTGCCGCGGTCCGGGCAAGCTGCCCGCGCCGTACGAGGACTCCCCGACTGAGATCTGGACGCAGACGCGCGAGCAATGGCGCCGGCGTCGCGCGCAGCCATGAGTACGTCCGTCCAGGTCGACCCCGCGGGGGCATTGCGCGAAGCACTTGTTGCGGCGGTGCCGGATCTGCATCGCCACTGCCGCGATCCGTGGACCCTGATCGGCAGTGGCGCGGCCTGGCTGGCCGGCGCCGAGGTGACGGTGGCCGACCTGGATGTGCTGACCAGCGTCCGCGATGCCGAAACCCTGGTCGACCACTGGCGGGCTCGGCGCGATGAAGCCCATGTGCCATCTGGTGAAGAGCGTTTCCGCTCGTGCTTCGCCCGTTTTCTTTTCCCCGGGGTGCCGGTGGAGGTCATGGGCGGCCTCGAACTCCGCGGCGAGTACGGCTGGGAACCGGTGCGGATCGACGGGATCGTCACGTTGGAGGTGGCTGGCCTCGCGGTCCCGATCCCCACGGTGGCGGAGCAGATTCGCGTGCTGGAAAGTTTCGGGCGTCCAAAAGACCGGCAGCGCGCGACACTGTTGCAGGCGATTGGCGAGGAGCGGCCATGATCACGGTCTATGGCATGCGTGCTTCCGGCAACTGCTACAAGTTGCAACTGTTGCTCGATCAACTGGGTCGCGAGTACCGCTGGGTGGACGTGGACAGCGCAGGTGGCGAGACACGCACACCGGCCTACCTGGCGAAGAACCCGAACGGCAAGGTGCCTCTGCTGGAGCTGGAGGATGGCCGCCGGCTGGCCGAATCCGACGCGATCCTGTGCTACCTCGCCGACGGCACGCCGTTCCTGCCGGACGACCGCTGGCTGCGCGCCCAGACGCTGCAATGGCTGTTCTTCGAGCAGTACAGCCACGAACCGTGCATCGCGGTGGCGCGCTTCATCCGCGGCTGGCTGCCGCCCGATCACCCGCGCCAGGCCGAGGTGCCTGCGCTGCTGCAGAAGGGTGCGCAGGTGCTGACGGTGATGGAGCGGCACCTGGCCGGGCGCGACTGGTTCGTCGGCGAGCGCTACGGCATCGCCGACATCGCGCTGTACGCATATACCCACTGCGCCGGCGACGGCGGTTTCGACTTGTCCGCGTTCCCGAACATTCGCGCCTGGCTCGACCGCGTGCAGGCGCGGCCCGGCCACACTTCGATGCAACATTGACTCTCTCCCACCTTGCCGATGACTGCCATGTCCCTACCGTTTACCCTCAGCGCCCGCCACAAGGGCTTCAACCGTGCCGAGATCGTCGACCAGAACTTCATCGAGTTCGTGCAGCTGTGGCAGGGCGACGTGCACGCCGCGCCGCGCGACGGCGAGGCGGTGCTGCCGGGCAGTGCGCTGGACGCGCGCGGTTTCCGCGAACTGCTCGAATCGCAACTGATCTCGCGCCATCTCGACCTGATGGCGCGGGTGCTGCGCGTGCAGAACAAGGTGTTCTACACGATCGGCTCCAGCGGCCATGAAGGCAATGCGATGGTGGCGCGGCTGACCCGGCATACCGATCCGGCGTTCCTGCATTATCGCTCCGGCGGCTTCATGGCCGAGCGCTTCCGCAAGATCGCGGGGATGGACCCGGTGATGGATTCGGCGCTCTCCTTTGCCGCCAGCAAGGACGACCCGGCTTCCGGCGGCCGCCACAAAGTGTGGGGCAGCAAGCCGTTGTGGGTATTGCCGCAGACCTCGACGATCGCCTCGCACCTGCCCAAGGCGCTGGGCACGGCTGTGGCGATCGAGCAGGCGCGGCGGATCGGCCACACGCTGCCGATTCCCGACGACAGCATTGCGATCTGCTCGTTCGGCGACGCGTCCAGCAACCACGCCACCGCGCAGACGGCATTCAACGCCGCGGCGTGGACCGCGTACCAGAAGCTGCCGGCGCCGGTGCTGTTCGTGTGCGAGGACAACGGCATCGGCATCTCGGTGAAGACGCCCACCGGCTGGGTCGCCAGCAACTTCCAGCATCGTTCCAATCTCGACTACTTCTTCGCCGACGGCCTCGACCTGGCCGAGGGCTACGCCCAGGTGCAGCGTGCGGTGGAACACTGCCGCACGACGCGCCGGCCGACCTTCCTGCACCTCAAGACCACCCGCGTGATGGGTCACGCCGGCACCGACTTCGAGATCGAATGGCGCTCGATCGAGGAACTGTTCGCGGTGGAGGCGACCGATCCGCTGCTGCGCTCGGCCGGCATCGCGCTGGAGTCGGGCCTGTACTCGAAGGACTCGCTGCTGAGCCTTTACGAGGTCACCCGCAAGCGCTGCTTTGCCGCCGCCGAGGACGCGGATTCACGCCATCGTCTGACCTCGCTGGAAGACGTGATGGCCCCGCTGGCGCCGTACACGCCCGCCGCGGTGAAGGCCGAGGCCGGGCGCGCCGACTACGCCGACAGGCGTCTGGCCGCGTTCGGCGGCGCCGACAAGCTGCCGGAGAAACTGCCGCCGCGGCACCTGGCGATCCAGATCGGCCAGGCCCTGCACGACCTGCTGGCGAAATACCCCGAGGCGCTGCTGTTCGGCGAGGACGTGGCGCAGAAGGGCGGCGTGTACACCGTCACCAAGGGGCTGAACAAGACCTTCAAGGGCAGTCGCGTGTTCAACACGCTGCTGGACGAGACGATGATCCTTGGCCTGGCCCAGGGCTACGCCAACATGGGCATGCTGCCGTTGCCGGAGATCCAGTACCTGGCGTACTTCCACAACGCCTGCGACCAGATCCGCGGCGAGGCGGCGTCGCTGCAGTTCTTCTCCAACGGCCAGTACCGCAACCCGATGGTGATGCGGGTGGCCTCGCTGGGTTACCAGAAGGGCTTCGGCGGCCACTTCCACAACGACAACTCGATCACCGCGCTGCGCGACATTCCCGGCCTGGTGGTCGGCTGTCCCAGCCGTGGCGACGACGCGGCGATGATGCTGCGCACGCTGATGGCGCTGGCGAAGGTGGATGGCCGCGTGTGCGCGTTCCTCGAGCCGATCGCGCTGTACATGACCAAGGATCTGTACGAGGCCGGCGACGGCCAGTGGCAGTTCGATTACCCGGCGCCGGACCAGGCGATGACGCTGGGCGAGGGCCGCATCTACAACGAGGCGGCGAACGATCTGGTGGTGTTCACCTTCGGCAACGGCGTGCCGATGGCGCTGCGCGCCGCCCGCACGATCGAAAAGGAACTGGGCTGGCAGGTGCGCGTGGTCGACCTGCGCTGGCTGGCGCCGCTCAACGACGCCTTCATCGCCGCGCAGGCGAAGACCGCCAAACGCATCCTGGTGCTGGACGAGGGACGCAAGAGCGCCGGCGTGGGCGAGGGCGTGATCACCGCGATCGTCGAGGGTGGCTGTGGCGCCACGCCGATGCACCGTGTGGTCGGTGCGGACACCTTCACTCCGCTGGCCGGGGCGGCACTGCTGGTGTTGCCGGGCGAGGCCGAGGTGGTGGCCGCGGCAAAGCAGCTGGCGCAGCGCTGACGGTGGCCGGCATCGCGGCGCAGGCGAAGACCGCCAAACGCAAGGCGTCAATGCTCGCGCTTTTCCACCACGTGCAGGCGCGGGCCGGCCGGCGTCGACATGCTGCTGACGTGCAGCGAGGCCCGGTTGCGGCCGTTGAACTTGGCGTCGTACATGGCCTGGTCGGCGCGCCCGACGAGTGATTCAACGTCGTCGCCGTCCTGGCGCATCGCAACGCCGATGCTGACACTGAGCAGCAGCGACTCGTCACTGGCAGGAATTTCCAGCCGATGCACGCGTCGGCACAAACGGGTCGCCACTTGCATGGCCTGTGGCGCATGCGTGCCATCGAGCAGGGCGACGAACTCCTCGCCGCCATAACGGCCGAGCAGGTCGGTGGGGCGCAATTCGGTGGCGAGCGACTTGGCTACGGCGACCAGCGCGCGGTCGCCGGTGTTGTGGCCCTGGCGATCGTTCAGCAATTTGAAATGATCGAGGTCGAGGAACAGCAGCGCGATCGGCCGCGGCGGCCCGCTGGACAGCAGGGCGCTGGCGCGTTCGGCCCAGGCGCGGCGGTTGAGCACGCTGGTGAGCGCGTCATGGTCGGCCAGTACCCGCACGATGTCGCGATCATGGCGCAGCCTCAGTGCACGGTCGGCCAGGCCGATCGACAGCACGACCGCCTCGAACGCGCCGCCGGCCAGGCTGGCGTCGTTGAGCCAGTCCAGGTGAGGCAGCGCGCCGCCGACCTGTGCGCTGGTCAGCGCGGTGAGCAGCAGCAGCGGCGTCCAGCCGGCCAGGAAAAACCACGCCTGGCGCGAGCCGCGCGCCGCGGCCACGATGGCAGCCACCAGCAGCAAGGTGGCGCCGATCATCAGCAAGGGGTTGAGCAGTATCTGCGCCACCTCGACCAGCAGCGGGATCCGGCTGCAGCGCATCAGCACCAGCTGGATCATGCCCACCGCCAGCGCCATGATCGGCACCCGCAGCAACGGCGCATAACTCTGCAATTCGCAGAACCGCATCATGAACAGCGAGGCGAACGCAACCGACAGCGCCACGGCGGCCGAGCCGGCCAGCAAGGCCATGCCCGACAGCCATTCCCATTCCAGCGGATGGAACGCGAAGCCGGTCTGGATGCCCTGGATCAACGCGTAACAGAGAATGTAGCCGGCGTACCAGGCATAGGTGGCGTCGTGCAACATCAGCGCAAAGCACAAGGCCATCAGCACCATTGCCAGCATCACCGCGAAGCAGGCGCTGGCAAAAGTCAGCCATTGTGCGTCCCGTCGAATGTACTCGCTCCAGGACTCCAGGTGGAAGCGCACCGGTGCGCTCAGCATCTGTGACGGCTCGAACCGCAGCAGGATAGGCGCCGACGCGGCGGCGCTTTCCGGCAGTTGCCAGGCCAGCCGGCCGTGACCCTGGATCGATGCGCTGAAGTCGTCCAGCGCCAGCGTCGCCTGTGGCTGGTCCTTGCCAAACACGGTGACCGTGCCCAACGTCGGCGGGTAGATCGTCAGTACCCGCTCCGTGTTGTCCCAAGGCGGTTGTGGGCTGATCACCACCCAACTGCCGGTGCTGTTCTGTGGAAACCGCTGCAGCAGGGAGGGGTCGAAGCTCTTCAACAGCCCGGCGCGGTACTCGTCCAGAACGGCCTCAGGCGTGTCGCCGGCATGGGCCTCGCGCCAGGCGCCGTTGAGCGGCGCGGAGGCATGGGCCGCGCCCAGTCCGAGCCACAGCAGGCCGAGCACCAAGCTGCGCCACGATCGCCTGGAGTGTGCTGGTACCGGTATTGTGATCAGCCTCCCCATTTGCCTCCCCCCGGATCTGCCATCATCTTGCGGTGCTGCACGTCGCTGATACGTGTACTGGCTATGTCTGGCCCGGCGAGTTCCGGGACCGGCAATCGCGGCGTTCGCTGGATGCGCGTTAAGCGACCTCTCCCGCGGCGAGCGACAACATCGAACGTGCAACATCATTCGCTCAAGTGTCAAGCACGGAGCATGCCACTGCCGCGTGCTGCGTATCCAGGCAACGTCTGGTCACCGGTGCCCCGGACGGCCGCTGCGGGGCAGCGGCGGCCGGGGGTGCGCTACTGACGCGACGAATCATCCGGGCTGGCGTCGGGGCGTCAACGGGGAGTGACCGGCTTCGGTCCGGGCGGCAGGAGACAGTCGGCTCGGCGGCCAATCAACCAACCAGCCAGACCGCAAAATCCATCCAGCCGGCGGTGCCGGCCAGCCACAGTCGCAGCGGATGTGAGGCGATGACCAGCAGCGCGCTCCAGCCGAACGCCGGGTGCAGTCGACGGTTGCGCACGGTGTCGACGGCGACGCAGGCAAGAATGATCAAATCGGCGATGCCGAAGAAGACCAGCGGTCCGCCGTGCAGGACGAAATCCAGCGGCAGACGCGCGATCGCCGCCGGCAGGATGGCGAGCGTGCCCATCAGCATCAGTCGCTTGTGCACGTCGCGCTGCCGGCGCAGCCACAACCCGGTGGCACAAAGTGTGGCGAACAGCAGGATGTCGAACAGCGGGATGACGAGGAACATCAGCGGTGGAATGCCCGGCGGCGTGGTGTGCCGTTGCACCGAGCCGACCGCGACCGCCACGCCGAGCAACGGGATCACCGCCAGCAGCACGGCGCCGAACACGCCCAACCGACGGTGCAGGTCCACGCGGCGCGCCTCGACCAGCCAGGTCTGCGCCACCAGCAAGGCGATCCATGCGCTCATCGCCACGCCGTGCACGTGCACCAGCAGCGGCAACGTGGGAGTGCCGAACAGGGCTTTCAGGTAATAGGTCTGGGCGTAGCCCGCGAGCACCAGCAGGGCGGCGATGACGGCGCTCCAGCGGTACAGGCGCGTTCCGGCGCGCGCGCCGATGGACGACGGTGTCGTGGCCATGTGCAGTGATCCCCCTTGTCGACGTAACCGGGTGCCGCTCGCCGATGGTGTCGCGGTCACGTCGCGCCACGGCCGACAGGGTATACCCCGCCCGGGAGCTGGTCTGTAGGGCTTCGCCGATGCTTCCAGGTGACCGGCGGAGCGCTGCCGCCCTGTCAGCCGGGCCGGCGCGCACCCAGCAGCACCAGCACTTCCTGCGCGCTGCGGATGCGTTCGCTGGCGCCGGGCAGGTCGAGGACCACCTTCAGCTTGTCCTGGCCGTCGAGCTTGTACACGCGCGGCAGTTGCTGGATCAGCTTGATGATGGTCATCGGTTCGACTTCGGGCTTCTCACGGAACACGATGCGACCGCCGTTCGCACCGAAGTCGAGCTTGCGGATGCCGAGCGGGGTCGCCATCAGCTTCAGGCTGGCCACGGCGAACAACTGCTTGGTGGGATCGGGCAGCAGGCCGAAGCGGTCGATCATTTCCACCTGCAGGTCGCGCAGGTCGTCCTCGCTGCGCGCGCTGGCGATGCGCTTGTACAGGGTGAGGCGGGCGTGCACGTCGCCGAGATAGTCGTCGGGGATCAGTGCGGGCAGGTGCAGTTCGACCTCGGTCTCGTGCTCGCTGCTGAGATCGAAGTCCGGCACCTTGCCCGACTTCAGCGCGCGCACGGCGCGATTCAGCAATTCGGTGTACAGGCCGAACCCGATCTCCTGGATCTGGCCGGATTGTTCGTCGCCGAGCAGTTCGCCGGCGCCGCGGATTTCCAGGTCGTGCGTGGCCAGGGTGAAGCCGGCGCCCAGTTCTTCCAGCGAGGCGAGTGCTTCCAGCCGTTTCTGCGCGTCGGCGGTGATCGAACGGCGGTCGGGCACCACCAGATACGCATAGGCGCGGTGATGCGAACGCCCCACGCGGCCGCGCAGCTGGTGCAGCTGCGCCAGACCGAAACGGTCGGCGCGGTCGATGATGATGGTGTTCGCGGTCGGGATGTCGATGCCGGTTTCGATGATTGTGGTGCACACCAGCACGTTGAAGCGCTGACGATGGAAGTCGGCCATCACGCCTTCCAGTTCGCGTTCGGGCATCTGGCCGTGGGCGATGCGGATGCGCGCCTCGGGTACCAGTTCCTCGAGTTCGCGCACGGTGCGCTCGATGCTCTGCACCTCGTTGTGCAGAAAGTACACCTGGCCGCCGCGCGACAGCTCGCGTTGCAGCGCCTCGCGGATCGTCGCCGGATCCCATGCGGAGATGAAAGTGCGCACGGCCGAACGATGTGCCGGCGGCGTGGCGATCAGCGAGAGATCGCGCAGTCCGGCCATCGCCATGTTGAGCGTGCGCGGAATCGGCGTGGCGGTCATGGTCAGCAGATCGACCTCGGCACGCAGCTTTTTCAATTGTTCCTTCTGGCGCACGCCGAAACGCTGCTCCTCGTCCACGATGACCAGGCCGAGGTTCTTGAACTTGATATCCGGCTGCAGCAGCTTGTGCGTGCCCACGATCACGTCGATCTGGCCGTCGGCAAGCCGCTTCAGCGCCTCGTTCACTTCCTTGGTCGACTTGAAGCGCGACAGCACGTCGACGCGCACCGGCCAGTCCGCGAACCGATCGGCGAAATTGCGGTAATGCTGCTGGGCGAGCAGTGTGGTCGGCACCAGCACGGCGACCTGCTTGCCGGCGGTGGCAGTGGCGAACGCGGCTCGCAGCGCGACCTCGGTCTTGCCGAAGCCGACGTCGCCGCAGATCACCCGGTCCATCGCGCGTGGTGCGGCCAGATCAGCGAGCACGGCTTCGATCGCGGTTTCCTGGTCGGGGGTTTCCTCGAACGGGAAACTGCTGCCGAATTCCTCCACCAGCTGGCGGTCGATCGGCATCGACTCGCCGCCGCGCGCTTCGCGCTGTGCGTAGATCGCCAGCAATTCGGCAGCGACGTCGCGCACCTTCTCGGCGGCTTTCTTGCGTGCGCGTTCCCACGCATCGCCGCCCAGCGAATGCAGCGGCGCCAGCTCCGGCGCAGTGCCGGAGTAGCGGCTGACCAGGCCGAGCTGCGCCACCGGCACGTACAGTTTGTCGCCCTTGGCGTACTCGATGGTGAGGAACTCGCCGTCCATGCCGCCGATGTCCATCGACACCAGGCCCTGGTAGCGGCCCACGCCGTGATCGACGTGCACGATCGGCGCACCGAGGGTGAGCTCGGTGAGATCGCGGATGATCGCTTCCGGATCGCGCGCAGTGCCGCGACGGCGCTTGCGGTCGCGTTCGCTGCGCACGCGCTCGCCATACAGCTCGCGCTCCGTGAGCACGGTGACCGCGGGCCTGGTGAGCGCGAAGCCTTGTTCCAGGCTGGCGATGGTGATGGCAAAGCGCTGCGCATCTTCAGCGAGGAAGGCGGTCCAGCCGTCCACGTTGTCCGGTTTCATCCCGCCGCTGGCCAGCGTCTCGATCAGCGCCTCGCGTCGTCCCGCCGAATCCGCGGCAATCAGCACGCGGCCCGGATAGCTGGCCAGGAAATGCCGCAGCGACGTGCCCGGTTCCTCGCCCTTGCGATTCAGCGGCAGCTCCGGCGCCGGCTGCGTGCCGGTGTCGACCGCGTGTTCATGGCCGGCGTCGACCACCTCCACGCGCAGCCGCTGGTTGAGTTGCTCGCGCAGCTTTTCCGGCGGCAGGTAGAGTTCGGCCGGCGGCAGCACCGGACGTTCGATGTCGTGCGCGCGCTGGTCGTAGCGCTCGGCGGTCTGTGCCCAGAACTGGTCGGCGGCTTCGCTCGCGCCCTCGCCGAGCACGAACAGCGCGTCGTCGGCGAGGTAGTCGAAAAGCGTGGCGGTTTGCTTGAAGAACAGCGGCAGGTAGTACTCGATGCCACCGGGGGTGACGCCTTCCTTCATGTCCTGGTACAGCGGGCAGCGGCGCACGTCGATCGGGAAACGCTCGCGCAGGTTGCCGCGGAATTCCTTCGCCGCTTCGTCGGTGAGCGGAAACTCGCGTGCGGGCAACAGCTCGACCCTGTCCACCTGCTGCTGCGAGCGCTGGGTTTCCGGGTCGAAGCTGCGGATCGACTCCACTTCGTCGTCGAACAGTTCGATGCGGTACGGCTCGGCCGTGCCCATCGGAAAGATGTCGAGCAAGGCGCCGCGCACCGCGAAGTCGCCCGGTTCGGCCACCTGCGGCACGTTGCGGTAGCCGGCGGCTTCCAGCCGGCGCTGCTCGCTGGCGAGATCGAGCTTCTGCCGCTTCGCCAGCACCAGCCCGGAGCCGGTGATGTGCGAGCGCGGCGCGATCCGCTGCATCAGCGTGGCCACCGGCACCACCAGCACGCCGCGCTTCACGTTCGGCAGCTGGTACAAGGTGGCGATGCGCTGCGAGACGATCTCCGGGTGCGGGCTGAACGCGTCGTAGGGCAGGGTTTCCCAGTCCGGGAAATGCAGCACCGGCAGGCCGCCGGCGAAGATCTTCAGTTCCGCTTCCAGCGCCTGCGCGCGCTGGGTGTCGCGCGCCACCACCACCAGCAGGCCGTCGTGCGTGCGTGCCGCTTCGGCCAGCAGCAGCGCCCGGGCGGAGCCGTGCGGCGGCGTCCAGTAGCGGCGTTGCTTGGGGGTGGTCGGCAGGGGCGGGTGCTTGATCGGGCTGGACATAGGGTCGCGTGTTCGAGGCGCCGCCATCGAGCCGCGCCGGGGAAAGCGGGCAAGTGTAACGCGATGCGCCGCTGCTCCCTCCCGTCGCAGCGCATCCGCTCATCCCTGCTCGCTCCTCAACGGACGTCCTCCGGGCGCGGGGGAGGAGCCTTGGGCAGGGGATCAGGCTCTTATGTGGCCTCGCAGGGCGGAAGAGCCAAGGATCGCTCAGAGCTTCAGCGTGATCTGCGCCGTGCCCGGCTCGTCCGGCAGCATCCGCTGGGCGAAGCCCAGCTCTCGGCACAGTTGCAGCATCGGCCGGTTCTCCAGCAACACGTAGCCCCACAACTCGGCGAGGCCGCGGCGGCGGCAGTCGTCAACCAGCCGCTGCATCAGCAGCGCGCCGAGGCCGAGCCGGCTCCAGTCGTGTTCCACCAGCACCGAGAACTCGGCGCTGTCGGTGGCCTCGTCGACGAAGATCCGGCCCACGCCGCGCATCTCGGCCGGCTTGAGGGATTCGTCCATCAGCACGTAGGCAGTCTCGAACGCGGGATCGATCCGGCACAGCCGCTGCGCCATCGGCGCGGGCAGCTCGGACATCGCATGCAGGAAACGGCGGCGGATGTCCTCCGGCGACAGGCGGGTGAAGCAGCGTTGCATCGCTGCCACGTCGCCCGGCTCGATCGCGCGCAGCACCAGTTCGCGGCCATCCTGGGTACGCACCTGCTCGCCGTGCGGCGACGGCGCCACCTTGGGGCGCGCGAAGCGCTCGCTGCTGCGTGGCGGCAACACGGCGAATCGGGACGGGGCGGCGAAGTCGATGGCGGGAATCATGGCAGTTCCGTACTTTTGCGTATTGTGTGCAACGCAGCATGAATATTCAATGACGAATCCTGCGGCGGGCTGCCGCATGCACAAATATCACGGCGGTGATCGGGCGATGCCATGTTGCAGTACGGAAGGCCGGGCGTGGAAGACAGGGCGTGCGCCACACCGCACAATGCGAGGCTGGACTTCCATGGAGCACGGCATGACCCGCAAACCGGCAAACGGCCTCACTGCGGCCCAATTGATGATGCTGTGCGGCCACTGGCCCGGTGTCACCCGTGACACCAAGTGGGGCATCGACATGGTGTTCAGCGTGGGCGGCAAGATGTTCGCGGTGATGCCGTCGGACGGCAGCGAGGGCGGGCGGCTGTCGTTCAAGGTGGCCGACGACCGCTTCCTCGAACTCACCGACCAGCCTGGCATCATCCCTGCGCCGTACCTGGCCCGTGCGCGCTGGATCTCGGTCATCGAACCGCAGCGTTTCGCCACGGCGGAACTGGAAACGTTCATCCTCGACGCGTATACGCTGATCCGCGCGAAGCTGACGAAAAAAATGCAGGCGGAGCTGGGTCCGCTGCCGACAGTCAAGGCAAAAGCATGAAGCAGCATCTTGGCGCGCTCGCGCTGCTGGTCGCCGACTACGACGAGGCGATCGCCTGGTACACCCGTAAGCTCGGCTTCGCGCTGGTCGAAGACACCGACATGGGCGACGGCAAGCGCTGGGTGCTGCTGGCACCGCCCGGCTCCAGCGAAACCCGTCTGCTGCTGGCCAAGGCCAAAGGCGACGAGCAGGTCGCGCGCATCGGCAACCAGACCGGCGGCCGCGTCTTCCTGCTGCTCCACACCGACGATTTCCAGCGCGATTGGCAGCGCATGCGTGCCGCCGGCGTGCATTTCCGCGAGGAACCGCGCCACGAGGCCTACGGCACGGTGGCGGTGTTCGAGGACCTGTACGGAAACGGTTGGGACTTGCTGGAACTGAAGCGCGATTGATCCGCCGGCAAGCGTGGGAAACCCCGTTCGCCCTGAGCGTAGCCCAGCGCACGCGGGGAGCGGCCATGGATGGCCGCAGCTTTGAGGAGCGAGGAGGTCGAAGGGTGCCCGCAACCGCCTAGTTACGGATCGAATCAATAGCGCGCGCGTGCCGCGGATGAAAGATCTGGTAGCGAGGACTGGATTCGAACCTGCGACATGGCGAAGTCACCCGGATTACCAGATCAGATCGTCCGGCACCTGGAACTGCTTGTAGTACTCGTCGTCCGCATCGTTGCCACTGCTGGCTTCGGTATGGCCGTGATCGAGCACAATCATGGCCGGGTCGCGCTCACGCACCTTGTCAGCGGCAATGCGCGGCAGCAGTTCGTAACCCTGATCGTGGCGCACGATCACCAACGTGCCGGCTGCCAGCTGCGCACGCAGCGCCTCGTTCACCAACACGTCCCTGATTTTGTCGCCGTCGGTGAACCGATAGGCGATCTCGCCCTCGCGCCTCACCTTGTGCGCCTCGACGATCTGCCGCACCTGCGCGCGTGCCTCGTGGGCCCGCGCCTGCGCATTGCGCTCGGCGGCCAGCGCGCGGTCGCGCTCGGCCTTCTCCGCCTGCAACCGTTGTGCCTCCAGCTGCTCGGCACTCGGCGCCGCCGGGCCCTTGCCCTTGTGCTTCTTCGCCTGCTCGCGCACGACTTGCGCGGCCTTGGTCTTGTTGACCAGGCCAGCCTTCAGCAGTTGTTCTTGCAGGGGATTGCGCATGGGGATGGACGAGAGCTGGGCGGGATGGCGGGTGAGGATTGTAGCGCGGGCTCTCGCGTTCAATCGTCACCGATCAATCCGCATCGTCCGGCTCGAAGAAGCTCCATCGCACATCGCCGAACTCGGCCTTCATGGCGGCCTCGACGGTGTTGATCACCGCAATCAGTTGCTGGTTGTCGGCGGTGGGCTGCATGCGCGCCTTCACCGCCACCATAACGTCCGGGCCCATCTGCAGGGTGAGCAGGTTCAGCACTTCGGCGACTTCCGGGCGCGCGTTGAGGAAGGCCAGCAGTTCTTCGCGGCGGCGTGGTTCCACGCCCTGGCCGATCAGCAACGCCTTCACCTCGATCGCTACCAGCACCGCCACCACGATCAGCAGCCCGCCGATCGCGATGGTGCCGGCGGCGTCGAACATCAGGTTGCCGGTGAGCATGGTGGCGCCCACCGCGAGCGAGGCCAGGCACAGGCCGAGCAGGGCGGCCAGGTCTTCGCCGAAGATCACCAGCAACTCGCTGGAGCGGGTTTCGCGGAACCACGTCCACAAGTCCTGGTTGCCGCGCGCCTTGTTCACTTCGTGCATGCAACCACGCATCGAGATGCCTTCGACCACGATGCCGAACACCAGCACGCCCAGCGCCAGCCACGGCCACTTCAGCGGCTCGGGATTCGTGAGCTTGTGCACGCCTTCGTAGATCGAGAACATGCCGCCCACGCTGAACAGCAGGATGGCGACCAGGAACGACCAGAAGTACAACGCGCGGCCCCAGCCCAGCGGGAATTCGTCGGACGGCGGGCGCTTGGCCTGGCGGATGCCGAGCAGCAGCAGTCCCTGGTTGCCGCAGTCGGCCAGCGAGTGCACGGCTTCGGCCATCATCGCGCCGGAGCCGGTGACGAAGGCGGCGAACAGCTTGGCCACGAAGATGGCGAAGTTGGCGCCCAGCGCGAGCAGGATGGCCTTGATCGGATTGGCGGCGTGGCCGGCCATGGTTGGTTCCTTAGGCAATGGCGTGAAGTGTAGTTCACTGCAGGAAATCCCGACCATCGCCGACCGGCGCCGTGGCAAGATGCGCGCATGACTTACCGGGAATTCCCGCCATCGCCGCGCCTGCAGGGATTGGTCGCCGCGTATTGGGGCGTCGACAGCGCGGTCGACAGCGAGTGGGCCATGCATCGGATTCTTCCCGATGGCTGCGCCGACCTGATCTGCGATTTCGTCGACGCGTCGCCGCGGATGCGCTGGGTCGGCACGATGACCCGCGCCATCGAGGTGCCGGCCGGCGGCCGCCAGGACCTGTTCGGCATCCGCTTCATGCCCGGGGGGTTGTTTTCGTTGCTGGGTGCGCCGTTGTCGCTGCTGACCGACGACAGTGCCGAAGTTGACGCGTTGCCGGCGCGCACCTGGCGCCCACCGCTGAATGGATGGTGCGAGGATCCCGGTTTCGCCGCGCGGTGTCGTCGCGCCGACGCCAGTCTGCTGGCGATCCTGCCGCAGCTGCGACCGACGGATACGTCAAGGATGCTGCGCCGGTTGCAGGCGGAACCGGCGCTGCCGTGGACGGCCGCCGCACTCGCCGATGAGATGGGCGTCGGCATGCGCACGTTGCAGCGGCGTTTCCTGGAGCACGTCGGGGTCAGCCCGCGGCAGCATCTGCGCTGGCTGCGTTTCGAGCGGGCACGCCACTTGCTGCTGCAGCACGAGCACCGGTCCGTCGATGTCGCCATACTCGCGGGTTATAGCGACCAGGCGCACTTCGTGCGCGAATTCCGCCGCTTCGCCGGGGTCACGCCCGGACGCTGGCGCTGACGCATTCGTTCAAGACGCCCGGCGCGCCGCGATGCATGCTGGCGCCTCCATCCGGTCGAGGAGTTCCACCATGGCATTACCCGTTTGCCGCAAGGCCACGCCCGTGTTGTACGTCGAAACCATCGCGCCCAGCCTCGCGTTCTGGCGCGATCGGCTGGGTTTTGCGGTCACCGCCGAGGTGCCGGGTGAGGGCGCACCGGTGTTCGTGATTCTGCTCGGCAATGGCATCGAGCTGATGTTGCAGACCAGCGCCTCGCTGGCGGCCGATCCGAATGCGGCGGGAATGGACTGGCGTGGTGATCGCAGCTGCCTGTTCGTCGAGGTGGACGACATCGACGAGCTGGCCGCCGCGCTGGAAGGCTGCGAGATCGTGGTGCCTCGGCACGACACGTTCTATGGCGCCACCGAGATCGGCTATCGCGAACCGGGCGGCCACTTCGTCACGTTCGCGCAATTCCATCGATGAGCGGGAACGGACCGGCGGGCGGCCGGCCCGGAGAAGCGATCAGCGGATGCCGACGCCCAGGCCCACGCCGAAGCGGACGTTGTTGCGTCCCTTGTTCATCTCGTCGGCGGTCCACACGTGCGACTGCGTCACGGTAACCAGCGGGAACACGTAGTCGGCCTCGCCGACCTTGCCGGCGCGGCTGCCGCCGAGTTTGCCGTTGACGGTCATCAGCGCGCCGGACGGGTAATCCAGCGGTTCCACGTAGCCGGGCATCACCGCGACGAAGCGGCCGTTGCCGCTGTCGTTCGCCTTCGGCCGCTGCGAGGAGTCCAGCGGGTAGGCCAGCAGTTCGATCTCGCTGTGGTCGGCGAACACCTTGACCTGCACGATGCGGCCGCCCCAGATCACGTCGCGGTTGCTGAAGTTTTCCGGCGTCTGCGCCACCTGGAACGGGGCGGCGGTGACCGCGGCGTGTGGTGGTCTTGTAGATCGGTGCCGGAGCGCAGGCGGCCAGCATCAGCAGGGTGGCCGGCACGGCGAAGCGGATCAGCAGGGAGGCGGGGCGGTTGCGCATGGTCGGACTCCTGGTGGAGAAACGCTGGCTGGAGGCACGAGCTTAGCGGCGGCCTGGCGGTCGCGGTAGTCGCGACGCGGGCAACGGGCTGGGCGTGTTCAGCTGGCTGCCGGCTTCGTCCAGCAGCCAGTCCAGTTTCACCTCGGCCGGGCGTTCCTGCGCCAGTAGGCTGGCCAGCACGCGCAGCGGTTCGCGCAGGGTGTCGTCGAGGTTCCACGGCGCGTTGAGGATCACCATGCCCGAGCCGTTGAGACGCAGCGGCGAATCGTCCGGGTGCACCAGCAGCTCGGCGCGCAGGATGCGCTTGACCCCGCTGTGTTGCAGCTTGCGCAGGAACGGCTGCACCTGGCTGCGCAGCTTGATCGGATACCACACTGCGTAGACGCCGGTGGGCCAGCGCAGCAGGGCGGACTTCAGCGCCTGCTCGATCAGCTTGTATTCGGCATCCTGCGCCTCGTATGGCGGGTCGATCAGCACCAGGCCGCGTTTTTCCTTTGGCGGCAGCAGCGCCTTCAGCGCCTCATAGCCGTCGCGCATGTGCACGTGCACCTGCGGGTTGCCGCGGAACAGCTCGCGCAGCTTGGAGGCCTCTTCGGCATGCAATTCGCACAGCTGGGCGCTGTCGCCCGGGCGCAGCAAGCGGGCGACCTGCAGCGGCGAGCCAGGGTAATGCTTCAGGCCCTGCTCGTTGCCGGCACCGCCGAGAATGCCGGCGCGCCAGCGCTGCAGCAGCGGCGGCACCTTTTCGGCCGGGTGCAGGCGCGCGATGCCGTCCTGGTGCTCGCCGGTCTTTTTCGCCTCGAACCCGTCCAGCGGGTAGCTGCCGCTGCCGGCGTGGGTGTCGATGTAGCAGAACGGCGTTGGCTTGGCCTGCATCGCCTCGATCAGCGCGAGCAGCACGGTGTGTTTCAGGACATCGGCGAAATTGCCGGCGTGATAGGCGTGGCGGTAATTCATGGCGCCAGTATAGAGGCCGCGCCGAACCAGTCCACGCAACGAAAGCTGCCGGCAAATTTCAACCGGTCTACACATGGCCGGGTGCAGGATGGATGTGTTGCGCCCTGCAACTCATCCATGAGGATTACGAGATGAACACGTCACATAGAGCGCTGATGTCGATACTCGGTTCACTGGCCTTGGGGCTGGCCACCAGCGGCATGGCCGTCGCGCAGGACATGCCCGCGAACAACTCCATGCAGGCGGAACACGCAGGCATGATGAAAGGCATGCATGGCGACATGAAGAGCATGCACAAGATGCCGGCCACGGTGACCTCGGCGGATACGAAGACCGGTCTGGTCGAGGCTGAATCCGAAGGTATGCCGCTCAAGCTGCATTTCCCTCCAGCCACCATGGCTGGCCTGAAAGCCGGTGACAAGATCACGTTGCACATGGGTTTCAGCAAACCGTAAGCACTTGAATCCACCTCCAGAGTTGAGGGAGGTGGATCGTACGGCTAAGCTCGCTCCATGGCCTTCTCACTGCGTCGGATCGCTCGCTCGCGTCGCCTCCGGGCGACGGGCGTGTTGGCGTGGTTGATGCTGGTCATCAACTCATTGGCCGCTGCACCGATGGGCATGACGGGAACGCCTCCAATTTATCCTGCGCATTCCACGGTTGCGGCGGTCAGTGAGCAACATGCACAGCACCGAGTTGCCCCTGCTGAAGCAGCTAGGTCCGGCTGCAGCGACCAAGCGGGCTGTGGTAGCCCGACCAGTCAGCATTGCGCTTGTGCCGCGATGTGCGTCACTGCACTGCCGCCGGAGGCAGCCGGGGGGATTGCCGCGGCTGCGATAACCACCCGCTACGCAATGCCTTCGCGTGCCGACACCCCCGCGCTGGCCACCGCTCCCCCCTTGCGACCGCCGGCGGTCTGACTCTCCCTCGTTGTTATGAACATTGCTTGCGGCTGTCGCGTGTCGACATCCGCGGCAATCGGCTGTGACCGGTATCGAAACGATCGACGCCGCCACCCTGGAGAGAGACCCATGAATCCTGTTCCCCCCGCCCCCGACCGATCTGTCGCGACGGCGTTTCGTCCAGGGCGTCGCCATCGGCGGCGCCACTGGCCGGTCTGGGTCTGCTGCGCCCTTCGAACGTCTGGGCGCTGACCAGCCCAGGCCATCCCACGGTGCTGAGCGGTACCGATTTCGCGCTCGACATCGCCGAGACGCCGGTCAACTACACCGGTGCGACGCGCCTGGCGACCACCGTCAACGGCGGCATTCCCGGCCCGCTCCTGCGCTGGAAGGAAGGCACCACGGTGACCCTGCGCGTGACCAACCGGCTGCGCGTGCCGACCTCGATCCACTGGCACGGCATCATCCTGCCGACCGGCATGGACGGTGTGCCGGGCCTCAGCTTCGACGGCATCGCGCCCGGCGAAACCTTCGTCTACCAGTTCCAGGTGCGCCAGTCCGGCACCTACTGGTATCACTCGCACTCGGGCTACCAGGAGCAGACCGGACTCTACGGTCCGCTGGTGATCGAGCCGGCCGGCCCGGATCGCCATCCGACCGATCGCGACTACGTCGTGATGCTCAACGACTGGACCGACGAGAATCCCGAGCGCATCTACGCCAAGCTGAAGAAGCAGAGCGACTACTACAACTTCGCCCAGCCGACGGTGCCGGATTTCTTTCGCGACGTGCGCGAAAGGGGCCTGAGCCAGGCGCTTGGCGATGCGCAAGATGTGGAACGAGATGCGCATGAATCCGACCGATTTCGGCGACGTCTCCGGCTACACCTATACCTATCTGATGAACGGTGCGGCGCCGGCCGGCAACTGGACCGGCATCTTCAAGCCCGGCGAGAAGATCCGGCTGCGCTTCATCAACGGCTCGGCGCAGACGATCTTCGACGTGCGCATTCCGGGCCTGAAGATGACGGTGATCGCGGCCGACGGCCAGGACGTCGAGCCGGTCTCGGTCGACGAATTCCGCATCTCGGTGGCCGAAACCTACGACGTGATCGTCGAGCCGCAGGACGAACGCGCGTACACGCTGTTCGCGCAGTCGATCGATCGCAGCGGTTATGCCCGCGGCACGCTGGCGCCGCGCGCCGGCATGGAAGCGGAGGTGCCCAAGCCGGATCCCATCCACTGGCTGGCCATGCAGGACATGATGGGTGCGATGGCGCATGCGGATCACGGCGGCGGTCATGCCGCGATGCCTGGTACGGATCATGGCCGGCATGGATCACGGCAGCATGGCCGGGCATGGCGGCCGCACGCCGCACCCGATGCGTGCGTCACGCGCGTACCGAATACGGCCCCGGCGTCGACATGCATGTCGACATGCCGCGCACCAACCTCGACGATCCGGGCATCGGCCTGCGCGACAACGGCCGTCGCGTGCTGACCTACGCCGACCTGCACACCATCGGCGGCCCGATCGACGCGCGCGAACCCGGCCGCGAGATCGAGCTGCACCTGACCGGCAACATGGAGCGCTTCATCTGGTCGTTCGACGGCGTGAAGTTCTCCGACGCCAAGCCGGTGCATTTCAATACCGGCGAGCGCCTGCGCATCGTGCTGGTCAACGACACCATGATGAATCACCCGATCCACCTGCATGGCATGTGGAGCGAGCTGGAGAATCCGGAAGGCCAGTTCCAGGTGCGCAAGCACACCATCAACGTGCAGCCGGCGCAGCGCGTCACCTACGCGGTGTCGGCCGACAATCCCGGCCGCTGGGCCTACCACTGCCATCTGATGTACCACATGGAGGCGGGCATGTTCCGCGAGGTGGTGGTGTCATGAAAATGCACTCGTCGCAACATCTCAATCGTTCCACATCGTTCCGCGTTGCTGGCCGCGCTGCTGCTGGCGTTGCCGCTGGCGGCCACGGCGCAGAGCGTTCCCGCGTCCAGCAGCACGTCAGCGATGGACATGGGCTCCATGCCGGGCATGGACCATGCCGGCTGCCGGGGCGATGCCAGCCCTGCAGGCAGCACCGCGCCGCCGGCGACGAAAGCGCCCGCCAAGAAGGCCAGGAAGAAACCCATCGCCCGGCCACGCCGACTCCCACGTCCTGGAGCGCATGAAGGGCATGGACCACGGCGCGATGTCGAACATGCCGATGCCGCGCCATGCCGCGGTGGATCAGCACCCACCAGCGACATGTCGGGGATGGATCACTCCTCGATGCCCGGCACGAGTCCGGGAGCATGCAAGGGATGGATCACAGTGGCATGACCGGGACGGATCACGGCATGATGCCCATAGGGCCAAGGCGACATGGCCGGCATGGACGCGATGCCGGGCATGACGATGGGACCGATGCAGGGTGGCAGCGCGCCAGCGGATGCACGCAGTGACGACTATTCCGACGGCGTCGCGGGCAGCCCCCTACACGGGTTGCACATGCACGGCAGCGCGCCATTCGGCATGCTGCTGATCGATCAGCTCGAAGCGTTCCACGGCCGCGATGCCAACGGCCAGAGCTGGGAAGTCCAAGGCTGGTACGGCAACGACAGTGACAAGCTGTGGGTACGCACCGAAGGCGAGCGCAGCCGCGGCAAGCTCGACGATGGCGATCTCGAGGCGCTGCTGGAACCACAACCTCGCCACGTTCTGGAGCACGCAGCTCGGTGCGCGCCAGGACTTCGGAGACGGCCCGCAGCGGGAGTGGACGGCCTTCGGCGTGCAGGGCCTGGCGCCGTACTGGTTCGAAGTGGAGGCGACCGCTTACGTCGGGCCTTCCGGTCGCACCGCCGCGCGCCTGCGGGCCGACTACGAAATGCTGTTCACCCAGCGGCTGATCCTGCAGCCGGAGCTGGAGACCAATCTGTACGGCAAGACCGATCCGGCAGCGCCGCATCGGCAGCGGCGTGTCCGATGTGCAGTTCGGATTGCGTCTGCGCTACGAGATTCGGCGTGCAATTCGCACCGTACATCGGCGTGAACTGGGTACGCCGCCTCGGCGCCACCGCCTTCGCCCGCCACGATCGTCAACCTGTTTTCGACCAGCAGTGGGTTGCCGGCGTCCGCATCTGGTTCTGAGGAAAGCCCATGAAACGACTCATCATCACCCTCGTGATTCTCTGCGTCGTCGCCGTCGCCGGCATCGGCGCCTTCGTCTGGTTGGGTGTCTACAACATCGGCGCCGACGCCCACCACACGAAACCCGTCTACGTGCTGATGCAGACGCTGCGCGAGCGCTCGATCGAGCATCACGCGAAGGACATCGTCGTGCCGAACCTCGACGATTCGCAGCTGATCTTAAAGGGCGCCGGCCAGTACGCGGCGATGTGCACCGGTTGCCATCTGGCGCCGGGCATGGCCGAGAACGAAATGCGTCCGGGCCTGTACCCGAAGCCGCCGCAACTGTCGAAATTCCGCCCCGATCCGCGCGAGGCGTTCTGGGTGATCAAGCACGGCATCAAGATGAGCGCGATGCCGGCGTGGGGCGCCAGCCACGACGACGCCACGATCTGGAGCATGGTGGCGTTCCTGCAGAAAATGCCCGGCATGACACCGGCGCAATACAAGGACATCGTGGCGCGGGCGCCGCCGGACGAAGACATGGACATGGACATGCCCGGCGAAACTGGCCACAGCCACGGTGCTGCGGAGCACGCGCATGAGCAATGACTGCACCAACAGCCACGTCGGCGGGGCGATGGCGCCGGTCCCGCAACAACCTCAGCCTTAACCTGGAGCATGGCAATGAAACGGTGGTTCTCCCGCATGGGCATCAGCATGCTGTTTGCCGCGCTGTTCGCGCCGCTGGCGATGGCGGCCAATGCGTTCGATGTGTATAGCGATCCGTCCTGCGGCTGCTGCGGCGCGTGGGTCGACTACATGCGCGCGCAGGGATACACCGTCACCGTGCATCAGGATCAGCCGATGGCGGTGGTGAAGGCTCGGCTCGGCGTGCCCGCTGGCGCCGTGTCGTGCCATACCGCGCTGATCGACGGCTACGTGATCGAGGGGCACGTGCCGGTGGAGGATATCCGCCGCCTGCTGGCCGAGCGGCCGGATGTGCGCGGCCTGGGCGCGCCCGGCATGCCGCTGGGTTCGCCCGGCATGGAAATGGGCGTGCCCGAACGCTATGACGTGGTGTTGATCGGCCGCGACGGCTCGACCCGGATCTTTGCCACGCACGGCCCGGGCGTGTGAGCGGCGCCGACGCGTGGGGTCGCGTCGCCGCTCGCCATCACGCTGCTGTCTTGCGCGATGCGCCATCGCCCGTCACGCGGGATGACGCGCTGAACGCAGGTCATGGTTCAAGGCTGAAACAGAAGCCGAAATAACGGTCGAGCGAGTAGCCGGGGTGGAACGGAATCACGCAACTGCGGCGCGGATTCTCCCAGCGGTCCCGCATGACATAGCCCATCGCTTTCAGGCCGTCGACAAATTCACGCTCCGCGGTGATCCGGTAGGGGCAGCAGGCTGTGCCCATGTTCTGTACCGTGAAATAGGATGCCGACGGGTGGATCGGCACGGAGTTCAGCAGCAGGTATCTGGGCAGCTGCCGCAGGCCACCGAGCAGGTCGGCGAGCGTGTAGTCGAGATATTGCAGCGACCCCGCCGCGAACAGGATATCGACGCCATCGGCGTCATTGCGGCTCCCGGTGAACGTCAAGCACCGGAGTGCATCGTGCGTTTCGGCCCAGGCCATGCCGGCGGTGACCACGGCGGGGACATCGAGTACGCGCCAGCGGATCGTCTGCGGATAGCGCAGGTAGCGTTGATAGGCGTAATAGGCGACGCCGATATGGCCACCCAGGTCGAATACCGAGGTGCTGCCAGCCTCGAACAGTTTGGATAGCCACAGCATGACCGGGTAGTCGTTGATGTCGACGCGACGGGTGCGCTCCCGATAGAGATCGGCAGAGGGCTGATTGTCGTAACCCAGCGGACGGGCGTGCTCCACGCTGGCCTGGGCATCGCTGAAGTTGGAAAAAACCCCGCGATACATGTTGTTCGTCAGTGATGTATGCGCAAAAAAACGACGGTCGTAGCGGGCCTCGCGCCATCGCCGGATTCCGGGCAAATCCGCGAGACGCTGGCTGAAGGTGTGGAAGGCTGGCTGTCTACTCATGCCGGCTGCCTGCTCCTTCACGGTTTCGCCGTGCGTGTTGGTGGCCGGGACCAATCGGTCCGATGATGGGAGCAGTCATCATGCCAGACCTTGTAGCCGGGTGCGGAAGTTCGTCTGCGCCCATGGCTGCGCTGCCGCCCGAAACGTCGCTGCCCGCGGTGATTGTTGCGCTGCTCGACGTGATCGGGCGTTACTGTGGTGGCGCTGGCGGCGCCGGGCATCGGTGGCGTGCGGATCGCCCGGTGCGCGGCGTTCGATCCCCGGCGCATAAGGTTCACGCACCACGCCGTAGGCGGCAGCGCCCACGGCATCAGCTTCGGAAAAACGCCGGGTCGGCGCCCGGCGTGGCAGGCATGAAGGTCGATCTCAAGGCCGGGGCGGTGACCGCGTGTTCGATCCGGATCGCACCACGCAGTGCCTGTGGGCGCGTACGATGACCGCGCGGCTTTCCCGGTCACGGCCCAAACCCATGTCGACTGAACCCATCCTGCGCAGCACGCTGACCTGCCCGCATTGCGGTCACCAGGCCACCGAGGCCATGCCGACCGATGCCTGCCAGTTCTTCTACGACTGTCCCGGCTGCGGCGAACTGCTGCGGCCAAAACCCGGCGACTGTTGCGTGTTCTGTTCCTGGGGCAGCGTGCCGTGCCCGCCGGTCCAGCAACGGAAGTCCTGCTGCGGGTAGTCGCACGCCTGACGCTTGCTCAGGCCAGGCGGCAATGGCAGTAGGTGAATGGCTGCATGACGCCGGATGGCGTGTGATGCAATTCGTGCATGTTGTCGACCGACTCGAATGCCGGGCCGAGCGCCTGCAGCAGCGACGCGGCATCGTATCGCGCCACATCGAGGCCGCTGCATTGCTGCGGTCCCTGTGGGGCGAACGTGGCGATGAGGACGTGTCCACCGGGTTTCAGTGCATGGATAAGTTGCCGCACATAGCGTGCCCGATGCTCAGCACTGGTCAGGAAATGGAACAGCGCGCGGTCGTGCCACAAGTCGTAGCGGGCCTTTTGCAGCGGTGCATCGAGCAGGTCGGCCGCAAGCCATGTCACCGCGTCCGCCGCTGCGCCGAGACGCGTCTGGGCGACGCCCAAGGCCTCCGTGGAAATGTCGAGCACGCTCAGGTCGCGGTAGCCGCGTGCAAGCAGATCGTCGACCAGGGTCGACGCGCCGCCACCCACGTCGAGCACGGCGGTAGCGTGGTCGGGCGCGATGCGCCCGATCAGCGCCAGCGACGCATCCAGATGCGGGCGATACCAGCTGACCGCATCCGCTGCCTTGGTCCGGTAGACCGTCTCCCAGTGTTGCTGCTTGTCGGTCACCGGTTGCTCCTCGGGATGCCGTGGTGATGGGTCAGTCGACCATGCTGTGGCTTTCGGTGGTGCCGAGCAGTTCGGGCTGCCGGGTGGCCCGTGCCCGTCGGTTCAGCAGCGGGTGCATGAACACCGCGGCCAGGATCACCGCCACGCCGGCGTAGAACCAGCCATCCAGTTCATGCTGCTCGCCCAGCAGCACGATCGCCAGCATGATCGCGTAGACCGGCTCCAGGTTGGTCACCATCTGCGTGCCGAACGCGCTCATGTGTCGCAGCGCCACCAGTGCCAGCGCGAACGGCAGCAAGGTGCAGCCGAACGACAACGCCAGCAGCAACAGCGCATCGTGCGTGCCCGGCAGCATGAACGCCGGGCCGGCGTGCGGAATGAACGGCGCGAGCAGGGTGAGGAAGACGGTGCCGGTGCCCAGCTCGATGAAGGTCACCGTGAGCGGGTCGCCGTGCTCGACCAGGCGCTTGTTGAGCGAGCCGAAGAACGCCACGAACAGCGCCGACAACACGCCCACCGCGATGCCAAGGCGCATGTCGTGCGGCACGCCGCCCACCACCATCACCACGCCCGGTACCACCGCCACGCCGATCAGCAGCTCGCGCGGGTCGAACCTGCGCTTCGCGATCCACGGTTCGATGAAAGCCAGGAACACCGGCCCCAGCGCGATGCAGGTGGCGCCGACCGACGCGTTCGACAGCTTGATCGACGCATAGAAACTCAGCCAGTGCAGTGACACCAGCACGCCGATGCCGGCATACGCCCAGATCAGCCGCGCCGGCATCGCGCGCAAGCCGCGCCAGACCCGCGGCAGCAGCAGCAGCGCCACCACCACCAGCAACATGCGCCACCACACCAGCGGCAGCGCCGGCAGCGTGATCAGCTTGCCGAGAATCGCGGTGAAGCCCCACAGCAATACGCAGAAGTGGATCTGCAGGCGGGCCTGGTTGGCGGGTTGCATGGAGAATTCGCAGGGGAGGGGTGCGCGACATTCTAGCGCCCGCATCGTGGCAGGCAGATTTCGCCCCTGAGACTGGGGCGGGCCCGGCCCGGCCGGTTGCACCATCGCCGCGTCGTGGTTTGAGTTTGCCTGCGGCTGTGGCAGATTGCCCTGACTTGCCTTGCGTCGGGGAATCGCATGTCACGTTGCCGCTCCGCCTGGATGGCGCTGTTGTTGCTGGGGGTGCTGCAGGCTCTCGTCGGGTGCTCGAAGAAGCAGGAAGTCTCGTCGGCACCGATCAGCGGGGAAAGGTCGAAGGCCGGTGCGATGCTGGCTTATGTGCACGTGTTGCGGATCAGGCTGCCCGGGGCCGAGATCGCCGGCCGCGTGGCCGCCGCCCGGCAGGCCTGCGAGACGGCCCGGTTCGGTGCATGCAACGTGTTGCGTATCGAGCAGGCCGAACACGATGCCCAACTCGCCGTGCGGATCGTTCCGGAAGGCGTCGAGCCGATGGCGAAGCTGGCTTCGCAAGGTGGCACGGTCGGGTTTCGGCAGACCACGGCGGAGGATCTTGCCGATGCCGTCAACGACAACCAGCGCCAGCGCGAACTGCTAGAGAAGCACGCGCAGCACTTGGCGGAGCTGGCGGCGCGCAAGGACATTACCGTTACCGACCTGGTTGCGCTCAGCCACGAGCAGGCCGCGGTGGAAAGCCAGCTGCAATCGCTGCAGACAGTGACGGCCAACCAGCAACGCCGGCTGGATACCAACCGGCTCGAAATGCATTTCGGCGACACCAGCGCCTACTCACGCAGCGGGCGTATCGGCGACGGCTTCTCCGGCCTGCTCGACGAAACCACCGAGGGCGTGGCCGATGCCCTGCGGTTGCTGGGCTACGGGTTGCCGTTCCTGATCCTGGCCTTCCCATTGTCGCTGCTGTGGCTCTGGCTGTGGCGCCGGTTCACCCGTCGAGGGCGAACGCAGAAGCGTTGACGAAGCGCAGCCGGGCCGTTGCGTTCGGTGCGGGGCAGCGCACTTACTTCTTCGCCGCCGGCTTGCCCGCCGGCATCATCGTGCCGGAGCTGCGCAGCTGCTGCAGCACGGTGCGGCAGGTGTTGTCGCGATCGTCGCCATGGCTGGGGGCGACCAGGGCGAGCAGGGCGGCAGGGGCGGCGACCGCGCCCAGCGCGACGGCACCGGCACCGCGCGCCAGCAGCGGGCCGGCCTGCACGCCGACGTTCGGGTTCTTCAGCGTGCCGCGGACGTACAGCGGGGAACGCAGCGAGAACACGCGGAAGCCCTTGGTATGCGGTTTAACGTCCAGGTCGAGTTTTTCGTTGGCGAAGTTCACGGTGCCGGTGACGTTGATCACCGCGTCGTCGGTGTCGAACACGAACAGGCGCGTGTCGAACAGGCCGTCGGTGGCGGCCAGATCGGCAGCCGCGCAGTTGATCTGTATCGTCTTGTCGCCGAACAGCTTGCCGATGATGATGTTGGCCACGTTGAGGCCAGCGGTTTCCAGCAGGGTCTTGCTGATCGCGCCATCGTTCATCAGCAGCTTCAGCTCGCCATTCGCGCTGCCGAGCAGGGCGGCGACCGAGTTGCCCTGTGCATCGAGTGCGGCATCGCCGTTGATTTCGCCGAGGCTGGTGCGCATCGGCTCGAAAGTCGGGAACAGCTGCTTCAGCTTGAGATGGCGCGCGTCGAGTTTCAGCAGGCCGCGCATCGGCGTGCGGCTGCCGTCGAGGGTGAGGTTGCTGTGCACGGTTCCGCCGGCGAGGGAAAAGCTCAGCGGATCGAGGTACAAGGCGCCGTTGTTCATCACCAGGTGGGTGCTGAGCGAATCGATCGGCAGCGCCGCGCCGCGCACGATGCGTGCACCGGTGAAAGTCACGTCCGCATCCATTGCCTGCCAGCGGTCGGTGCGGAACGGCGCCGCCGGCAGCAGCTTGTCGGCCGACGATGGCGTGGTGTCGCTGCGCTGGTCCTTGCCGGCGCTGACATCGGCGCCGATGAGCGGGGCCAGGTCGGCGAACTGTAGCAGTTGCGAGTGCAGGTCGCCGCTCAGCTTGGGGCGCGCTCCGCCGGTGACGAACAGCAGGTTGCCGGCCAGGTCGCTGCCGCCGACGCGGCCGCGGAAACCCTGGTAGCTGTAGCGGCTGCCTTGGCGGTGCAATTCGGCCTTGAGGTGACCCTCGGTGGCGTACGGCGGCGTGTCGGGCAGGGTGATGCCGGTGATCGGGTAGAGCTTGGCCATGCTGGAGCCGGAAAACCACAGCCGCACGTCGAGTGCGCCCAAATGCAGCGGATCGGTCAGCGTGCCGACCAGGGCGATATGGCTGTCGCCGATGCGCAAGTCGGCCTGCAGAGGGAACGGCACCGCCGCATCCTGCAGAGCCAGCACGGCGCCGGTTCGACCCTTGCCCGCGAGCGGGCTGCCCTGATAGCTGCCTTCGGCAGTCCAGCCGAACTGGTAGACCGTCGACGCGGTCGCCTGGCCGACCCGCTCCGGCGGTGCGTTGCCGCCGGCCATCGCCTTCTTCGCCGCCGCCCCGCCGGCCTTGCCGGCCTGTTCGCGCGCGGCGCCGGATTGTTGTTCCACGATCTGCTCGTAGGGGATCGCTTCCTGTAGCGGCTCCACCACCAGCTTCAGCTTCACCCGGCCGGCGGCATCGTCGAGCGTGATCAGCCCCTGGTCGAATCCGATCGTGCCAAGTTGCAGCCTCCAGTTGGAAGGCGCGGTGTTTTCCGCCAGCGCGAAATCCCAGCTGGCACGCCCCGACTTGTCGCGTTCCAGGTCGACCATGGGGTGCACCAGCTGCAGCGTGGGCACGTCGATGCGGTGCGCCAGCAGCGGCAGCAGCGACAGCCGGAATCGCAGCGCGTCGAGATGGGCGAATTGCCGCTGGGCCGCCCAGTCCGGGTTGGTGATGCTGATGTCGCGCGCGGTGAATTCGGGCCAAGGCACCCAGGAGCCGGGCCAGCCGGCGAGGCGGTCGCGATGCCAATGCACCGTGAGGTCGCCGTTGATTGCGAACGGTCGCCCGATCGCCTGGCTGACCTTGTCGCCGATGAACGGTTTCATGCGGTTCCAGTCGAACGTGGCGACTGCGACCAGCAGCACCACGATCAGTGCCAGCACGATGCCCGCGATCCAGCTGAGAACTTTCCGGCTGCGTTGCATCCGTCACTCCTGCGGCGGTTGGCCCGCGCGTCGCCCGGGCGCGTTGAGGCTCCGTTCCACTGATAGCTGGTGCCATGCAAAGGTTATGTGGTGATCGCAGGCTGCTTTCAGACCCCGTTCACGCGCGGTCGTCGGGCGAACCCTGGCGCGGCGCGGCCTGGGCTACCGGCCGCGGATCAGGCCGCGACCCGGACCTCGGCGCCCGCCGGCTGATGCAGTAGACCGCCGCCGGCGGCAGGTTGAACAGCGCACTGCCGACCCGGTGCGCCCGCAGGTTCAGCCGCGCAAGCAGGGCTGGCGGCAGCGGGCAGCGCGGGCCGTAGGTGAACTGGTAGAACAGGCCGCCGTTGCGCAACTGGCGTTCGAACACGCCCTGCACGATCGCGGCGACCTGGGCTGGCGGCATCGACAGCAGCGGCAGGCCGCTGACCACGGCGCCGGCGCGCTCGTCGCCGAACAGCGGCGCGGTATCGCCCAGCCGGGCTGCGTCCATGCGCAGGATGGTCGCCTCCGGATAGCGCCGACCCAGCGCGTCGGCAAAGTGCGGATCGGCCTCGACCAGGACCAGCCGGTGCAGCGGCACGCCGCGCGCCAGCAGGGCGCGGGTCAGTGCGCCGGTGCCCGGCCCCAGTTCGATCACCGGCCCATCCAGCGCGCCGACCCGGCTGGTCATCAGCCGCGCCAGCGCAGCGCCTGACGGCGTCACCGCCCCGACCCCGCGCGGGTCGCGCAACCAGGCGCGCAGGAAAGTCAGGGTATCGTTCAATGGCATGCCGCGGTTTCCGCGCTCGGCTGGAGATCCAAGGTAACCGACGCGGGTGAACAAAATGTTTGAGCGGCCGGCGGCATCAAGGTGCCGGTTTCGCCTCGCGTACCGGCACATCGATGCTGCACAGGTCGACCTTGCCGGCCGGCTTGGCATAGAACGCATTGCGGCCGTTGCGCTTCGCCTCGACCAGGGCGGCGAAGCTGGCGCTGTCGGTGCGCAGCACCTCGATCGCGGGGCGCTGCTTCGCCGGGATGTCGGCGGCCAGCCGCACCGATTCGATGGCGACGCGCCGGGCCGGGTCGGCGTAGAAGCCCATCGGCTCCGGGCCGCGCGGCAGGCCGGAAAGCAGCGGCATGCCTTCCAGCACCCGGCCGGCAACGGCAAGGTTGCGGTCCAGCCGGCGCGGCGCCTGCCCGATCACCGCGTACAGCGAGCTGCCGCTGCCGGTTTCCGGGCCCACGTCACGCGCCACGCCAACCATGCCGTAGCAATGCGCCAGCCACTGCTGCCCGCTGGCCGGGTCGCGCGCCACCGGGAAGCCTTCGCTGAAACCGACCTCGGGTGCATACACGTCGCCGTCCGGCAGCGCCGTCCACGGCAGCTTTGCGTCGATCGCGCGGATGAACTCCGGCGGCAGCGTCTTGCTGGCCTTGCCCAGCGAACGGATCTTGCTCTTGTCGCCGTTGTCGTCTTCGTTGGGGTCGCCCCACTGGGCCACGAAATTGTCCTGCACGCGGATGATCGCCAACCCGTCGAAGTAGTGCGCGCGCACCAGGGTGCGGATGTTCGCCGCGTGCAGCGGGGTGAAATCCGGCGCCAGCTCGATCACCACGCGCCCGGTCGGTAGCTGCATGAACAGCAGGTTCTGCGGGTCCGGCGTGCGCCACTCGGCTGGCGTCGATTTGGCCAGAATTTCCTTCGCGGTCGGCGTGGGTTTGTCCTGTTCGGCGGCGAGGGCGGGCAACGCCAGCAGGCTGCTGGTCAGCGCGAGTGCGGCGATGAGATGGCGGCAAAGCATGGCGTCCCCCTGGACAATGATGAGGCGAACAACTTAGCAGAGTGGTGTTGCCGGTTGGCCATAACATGACTTCAGGCCCATGTACTAGTGTCAAGTTCGCACTATGGTTCACTCAACGTCATGCGGCAGTACGGGTGAGCGAAGTGGACGACAGTGCCAGCCAGTTGAAGAAGTTCCAGAAGGAGCTTTCCAGCGGCACCGTATCGCTGGTGCTGCTGGCGGTGCTGGGGCAGTCGCGCCAGCCGATGTACGGCTACCAGATCGCCAAGCGGCTGGAAGAGGTGGGCGAGGGCGTGCTGGCCGGCAAGCAGAGCGCGCTGTATCCGGTGCTGCGCAACCTGGAGGCGGCCGGCCTGCTCGCCAGCGAGGTGGAGCCCTCCGTCAGCGGGCCGCCGCGCCGCTATTACCGCATCACCAAAGCCGGGGCGCGAGGTACTGCGCGAATGGGTCGCCGCGTGGAACGCTACCCGCGATTCCGTCGATAACGTCTTGCAAGGAGGGGTGTAATGAACGCGCCACGCACTATCGCCGAATACCTCGAACAACTGCGTGCCGCGTTGCGCGGCGCCGATCCGGCCCTGATCCAGGACGCGTTGTACGACGCCGAGGAACACCTGCGCGCCGAGCTGGGCGAGCAGCCCGATCGCAGCGAGGCACAGATGCTGGAACACGTCGTCGGCAGCTACGGCGCGCCGGACGAAGTGGCGGAGATCTATCGCGACCAGGAAATCAAGATCCAGCGCGCGATCCGGCCGCCGCCGCCGCCGCAACGCCGCTCGCTGGCGGGTCGGTTCTTCGGCGTGGCGGCCGATCCGCATACCTACGGCGCGCTGTTCTACATGGTGCTCGCGCTGGCCACCGGGATCTTCTATTTCACCTGGGCGGTGACCGGTCTGTCGCTGTCGGCCGGCTTGGCCGTGCTGATCATCGGCATCCCGTTCATGGTGCTGTTCCTGGGCAGCGTGCGCGGCTTGTCGCTGCTGGAGGGACGCATCGTGGAAACCATGCTCGGCGTGCGCATGCCGCGCCGGCCGCCGTATCCGTCGCAGCAGGGGTTGCCGTTGCTGAAGCGGATCGGCGCGATGTTCACCGACGGCCGTACCTGGGGCACGCTGTTGTACATGCTGCTGATGCTGCCGCTGGGCATCGTCTACTTCACGGTCACGGTGACCTTGCTCAGCTTGTCGCTCAGCTTCGTCGCCGCGCCGATCCTGCGGTGGACATCGGATCTGTTCCACTGGCAGGTCGGCACCTGCACCGGGGCACCCGATGAGATCTGCGCCGGGTTGGAATGGCTGAACAGCTGGAGCGGTTCCGTCACCCTGTGCGTCCTCGGTATCGTGATGTTGTTCGCCACCCTGCATCTGGTGCGCGGCATGGGCCGGCTGCACGGGCAGGTCGCGAAGCAGCTGCTGGTGCGCGGGAGCTGAGCCTCGTCACACCAGCTGCAGATCCTTCGGTTTCGAAGCCGGGAACACGGACTGCAGCTGGCCGCCCGACAAGCCCCAGACACGGCCGAGCACACCGCCGAGCACGTCGCGATAGTTGTTGAGCACGGGATAGTCGCGGTCCTGCAGCAGGCTCTGCCGGCTGACCGCGATCTGCTCGCCGGCGAGGCGGCCGCCGTTGACCTTGCCGCCAAGCACCCAGTGCACGGTGCCATGGCCATGATCGGTGCCCTTGTCGCCGTTCTCGCGGAACGTGCGGCCGAATTCGGAAACCACCACCACCACGGTGTTGTTCCACTCGTCACCCAGCGCGTCGGCATAGGCGGCCAGCCCGTCGCCGAGATTGCGCAGGTTGTTGGCGAGACCGCCGGCGACGCTGCCCTGGTTCACATGGGTATCCCAGCCGCCGACGTCGACGAAGCCGAGCCGGTAGCGGTCGCGCATCAGCGTGGCGATGCGCCGGGTTTCGCTGGCAAAGCCTTTGGCGCTGGGCGCGCCGCGACTGGCATTGAGCCATCTCGTCACGCAGATCCTGCGAGACGGTGTTCGGCAGGGCCAGGCCATCCGCCGTGGCGGCGGCCAGTGAGGTGCCCTGGTACATCTGGGTGAGGATCGCCGACTGGCGCGCGTCGAAATGCGGCTTGGTGTCGCCCTTCAGCGAGATGTTGGGAACGTCCGTGGTGGCGCCCTGGAAACTCAGCGGCAACGATTTGGTGAACGCGATCGGCGGCGCGCCCGGCAATGCCCCGGCCAGGCGGGCGAGAAAGCCGGAACGGAAACTGCCGCGACGCCCGGTGGGCTCGCCGGATTCGATGTTGTCCTGCGTTTCGAAATGGCTGCGCGACAGATCGTCGGTGCCGGCGAACGGCACGAAGGCGATCTGCCTGCGTTGCCACAACGGGTAGATCGAGTCGCGCAACACCGGGTTCAGGCCCCAGTCCCCATCCAGCGCGATCGCGCTGTCGGGGTTGCCCGGATCGGGTCGCGCGATGGCCAGCGTCGGCCGCGACTCGTAATAGAAATCGCTGCCGTGCGGCACCAGCAGATTGTTGCAATCGTAGCCGCCACGCAGGAACACCAGCAGGAAACGCGGCGTGCTGGCCGGCGTGGCGAACAACCTTCCGGAAAATGACAGGGCTGGCAACGCTGCGGTGGCACCGGCGGCGGCAAACAGGAATTCGCGACGGTTCATGGGGCACCTCGGTGATGGTCGGCAAGCTCATCCATGCTCGTGGCGGAAATCGTCAGCGGTAGTTGAAATCGGGCGACGACAGCAAAAACGTGTTCCACTCGGCCGATGACCTGGCCTGGTTCAGCGCATTGCTGGTGGCGACGGACAAGCCTTGCGCGACCGCGTCGCGGTACAGCGGCGAGTCGCGCAGTACGGGAGCATTCCGCGGCACATCTGCGGAAGTGCCCGGCAGCGCAGGATCGCCATTGCCGGCGAACAGCCGGTTGCGCCCGCTGCCGATCACGCGGGCAAAGTCGAACCGCTTGCTCATCTGGCCCGAACCGGTCCAGCTGGCCGAATCCAGCGGCCAGCCGTCGGGCGTGATGCGGCCATACAGTGGTTCGCCCATCTGCTGCAGCCAGTTCACCAGCGGCACCGCGTTTGGAATCGGCTGGCCGTCGTAGGCAAGCCGCATCGACGAAACCAGGAACCGCATCGGGTCCTTGAACTTGTGTCCGTCGACGGCGGCCGCCTGCGTCGACAGCAGCATCGTGCGCATGACCGCGGCGATGTCGCCGTCCGTGCGCCGGAACGTGGCCGCCATCGCATCGACCAGCGACGTGGGTGGCTGGTCGGCGATGAAGTAGGCGGCGAGCTTCTGCGAAATGAAATGCGCACAGGCAGGCTGGCGCACGATCAGATCCACCGCCTGGCCGATTTCGTCGTAGCCGCTGCCCTTGATGGCATGGCCGAGGAAGGTCTTGTCGCCGAAATCGTGCTGGTTCGGGTTGAACACGAACAGGCCGTCGTGCACCAGGCCGGGACGCGAACGGACGAACAGGTTGCGGCGCGCGGCCGGCTTGGGCGGCAGCAGGCCGGCACCGGTGAGGATGCGCATCAGCTGCTGCACGTCCTGCTGGGTATAACCGGAATTCACGCCGAGCGTGTGCAGTTCCATCAGCTCGCGCGCATAGTTCTCGTTGGTCTTGTCCTTGACGTTGTGCACGTTGTCGAGGAATACCAGCATGGCCGGACTCTGCAGCGTGGCCATGACCAGGTCCCTGAACTTGCCCAGCGCATGCGGGCGGACCACGTGCTCCTCGTAGTCGGCGGCGAACAGGCGTACCGGCCCCTTGTCCGCATACACACTGAAATGGTTGAGCCAGAACCATACCAGTTGCTCCTTCAGCTGGTCGCTGCCGTAGATGGCGTGCAGCATCTCGGCCTGCGCAGCCTGCTGGTAGATGTCGCGACGGTATTGCTGGAACGCTTTCTTCGCGGCGTCCTTGGCCGGGCCGGCGGGAAGCTGTTTGAACTGCTGCGCACGTTGCCGGTATTCGACCAGCTGCTGCGACAGCGGCGTGCTGATGACGGCCAGGCTGTTGATTTGCGCGGCGACCCCGGGCGGCAGGTTGTCGTCGCCGCCGGCAAGCTGCGCGTCGAGGAAGCGCGTGCGGCCCAGTTCGCGGTAGCGCGCCAGCGTGGCGCTGTCGAGGCCGAAGCTGTCGCGGCGCAGCCAGGCGATGTCGCCCAGCCGCAGACCGTCCATCTGCGCGGTCACCTTGGTGGTTGGCAGCCGCTCCGGCGGACTGCCGTCACCGGCACAGGCCATGGCAGGAACGAGTGTCAGCAGCAGGCCGAGAACCAGCGTGCGGCAGCGAAGCGGGATGGCGGCAGGCATGCGTCCGTACTCCGGTGACAGGTGATGGGTAGCTTTAACGCACCGGGTTCCGATGGGCTGACGCACATGGCTGCGTAAATTCCTGCGCCAAGCGAAGGAAAGCGCCGATGGAACGCGGCGCAGTTACCATGCGACACCCGACGGAGCCTGTGATGCCCAAGACCTACGATCGCGCCTATTTCGACAAGTGGTACCGCGACCCGCGGCATGCGGTCGGTTCGCCCGCGGAACTGCGGCGCAAGGTGGCGATGGTGGTGGCGCAGGCCGAGTACTACCTGGGCCGACCGGTCCGCAACGTGCTCGACGTGGGCTGCGGCGAGGCGACCTGGCGCGCGCCGCTGCGCGCGCTGCGGCCGGGCATCGCGTATCGCGGGCTGGACGCCAGCGAATACGTGGTGGCGCGCTACGGCTGCCGCCGCAACATCGGCCTGGCGCGGTTCGGGCAACTGGAGCAACTGCGCTTCGACGAGCGCTTCGACCTGATCGTGTGCACCGACGTGCTGCATTACCTGAAGCCGGCCGAGATCCGCGCCGGCCTGCAGGGTATCGGCGAGATGCTCGAAGGGGTGGCGTTCCTGGAAGTGTTCACCAGCCGCGACGACGTGGCCGGCGACCACCACGGCTTCGTCTCGCGCGCACCGGCCTGGTACCTGCGCGAGTTCGGCCAGGTAGGCTTGCTGCCGTGCGGCTCGCATTGCTACCTGGGGCCACGGCTGGAACGGCACATCGCCGCGCTGGAACGGGCACAGCTGCCGGCCTGATATCCCGGTTTGCGAGCCACGCAGGAGCGCAGGACGCTCTTCCGATTCCCGTTCCCTGTCTAGCCTTCCGTCTTGTCCTTGTACCGGCACAGGTCGCGGATCACGCAGTGCGGGCAGTCCGGCTTGCGCGCCTTGCACACGTAGCGGCCGTGCAGGATCAGCCAGTGGTGGGCGTCCTGCTTGAACTCGGCCGGGATCACCTTCTCCAGCTTGTCCTCGACCGCGCGCACGTCCTTGCCCGGCGCCAGGCCGGTGCGGTTGGCGACGCGGAAGATGTGCGTGTCGACCGCGATGGTCGGTTCGCCGAAGGCGGTGTTGAGGACGACGTTGGCGGTCTTGCGGCCGACGCCGGGCAGGGCTTCCAGCGCCGCGCGCGTGCGCGGCACCTCGCCGTCGTGCTGCTCGACCAGCAGCCGGCACAACGCGATCACGTTCTTCGCCTTCGCGTTGAACAGGCCGATCGTGCTGATGTAGCGCTTCAGGCCGTCCTCGCCCAGCGCGAGAATCGCCTGCGGCGTGTTGGCCACCGGATAGAGCTTCCTGGTGGCCTTGTTCACGCCCACGTCGGTGGCCTGTGCCGACAGCACCACGGCGACCAGCAGCTCGAACGGCGTGCTGTAGACGAGTTCGGTGGTCGGGTGCGGGTCGAGCTCGCGCAGGCGCGAGAACAGTTCGACCACGTCGGCGTGCTTCACGGTTCAGGGTCCTGCTGTTTCGCCCGGGCGCGGGCCAGCGCGGCCAATACCGGATTGATCGGGCCGGCCGTGGTATCCACTTGCGCCTTGCGTGCGGCCAGCTCGGCTTCACGCTCAACGCGTTGACCTTGCAGGCGCGCTTCGCGGCGCCGGAAGTGTGCGCGCGCCGCGTCGGCGTGCGCGGTGTCGATCTGTGCGGGCGGCATCGGTTCCAGCACGATGCAGTCGACCGGGCAGGCCGGCACGCACAGCTCGCAGCCGGTGCAGTCGTCGGCGAGCACGGTGTGCATCAGCTTGGACGCACCCACGATGGCATCGACCGGGCAGGCCTGGATGCACTTGGTGCAGCCGATGCAGTCGGCCTCGACGATGCGTGCCAGCGTGCGCGGTTTTTCCACGCCGTGCGCGGGATCGAGCGGAAGCACAGGGCGATCGAGCAACGCCGCCAGTTTCGCGATGCCGGCCAAGCCGCCCGGCGGACACTGGTTGATTTCCGCCTCGCCGCGCGCGATCGCCTCCGCGTATGGCCGGCAGCCGTGATAGCCGCACTGCTCGCACTGCGTCTGCGGCAGCAGGGCGTCGATGCGGTCGGCGAGGGATGGCAGCTCAGCCATGGTGCCCGCGTGTTTCGGCTTCGACTGCCAACTTGCTCAATTCGGCATAGGTGTCTGGCGGAACCGCTTTCCAGTGGTGACCACACGACTTGCAGCGCTCCCGCCACTTGAGGGCGGGCCAGATCGGCAGGCCGAGGAAGCAGCCGAAGAAATAGGCCCAGCCACGGTAGTTGGGGTTTTCCTCCATGTCGCTGCTCTGGCAGCGCGGGCAGCGGTCGTCGCTCCCGATGCGATATTCGCCGCGCCACCAGCAATCAATGACGTCGCGAGCCTGCGCATGGCAGGCATCGGGCACCATGACCACGAAACCGCCGAACGCGATCACTTGGAACCATTTGAGCCGTGACAGGCCGTTTTCAAACACGAAGGCAGTACACCCTTCCTCACGCAGCAAACCGGCGACGATCTCTGCCTCGGTGTGGTCGAAGGATCGGTGGACGCACCGCATGTGCTGTTTCCCGGTTAGCGAACGGTGGCGCCCGGCTTGGCGCCCTGGTCGGCGTCGAGCAGGAACAGCTCGCTGCCGCCGTCGCCGGCCGAGAGGATCATGCCCTCGGACAGGCCGAAGCGCATCTTGCGCGGCGCCAGATTGGCGATGAACACCACGTTGCGGCCGACCAGCTTTTCCGGTTCGGCGTAGGCGGCGCGGATGCCGGAGAAGATCTGCCGCTTGCCCAGCGGGCCGGCATCCAGTTCGAAGCGCAGCAGTTTGTCCGAGCCGTCCACGAAGGCGCAGGCGTCGACCTTGCCGATGCGCAGGTCGAGCCGGGCGAAGTCGTCGATGCCGATGGTGGCGGGCGTGGCGGCAGCCGGGGCGGCGTCCGCGATCGCAGCCGCGGGCTTGGTGGAGTCGTTCATCACTTTCTTCTTTTTCGGGGCAGCGGGAGCTTCGGCCGGCCCCCCCAGCGAATCCTTCGAGGCCTCGACCATCGCCTCGATGAGCTTGGGGTCGATGCGGCCGAACAGCGGCTCGAAGGGGTGGATGGCGTGGTTGCGCAGGCTGGCGCGGGCGTCGTCGAAGTCGGCGATCGGCGCGGCAAGGAACTGTTCGGCGGCGGCCACCGTGGCAGGCAGGATCGGCTTGAGCATGCCGGCCAGCAGGCGGAACGCGGTCAACGCGAACGAGCACACCTGATGCAGCTCGTCGCGGCGGCTTTCGTCCTTGGCCATCGTCCACGGCGCCTTGGCCGCGATGTGGCCGTTGACCAGGTCGGCCATCAGCACGAAGCGCCGGGTGACCTCGGCGAAGTCGCCGCGGTCGTACAGTGCGGCGATGCCGTCATAGTGCTCCAGCAAGGTGTTCCACAGCGCCGTTTCCTCCGCGCTGAACTGCGGCGCCAGGCGGCCACCGAAATACTTGTGCACGAAGCCGGCGGTGCGGCTGGCGATGTTCACCCACTTGCCGACCAGGTGCGAGTTGACACGCTCCTCGAACGCCTTGAGGTCGAGGTCCACGTCGAGCGGCGCGTCGCTCAGCATGGTGGCGAAGTAGTAGCGCAGGAATCCCGGATGCAGGCCGGCGTCCAGGTAGGTGCGCGCCTGGATGAAGGTGCCGCGCGACTTGGACATCTTCGCGCCGTTCACGGTGAGATAGCCGTTGACGTGCAGCGCGGTCGGCATGCGCAGTTGTGCGCCGTGCAGCATCGCCGGCCAGAACAGGCCGTGGAAGTTGATGATGTCCTTGCCGATGAAATGGTGCATCTCGGCCGTGCTGCCGGGGGCGAGGAACTCGTCGAACTTCAGGTGGGTACGGTTGCACAGTGCCTTGAAGCTGGCCAGGTAGCCGACCGGCGCGTCCAGCCATACGTAGAAGAACTTGCCCGGCGCATCGGGAATCGGGAAGCCGAAGTAGGGTGCGTCGCGCGAGATGTCCCAATCCTTCAGGCCGCCGTCCAGCCATTCGCGCAGCTTCGCCGCCACGCCGCTGTTCGCTACCGGCTTGCCATCGGTGAGCTTGCCGGCGAGCCAGTCGCGCAGAAGCCCCTCGAACTTGCCCAGCTCGAAGAAGTAGTGCTCCGAATCGCGCAGCACCGGGGTGGCGCCGGACATCACCGAGACCGGGTTGATCAGGTCGGTGGGCGCGTAGGTGGCGCCGCAGTGTTCGCAGTTGTCGCCGTACTGGTCCGGCGTACCGCATTTCGGGCAGGTGCCCTTGATGTAGCGGTCCGGCAGGAACATCTGCTTTTCCGGATCGAACAGCTGCTGGATGTTGCGTTTGGCGATGTAGCCGCCGTCGCGCAGGCGCGTGTAGATCAGCGTCGACAGCTCGCGGTTTTCTTCCGAATGGGTGGTGTGGTACTGGTCGAACGCCACGCCGAACGCGGCGAAATCCGCCTCGTGGCCCTCGCGGATGCCGGCGATGAACGCCTCGGGCGTCATGCCGGCCTTTTCCGCCGCCAGCATGATCGGCGTGCCGTGCGCATCGTCGGCGCAGACGTAGATCACCTTGTTGCCGCTCATCCGCTGCGCGCGCACCCAGATGTCGGCCTGGATGTAGCCCAGCAGATGGCCCATGTGCAGCGGACCATTGGCATAGGGCAGGGCATTGGTGACGAGCAGGCGACGACTCATGGGGCGTATTCCGGTTATGACTGCGCATTATGCCATGGCCGTTTGCCGGGCTCGCCCGCGGACGGGGTTTCCGGCCGAGCCGCCTGATGGAGGCGGACGTCGTGCGGTCCGCTTCGTGACGTGCGACGGCGCTTTCGTCGATCGCATATCCGTGCCGGTTGATATACGTTTTCACCCACTTAATTCTGTGGAATCGACGTGCCGACGAGCAGCTCCGCTCAGGTGGCGGGCGACCGGAACGGGCTCGCGTCGGCCATCCGCGCCACGCGCCTGGTCTTTCTGGTTTCCGGCGTCGGCATGGCCGCCTGGGCACCGATGGTGCCGTATGCGAAGGCGCGGCTCGGCCTCGACGATGCTTCGCTAGGCTTGCTGCTGTTGGCCTTTGGCGGGGGCTCGATGGTGTCGATGCCGCTGGTCGGCTTTCTCACTCATCGCTTCGGCAGCCGCCGGGTGATCGGAGTCGGCGGCCTGATGCTGTGCCTGGCGTTGCCGCTGCTGGCGATTGCGCCCGACGCGGTCACGCTGGCATTCGGCTTGTTGTACTTCGGCGTGGCGCTCGGGGCGGTGGATGTGGCGATGAATGCGCACGCGGTGGAAGTGGAGCGCCGCGATGGCCGGCCGCTGATGTCGGGCTTCCATGGGCTGTTCAGCATCGGTGGATTGAGCGGGGCGGCGGGCATGAGCTTGCTGCTGGCGTTCGGCGCGTCGCTGATTGCCGCGGCCATCGCCATCTCCGTCCTGCTGGCTGTCGTGGTGGTGATGCAGTGGCCCCATCTGATCGACGAGGCCGGCGATGCCGGCGAGCGCACGGCGGCATTCGGCATGCCGCGCGGGATCGTGCTGGTGCTGGGCCTGCTGTGTTTCATCAGCTTCCTGGCCGAAGGTGCGATGCTGGACTGGAGCGCGGTGTTCCTGCGCGACTCCCGTGGTTTTTCGGCGGCTTCCGCGGGTATCGGCTATGCCGGCTTTTCGGTGGCGATGGCATTGGGCCGGCTTGCCGGCGACCGCACCATTGCACGCTTCGGTCCGGTGCTGACCGTGCGGATCGGTGCCTGCACCGCGGCGGCGGGTTTCCTGTTGGCGTCGATGCTGGCGTGGCCGCCGGCCGCCTTGATCGGTTTCGTGCTGGTCGGGTTGGGCGCGGCCAATATCGTGCCGGTGATGTTCGGCGCAGCCGGCCGGTTGCCCGGCGCGTCACCCGGCGTATCGATCGCCACGGTAACCACGCTGGGTTACGCCGGCCTGCTCAGTGGCCCCGCGCTGATCGGTTTCCTGGCCCAGGCCAGCAGCTTGCCGGTGGCGATGGCGGCGGTGGCCGGCCTGTTGCTGCTGACGGCAGCTTCGGCGGGACTGGCAAAGGCATGAGCGTGCCGACCGCTGTACGTCCGTTTCTTTTGCGTTTGCCGTCGGCGCCGCGGTCGGCGCCCGGGCGCCAGCGTGCATCGGGCCGAATCGTTGCCGCGTGAGCGACGTGCTCCACATGAAAACGCCCCGAACCGGCGCGCGGTGCGGGGCGTTCGGCCAGACGCCGTGACGGTGGGATCAGTCCTGCCGCTCCCAGACTTGCGAGCGACCGATCAGGGCGAAGCCGATGTAGCCGTGCACGTCGAGCTTCTGGCCGCCATCCACCAGCTTGAGTTTCACCTTGTAGACCTTGCCGCTCTTGGGGTCGAGGATCTTGCCGCCGCTCCACGCGTCGCCGTCCTTGCTGACGCCCCACATGATCGTCATGCCCTCGATCGGCTTGTCCTTGCGTTCACCTTCACACTTCGTGCAGTTCGGGTGTTCCCCGTCCTTGGCGACGTCCGCAGCGGACCGGTTCAACAGCTTCACGATCCTGGCCTGGAACTCGCCGTTGTGTTCGGTGATCTCGACGATCGACTTCGGCTGGTGGGTGGCGTCGTCAATGGTCTTCCAGGTGCCGGCCGGGCGTGTCGTTGGCGGCCAGCGCGGCGCCGGCGGCCAGCAGCAGGCCGGCGGCAAAGGTGAGGCGAAAAGCATGCTTCATTGGTGATCCTCCCGTACGAAAGCGTATGGGTGCGAGACTGGCGAGGTTCGACGCGGAGCGTCAAGCTGCATTGCGCCATCGGGCTGGCTCGACTGGCGCTGACCTAGGTCAGCGGGCTGACGGTGGCGGGCTGGCATAATAGACGTTCCCGCACATACCCCGAGATGACATGACACAGGCGAATGAAGCCCTGGTCCGCCAGATCCTTGGCGGCCTCCTCGATACCCATACCGGCGCACCGCTGGCCGAGGCCGTGCGTGCGGTCGGCGTGGACGGCGCGAAGGTGTCGGTGGATCTGCAACTGGGCTATCCGGCTGCCGGCGCCATCGACGAGCTCACTGCCCGCGTGCGCCAGGCGCTGCAGGCCGATCCGGCGATCGAGTCGGCGGCCGTGTCGATCACCAGTCGCATCCACGTGCACAAGGTGCAGGGCACGCTGGGGCCGCTGCCGAACGTGAAGAACATCATCGTGGTGGCCTCGGGCAAGGGCGGCGTGGGCAAGTCCACGGTGTCGGCGAACCTGGCGCTGGCGCTGCAGGCCGAGGGCGCGAAGGTGGGCGTGATGGACGCCGACATCTACGGCCCCAGCCAGCCGACCATGCTGGGCGTGCACGGCAAGCCGGCCTCGCCGGATGGCAAGAGCATCATTCCGATGCAGGCGCACGGCATGCCGGTGATGTCGATCGGCTTCCTGGTGGAGGCGGACACGCCGATGATCTGGCGCGGCCCGATGGTCACCCAGGCGATGATGCAGCTGCTCACCGATACCCGCTGGGAACAGCTCGATTACCTGATCGTCGATCTGCCGCCGGGCACCGGCGACATCCAGCTGACCTTGTCGCAAAAGGTGCCGGTGGCCGGCGCGGTGATCGTCACCACGCCGCAGGACATCGCCCTGCTGGACGCGCGCAAGGCGCTGAAGATGTTCGAGAAGGTCGAAGTGCCGGTGCTCGGCGTGGTTGAGAACATGGCCACCCACGTCTGCTCGAACTGCGGCCACGAGGAGCACATCTTCGGCGAAGGCGGCGGCGAGCGGATGGCCGCGCAATACGGCGTGCCATACCTGGGTTCGCTGCCGCTGGACATCCGCATCCGCGAGCAGGCCGACAGCGGCAATCCGACCGTGGCGGCGATGCCGGAGTCCGACCTTGCCGCGCGTTATCGCGAGATCGCCCGCAACGCGGCCGGCCGGCTGTCGCGGCAGCCGCGCAACAAGTCGCTGGGTCTGGGCAAGATCGTGGTGCAGGGCGTGCCGGCCGCGTGAGCCAGCCCCGGCTGGCGCGGTAGCGCCCCGACCATGTACTTTTGCCGCTTTGCGCCCGGCCTGGCCGGGCGACATCGCTACTGACCGGAGTCCGCGTGAGCATCAAATCCGACAAGTGGATCCGCCGCATGGCCGAAAGCCAGGGCATGATCGAGCCGTTCGAGCCGGGCCAGGTAAAGCTGCGCGACGGCAACAAGCTGGTCTCCTACGGCACCTCCAGCTACGGCTACGACGTGCGCTGCGCGCGCGAGTTCAAGATCTTCACCAACATCAACTCCACCATCGTCGACCCGAAGGCATTCGACCCGACCAGCTTCGTCGACGTCGAGGCGGACGTGTGCATCATCCCGCCGAACTCGTTCGCGCTGGCGCGCACGGTCGAGTATTTCCGCATCCCGCGCAAGGTGCTGACGATCTGCCTGGGCAAGAGCACCTATGCGCGCTGCGGCATCATCGTCAACGTGACGCCGCTGGAACCCGAGTGGGAAGGCCATGTGACGCTGGAGTTTTCCAACACCACCCCGCTGCCCGCAAAAATCTACGCCAACGAGGGCGTGGCGCAGATGCTGTTCCTCGAATCCGACGAGGAATGCGAAACCAGTTACAAGGACCGTGGCGGCAAGTACCAGGGCCAGCAGGGCGTGACCCTGCCGCGTACCTGACTGGACGCCTGAACGGGCGGCATCCGGCGCCGCTCATGAACCCGGCCGGGCGCTACACTGCGCCTGTGCACCGACATGTTTTCCAGGAGACACCGATGACCCGTTTTCCGACCCTGCTGACTCGTGTGGTTGCGGCAGCCCTGCTGGGCAGCGTGCTGGTGCTGGCCGGCTGCCATCGCGGCAGCACCAAGGGCGAGGTCAACGCCGCCCAGGCCCAAGGCCAGTTCGATACCGTCATCAATGCCTACAAGAGCGGCCAGTTCCTGCTGGATGGCGCGGTGCTGTCCGCACTGGATGTCGGCAGCCATTTCGCCTACCTGAAAGAGCAGGGCAAGCTGCCGAAGACCGTGTTGCTGGCACCCAGCGACGATTCGAAGATCCGCAAGCAGCACCTCGAGTACATGGCGCGCATGCAGCTCGACTATGGCTTTACCGTGTTCTACGACGACGGCGGCACGTTGAAGAAGATCAATCCGGTGGAGACCAAGGCGCGCAAGCTTGAGGACTACCACGCGCCGGCGCAGATGAACGACGAGCAGAAGGGCAAGTCCGCGGCCGACGGCGCTTACGGCGACCCGACGCAGCAGCACTAACCGCAACTCGGTCGGTCGAGAGGCCCGCGAAGCCATTCGCGGGCCTCTGCGTGTCAGGCGTGCGTGGGGTCCGCCAGTTGCTGCTGCAGCGCTGCGATCAACGCCTTCGTCTGATGGTCATCCCGGGCCACGGCCTGGCCATGCCCCCATACCGGCCCCGGCCAGGCCGCATCGCCTTCGACCCGCGCGACCACGTGCACGTGCAGTTGGCGCACGATATTGCCCAGCGCGCCGAGGTTGAGCTTGTCACAGGGGGCGACCGCGCGCAGCGCGGCGGCGGCGCGATTCACTTCCCGCCACAGCGCGCTCTGTTCGTCGTCGTGCAGGTCGGCGATCTCGCCGAGGCCGGCCCGGCGCGGCACCAGGATCAGCCACGGGTAGCGCGCGTCGTTCATCAGCCGCACGTCGCACAGCGGCAGCGCGGCAACCTGGCAGGTGTCCGCCGCCAACCGTGGATCGAGCTCGAAAGCGGCTCCGCTCATGCGCCGGCTAGGTGCTGGTCGAAAAAGGCCAGCGTGCGCTGCAGCGCCAGCTTCGCGCTGGCCTCGTGGTAGCTGGGGCTGCCGTCGCGGTTGAAGGCGTGGTCGGCCGGGTAGGTGAAGACTTCCATCTGCGGCAGCGCCTCGCGATGCTTCGCCACCGTTTCCGGCGGAATGCTGTGGTCCTTCTCGCCGAAGTGGAACATCACCGGCGCCCGCGGCGTCTCGTGCAGGAACGGCAGGTTGCGTGCGCCGTAGTAGCTCACCGACGGCAGCCCCAGGCGCAGCGCGGCCAACAGGGCCACGGTGCCGCCCCAGCAGTAGCCGACGGTGCCGATCTTTCCGGCCGACGCGATCGACTCGGCGGCGCTGGCGACGTCCTCGACGGCGCGCTCCAGCCCCAGTTCCGCGACGAGCTGCTTGCCCTTGTTGGTGCCGACCTGGTCGTAGTCCAGTTCCACACCGCCTTCCAGATGGTCGAAGAACGCCGGCGCGATCGCGGTGTAGCCGTGTTCGGCGAAGCGGTCGGCCACGCGGCGGATGTGCGCGGTGACGCCGAAGATTTCCTGGATCACCACGATGCCGCCCTTCGGCTTGCCCTGCGGCCGGGCAAGGTAGCCGCCGATGCACTGGGTGCGGGTGGTGGGTATGTTGATGTGCTGGCCCATGGGCTGCTCCGGCGAGGGGATCGCGTGAAGTCTAGCCGCGCCGGTGACCTGCCCGCACTGCCGTATAATCGCCGGTTACTCCGCATGTTTCCGGTAGCGTCCTTCATGTCCCAGACCGCACACAAGATCGGCTTCGTCAGCCTCGGCTGCCCCAAGGCGCTGGTCGATTCCGAGCGCATCCTCACCCAGCTCAAGGTCGAAGGCTACGAGATCGTGCCCAGCTACGGCGCAGCCGATGCGGTGGTGGTGAACACCTGCGGTTTCATCGACGCGGCGGTGCAGGAATCGCTGGACTCGATCGGCACGGCGTTGCACGAGAACGGCAAGGTGATCGTCACCGGCTGCCTGGGCAAGCGCGAGGCGCTGATCCGCGAGGCCTATCCGGATGTGCTGTCGATCAGCGGCCCGCAGGACTACACCAGCGTGATGAGCGCGGTGCATGCCGCACTGCCGCCGCAGCGCAACCGCTTCCTCGACATCGTGCCGGACACGGGCGTCAAGCTGACCCCGAAGCACTACGCCTACCTGAAGATTTCCGAGGGCTGCAACCACCGCTGCAGCTTCTGCATCATCCCGTCGATGCGCGGCAACCTGGTTTCGCGACCGGTCGACGAGGTGCTGGTCGAGGCCGAAAAGCTGGTCAAGGGCGGCGTGAAGGAACTGCTGGTGATCTCGCAGGACACCAGCGCCTACGGCGTCGACCTGAAATATGCCGAGCGCGAGTGGCGCGGCAGGGCATACCGAACGCGCATGACCGAACTGTGCGAGGGCCTGTCGGAACTCGGCGCGTGGACGCGGCTGCACTACGTCTACCCGTATCCGCACGTGGACGAGGTGATGCCGCTGATGGCCGCCGGCAAGCTGCTGCCGTACCTCGACATCCCGTTCCAGCACGCCAGTCCGCGCATCCTGAAACTGATGAAGCGCCCGGGCAACATCGACAGGACGCTGGAGCGGATCCGGAACTGGCGCGCCCAGGTGCCCGATCTGACCATCCGCAGCACCTTCATCGTCGGTTTTCCCGGCGAGACCGACGCCGAGTTCGAGGAGCTGCTCGACTTTCTGCGCGAGGCCGAGCTCGACCGCGTCGGTGCGTTCGCCTATTCGCCGGTGGACGGTGCGAAGGCGAACGAACTGCCCGATCCGGTCTCCGAGGAACTGAAGGAGGACCGCCTCGAACAGTTCATGGCGGTGCAGGCGGAAATCTCAGCCGCGAAGCTGCAGCGCAAGGTCGGCCGCACGATCAAGGTGCTGGTCGACGAAACCGGTGCCGATGGCGCGGTGGCGCGTTCGGCCGCCGATGCGCCGGAGATCGACGGCAGCGTGCTGATCGCCGACGGCCAGTCGCTGAAACCCGGCCAGTTCGTCGAGGTCGTGGTCGAGTCCGCCAGCGAGCATGACCTGCACGCGCGCCTGGCCCATCCGCAGCTCAAGGTGGTGTAGGGCGCCGATGCGCTACGTCGCGCCGGCCCGCGCTACGGTCGACCCGACGGTGTTCGGCCGGCTGCCGCTGGCGGCGTGGCGAGAGTACGCCGACCTGCTCGAAGGCGCGGCGTGGCCCACGATCGACGCGCTCAACCTACGCATCCCCAACGGCATGGCCCAGCGCTTCGTGGCGCAGACGCCGGCCATGCTGGCCGATGGCCGGCACTACGAACAACGCATTGCCGAATGCGGCCAGATCGCCACCCGCGAAAGCAACTGGCATGACCTGCTCAACGCGCTGGTGTGGTTGCGCCACCCGGCGTTGAAGCAGGCGCTGAACCGGCGGCAGATGGCCGAGATCGCCCGCATGGGGCCGAAGCTGCGCTCACGCGCGCAGTACGCAATGACCCACTTCGACGAGGCCGGCGTGATCGTCGTCGTGCATGATCCCGCGCTGCTGGCGCTGTGGGACGCGCATGACTGGCATGGGCTGTTCTGGCGCCGACGGCAGGCGTGGCTGGACGGCTCGATCCAGCTGGAGCTGTTCGGCCATGCCCTGCTGGAGCTGTCGTTGAGTCCGGGCAAGCTGCTGGTCGGCAAGGCGCTGGTGTTCCGGCCGGATGGCGGCGCCGACCTGTCTGCGCGCTGTGCCGCCGCGGCGGGCTCGGGGCGCCTGCTGCTCGATCCGCTGGAGCTGCGGCCGCTGCCGTTGTCGGGCATTCCGGGCTGGCATCCCGACAACGCCGACGAAGCGTTCCATCATGGTGCCGCCTGCTACCAGCCGCGGCGCGCCGGACGCGAGTACCCGCCGCCGGCTTGCTGATCCGGCAGCCCGGATCTTGCCGGGATCGGCGATCACGACTATATACGTGGCATCGGTGCGGGCAGGGGAGCACGGACATTGGACATCGCAAGGCCTCGCGGGTGGCATGGGCATCGCAATCGTTGCCTGGCGCTGATCGCGGCGGGATTGTCGCTCGCGTTGCTGTGCGCCGGCAGCGCGGCGGCGGCGGGCAAGGGGTCCGATCCGCCATTGCCGATCCACTTCGGCATCCTGCCGATCGGCAGCGCGGCGGAATCGCTGGAGCAGTGGCGCCCGCTGCTGGAAGATCTGCAAAAACGGCTGGGGCACCCGGTGACCACGGTGTCGGTGGGCAACTACGTCGGCCTTTCCAATGCGATCGGCGCGCAGCGCGTGGACATCGCCTTCCTCTCCGGCAGGCTGGCGGTCGAAGCGGTGACTCACCAGCACATGCAGGTGTTCGCCCAGTTCGTGCGCAGCGACGGCGTGAGGGGCAACGTGGCCGTGCTGGTGGTACGCGGCGACAGTCCCGTCCGCCATCTCGACGACCTGCTGGCCGCGCCGGGCAAGGGCTGGCGCTATGCGCGCAGCGAGCACCTGTCGGTCACCGGTTACATCGCGCCGGAGACCTACGTGTTTGCGCCGCACGGTCTGAACTCCGACACGTTCTTCAGCAGCGTGCGGGTGGGCGACCATCAAGGCAATCTGCTGGCGGTGGTCAACCGCGAGGCGGACGTGGCCAGCAGCAACAATCCGGACATGGACCTGTTCCGTCGCAACTTCCCGCGCGAGGCGGACCAGCTCCGGGTGATCTGGCGCTCGCCGCTGATTCCGTCCGGGGTGCTGGTGATTCGCGACGACATGCCCAGGCCGCTGCGGCAGAAGCTGACCGCGTTCCTGCTCGGCTACGGCAAGGCTCGCGGTGAAACGGCTGCGCGCGAGCGGGCGAAGCTCGCGCGCATTCCCGATCTGGGCGGATTCGCACCGGAGGACAACCGCGTGCTGGAGCCGTTCGTGGACATGGAGTACATCTTGCTGCGGCAGCAGGCCGAGCACGCCCAGTGGGTCACCCCGCAAGCACGGCAGGCCAGGCTGGCGCAGATCGAGTTGGACCGTCGGCACGCGCTGCGACTGCTGTCACCGCATTAGTCCGCTTCGTAATCCACTGCCAGCACGGCAAACTCTGCAGGGCCACCCGGCAATTCGGCAAGGAACTCATCGTCGACACGCCTCTTCAAGACGGCTCGCGCCAGCGGAGAGTCGATGCTGATCCAGCCGCGTTTCGCGTCGGTCTCGTCCGGGCCCACGATGCGGTAGCGGTGGATTTCGCCGGTATCGACGTTCTCCAGCTCGATGCGGGCGCCGAAGAACACCATGCTGCGGTCTCCCGGCGCGCCTTCGGCCACCTTCAGCGATGGGATCCGCTTGCTGAGGTAACGCGCGCGCCGGTCGATCTCGCCAAGCTGCTTCTTGCGGTAGGTGTACTCGGCGTTTTCCGAGCGGTCGCCTTCGGCCGCTGCGGCGGCGAGCGCCTTCACCACCTCCGGGCGCAGCACGTGCCAGAGGTGGTCAAGTTCAGCCTTCAGCCGCTCGAAACCTTCACGGGTGATGATCGCGGTGGAACCCGGCGAGGGCGGTCGCCAGCGACTCATGCGGGGCTGGCCAGCTGTCGCCGTTGCGCGTCGATCTCGGCACGCAGCGGGTGGTCGGGCCAGGCCGCCGCGAGCCAATCCAGCAAGGTCGTCGCCTCGGCGTGCTGGTCGGCGTGCGCAGCGAGCTGGCGCGCGGCCAGCAGGCCGTAGTGCGGCGATTGCGGATCGCGCGGCCAGTGCGCGAGATAGCCGCGGCACAGCTGGATCGCGAGCCGGCTCATGCCCAGCCGTGCCGCGAGGTCGGCCAGCTCGCCACAGGTGCGCGGATCGTCCGGGACGAACCCGCTGTCGATGCCGCCGCATTCCTGCAACACGCCGAGCGCTCGGCGCGGTTCGCCCTGGGCGATCAGCGCGGCGATCCAGATCTGGCCGTGCACCAGCAGGTCGTCGCGCAAGCCTTGCCGGTGCAGCAGCTCGCGGTAGAACTGGTGCACGGACGCAGGCGCACTGCGGTCCTGCAGGCGGGCGGCCAGCCGCCGCAGCGCCGCCAGCGGGTCGTCGACGGCGAGCTGGCGCGTCTCGTCGAGCAGGCGGCTGTCGGCATCCTGGCTGGAAGCTGCGACGAGCTTCTCGGCCTCCAGTTCAATGCCGAAGCGCTCGTGGCGCTGGTGGATCATCGCGCCCATCAGGTGGAAGGCAAGCACGATCAGGTAGGTATAGGCGAAGGCAAACAGCGGCAACGCCAGCAGCCGTGGCAGCTGTGCAGTGGTGATCGAGGCCAGCACGATCAACAGGCCGAGCAGCAGGTTGATCGCCACCGGGATCAAGTAGGCGATCCCGAAACCGCCGATGACGCGGCCCCAGTTCAACGGGTTGATCGCCAGTGCCAGGTTGCCGTCGAACGCCAGCGACATGTCGATCGCCGGCAGTACCAGCGCGGACAGGACCAGCACCGGCCACAACATGCGCGGGAAGAACACGATGGCGACCACGCAAAGTGCGACCACCAGCAGGTGGATCGCGGTGAGGGCCCAGCCGCTCGTGCCGTTGCCGTCGACGCCGGCATCCGGCGGGTCGGCGTAGCCGCTGGCGGTGTGCTGCATGCAGTCGGCGGCGTAACGCCAGGTGGCGGCCCACACCAGCGTGCCGGCCAGCACGCCGGTCCACGAAGGCAGCAGGCCGACGTAGTGAACCAGCGCCAGCACCACGCAGGTCGGCAGCGCGGCACCGCGCAGCGGATAGCCGAAGCCGGTGCGCAGGCGTTCTCCGAATGGCGTGTCGGCCGCCACGACCTCAATGCGTGGCATGCCCGCCTCCGTTCATCCCGTTCATCCCGCTCATCGCTTGCCGCCGAAAATGCCGCCCAGCACGCCGCGCAGGATCTGCCGGCCGAGCTGGCTGCCCATCGTGCGCACCACCTGCTTGCCCATGGTCTCGACCATGCCCTGGCGGCGCTTGGTGCCGAACAACACGTCGTGCACGGCGCCGCCCCAGCCGGCCTCGGCCTGCGGCTTGCCCGCGGCATCGGTCGTCGCCGTGCCGGCAGCCACAACCTTGTCGTCGGCGCGTTTGGCCAGCATTTCGGCGGCCGACTCGCGATTGATCGCGGTGTCGTATTTGCCGCCTACCGGCGAGCGTTGGCGGATAGTGGCGCGTTCGGCATCGGTGATCGCGCCGAGGCGGCAACACGGCGAGGTCACCAGTACCTGTTCCACCGGCGTGGGCACGCCGCCATTGGCCAGGGTGGAAGCCAGCGCCTCGCCCACGGCGAGTTGGGTGATCGCCGTGGTGACGTCGAGCCTCGGGTTGGCCACGAAGGTCTCCGCCGCGGCCCTGACCGCCTTCTGGTCGCGCGGGGTGAATGCACGCAGTGCGTGCTGGATGCGGTTGCCGAGCTGGCCGAGGATCACACGCGGCACGTCGTCCGGATTCTGCGAGCAGAAATACACGCCGACGCCCTTGGAGCGGATCAGCCGCACCACCTGCTCGACCCGCTGCTGCAGGGCCGGCGAGGCATCGTCGAACAGCAGATGCGCCTCGTCGAAGAAGAACACCAGCTTCGGCTGGTCGAGGTCGCCCACTTCGGGCAACTGCTCGAACAGCTCGGACAGCAGCCACAGCAGGAAGGTGGAGTAAAGCCGCGGCTTCAGGATCAGCTGGTCGGCGGCCAGCACGTTGATGATGCCGCGGCCGCTCATGTCCTGGCGCATCAGGTCGGCCAGTTCCAGCGCCGGTTCGCCGAAGAACTGGTCGGCGCCGTCGCTTTCGAGCTTCAGCAGCGCGCGCTGGATCGCCGCGATGCTGGCCGTGCTGACCAGGCCGTACCGGGTCGAGATGGTCTTGGCGTTTTCGGCGGCATAGGTGAGCAGCGCGCGCAGGTCGGCCAGATCGAGCAGCAGCCAGCCCTGGTCGTCGGCGGCCTTGAAGACCACTTCCAGCACGCCTTCCTGAGTGTCGTTCAGTTCCAGTACGCGGCCGAGCAGGGTCGGGCCCATCTCGCTGACGGTGGCGCGTACCGGGTGGCCGAGCTTGCCGTAGATGTCCCAGAAGATCACCGGGTTCGCCTGCGGCTTCCACTCGGCCAGCTTGAGCTTGTCCAGCCGCGCCTTGAGCTTGTCGCCCGGCTCGCCGGCCGCCATCGCGAGGCCTGCCAGGTCGCCCTTGGCGTCGGCCAGGAAGCACGGCACGCCGAGCCGCGAGAAGCCCTCGGCCAGCACCATCAACGAAACGGATTTGCCGGTGCCGGTGGCGCCGGCGATCATGCCGTGGCGGTTGCCGTAATGCGGGTCGAGGCTGACGCTGGTGCTGTCGTTGCGGCCGATCAGGATCTCAGTCATGGCGTTCCGTCCATCGATGATCGGACGATTGTAGCCAAGGTGGTTGTCGCGGCGTGACGTGGTGCGTTGAGTCGCAACTCCGCGCCCGCTATGGTGGACGTTTTCCGCGGGTGAAGTTCGTGATGTCGTCGTGTCCGGTGGTTCGATCCATGCGCCTGCTGGCGTTTGCCGCAGCGGTCTGTCTGCTCGGCGCCTGCGGCAGTACCGGCGGCAGCAGGCCATCGGTCCAGGTGGATGCGCTGTACAGCCAGCTCGACCAGGCCAGCAAGGGCTACGAAACTGCCTTGCAGCAGTCGCGCGAAGGCGACCTGCAGGCGTCGCAACTCACCCTGACGCGGTCGCTGGATCGCCTGAAGAAAGCCTCCGCGCATTGCGGCACGACACCCGGCTGCGACCCGCAGCGGTTCTTTTCGGCATTCGATCGCCTGTTGCGGCTGAAGGACGGTGACTTCGGCGGCGGACAGGACCTGGACAGCGACGTCGACCCGTCGCAGGCGGCGCTGGGCGCCGGCAACACCGGCGTGGCCAGCCTGCCGCAGGCGCAGCGCAGCGTGACTTTGCTGCACGGACAGAAGCTGTCGCAGTTGATCGCGATGAACGGGCCGGTCAAGGCGGCGCTGGAGATGTGGCTGACCCAGTGGCGCCCGCAGTTGATGACCGCCTACGTCAACTATCAGTACCTGCGCTACCAGATGTGGCCGGCGTACGAAAAGGCGGACCTGCCCGAGGCGCTGCTGTTCGGCATCATGGCGAAGGAATCCGGCGGCAAGGTGCATGCCGTCTCGCGCTCGGGCGCGTCGGGTCCGCTGCAGTTCATGTACTCCACCGGCATGCGCTTCGGCCTGGTCAACGACGACGGTTTCGACCTGCGTTTCGATCCCGCCGCGTCGGCGCGGGCGAATGCCGAATACATCAACGAGCAGTTGCGGATCTTCAACAACAACCTCGAACTCACCCTCGGCGCCTACAACGGCGGCGAAGGCCGCATGCGCCGCACGGTCGGCGACGACACCTCGGTGAGCTTCTACGATCCGCGCATCTACAACCAGCTGTCGCAGGAGACCCGCGATTACGTGCCGGCTGTGCTGGCCGCGGCGTGGCTGTTCCAGCATCCGGACAGCTACAACCTGCGTTTCCCGAAGGTGGGCGGTGCGCCCGGCGCCATCACCCTGAAGCGGCCGGCCTCGCTGTCGGAGCTGACCGTATGCCTTGGTTCGGCCGGCGGCATGGGTGATGGCTGGTTCCGTATCCTGCGCAACCTCAATCCACGGCTGGACCCGCAGGTAACCCAGCCGGCGGGCACGCAACTGCAGTTGCCGAAGCTGCTGGAGCAGGCCTATGCGGCACGCTGCGTCGACGGCCCGTGGCCGATTCTCGCCGGCGACCTGCATCGTGCCGTGGTGCCGGTCGTGCAGGCGCCGGCGGTGGTGCCGGTGCCAGTGGCGAAGGGAACCAGCCAGTACAAGGTGCGCCGTGGCGACACGCTGATCAGCATCGTGCGCAAGCTGCATTGCTCCAGCGTGCAGGAAGTCGCCGAGATGAATGGGCTCAAGCACCATCACATCAGCATCGGGCAGACGCTGAAGCTGCCGGTCTGCCGCTGAATCGCCGGCGCGGTGGCTGGCGACGTTGGACAGGTGTCAGGCGACCGCGCTTTCCTGCGTCCAGTTGCTGGGGATGCTGCTGTTGATGGTGCTGCCGTTGCCGTGCACTTCTTTCAGTTCGCGCAGCAGCTGCATCAGCTGGCGGTGCTGCGGCTGCAGACTGGCGTGTGGGGAGTTCTTGGTTTCGTGATAGGCCACTGCCAGCCATAGCGCGATGCCGCGCAGCGCCACTTCGGCGTTGTTCGAGCAGACTCGCTCGTAGCCCGCTTCGGTGCCCTGGCCCCAGGGCAGGTAGCGGGCTTCCGGCGCGGTGCCGTACAAGTGCGGAAAATCGCTGCGCGAGGCTTGTCCGATCTCGCGCAGGACAAGCGTGCCAAGGCGCTCGCGGCCGCGCCTGGGCAGTGCCCGCACGCTGCGTTCGATGTCGCGGAATTGGCGGCCAAGCTGGCGCGCGCGCATCATCACAAGGAATGGCGTGAGTAGTTGCATGAGACCCCCATGGCGCTGGAATTCGACGGCGCGCAAGACGCGCGGCGAGGCCACGAGCGTAGCGAAGCGAGCAGCGGGATAGCGCCTAGGGCGTCACAAAATGACCTTCCGCGTCAGTTTTCCGGATGCATGGGGTGTGCAGCTTCTTACCCGCGCCCAAGCCGCTGGCCCACTTGCACGGCCTGCTGCGGCTGCAGGGTGTCCAGCTCGGCCGCACCCTCGGGCAGCAGCAGGATCACGGTGGAGCCCATGTTGAAGCGCGCCATCTCGGCGAAACGTTCCAGCGTGATGCCCTGGCCGGCGAACGACTTGCGCCGGATCGACGACGCGTACGGCGGGATCACCAGGCCGTCCCATACCGTGGCCACCGAGGAAACCAGGATCGCGCCCACCATCACCACCACGAACGGGCCGTGCTCGCCCTCGAAGTGGCAGACCAGCCGCTCGTTGCGCGCGAACAACCGCGGGATCTCCGCCACCGCGAACGGCGCCACGCTGAAGATGCGCCCCGGCACGTGCACGGTTTCCCTGAGCGTACCTTTCAGCGGCATGTGCACGCGGTGGTAGTCGCGCGGCGACAGGTAGACGGTGACGAAGCGGCCGTTGCGGTACGGCGCGGCGGCGGCCTCGTCGCCACCGAGCAGCTCGGCGGCGGTGTATTCCTGTCCTTTCGCCTGGAAGATGCGCCCGTCGACGATAGCGCCAGCCTGGCTGATGCGGCCGTCGGCCGGCGAGAGCAGGGCGGCCGGATCGGCATCCGCGCGACGTGCGTCGTGACGCAGCTTGCGTGTGAAGAACGCATTGAAGTGCTGGTAGGCCAGCGGATCGGGCTGCGCCGCCTCGGCCATGTTGACCTGGTAGTTGCGCACGATGGTGCCGATCAGCCAGTTCTTCCACGGCGCGAAGGTCCAGCGCGTGGCCCAGTACACCACTCGCGACAGCGCGCGATGCGGCAGGATGTATTGCAGGAATACGTTGAAAGTCATCCGCCCAGTATAGATGTATCGCCACACCGTTCGCCCTGAGCGTAGGTCCGCAGGACCGAAGTCGAAGGGTGCGCCATCGTGTTCTGCACACGACTCTGGCAGTGCCCTTCGACTCCGCTGCGCTACGCTCAGGGCGAACGGTTGAGGCGAATGGCTGGCATGAGTCAGCTGGCCTCGTTTCAGGCCCTATAATGCCCGGCCCCTTGTCGCACCCTGGATCGCCGTGACCGCCGAGCTCGCCACCATCATCGACTTCATCCGTTATGGCGCCAGCCGCTTCTCGGCCGCCGGGCTGACCTTCGGCCACAGCCACGACAACCCGATCGACGAAGCCACGCACCTGGTGTTGGCCAGCCTGCACCTGCCGCCGGATATTCCGCCGGCGTACGGCGCGGGCCGGCTCACCACGGCCGAGCGTGAGAACGTGCTGGCGCTGATCGAGCGTCGCGTCAGCGAGCGCCTGCCGGTGGCTTACCTGGTCGGCGAGACCTGGTTTGCCGGGCTGAAGTTCAAGAGCGATCGCCGCGCGCTGGTGCCGCGTTCGCCGATTGCCGAGCTGATCGAGTCGGGCTTCGCGCCATGGCTGGACGAGCGTCACATCGAGCGCGCGCTGGACCTGTGCACGGGCTCGGGCTGCATCGGCATCGCGATGGCCGAGTACAACCCGGACTGGCAGGTCGACATCGTCGACATCAGCGACGAGGCGCTGTCGCTGGCGCGCGAGAACATCGTGTTCCAACACGTCGAGGGCCGCGTCGAGGCAATCCAGTCCGACCTGTTCGCAGGCGTGGCCGGACGCAAGTACGACCTGATCGTCTCCAACCCGCCCTACGTCACCGAGGACGAATACGCAGCGCTGCCCGGCGAATACGCGCACGAGCCGAAACTGGGCCTCACCTCCGGTGCCGATGGCCTGGACCTGTGCCTGCGCATGCTGGACGAAGCGGCCGGCCATCTCACCGACGACGGCCTGCTGATCGTCGAGGTGGGCGAGAGCGAGCACGCGCTGGCCGCGCTGCTGCCGGAAGTCCCGTTTGTGTGGATCGAGTTCAAGGTCGGCCCGATGGGCGTGTTCGCGCTGGAACGGCGCGACCTGGTCGAGCACGCCGCGGCGATCCGCGCGGCGGCTGCGGCGCGGCGGCCGGGCTGAGCGATGGAGCTGGTCACGGCGCGATTGCGGATTGACGCATTGCGCGAGGCCGACGCCGAAGCACTGTTCGCCTGTCGCGCCGATCCTGCGGTGGCCCGCTACCAGGGCTGGTGCCCGGCCGATGTCGCTGCGGCGCGCGAGTTCATCGCCGGGCAAGCACGGGAGCCCGTGCACGGCTGGTTCCAGCGCGCGATCCGCCTGCGCGACGACGGCCGGCTGATCGGCGACCTCGGCGTGAACCTGCCGGAGGATGTGGGAGGCTCGGTGGAGTTCGGGATCAGCATCGCGCCGGCCGAACAGGGCCGCGGCTACGCCGGTGAGGCCGTGCGTGCGCTGTTCGACCAGGTGTTCGAGCGCTCGGGCCGGCATCGCATCCACGCCTCGGTCGACCCACGCAACCTTGCCTGCATGGCGATGCTGCGCGGGCTCGGCATGCGTCGAGAGGCACATCACCGAGAAAGCCTGCGGCTACGCGAGGAGTGGGTAGACGACGTGATCTTCGCCATGCTGGCGCGGGAGTGGCAGAACGGCTCTGTAACGGCGCTTCATCGCGGCTGAATTCAAACGGCTGACGCGATCGGCCTCCATCACGCACTCTTCAGACGAAATGGCCGCTCTCGCCATTCGCGTTCGACAGCAGGCGCCGCGATGGACAATGGCTGGGGCGATCGCCGACTGCATTCGCGGCTGATCACCTTGTAGCATTCGCAGGCGGATTCTTCCAGCTTGTGCCGATTCAGCACGTCGATGCGACCTCGGCTGTATCGGATTGCGCCGGCGCGTTGCAATTTGCCGGCAGCCTCGGTCACGCCTTCGCGGCGCACGCCGAGCATGTTGGCAATCTGTTCCTGGGTCACCGTCAGTTCGTTGGACGGCAACCGGTCCAAAGTCATTAACAGCCAGCGGCACAATTGCTGATCCAGCGTATGGTGGCGGTTGCAGACGGCAGTTTGCGCGATTTGCGTCAACAGGGCCTGGGAATAGCGCAGCAGCGCGAGCTGCAATTCACCGATGCGCTGGAATTCGTGGCGCAGGGACTCTGCCTTGATCCGCCAGGCACGGCCGGCGCGGCGCACCAGCGTGCGGCTGGGCGCGCTGTCATTGCCCAGGATCACGGCGATGCCCACGACACCTTCATTGCCGACAATCGCGATTTCATCGGACGCCCCGTCGCTGAGTACCGCTTGCAGGGACACAATGCAGTCGATGGGAAAATAGACGTGGCGCTGGGTGACGTCGGGATCGTGAAGTGTCTGATCACGCAACAGCCGGACGGGCTCCAGTTGCGGGGAAAAACGGTCGAAATCCACCGCCGGAAGCCTTGCAAGCAACGCATTGCAATAGATGTCAGTGGAATCGAGCATCTCTGTTCCAGGGCAGGCCAAAACGATCGCGGACGCCGTCGCCTAGGCTCGACGACAGGGCAGTCATTAGACCTGTTTGTGCCGTGATGCCGGTGTGTTTTCTGCGGATTTACAGCGTCAAAAACGTGGCGCGGCCGCGGATGCCGAACCAAAACACGGCAATGCGAATCGCACATCCTATGTGCGCTGGCGAACGGAACAAGCAGCCCGTCCGCCGCACAGTCAGCGCATTACGGTGGATGCGGAGTGGGCCATGACTCTCCCCATGTCACGCCGCTCGCTGATCAAGGCGGCGCTGGTGCTCCCGGTCGTGGGGGTAGTCGGCTGCGCTCAGCACGATTCCGCCCGCGCGTCCGAGTTGCTCGGGCCGCGCTTCTTCAGTGAGGGCGAACAGCACTGGATCGAGGCCGCGACTGCGCGACTGATTCCCGACGAAGAAGACGGCCTTGGTGCCGGCGGCGCGCATGTTGCCAGATTCATAGACCGGCAGCTGGCGGGTCCTTACGGCAACGCACATCGCTGGTACATGCAGGGGCCTTGGGAGAAGGGCACCGCCGAGCAGGGCTACCAGCTCCGGTTGTCGCCTGGCGAGTTGTATCAAACCGCGATCCGCAATATCGAAGACTGGTGTCGCCACAGCTTCAATAAATCCTTCACCGAACTGTCCGCCACCGAACAGGACGACGTCCTGCATGGGCTGGAAGACGGCAGCATCAAGCTGGCTGACGTGCCCGCCAAGGCGTTCTTCACGATGCTGTTGAGCAATACGGTCGAAGGCTTCCTGGCCGATCCGATGTACGGCGGCAATTACAACTTCGCCGGCTGGAAACTGATCGGCTTCCCCGGCCCGCGCTACAACTACGTCGCCGAGATCGAGCAATACGGCAAGCCGTATACGCAGCCGACGGTCGGCATTCTCGGCCGCGACGGCACCCTGCTGCGGGGCGTCTGAGCATGGCGACCCGACTCAAGCCGGTCGATGTGGTGCTGGTCGGCTTTGGCTGGACCGCGTCGATCATGGCCCAGCAACTGACCGAGGCAGGCATGCAGGTGCTGGCGCTCGAACGCGGCAAGTTTCGGGACACCGTGCCCGACTTCGCCACTACCCAGATCCAGGATGAACTGCGCTACGCGGTGCGCGACGGACTGTTCGAGGAGCCGGCGCGCGACACGTTGACCTTTCGCAATTCAATGGATCAGACCGCGTTGCCGATGCGCCACCTCGGTTCGTTTCTGCCGGCGGTCGGCGTGGGTGGCGCGGGTGTGCACTGGAACGGCCAGACCTGGCGTTTCCTGCCGCAGGATTTCCTGGTCCGCAGCCATACCGAGCAACGCTACGGCAAGAATTTCATTCCGCCGGACATGACGATCCAGGATTGGGGCATAACCTACGCGGAGCTCGAACCGCACTACGACACTTTCGACTACCTGTGCGGCGTATCGGGGCAGGCGGGCAATATCCAGGGTCAGTTGCAGATCGGCGGCAATCCCTTCGAAGGCCCGCGCCAACGCGGTTACCCGCTGCCGCCGCTCAAGCGCAGTCACGCCACCGTGCTGTTCGACAAGGCGGCGCGGGACATCGGCTTCAGGCCGTTCCCGTGCGCGGCGGCCAACACCTCGGCGGCGTATACCAATCCGCTCGGCGTGGAGATGGGGCCCTGCACGTATTGCGGCTATTGCGAATGGTTTGGTTGCGGCAACTACTCCAAGGCCTCGCCGCAGACCACCATCCTGCCAGTACTGTTGAAAAAGCCTAATTTTTCCTATCGCGCAGGCGCCGATGTCACCCGCATCAACCTGGACAGCAGCGGCAGGCAGGCTACGGGCGTCACCTACATGGACGAGCAGGGCCGCGTGTTCGAGCAGCCGGCAGCGCTGGTGATCTGTTGCGCGTTCGCCCAGCACAATGCACTGCTGCTGCTGCTCTCGAAGATAGGCCAGCCATATGACCCGACAACCAACACCGGGGTGGTCGGACGCAATTACGCCTACCAGATCACCTCAGCGGTCGACGTGTTCCTCGACGAGATCATGAATCCGTTCATGGGTGCCGGTGCGCTGGGGCAGGCAATCGACGAGTTCAACGGGGACAACTTCGACCATGGCCCGGAGGGTTTCGTGGGCGGCGGCTATATCGCGCTGTGGACCACGGGCGGCCGGCCGATCCTGCAGCATCAGTTGCCCGAAGGCACACCCAAGTGGGGTGCTGGCTGGAAGAAGGCGATGGCCGAGAACTACTTGAAGAGTGCCTCGATCGCGACGCATGGCAGCGTGATGAGCTATCGCCAGTCCTACCTCGATCTTGATCCCACCTATCGCGACATCTACGGCGACCCGCTTCTGCGGCTGACTTTCGATTTCCATCCCAATGAAATCAAGATGTCGGGATTTCTCACCGACAAGGCGACGCTGATCGGAAAAGCGATGAATCCACGCTCGCTGCACGCCAAGCCGCGTACTGGCCATTACTCGATCATTCCCTATCAGACCACGCACAACACGGGCGGTTGCGTGATGGGCGCCGATCCGAAGACCAGCGTGGTGAACAAATACCTGCAGTGCTGGGACGTGCCCAACGTGTTCGTGATGGGCTCCAGCGTGTTCCCGCAGAACGCCGGCTACAACCCGACCGGCACCGTGGCGGCGCTAACCTATTGGGCGGCCGCGGCGATCAGGGACCGGTACGTCAGGAATCCCGGCCCGCTGGTGCAGGTGTGAGAGCGGCCATGCGCACGCAATATCTCACCGGCGCGTTCGGCGGCGCCTTCTGGCTAGCGGCCTTGGTGGGTTGCACGCACCACGCGGCGATCGACTCGACGACGGCCATGGCGGCGCCGGCCAACGCCGCATCGGTGGCTGCGCTGGTCGAGCGCGGCCACTACTTGGTGCAAGCAGGCGACTGCGAGTTTTGCCACACCCGGGCCGGCGGCCAGCCGTTTGCCGGTGGCCGCGCGGTGCCGACACCGTTTGGCAAGATCTTCTCGGTCAACATCACGCCGGACAACGACACCGGCATCGGCCAGTGGAGCGAGCAGGATTTTTACAGGGCGATGCATGAGGGCATCAGCAAGGATGGCAGTCATCTGTATCCGGCGTTTCCGTATCCGTGGTTTACCAAGGTCACACGCGGCGATATCGACGCGATTCGCGCGTATCTGGCCACGGTCAAGCCGGTCAGTCAGGAAGATACGCCGAACCAGTTACCGTGGTATCTGCGCTGGCGCGGGGAGATGGCCGGCTGGAACCTGCTGTATTTCCATGAGGGCGAATACCAGCCCGATCCGAACCATTCCGCCGGCTGGAACCGCGGCGCCTACCTGGCGCAAGGGCTAGCCCACTGCAGTGCCTGCCATACGCCGATCAACACGCTTGGCGGCAGCAAGCACGAGGAAGCGTATCAGGGCGGCTACGCTGGCCTGCACTGGATAGCGCCAAGTCTGAACGGCAACATGCGTGATGGCGTCGGCGGTTGGACCTCGGCGGAAATCGTCGAGTATCTGAAGACCGGCTCGAACGTGAAATCTGCCGCGGCCGGACCGATGAGCGATGTGGTGATGAACTCCACCCAGTACCTCGGCACCGCCGACCTGGCGTCCATCGCCGTGTTTTTGAAGGACCGTCCAGACGCAACCGGCAAGCCGCCGCCGGAAACCAAGGTGCTCGATACCGTTGCGCTGGCACGCGGCGAGGCGCTGTACATCGACAACTGCACCGCCTGCCACATGCCCGACGGCCGCGGCGTGGTCAAGGTGTTTCCGCCGCTGACCGGCAGTTCGGCGATCCAGGCCGACAACGCCGGTACCGTCATCCATGTCGTGCTGGCCGGCGCGCGCATGGCCGCGCCGGCATCGAAGCCTACCGGCCTGGCGATGCCCGGCTTCGGCTGGAAAATGGACAATCATCAGATCGCCGATGTCGTCAATTACATCCGCCACGCGTGGGGCAACCGCGCGTCGCTGGTCGACGCGGATGCGGTGGCCGCCGTGCGCAAGGACATCGTGCCGGCGGATCGCCCCTCGCGCGACCGGCTCACGCGCCATCCCGATGCACCGGTGCGGCGCGGGAGTGACTGAAGCGCATGCAACCGCTGAAATTCACGCGGGTGCAATCCGCCATCGCGCTCGTCGTCATTGCTACCGCCGGCGTGGCCGCGAGCGCGGGCGCGAGTGTCTCGTCTGCGGCGAAAGCAACCGTGGCGCCGCCGATCGTCGCGCGCGTATGCGCGGCCTGCCACGGCCGTGACGGCAACGGTGTCGATCCGAATGTACCGTTGCTGGCCGGTCAGGTGGCGCCGTACCTGGAACGTCAATTGCTCGCGTTCAAGACGCAGCGCCGCACCGGAATAATGAGCGGCATCGCGGCGGGCCTGAGCGACGCCGACATGCACGCGGCGGCCACCTGGTTCGCGCAACAGGTGGCGCAACGGAACCCCGATCCCTGGCCCGACTCGGCCGCGTTGCGACAGGGCGCGGCGATCTATCGTCGCGGCATCGCCACAAAAAACGTGCCCGCCTGCGCCTCCTGCCATGCGCTGAATGGCAGCGGTCTGCCGCCGGAATTTCCACGGCTCGCCGGGCAACGCACGAACTACCTCGAAGGGCAGCTGCGCGCGTTCCGCTCGGACAGCCGCCTGAGCAACCCCAACGCGATGATGCGCACGATCTCGGCCGGGCTTTCCAACGACGAGATCGACGCGGTCGCGCGATACATCACGGACCTGCCCTGAGAGTCGGTGGAGATGCCCACGTCGCCCTGCCCATCGTGCCCGGGCCTCCGTATGAGCCCGATCTCATCACGAACCAGACGCGTCGTTCGCTCGGGGACGGTCAAGCGGAATCAGCCGCGCGCAGGCCCGCGCAGAACGGATTGCTTGAAACCGCAAGCGAAGTAGACGAAGTCATCGCTGATGCATGTGGTTGAATCGAAACTCGGTGTAACCATCGACTGCCGGTAGAGCGCGTCTCCGCGAGCTGGGTTTGCCCGGTGCGCAATGCAGCGTCCGCGCTGAATACGCCGGATAAGAAGGGCGTGGGGCAAACAATTCGGCGCATGTGGGTTTTGGTCCACTTACACCAGCGCAAAATCCTTCGATGGCTATGTTCGGTGGCACACAGAGGGGGACGGCGAGCGCCTTTTATGATGCGGCATCAGACGCTGTAGTAGGGAAGGCCGTCATGCCACGAGCCAGGCTCGCCGATCATGTCGGGATGGACTCCCGGGTGCCAATCAAGCGTTCCGTCAGGGGCAATGGAGTGCCGCAAAACCGATGGATGCCCGGCGCTGCAGCATGGTTTTTCGTGTTGAGCGCTGGATGCGCAGCGCAGGCGGCCGAACCGCCACCGCGTGCCGGGGCTGTGGCATCAGCGCCGGTGGCCGTGACGACCAATCTCTCCGGTGCCACCATCAATTTTGCACCGGACGATCCGGCCGGTGAATGGCATAGCCCTGCGCGTGATTACGCCAGTTCGCGTTACAGCCCGCTGCACCAGATCAACACCGGCAACGTCGGCAAATTGCGCGTCGCGTGGACGTTTTCCGACGGCACCCTGCATGGCCACGAAGCGGCACCGCTGGTGGTAGGCGACACGATGTACGTGGTTACCCCATTTCCCGACATGCTGTATGCGCTGGACCTGACCAAGCCGGGCGCGTCGATCAAGTGGACATTCAAACCCAACCCTTCGCCGACGGCTGTCGGCAAGGCCTGTTGCGATGCGGTGACGCGCGGCGTGGCGTACGCGAACGGCAAGCTGATTTACAACCTGCTCGACGACCACACGGTCGCGGTGGACGCGAAGAGCGGCAAGGAAGTCTGGCGCACCAAGATGGACAACCTGAAAACCGGCGCGACCATGACGATGGCGCCGTTGGTCGTTGGCAACAAGGTCTTCGTCGGCAACAGCGGCGGCGAGATGGGCGCGCAGGGCTGGATCGCCGCGATCGACGTCGACACCGGCAAGCAATTGTGGCGCGCCTACAACACGGGGTCTGACCAGCGCGCCCTGATCGGTGCCGACTTCAAGCCGTTCTACAGCTGGATGAAGGGCAAGGATCTGGGTGTCGACACGTGGCCGGCCGGCATGTGGAAGCACGGCGGAGCCACGGTCTGGGGTTGGATTTCCTACGATCCGGACAGCAACCTGATCTACTACGGCACCAGCAATCCGAGCCCGCGCGTGCCGGCGCAGCGGCCAGGTGACAATCTCTGGGCCACCACGATTCTTGCGCGCGACGCCGACACTGGGATGGCGCGCTGGGCGTACCAGACCACGCCGCACGACCAGTGGGATTACGACGCGGCGAACGAAGACTTGCTGATGGATCTACCGGTCAACGGGAAGACGCGCAAGGTGTTGGTTCATCCGGACCGCAACGCCTATGCGTACACGATCGACCGCCTCACCGGCGAGGTGCTGAACGCCACGCCGTTTGCCGACATGAATTGGTCGACGGGCTTCGACATGAAAACAGGCCGGCCGATCGTCAACCCGGACAAGGAACCGAAACCCGGCATCAAGCTCGACAACCTCTGCCCCTCCGACCTTGGCGGCAAGGAGTGGCCGCCGGCGGCGGTGTCGCCGCGTACCGGCCTGATCTACGCCGGCATTCTGAACATCTGCATGAACGTCACCGATCATGAGGTCGGCTATATCGCCAGCACGCCCTACGACGGCATCGAGCTCGCCCGCCACCCGGCATCGGGCGGGAATCTCGGCGAGTTCATGGCTTGGAACCCGGCCACGGGCAGGAAGGCGTGGTCGATCAAGGAAAACTTCATGACCATGAGCGGCGTGCTCGCCACGGCGGGCGACGTGGTGTTCTACGGCACGGCGGACGGCTGGTTCCGCGCGGTCGATGCGCGCAGCGGCAAGGTGTTGTGGTCGCACAAGCTCGGCTCTGGCGTGATCGGCCTGCCGATCAGCTATCTCGGTCCGGACCACCGCCAATACATTGCGATCTACAGCGGCGTCGGCGGCAACGCGCGGGTGCCGGTCGACAAATCGGTCGCCGGCTTTCCCGCCCAGGGCGGGACCCTCTACGTGTTCTCGATCGATGGTGACGCGGTAGGCATGGGTGCCGGCGTCATGCCAGCCGATTCCAGCAGCAGTGCGAAGCCTTGAGGCGCCGCGATGAAATCCCGGACAGCACAACGCAGCCTGATTCCCCTCGTCCTGGTGTGTCTGCTGAGCGCGTGCGAAGGCGGCAGCACGCCGCCGCCAGCGACCGACCTGCCGACGCCCGGTGAGGTGGCGGCGGTGCCGCTGGGCCAGCCGGCCGGCATGGCGGACGCTCCGGAATCGGCATTGTCGATGGCCAATCCGTATGCCGACAATCCGCAGGCGATCGCGGCCGGCAAGGCGCTCTACGTCAAGATGAATTGCGCCACCTGCCATGCGTACACCGGCAAGGGCAACATGGGGCCGGACCTGACCGACACCGAGTGGCGCTATGGCGGCCTGCCGATCCAGATCTACAAGTCGATCCACGACGGGCGTCCGCAAGGCATGCCGGCATGGGGCGCGGCGTTGCCGGCGCAGGAGATCTGGAAACTGGTGGCGTATATCCAGTCGTTCGGCGGCAGCACGCCGGCATCCGACTACCGGCACGCGCGCGAAGGCGATGTCCCCGGCGAGCAGGTGGCGCCGGAGTTGTTGTCCACGCCGCCGCCATCGCGGCCGCACGAGCCCCAGTGATGAAGATGCGTCGCGTGCTGGTGGCCGGGCTTGCGCAGACGTTATCCAGCGGCGCGTGGGCAGCGTCGCCGATGTCGTATCTGCGCACGTTCGGCCCGGCCGGTTATCCGGTCACGCGGCTCGGCTGGGGGCTGGGCATCATCTCGATCAGCGTGGTCGTGATCATCGGCCTGCTCTTGCTGGGCGCATCTTCTCGCCGGCGCGACATGCGCGCGGTCGGCGATCCCAACGCGCTGGTGGTGCGCCGCGATGCCGGCGGCATGGCCTGGATCTACATCGGTGTGGGCATTTCCTCGCTGGTGCTGATCGGCGCGATGATCTGGACACTGGTGGTGACTGCGGTCGTTGCGCATCCGTCCAGCACGCCGGCATTGACCGTGCAGATCAGCGCGTCGCAGTGGTGGTGGGCGCTGCGCTATGGCACGGAACAGTCGTCGCGCACATTCACCAGCGCCAACGAAATTCATATCCCGATCGGACAACCGGTGCGCTTCGAGGTGACCAGCACCGACGTGATCCACTCGTTCTGGGTGCCGAAGCTGGGCGGCAAGATCGACGTGATCCCCGGCCAGACCAACGTCACCTGGTTACAGGCCGACAAACCGGGCATCTATCGCGGCCAGTGCGCGGTGTTCTGCGGCGCTCAGCACGCCCGCATGGCGTTGCAGGTGATCGCGCGAAGTCCGACGGATTTCCGCGCTGGCAGGAGTCGCAACTCACGGATGCGCCGTCGCCGGCGACACCGGCGGAGCAGCAAGGGCACGTGGTATTCCAGTCGCATTGCGCGGCCTGCCACGCCATCCGCGGCAGCGATGCGGCTGGCCTGGTCGGCCCCGACCTCAGCCACCTCATGAGCCGGCGGCACGCTGGCCGCGGGCGTGCTGCCCGACACATCCGGCAACCTGGCTGGCTGGATCGTCCACCCGCAGTCGCATCAAACCTGGCAGCCGCATGCCCGACCAGACCCTGTCCGGTGTGCAGCTCGCTGCGTTGATGGCTTACCTGCAGACGCTGCACTGAGGGGCGCGCCCGTGACCACGACTGAAACCCATCGCGCACCGGTCATCGCCCAGGCCACGGATGCATCGCCGAGCTCCGACACGCTGCGGGAAAACTGCGAGGGACCGGGTGGCTTGGCGGCTGGCTGTCCACCGTCGATCACAAGGAGATCGGCATCCGCTACATCGTCACGGCGTTCGTCTTCCTGCTGCTCGGCGGGCTCGAGGCGCTGGTGATGCGCGTGCAGCTGGCCGGCCCGAACTGGCAGCTGCTGACGCCGGAGCAGTACAACCAGCTGTTCTCGACGCACGGCATGACCATGATCTTTCTGTATGCCTCGCCGATCCTGTCCGGCTTCTCCAACTATCTCTGGCCGCTGCTGCTCGGCAGCCGCGACATGGCGTTTCCGCGCCTGAACGCGCTGAGCTACTGGATCTTACCTGGCCACCGGCATCTTTCTGTACGCCGGGTTCGTGACCGGCAACGGCCCCAACGATGGCTGGTTCAACTACGTGCCCTATGCGCTCGCGCGACTTCAACCCGGGCCTCAACGAGGACTTCTACGCGCTCGGCATGGTGTTCCTCGGCATCTCGACCACGGTGGGGGCGGCGAACTTCATCGTCACCGCCTGTCCGCACCCGCGCGCCGGGCATGTCGATCAATCGCATGCCGATCCTGATCTGGGGCACGCTGACCGCCAGCGTCGCCAATCTGATCGTGGTGCCGGCGGTCAGCCTGGCGTTCTTCCTGCTGTGGATGGACCGCCAATTCGGCACGCATTTTTTCGACGCCGCCGGCGGCGGCCAGCCGCTGCTGTGGCAGCATCTGTTCTGGATCTTCGGCCACCCCTGGGTGTACGCCATCGTGCTGCCGGCCATGGGCATGGTCTCGGACGGCCTGCCGGTCTTTTGCCGTCGCCCGCTGGTCGGCTATTCGCTGGTGGCGCTGTCGACCGTCGCCACCATGATCCTGGGCTTCGGCGTATGGGTGCACCACATGTTCGCCACCGGACTGCCGGGACTGGGGCTGGCGTTCTTCTCCGGCGCCTCGATCGTCATCACCGTGCCCTCGCGCGGTGGCGGTATTCGCCTGGATCGCGACGATCTGGCTGGGCACGCCCGGTCATCACCACCGCGTTCCTGTTTTTCTCCTCGATGATCTGCTGTTCGTGATTGGCGGCGTGTCCGGATTCATGACCGCCAGCGTGCCGGTCGACTGGCAGCTCACCGATACCTACTTCGTGGTCGCGCACCTGCACTACGTGCTGATCGGCATCAACGTATTTCCGGTGGTCGGCGCGCTCTACTTCTGGTTTCCGAAAATGACCGGACGGCTGCTGGATGAGCGGCTGGGCCGCTGGAATTTCTGGATCATGTTCATCGGCTTCAACCTGGCGTTTCTGCCCATGCACTCTGACGGGCTGCTCGGCATGCCGCGGCGCGTCTACACCTATCCGAGCGGACTGGGTTGGGGCTCGTTGAACATGATCACGACGGTCGGTTCGTACCTGTTCGCGCTCGGCATCGCCATGTTCCTGGTCAACGTGTGGATGAGCTTTGAAGCGCGGCACGGCCGCGCCCGAATCCCTGGGATGCGCCGACCCTCGAATGGTCGACCTCATCGCCGCCACCCGTCTACAACTTTGCGGTGATCCCGACGGTCGGCTGCCGCCACCCGCTGTGGGAGGGCCGCCTGGACGATGAGGGCGGGACAGCGAGACTCCGCCGGCGAGCAACGCCGATCCACGAAGGCTGCTGCTCGATCACGGCCGCGAAACCATCGGCACCACCATGCTGGATGCCGAACCCGCGGTGATCCTGAAGATGCCCGGCGACACCTATACACCGCTGCTGCTTGCGCTCGCCCTGACCCTGCTGTTCGTCGGCCTGTTGCGCGCAGGCGTGGTGGTCGGTCGGCGGTGGCGGGGATCACGCTTGCTGGCCACGGTCGCGTGGCTGTGGCCTCAACGCAAACTCGGCCAGATCGAGCGATCGAGCCATGACTGAAATTGCCACTTCAAGTGCCACCTTGCCGGTCGGCAGCAAGGGTCGCGACGCGTCCCGGCTGGTGGGGCATGCTGGCGCTGGTCGCGACCGAGGCGACCCTGTTCGCGTATCTGCTGTTCAGCTATTTCTACCTGGCCTCGCACTCGCCGCCGCCGTGGCCGCCGACGGCGAGCACCAGTCTGACCCTGGCGATTCCCGGCTCGCTGGTGCTGATGCCGGGCAGCGTAACCGATGTGGTGGGGCGAGCGCGGGATCGAACGCGACGGCGCCTGGCAACTGATCGCCGGATTCGTGCTGTCGTGCTGCTGGGCATTGCGTTCATCGTGCTGGAGGGATCGAATGGCCGACAGCCGTACACCTTGAGCCAGCAGCGTCTACAGCTCGCTGTACTTCACCATCACCGGTTTCCATTTGGCGCATGTACTGGTCGGCTCCGCTGATCCTGGTCAGTGCTGCTGCTGTGGACGGGTTTCGACTACTTCGACGAACCGGTCGATTCCGCGTTGGATCGGGGTCATCTGCTGGCATTACGTCACGATTGGCCTGGCTGGCCGTGTTCTTCACGTTCTATATCGCGCCGCGGCTGGGTTGATGCCATGAGCGAACGAGGCCTGCCGTTTACCGCATATCTGCGCATCCGGCGCCGCACCGGCATCGCGTCGGTCTGCTGGCGTTGTGTTTCGGTATCGTCGGCGCGCCGCTGGCGTGGGATGTCGAGCTGCTGGTTGGCACCGCGCTGACCGGGCATCAGTGCTTTCCGCGCTACGTGCCGCGGGCATTGCCGATATGGACGGGCACGTGGGATTTTCTGCTGGGCATGAGCGTCGGCGGCGTTCGTACTGGCGATTGCAGCGGCGCTGGTGTCGTGGCGCAGCTGGCAACGCACCAGCGACGAGAAGCCAGGATCGGCGCACAGCGGGGAAGGGCGCACGCGCTTCATGGCAATGAGTGGAATGATCTGCAGCGGTTTGTTTTTGATGGCGCTGCTGTTCACGCAGGCTGTGATCCTGTTGGTGCCGGTATGCAGCGGCTGAATCCTCCAGCGTGGTCACGCCCGTTGCAGGCGCTCGCGGGCGTGGTGTTGGCGACGCCGGCCGCCGCACACGGTGTCCGGGCAGGCCAACTGGGCTGGAACTGGGAAGGCTGGGTGCTGGCGAGCCTGGCCATCGCGGTGTTCGGTTACGCGCGCGGCCTTCTTCGGATGGATGCGTGCGCGCGTGCGCGCGTATTCGGCATCGGGCGCTGCGCCGCGTTTGCCTCAGGCATCGGCGTGTTGTTCGGGGCGCTGATTTCGCCACTGGATACGCTGGACGATCAATTGTTTTCGGCGCACATGCTGCAGCACATGTTGCTGATCCTGGTCGCGCCGCCTCTGCTGATATGGGCTCGCCCGACGACCGCATGGCTGTGGGCGTTCGGACTGCCGGCGCGCCGCGCGATCGGCCGTTTCTGGATGGGCGCGCCCGGGGTGCAGCGCGGCACTCGTTTCCTGATGCGCCCGCTGGTGGTTTGGGTCCTGTCCAGTTTTGCGCTGTGGTTCTGGCATCTGCCCGCCCGTACGGCTGGGCGCTCGACAACGCATGGGTGCATGCCGGCGAGCATCTGTGTTTCTTCCTCACCGCACTGGCGTTCTGGTCGCTGGTGCTGGCGCCTTACGGACGGCGTCAGCTCGACTACGGGTCGAGCCTGCTGTTTGTCGGCACGCTCGGCATGCAGATGGGCCTGCTCGGCGCGATCCTCACGTTTGCGGCGCGGCCGGTGTATCTGGTGCATGCCCACACGACGTTGGCGTGGGGGTTGAGCTTGCTGGAAGACCAGCAGCTGGCGGGTCTGATCATGTGGGTGCCCGCCGGCCTGATCTACACCGGCACCATGACAGTGTTGTTCGTGGCTTGGCTGCACGACGCCGAGCGCGAGGCGGTGACGGCGATGAAGGCGGGCCGGCGAACCAGCGCGCTGCATGGTGCCGGCACGCTGTCCGTGCTGCTGGTGGCGCTCGCGTCGGGCGGCTGTCACGACAAGGCGGCAACGTCGCCGTGGCGGGTCAGCGGTGCGCAACCCGCGCGCGGCCCAGCCCTGATCCAGCACTACGGCTGCGGCACCTGCCACAACGTGCCCGGGGTGTCGCAGGCGAACGGCACAGTCGGCCCGCCGCTGACCCAGTTCGGCCAGCGCGCGTACATCGCTGGCACCCTGCACAACAATCCCGACAACCTGATGTTGTGGTTGCGCGACCCGCAGCGCGTGTTGCCCGGCAATGCAATGCCGAATACCGGCGTGACCGAGCGCGACGCGCGCGATATCGCGGCGTATCTGTACACCTTGCAATAGCGGCCGGTCGCTGGTCTTCGCGCCCGGTCGATGCGCAACGGTTCGCCATCGCGGTTAAGCTGTGCGGGCTCCCGCCTGACATCCCGATGCCCATGTCCAGCAATTCCTTCGGCAAGCTCTTCACCGTCACCACCTTCGGCGAAAGTCACGGGCCGGCGATCGGCTGTGTGATCGACGGATGTCCGCCCGGGCTGGCGATCAGCGCCGAGGAATTTCGCGGCGACCTCGAGCGCCGCGCCACCGGCCGCAGCCGCTACACCTCGCAGCGGCACGAGGCGGACGAGGTGGAGATCCTCTCCGGCGTCTACGAAGGCAAGACCACCGGCACGCCGATCGCGCTGCTGATCCGCAATACCGACCAGCGCAGCAAGGATTACGGCGAGATCGCCGCGACCTTCCGCCCCGGTCACGCCGACTACACCTACTGGCAGAAGTACGGCATCCGCGATCCGCGCGGCGGCGGGCGATCCTCGGCACGCGAGACCACCATGCGCGTGGCCGCGGCGGTGGTCGCCAAGAAGTGGCTGGCCGAGCGTCACGGCGTGCGCGTGCGCGGCTATCTGGCACAGATCGGCGAGATCACGCCAGATGCGTTCGACTGGGAAGCGGTGGAGCAGAACCCGTTCTTCTGGCCTGACGCGGCGCAGGTGCCCGCACTGGAGAGCTACATCAACACGCTGCGCAAGTCCGGCGATTCGGTCGGCGCGCGCGTCAACGTGGTCGCCGACGGCGTGCCGCCGGGCTGGGGCGAGCCGATCTACGGCAAGCTGGACGGCGACCTGGCCAGCGCGCTGATGTCGATCAACGCGGTCAAGGGCGTCGAGATCGGCGACGGCTTCGCTGCGGTCGCCCAGCGCGGCAGCGAGCATCGCGACGAGATGGGCATGGACGGTTTTGCGTCCAACCATGCCGGCGGCATCCTCGGCGGCATCAGCAGCGGCCAGCCGGTGACAGCCTCGATCGTGCTCAAACCCACCTCCAGCATCCTGATTCCTGGCCACAGCGTGAACCTGGCAGGCGAACCGGTCGAGGTGGTGACCAAGGGCCGCCACGATCCCTGCGTCGGCATCCGTGCCACTCCGATCGCCGAGGCCATGATGGCGCTGGTGCTGATCGATCACGCGCTGCGCCATCGCGCGCAGTGCGGCGACGTGGGCACGGTCGAACCGCGGATTCCGTGAGCCGAATGGAGAAGGTCATGCCCGTGTCGTCGAATGCATCCCATGCCGATCCATCGCGCTTGTCGATTCGGGAGGTCCTGAGCGACGCGATTCGCTATTGGGAGCCACGCCGCATCGCCTACAACGTCGCGCTTGCGCTGGTGGTCGCGGGTTGGGCGGTGGTGGTCTGGCCGCGTTTGCGTGATGGCTGGAGCTTCGAACAGCTGTTGGCATTGTTCGTTTTGGCGGTGCTTGCCAATGCGTGCTACTGCGCGGCGTATATCGCAGATATCCCGATGCAGTACTCGTCGTTTCGAGAGGGCTGGCGGCGCAGAAGGTGGGCGCTGTGGCTGGTCGGAACCCTGTTTGCGATGGCGCTGGCGTATTTCTGGACCGCCGATGAAATCGTTCCCGCCCTGGGCCGCTGAGTGGCCGCTACCGACATGACCATCAAGCCGCGCGTCTGGATTTCCCGTCCCACGTTCCCCGGCATCGTTGCCCGGCTCGAGCCGTATTTCGAGGTGACGGCCGAGCCGGAGGAGCGCAAGTTCAGCCCAGCGGAACTAGCGGCAAAGCTGGCCGGGCAGGACGCCGCGATCGTAGGGCTGAAGGAACGCATCGGCGCCGCGGAAATCGCCGGTGCGACGCGGCTGCGCATCGTCGCCAACCTCGGTGTCGGCTACGACAACCTGGACCTGGACGCGCTCAGCGCAGCCGGCATCGCCGCCTCGAACACCGCCGACGTGCTCAACGAGAGCGTGGCCGACTACGCCTGGGCGCTGATGCTTGGTGCCGCGCGGCGGATGACCGCGGCCGAGCGATGGCTGCGCGCCGGCAACTGGCATGGCAGCGAATTCACGGCGTGGCTGGGCACGGACGTGCGCGGCCGCACGCTGGGCATCCTTGGCATGGGCCGGATCGGCCAGGCCATCGCGCATCGCGCGGCCGGTTTCGGGATGCCGGTGCTGTATCACAACCGTTCGCCACTACCCGAGGCCACCGAGCGCGCCTGCAACGCGCGCTTCGTCGACAAAAAGCAGCTGCTGCGCGAGTCCGACTTTCTGATGCTGACGCTGCCACTGACGGTACAGACCCGGCATGCGATCGGTACGCCCGAGCTGGTGCAGATGAAGCCGACCGCGATGCTGGTGAACGTGGCCCGGGGCGGCATCGTGGACGACGGGGCGCTGGTCGCGGCCTTGCGCGAGCGGCGCCTGGCCGGCGCCGCGCTGGACGTGTTCGAGGGCGAGCCGGCGCTGCACCCGGGTCTGCTCGAACTGGACAACGTCGTGCTCAGCCCGCATATCGCCAGCGCCAGCACCGAAACGCGCCGCGCCATGACCGCCCTGGCGGTGGACAATGTGCTGGCGCTGTTCGGCCATGGCCCGCATGCCGGGCGGCCACCCACCATCCTCAATCCGAACGTGCTGGCCAAGTGACCGGCGCGTCAACCTATCCCCGAGCAGACAATCCATGAGTCAGAAGAGCAGTTACAAGGTCGCCATGGTCGGCGCCACCGGCGCGGTCGGCGAGGCCGTGCTGGCGATCCTCGCCGAACGCGAGTTCCCGATCAGCGAGCTGGTGCCGCTGGCCAGCGAGCGTTCGGCCGGCGGCAAGGTCAGCTTCGCCGGCAAGGACATTACCGTGCAGCTGCTGGATACCTACGATTTCGCGGGTGTGGACATCGCCTTCTTCTCGGCCGGCGGCTCGGTCAGCCGCGAGCACGCGCCGCGCGCGGCGGCGGCAGGTGCGGTGGTGATCGACAACACCTCGGAGTTCCGCTACCAGGACGACATCCCGCTGGTGATCAGCGAGGTCAACCCGCACGCGATCGCGCAGTACACCAACCGCGGCATCATCGCCAACCCGAACTGCTCGACCATGCAGATGCTGGTGGCGCTGGCGCCGATCCACCGCGCGGTGCAGATCGAGCGGATCAACGTGGCCACCTACCAGTCGGTATCCGGCGCCGGCCGCAGCGGAATGGAGGAGCTGGGCCGGGCAGACCGCGGCACTGCTGAACTTCCAAAGCGTGGAACCGGGCAAGAAATTCCCGGTCCAGATCGCGTTCAATGTGATCCCGCAGATCGACGACTTCCAGCCGAACGGCTACACCAAGGAAGAGATGAAGCTGGTCTGGGAGACCCGCAAGATCCTGGAGGACGAGTCGATCCAGGTGAATCCGACCGCGGTGCGCGTGCCGGTGTTCTATGGCCATTCCGAGGCGGTGCATATCGAGACCAGCGACAAGATCACCGCCGAACAGGCCCGCGAACTGCTGCGGCAGGCGCCGGGCGTGGTGCTGCTGGACGAGCGCAAGCCGGGCGGCTATCCGACCCCGGTGGGCGAGGCCGCCGGCAACGACGCGGTGTTCGTGGGGCGCGTCCGCGAGGACATCTCGCATGAGCGCGGGCTGGACATGTGGATCGTCTCGGACAATATCCGCAAGGGTGCGGCGCTGAATGCGGTGCAGATCGCCGAATTGTTGATCGAGGATTATCTCTGAGATGCGTTGGACGCAAGCCGTTGTCATCATGGGGTTTATGGCTGCACCTGCAGTCTGGGCCGGCAGCCAGGGGAAGCCGCCGCCGGCGGCCCGGGCGCCAGCGAAGCCGTTGCCGACGGCCCAGCAGCAGCTGGCCAGCCGCCAGGCCGAGGTGAAGCGACTGGAGCAGGACCTCGGCCAGCAGGAGTCGGACAGCAAGCGAGCTGCCGAACGCCTGCGGCAGCAGGACCAGGCCATCGCCGAGCTGCAAAGGCAGCTGCACGAGCTGCAGGCCGGATCGGCTGCGGGCGCGCATTGAAAGTAGCCAGCGGTGAGAACATGCCGCAGCAATGCACTGCAAGTATTCGTTGCAGCTATTGTTGATTGGCCTGCATATAACTAAAGTGGCACCTCGTTTGGGGCCGTGGCCGCCATTGCGGCAACACCATCTAGAGAATTGCGCCAGGATCGTTCGGGGGAACACGCAATGAATCGTTCGTTGAAATTGTCGATGCTGATCGCGCTGGCACTGGGCAGCAGCCAGGTGATGGCCATGGATTTTGGCCAGATCCAGGTCAAGTCGGCACTGGGTCAGCCACTGCTGGCCGAGATCCCCCTGCATCCCGGCAGTCCGGCGGAGTTGCAGAACCTCACCGCCCAACTGGCCTCCAGCGAGGAATTTGCCCGCGCCGGCATCGTCGGTGGGCGCACCACGATCCCGCTGCATTTCAGCGTGACTGGTGCCAGTACCGGCCAACCGGTCATCCGCATCACCAGCAGCACACCGGTGGAAGATCCCTTCCTCGACCTGCTGGTCGAAGTGAACGGCAAGGGCGGAAAGAGCGTGCGTGAGTACGCCATCCTGCTCGATCCGCCGAATGCGCAGACGTCAGCCGCCGCACCAGCCTCGCGCCAGCCGGCGCAGCACCCGAAAGTCCCGGCTGCGGCCCCGGCGGTCGCCACGCCCAAGCCGGTGGCAGCCGCAGCCGCGCCGGCGCCGAAGCCTGCTGCGGCGGTCGCCGGCAATGGCCAGTACGGTCCGGTCGAGCGCGGCCAGACGCTGTCGGGCATCGCGCGCAGCGTGGCGCCCACCGGCGTCGACGTGCTGCAGATGATGCTGGCGTTGCAACAGGCCAACCCTGACGCGTTCTACCACGACAACATCAATGCGCTGAAGAGCGGTGCGGTGTTGCGCGTGCCGACGTCGGCCGAGGCGCAGGCCATGACGATCGCCGCCGCCGTGGCCGAAGTGCGCCGCCAGAACAGCGACTGGCGCGCCGGCGCGCCGGGCAAGCCTTCGGTCGTGGCTGACGCCGCGGCCCGTGCCTCCAGTGCCGGTGCTCCCGCCAGTGCGCCCGAAAGCGGTGACCGGCTTGCGCTGGTGCCGGCGAAGGAAGGCAGCAGCACGGGAACCCGGGGTGGCGAAGCCGTCGACAAATCCAGGGCCAGCCTTCATCAGGACCTCCTGCGGACCCAGGAAAGCCTGGTCAGCCTGCAGCAGCAGAGCACCGATCTGAAGACCCGCCTGAAAGACCTGGCGGACATCAACAGCAAGAACGAGCGCCTGCTGTCGCTGAAGGACAACGAGATCGCAGAGCTGCAGGCCAAGCTGGCCGCTGCGCGCAACGCCGCCGGCACGTCGCCGGCAGCGGCCCCAGTGGCCGCCGCCAGCGTGGCAAAGGCCGCGCTGGCGACGACGCCGGCGGAAAGTCTGGAAACCGCCACCGCCAGCACCGCCGCCACCGCTGTTGCGGTGCCGGTCGCCGCCGGCTCGGTCGCGACGGCGACCGCCACGCCGGCCGGCGCATCCAGCCTGGCCACGGTGCCGGCCAGCGGGGCGTCCGTGGTGACCACAGCGATCGCGACACCGGCGCCGGTCAAGCCGGTGGAGAAGGCCGCCGCCAGGCCACCGGCCAGCGTGCCGGTAATCGAGCAGCCGTGGTACATGCAGACCTGGGCATGGGCGGCCGGAACCGGCGCGATCGTGCTGCTGATCCTGCTGGCCATGCTGGGCCGTCGGCGCAAGTCGGGGGTTGCCGCGTCGAAGTCCGCCTCGTCGCTGGCGGATCGGTTCAGCTCGACGTCCACCGCCGACCAGGACCTCCTGGGCGACGACGTCGATCAGGACGAATTGCTCGACCAGCTGGCCGAGCATCCGGATGACATCGGCCTGCACCTGGAGCTGGTCACCCTGTATTACTCGCGCCGTGACATCGAGCATTTCGAAGCGGCTGCCGAAGCGATGCACGCCCATATCACCGACCCGCACCAGGACGAATGGCAGGACGTGCTGCACATGGGCGAGGACTTGGTGCCCGGCCACCCGCTGTTTGATCATCACGCCGAGTCGGCAGCGCATGGCGATGCCGAGTCGCACGGCGAGTTCAACATCGACGACTATGCCGACGAGAGCGATGCCCCCACGCTGGTCTCCTCGATGCCGCCGTTGCCGTCGGGCGGGCCGAAACGGGTCAGCGAGTACAACTTCAACTTCGACCTGACCCAGCCCGTTGCCGAACCGGCGTCCCATCCGGCCGCGGTTTCGGACGATGCCACCGTGGTTGCGCCGCTGGCAGCGGAGCGACCGGTGTTTGCCGAGCCGGCATCGAGCTGGCATTTCGAGGAAGAGGACAGCATGCAGGCCGCCGACCCGGGTCATGACCTGGGCGAGTTCAACGACGACCCGGTGGACACCAAGCTCGACCTGGCTCGCGCCTACATCGACATGGGCGACGCCGAGGGCGCCCGCGCGATGCTGGGCGAGGTGGTCAAGGAAGGCAGTCAGATGCAGAAGGACGTCGCCAAGCGTCTGCTCGACAGCCTGCACTGAGCAGTCGGCGCGATCCGCGGGATGAATCGGGCCGGCGCTTGCCGGCCCGATTCCGTTGCGGGCTGCTAATCTTTCTTCTTTCGGCGAATTCCTGCACGACCCCATGCGCATCGCTCTCGGCATCGAATACGACGGCACCGATTTCAGCGGCTGGCAGCGCCTGAAGGCGGAGGCCAGCGTGCAGGGGGTGCTGGAACAGGCCCTGTCGAAGGTCGCTGCGCATCCGGTCGAGGTCAGCTGCGCGGGGCGTACGGACGCCGGCGTGCATGGCCGCTGCCAGGTCGTGCACTTCGATACCGAGGCGCGCCGTGACATGCGCGGCTGGATACTGGGTGCCTGTTCCAACCTGCCGGGCAGCGTGGCGGTGCTGTGGGCGCAGCCGGTGCTCGGCAGCTTTCACGCGCGTTACGCGGCGCGCAGCCGGCGCTACCGTTATCACATCCTGAACCGACCGGTGCGTGCTGCGCTGGACGCGCGCTACGTCACCTGGGAGCGCCTGCCGCTGGATGCGCGACGCATGCACGCCGCCGCCCAGGCCTTGCTCGGCGAGCATGACTTCAGTGCGTTCCGTGCCTTGTCCTGCCAGGCCGCGCACCCGCGCCGCAGCGTGCTTGCGGTGAGCGTGCGGCGCGAAGGCGAGCAGTTGTTCGTCGACATCGAGGCGAACGCGTTCCTGCATCACATGGTGCGCAATATCGTCGGCTCGCTGTTGCCGATCGGCCGCGGCGAGCAACCAGTCGAGTGGATGGCCGAACTGCTGGCTGGTTGCGACCGCCAGGTGGCCGGGCCGACCGCGCCGGCTACCGGACTGACCTTCATCGGCCCGCGTTACGAGGTGCATTGGGGCCTGCCACCGGAAGTCTGCCTGATGGGAGACGTCTAGTGACCCGCATCAAGTGCTGCGGCATGACCCGGGTCGAGGATGCGCTGCTCGCCGCGCGCCTCGGTGCCGATGCGATCGGGCTGGTGTTCACCGCGCGCAGCAAACGGCAGGTGGCGTTGGCACAGGCGCGCGCGATCGTCGCAGCGGTGCCACCGTTCGTCGCCACCGTCGCGTTGTTCATGGACGACGAGGCGCGCCTGGTACGGCAGGTGCTCGACGAGGTGCAGCCCACGCTGCTGCAGTTCCACGGTGCCGAAAGCGACGACTGGTGCGCGCAGTTTGGCCATCCGTTCCTGAAGGCGATTGCGATGGGCGAGGGTGCAGCGGCATTGCCGCGCCTGCACGACTATCCACATGCCGCCGGGCTGTTGCTGGACGGCCATGCTGCCGGCGAGGCCGGCGGCAGCGGCAAGACCTTCGACTGGTCGCTGTTGCCGGGCGGCCTCATGCAGTCGCTGATCCTGGCCGGTGGCTTGCACGCAGGCAACGTGGGCGACGCCGTGCGCGGGGCGCGTCCCTGGGCGGTGGACGTGGCCAGCGGGGTGGAGTCGGCGCCTGGGATCAAGGATCCGGCACGGCTGGAAGCCTTCATCCGTGCGGTGCGCACGGCCGACGCGGAGTGAATGGCGTGCCCGCGGCGATCGAGGAGCATCACGATACCGGCCAACCGCTCGCACCCGCCGACCTGGTCGGTCGTGAGCGCCCGCTGGTCATGCGCGGCCTGTGCCGTGACTGGCCGATGGTGGGCTGGGCGCGGCAGTCGGACGACGCGTTCGCCCGGGGGCTGGCGCGTCTGGACAACGGCAGCGAGGTCGACGCGCTGCTGATGCCGCCGGGCGAGGGCGGGGTGATCGGTTACAACGCGGCGTTCGATGGCTTCAACTACGCCCATCACCGCGTCTCGATCAGCCAGGGGTTGCAGCGGCTGGCGCAGTACAGTCGCCAGCCGGATGCGCCTGGCCTGGCGATGCAGAGCGCCTTGATCTCCGCTTGCCTGCCGGGATGGCTGGACGATCACTCGCTTCCCTTGCTCGACCGCGGCATCCAGCCGCGCATCTGGATCGGCAACAAGGTCACCACGCCGGCCCATTTCGACGAATACCACAACGTCGCCTGCGTGGCGTGTGGGGTCAGGCGCTTTACGCTGTTTGCGCCGGAGCAGGCGCGCAACCTGTACGTCGGGCCGCTGGATTTCGCGCCGACCGGCGCGGCAATAAGCATTGCCCGGCTCGATCGCCCCGACGATCCGCGCTATCCCCGGCTGAAACTGGCCCTGGCCGAGGCGCAAGTGGCGGACCTGCACCCCGGCGACGCGATCTACATCCCGCCGATGTGGTGGCACCACGTCGAGTCGCTGGAGCGCATCAACGCGCTGGTGAACTATTGGTGGAAGACCGTGCCTGCCGGCGGCTACGCACCGGACACGGCGCTGGGCTGCCTGATGCACTGCATTCTCGCCTTCCGCGCGCTGCCGCCCGCGGAACGGGCGGCGTGGAAGACGTTGCTGGACTACTACGTATTCGGCGACGAGGATCCCGCTGCGCACATCCCCGCCGGCCGGCGCGGGATACTCGGCCCGCTGACGCCCGAGCAACTGGCCGATTTGAGGGAAACCATCCGGCGCTATCTGTGACCCATCAGGCGGGCTTGCCGCTAAGATGGCTGCTTGCCGCACTGCGGCATGCTACCGAGTGACTACATGAGCAAGATCGTGGATTACAACGCTTACCCCGACGCGCACGGCCGCTTCGGCAACTACGGTGGCAGTTACGTCGCCGAGACCCTGATGGCGCCGCTGGCGGAATTGACCGAGGCGTACCTGCGCCTGCGCGACGATCCGGCGTTCATCGCCGAACTCGACCGCGACCTCAAGCACTACGTCGGCCGGCCCAGTCCGATCTACCACGCCGAACGGCTGTCGCAGCACGTCGGCGGCGCGCGCATCCTGTTCAAGCGCGAGGACCTGAACCACACCGGCGCGCACAAGATCAACAACACCGTGGGCCAGGCGCTGGTCGCGCGCAACATGGGCAAGACCCGCATCATCGCCGAAACCGGTGCCGGCCAGCACGGCGTGGCCAGCGCCACGGTGGCCGCGCGGCTGGGCCTGAAGTGCGTGGTCTACATGGGCGCCACCGACATCGAGCGGCAGAAGATCAACGTCTACCGCATGAAGCTGCTCGGCGCCGAGGTGGTGCCGGTGACTTCCGGCTCGAAAACGCTGAAGGATGCGCTGAACGAGGCGATGCGCGACTGGGTCACCAACGTCGCCGACACCTTCTACATCATCGGCACGGTGGCCGGTCCGCATCCGTATCCGCTGATGGTCCGCGACTTCAACGCGATCGTCGGGCGCGAGGCGCGCGCGCAGATGCTGGAGGAATACGGTCGCCTGCCGGATGTGCTGACCGCCTGCGTCGGTGGCGGCTCCAACGCGATCGGCCTGTTCCACGCCTTCCTCAACGACGCCGGCGTGCGCATCGTCGGTGCCGAGGCGGCGGGCGAAGGCATCGCCACCGGACATCACGCGGCATCGCTGGCCGCGGGCCGGCCCGGCGTGCTGCATGGCAACCGCACCTACGTGCTGTGCGACGACAACGGCCAGATCACCGAGACGCACTCGATCTCGGCCGGCCTCGACTATCCCGGCGTCGGCCCCGAGCACGCGTTCCTGAAGGACGCCGGCCGCGCCGACTATGTCGGGGTGACCGACGATGAGGCGCTGGCCGCGTTCCATCTGCTGGCGCGCACCGAAGGCATCCTGGCGGCGCTGGAGTCCAGCCACGCGGTGGCGCAGGCGATCAAGCTGGCGCGCGAATATCCGAAGGACGGCATCGTGCTGTGCAACCTGTCCGGTCGCGGCGACAAGGACGTGCACACAATCGCTGCGCGCGAAGGAGTCGAGGTATGAGCCGCATCGACCGACGCTTCGCCGCGCTGAAAGCCGCCGGCCGTACCGGCCTGATTCCGTTTGTCACCGCCGGCGATCCGTCGCCCGCACACATGGTGGCGCTGATGCACGCGCTGGTCGATGCTGGTGCCGACCTGATCGAGCTTGGCGTGCCATTCTCCGACCCGATGGCGGATGGCCCGGTGATCCAGCACGCCAGCGAGCGGGCGATCGAAAAAGGCGTGGGCCTGGCCGAGGTGCTTGGCTGGGTCGCCACGTTCCGCCAGCGCGATGCGGACACGCCAATCGTGCTGATGGGTTACCTCAATCCGGTCGAGATCCATGGCTACGCGCGCTTCGCGCAGGAGGCGGTGCAGGCCGGCGTCGATGGCGTGTTGCTGGTCGATTGCCCGCTGGAGGAGTCTGCCGTTCTGCAGCCGTTGCGTGATGCCGGACTGCAGCAGATCCTGCTCGCCGCGCCGACTACCGCACCCTCGCGTATGGCGCAGTTGTGCGGTTCAGCCGAGGGTTTCCTGTACTATGTCTCGTTCTCCGGCATCACTGGTGCGGCACACTTGAGCACCGGCGACATCGCGGTGCGCGTGGCGGATATCCGCGCCCGAGCGAAGGCGCCGGTGGCGGTCGGGTTCGGCATCCGCGATGCGGCGAGCGCGAAAGCAATCGCCGGTTTCGCCGATGCGGTGGTGATCGGCAGCGCACTGGTGGATCGACTGGCCGGGGCGACGGGTGCCGAAGAAATTGCCCAGCGCGTGCAGGCGTTTCTGGCGCCGATCCGCGCCGCGCTGGATGCACATTGAGAGTACGCACCGCCGGCTGGCGGCGCGCTCACGAATAGTCAGGTGATGCAATGAATTGGCTGCAGAAAATCATGAACCCGCGCACCCGACCGCAGGCTTCGAACGGCGGCAAGGGCTCGGTGCCCGAGGGCGTATGGGAGAAGTGCGGCGGCTGCGGCACGGTGCTGTACAAGCCGGAGTTGGAACGCAACCTGATGGTCTGCCCCAAGTGCGGTCACCACCACTACATCAGCGCGCGTGCGCGGCTCGACGCCCTGCTCGACGAGGGTTCGGCGCAGGAACTGTGGGCCAGCCTGGAGCCGACCGATCCGCTGAAGTTCCGCGATTCCAAGAAGTATCGCGACCGCATCGTCGCGACCCAGAAGAAGATCGGCGAGAAGGACGCGATGGTCGCGATGAGTGGCCGGCTCAAGGGCCGCCCGTTGATGGCGACGGCGTTCGAGTTCGCCTACATGGGCGGCTCGATGGGTTCGGTGGTCGGCGAGAAGTTCGCCCGCGCCGCCGAACGCGCGCTGGCCGACCGCAGCGCGCTGGTGTGCTTCTCCGCCACCGGCGGTGCGCGCATGCAGGAGGCACTGTTCTCGCTGATGCAGATGGCCAAGACCTCGGCCGCGCTGGCGCGCCTGCGTGATGCCGGCGTGCCGTACATCAGCGTGCTGACCAATCCGACCACCGGCGGCGTCTCCGCCAGCCTGGCGATGCTCGGCGACATCAACATCGGCGAGCCAAAGGCGCTGATCGGCTTCGCCGGTCCGCGCGTGATCGAGCAGACCGTGCGCGAGACCTTGCCGGAAGGCTTCCAGCGATCGGAGTTCCTGCTCGATCACGGCGCGATCGACTTGATCGTCGACCGCCGCGAGATGCGCGACAAGCTGGCCGACCTGCTCGGCATCCTGATGAAGACGCCGCGCGCGGCGTAAGCAGGATCACCTTGCTGTAGCGATGCGATGCCGCCGTCAGGCGGCATCGTCGTCTGCGAGCCAAGGTTTTCCACAGCCGCTGTGGAGTATGCTCGGCAAAGCCTGTGGACAAGCCATGTTTGTCGCTTGTCCATCAGTGACTTGCTACGCGCTGGTCAGAAAACACGCAGTGTGGCGCGATGATTTCGCGCGTGCGCCGATCGCTCTTTCGAGTGCTGCACGGCAGTTGTCCACAGTCGCTGTGTGCCCCTCCTGTACAAGCCTGTGGACAACCATGCAGCACACCTTTGTCGACAACCACTTGTCACGCATTGTCGATTTTTTGCCCAGCGAGAAGGCTTGCACGACGAGTTCTCCACAGTCGCTGTGGAGCATGCCCGGTAAAGCCTGTGGAGAAGTGGCCTATCTGCCTGAGCGCAAAGGAAGTCGTGACGGCGTGCTTACAGAATGGCCAGCGTATGGATCAGGGCATCACCGGAATCAGCCACAGCGATGCACCGCCCAGTGCGCTGCCGATGACGATCGCGGCCAGCACGTCGCTGGGATAATGCAGCCCGAGGATCACCCGCGAGACGGCGACCAGCGCGGTGAAGCCCAGCAGCAGCGGCGCCAGCGGCGGATACCAGGCGAGCGCCACGATGCTGAAACCCACCGCCTGCAGGGTATGCCCGGAGGGAAAACTGAATTCGTCCAGCGGCGGCACATGCGCGATCACGCCGGGACAGGCGCGATAAGGCCGCGGGCGGCGCGTCCAGCGCTTCAGCAGGCGATACAGCAGCAGGGCGGCAAGTCCCGTGACTGCCATATGCGCGGCCGCGGCGATGCCGCGGTGGCCACCGAGCACGGCCAGCGCGGCCATCAGCGCGTACCAGAACACGCCGTCACCGAGCCGGCTGATCATGCCGAAGAACAGGCCCACCATGCGCCGGGCGCCCCAGTGGTTGGCGATCACGCAGACGCGGCGGTCCAGCGCGAAGCGCGGCCCGGGCACAAGCTCAGACGTGGGCGGCGACGGTGGCGTGTTCATGCGGGTTCTCCTCGGCCATCTCGCGCAGCAGGGTTTCGAAATCGCGGATCACCGCGTCTGGCGAAAGCCCGGCCATGCCGGCGTGGGCGGCGCGGCCCATGTGCCGGATCAGCGCCGGGTTGCCGGCCAGAGTGGCCGCCGCCTCGATGAAGGCCGCGGCGTTGCCCGACGCGATGCAGTAGCCGTTGATGCCGTCGGCGAGATGCTCGCGCGCGGCGCCTTCGGCGTACGCCACCACCGGCAGGCCGGCGGCCAGCGCCTCGATGATCACGTTGCCGAAGGTCTCGCTGAGGCTGGGGAACGGGAACAGGTCGGCGCTGGCGTAGTGCCGCGCCAGCGCCTCGCCGCGTTGCACGCCGGCGAAGATGAAATCCGGATGCGCGGCCTGCAGCGCGTCGCGGGCCGGGCCGTCGCCGACCCAGACGTAGCGCGCCTGCGGCACCTGCTGGCGGATCGCGCGAAAGGCCTGTACCGCCAGTTCGAGATTCTTCTCCGGCGCGATGCGTCCGACATACAGCACCACCGGCGTGGCGGCGGCCACGCCCCAGCTGGCGCGCAGGGCGTCATCGCGCCGGTGCGGATGGAACAGCTGCGTGTCCACCGCGCGGCGCAGCAGGCGGGCATTGCCGATACCCATGGCATGCAGCTCCCGTGCAAGCGCATCGGTCGGCACCAGCGTGGCGGCGGCGCGCTGATGGAAGCGGCGCAAGTAGCCGCGCACCAGCGGCGTGAGCAGGCCCACGCCGTAGTGGCCGGCATAGCTGTCGAAGCGGGTATGGAAGCCGCTGCTGAGCGGAATGCCCAGTTCCCTGGCAGCGCGCATGGCCGACCAGCCGAGCGGTCCCTCGGTGGCGACGTACACCGCGTCGGGGCGCTGCCGCCGCCAGTGCTGGCGCAACGTGCGGCCGGCCGGCAGGCCGAAGCGCAGGCCCGGGTAACGAGGCAGCGCGCCACCGCGCAGTTCGAGCACGTCGATGCCGGCTTCATCGAGAAAGGGTTGCGGTTGGCGCGGACGGATCAGGTCGATACTGTGGCCGCGCGCGGCGAGTCCGGCGGCGAGGCTGTGCACGGTAAGCGCGACGCCGTTGATTTCCGGTGGATAGGTTTCGCTGACGATGCCGATGCGCATGACGGTACCCAGTGCTGGCTGGACGCAGCTTCACCGGTTCGGGTTGCGGCGGCATGGCGGGTGCATGACGTCGCGGTGACGTGCGGCTGCCGTGCGCGCGCCGCAGCGCTTACACTGGGCCATCCTTTCCCGCTGGAGAACGACGATGAAGCGAATCCTGCTTGCACTTGCTCTGACCGGACTGGCCGGTGCCGCGCTGGCCGCGGATGCTCCCGCCGGCCTGCCGGTCACCCCGGCGCCCAGCGGTGCCGAGGTCTACATCATCTCGCCCGCCAACGGTGCCACCGTGGGGCAGGAAGTCACCGTGCGTTTCGGCCTCAAGGGCATGGGCGTGGCACCGGCCGGCGTGGCCAAGGAGCACACCGGCCACCACCATCTGCTGGTCGACGTGAAGGAGCTGCCCGTTGCCGGCCAGCCGATTCCCAACGATGCCAACCACCTCCACTTCGGCGGCGGCCAGACCCAGACCACGCTGAAGCTCACCCCGGGCACGCATACACTGCAACTGGAACTGGGCGACCAGAACCACGTGCCGTTCGAGCCGGCCGTGGTGTCGAAGAAGATCACCATCCACGTCAAGTGATCTCGGGAATGTGCCGGCTCGCTGCGCGCGCTCAGTGCCCGAAATAGATCGCCACGCCGAGATTGGTCTGCCATTCGGGCGCCGCTCCACCCACGCGACGATCGAAGCCGGCGTCGAACTGCACGCGCGGCGTGATCATCCAAGCCAGCCCGGCACCGGCAACCGTCCCGCCGCTCTGATCCGGCGCGTGCAGCCACGCGGCCTCGGCATACAGCGTCAGCGTCTTGCCCAGTGCGCAGTTGTCGCTGACCGCCACGGTGGTGCTGTCCGTGCCGGCATTGCGCACGTCCTGCAGATACAGGCCCAGCGAGTTGCGTTCGCTTGCCTGCAGGTTGAACTGCGCGCCGAGCAGGTATTGGCGATGGGTGCTGCGGAATGCCTTCGCGCCATCGGTGAATTCCACACTGCCCAGCAGGCCCCAGCTGAAGGCCGCGCTCGAGGAAGGCAGGGCCAGTTTCAGCCCGAGTGTGGTGTCGCCATGCCCCTGGCTGCGCTCGCCGCTGCCGGCGCCGCTTTGCCGCAACGAATTCCACGGTGAGCTGCCAAGCTGCAGTTCCAGCGGGCCGCCGATGCCAATGCGCAGCAGGCTGTCGGCGCTGTACTGCGAGCTGGTGATGCGGTCCTGCCGGCTGCGACTCCAGTCCGGCAGTCCCTGTTCGACGGTGATGTCGCCGGCGCCCAGCACGACGGGCGTGAAACCGTAGCCGGGGCGGTCGTAGCCCGGATTGCCCGCCAGCGCGGGCAGGGCAAGGCCCGACATGAGCGTGGCGAGTGCGGCCAGGCGAATGCGTCGATGCGCATGCAGGGCGCAGCACCGGCGTGTGCCCCGGTATCGGCTAAAATCCATCACTTCGCTCCGCATCCCTCGAGTTCCCATGACCGTCCGCACCCGTTTTGCCCCCAGCCCAACCGGTTTCCTGCATATCGGCGGTGCGCGCACCGCACTGTACTGCTGGCTGGAATCGCGTCGTCGCGGCGGCGAGTTCATCCTGCGCATCGAGGACACCGACCGCGAGCGTTCCACCGACGAGGCAGTGCGGGCGATCCTCGACGCGATGCACTGGCTCGACCTCGACGCCGACGAAGGTCCGTTCTACCAGACCCAGCGGCTGGCGCGGTACAAGCAGGTCGCCGACGAACTGGTCGCCGCCGGCAAGGCGTACTACGCCTACGAGAGCAAGGAAGAGATCGAGACGATGCGCGAGGCCGCGATGGCAAGGGGCGAGAAGCCCCGCTACAACGGCTATTATCGCGACCGCAATGAACCCTTCCGTGAAGATCCCAATCGCGTGATCCGCTTCCGCAACCCGGGCGAAGGCTCGGTGGTGTTCGACGACAAGGTGAAGGGCCGCATCGAGTGGGCGAACAGCGAACTGGACGACCTGGTGATCTTCCGCTCCGACGGCTGGCCAACCTACAACTTCGCCGTGGTGGTCGACGACATCGACATGGGCATCACCGAGGTGATCCGCGGCGACGACCACGTCAACAACACCCCGCGGCAGATCAACATCTACCACGCGCTGGGCGCGAAGGTGCCGGAGTTCGCGCACCTGCCGATGATCCTGGACAAGGAAGGCAAGAAGCTGTCCAAGCGCACCAACTCGGTCAGCGTGATGGAGTACCGCGCCGACGGCTTCCTGCCGCACGCGATCCTGAACTACCTGGTGCGTCTGGGCTGGTCGCACGGCGACCAGGAAATCTTCTCGCGCGAGGAGATGATCGCGCTGTTCGACATCGCCGACGTCAACAAGGCCGCCTCGCGCTTCGACACCGAGAAACTGGCCTGGCTCAATCAGCACTACCTCAAGACGGACGATCCGCAGTCGCTGGCCGCCGAATTCGAGTGGCACCTGCAGCGCGCCGGCATCGACACGTCGCACGGCCCGGCGCCGGTCGACGTGATCGTGGCGTTGCGCGACCGCGTGCACACGCTGAAGGAAATGGCCGAGCGCGCGAAGATCTGGTACGCGCCGATCGCCGAATGGGACGACAAGGCGGTTGCCAAGCACCTGAAAAACGACAGCGCAGCGGCCGTGCTCGCTGCGGCGAAAGCGTTGCTGGCCGGCTGCGAATGGAAGCCGGAACCGATCCACCAGGTGATCGAGCAGGTGGCGGCGAAGCTGGAGCTGGGCATGGGCAAGATCGCCCAACCCTTGCGGGTGGCGATGACCGGTACCCAGGTCTCGCCGTCGATCGAGCATACGATCTACCTGGCCGGCCGCGGCGAGGCGCTACAGCGCATCGACGCCGCGATCGCCATCGCGCAGGGATGACCTGCCAGCCATGCCGATGACGTACTGAGCCCGACGTGGACGAACTGCTGGCCAGGGCCACCCATGGCGTCGACCCCGACGCGCCGGGTGCGTTCTGGCACATCTTCTTCAACCTGTTGAATATGCTGCCATGGGCAGCCATGTTCTGGTGGAGCCTGCTGTTCGTCGCGGTGGGCGCGCTGCTCGGCTGGTGGCGCGGCCGCTTGGTCGAAGGGATCGTGTGGGCATGGGTACTCGGGCCGATCGGCTGGATCGTGATCCTGATTCGGCCCAAGCCCCCGCTGCGGCCGCCACCGTTGCCGCGCTGAACTCCGGCGGTCGGCGTAACGGGCGCAGTGTATGATCGAGTACGAGGTGAAACGCTTGAGCCACGATGTCGCCCACAACCCGCACCCGACCCATCCGCATCACCACGATGCGAAGGGTTTCGTGCGCGCGGTGGAGCATGCCAGCGAAGAGCGCGGCCTGCGCCTGACCCCGTTGCGCAAGGAGGTGCTGGAACTGATCGCGGCCGCACACAAGCCGGTCAAGGCCTACGACCTGCTCGACCAGCTGCGCGAGAGGCACGGCAACGCGGCGCCGCCCACGGTTTATCGCGCGCTCGACTTCCTGCTCGAGAACGGCTTCATTCACAAACTGGAATCGATCACCGCGTTCGTCTCCTGCCACCACCCGGCCGAGGCGCATCAGGTGCCGTTCCTGATCTGCGATACCTGCTCCAGCGCCCAGGAAGTCTGCGACGAACGGGTCGCCGAGCTTATCGAGGCGCAGGCGAAGGCGTTCGGCTTCCGTCCGCAGGCGCAGACGCTGGAAGTCCACGGCACCTGCCGGCATTGCCTCAAAACCTGAACCTGGCGGTCATCGGGTGTGGCGTTCAGTAATGTTATAACGTAACATATGTACCGCCGGGTAGCGAGCCGCCATGTCTGGCGGCGCCGGGGCAGGTCGATGGATTCCGAGCAGGCGAACAAATCCCGTTGGTGGCACGCTGCCGATCGCGTTGGCGCGACGGCTTCCTTCCTGTGCGCGATCCACTGCGCGCTGCTGCCCTTCGTGCTCGCGCTGTTGCCGCTGCTGGGCCTGGAATTCCTGGCTGACCATGGTTTCGAGCGCGCTTTCGTGCTGTGCGCCTGTGTGCTGGCCTCGTTCGTCCTGATCCGCGGCTATCGCCGGCACCAGCGCCCATTGCCGTTGCGGTTGGCCGCGCCGGGACTGGCGCTGCTGCTGCTAGGCATCATCTACATCGACGGTTCCGCGCCGCTCCTGCACAGCGTGCTGGTGACCTGTGGCGGCCTGCTGCTCGCCGGCGCGCACTTCGCCAACCTGCGGCTGGACAGCCGCAACCTCGACACCCACGTGCATGGTCCGCAGTGCGCGCATTGAACGTGGTGATTGTGTAACGGTGGCGACCGTTCCTAGCATGCAGGCATGAACACCGCCCACGCCGGCCACCAGCACGATCACGTGCACCATGCACATGTGCACGACCACGCCGTTACGTCCGCTGGGCGCGGTCGCAAGCTATTGTTTGCATTCGTGTTGACTGCCGTGATGATGGTGGTCGAGGTGGTCGGCGGCGCGTGGTCAGGTTCGCTGGCCCTGCTGGCCGATGCCGGCCATATGATGGTCGATGCGCTGGCCTTGCTGCTGGCGGTGGTCGGCGCGTGGATGGCGACCAGGCCGGCCGACGCGCGGCGCAGTTACGGTTATGGCCGGATGGAGGTGCTGGCGGGCTTCGTCAGTGCACTGGGCCAGTTCGTGCTGGTCGGCTGGATCGTCTACGAGGCGATCGTGCGGCTGCTGCACCCCGGGGAGATCCTCTCCGGAATCATGCTGGCCGTTGCGATCGCGGGATTGCTGGTGAATGCACTGGTGCTGCGCACGCTGCACGGGCATGCGCACGACGATGTCAACCTGGCCGGGGCCCGCCTGCATGTGCTGGGCGACCTGCTCGGCTCGCTGGCAGCGGTGCTGGCGGCGCTGGCGATCCGCTGGTTTGGCTGGTTGTGGGCCGATCCGGTGCTGTCACTGCTGGTTTCGCTGCTGATCCTGGGCAGTGCATGGCGGTTGCTGCGGTTGTCCGCGCACATCCTGCTGGAAGGCGTGCCCGACGGCATGGACAGCGCGTTGGTGGAGGCGTCGCTGCGCACGGCCGACCCGGGCATCCGCGACGTCCACCACCTGCATGTGTGGCAGCTGGCCTCGGGTTCGCGCATGGCCACCGTGCATGCCGAACTTGATGAGCATGCCGACGGCGTGCAGGTCCTGCAGGCGATCAAGCGGATGCTGCTGGAACGTTTCGGGATCCAGCACGTGACCGTGCAGATCGACCCCGGCAAGTGTCTCGATACCACCGGAGACTGTGCCGGACACGGTCATTCCTGACTATCCCGCACCCTCCGTCGCTGTTATGATGGCAGGCCGTTCATCCAATAAATCAAGGAGTTCCCCATGGGTAAGGGCGATCGCAAGACCCGTCGCGGCAAGACCTATCGCGGCAGCTACGGCAATACCCGTGCGCACGGCGTACTGCCGGCCGTGGTGGGCGCCAAGCCGACCGTGACCAAGCCGGCCGCCGCCAAGAAGGCCGCGCCGAAGAAGAAGTCGGCCTGAGCTGGTTGGCATTTGAGCAAAAAGCCCCGCCTCGGCGGGGTTTTTTGTTTCCGCGGTGGATCGCACAAGGTGGCAGCCGACACGCGCGGTATTCGCGGTACCTGGTCGGAACCGGATGCGGTTGAGTGGGCGCGCCGGGCCTGGCGCGGCGGCCCAGCGGTCCGCGTCGGAGGAAGGCTGGTCAGAAGCGATACCGCGCACCCAGCGACCATAGCCGGCGTGGCTCCAGCTGCAGGCCATTGACGCGTTGCCATACAGGCAACTGGACGAACGCGAAGACCTCCAGTCGCGACGTGAGCTTCGCGCTGATGCCCGGACTCAGGTAGGCATACGATGCGCCGCTGTTGGGACGGTCGGACTGCCTGCCGCTTTCGCGCTGCTCGCTGTGGATGTTGAGCTGCAGCTGTGGCGTGAGGCGTCCCGTGGCCAGGTAGCGCAGGCCGAAGTCGATGTTGAGCGAATTGCCGGGACGAAAGCCATCCCGCGCACCAAGTGCGACCTGCGCCATGGCCTGACTGAAGTAGGCTAGCGAGTCGCCGAGGTAGCCGAACTTGTAGACGCTTACCAACGCATCGGTAGTGCCCGTGCCCAGTTGCAGGCCGCGGTCGAGTAGCTGGCCGGCCTGCGGGCCCGCCGCAAAGTCCTGGGTGAATCGGCCGGTGGGCAATTTCACGCCGAACTGCAGGCCGAGGCCGGCGTCGTCGCTGAAACCCTGGTAGCGCGCGAGCAGGCGCAGGTCGCCGATGCCCCGCGCATCGGAGGTGGAGATGCCGGTGTCGCCTCCGGCAATGGTCTGGTGGTAACGGTCGGTATAAGGCAACTGGGCCGAAATGCCCCAATAACGCGAGAAGTTGTAGTCCACACCCAGCAGGGTGGTGTGGTTGATGGTCTTGCGCTGCACTTCCTCGTCGGTGGGGTAGGCGAACGCGCCGGCGCTGACCGTGCTGGTGCCGTGCATCAGCCGCGACTGGTCGAAATAGTCCTCGCGTACGCTGAGGTGCAGGCCGGTGCTGGTGGCGTAGCCCTGGCTGGACCAGTCCGAGTTGAGCGAGCAGCCGCAGCTGGAGCAGGCGCTGGCCAGCGCGGGTGCCAACGCGCACGCGAGCAGCGCTGCGACGGCGATGCGTCGGTGATGCATGCGCAACCCCGGCCGTCCGGAATGCGATCGGTGTCTGTTTGGGCGTCTCATTTGCAGCCCCCGGTGACGGGCTTCTTCGACCTTGGCCATTGTCCCACCGGCAGCGGCGTCGCCGATGGCGCGATGCAGCGACGGGCTTTTTGTGCATGGGCGGGTGCAGGTTTGGATGACTTGCGACGCTGGACGGTTCCCTGGCCGGCTGCGTGGGATCTAGGCTTGGTCGGAGCGGCTGTTTTGCGGATTGCTGCCTTGGATCGGCAGTGCGGACATGGCTGCGCGACTCTGCGACGGGTCAGGACGGCGAGTCGGGTATAGAAAGCGCGTTTGCCGCAGTGCCGCATGCCATGTATGATGCGCACCACTGTATTAATGCGTTAGCACATTATGAAGCGTCGATCGCGCGATCCCGAAACCCCCGACGAGTCGGCCGAGCAGAGCCTGTGCGAGGCGCTGCTGTCGCTGAAGAACATCGACGAGATGGGCGCCTTCCTGAGCGACCTGTGCACGCCGGCCGAGCTCGAAGTGCTGGTCGACCGCTGGCGGGTGGTGCCGTACCTGCTGGAGGGCGTGTCGTACCGCGAGATCCACGAGCGCACCGCGGTCAGCGTCACCACGATCGGACGGGTGGCGCGCTACCTCAATCAGGGTAGTGGCGGCTATCTGGCGGCCGCGGCCCGCGCGGCGCGGCGGCAATCGCTGGCCTCGAAGAAGGCCAGCGCATGAAGCCGCGCGACCGCTTGCGCATCGCGATGCAGAAGTCCGGCCGGCTCACCGAGCCCGCGCTGGAGCTGCTGGCGCGCTGCGGGCTCACCTTCCGGCAAAGCCGCGACAAGCTGTTCTGCTTCGGCGAGAGCGTGCCGGTCGACCTGCTGCTGGTGCGCGACGACGACATTCCCGGCCTGATCGCCGAGGGCGTCTGCGACCTCGGCATCGTCGGCCGCAACGTGCTGAGTGAGTCAGGCTCGACGCACGGGGCGCGACGCGCGAACCGCTCAGCGAGCTGCGTCGCACTCGGCTTCGGTCGCTGCCGGCTTGTCGATCGCGGTGCCGCAGGAACTGGACTACCAAGGGCCGCAACAGCTGCAGGGCCGGCGCATCGCGACCTCGTATCCGGGCCTGCTCGGCGAATGGTTGCGCACGCAAGGCGATCGACGCCGAGCGTGGTGACCCTGGCCGGTTCGGTCGAGATCGCGCCGCGCCTGGGCACGGCCGATGCGATCTGCGACCTGGTGTCAGAGCGGCGGCACGCTGGTGGCGAACCAGCTGCGCGAAGTCGATGTGCTGCTGGAGAGCGAGGCGGTGCTGGCCGGCCCGCTGACGCTGCCGGTGGACGAGCGCGGCGACCTGCTGGAACTGCTGCTGCGGCGGCTCGACGGCGTGATCCAGGTGCGCGAGTCGCAGCCTGCTGTTGCTGCAGGCGCCGCGCGCACACGCTGGACGCGATCACCCGCCTGCTGCCGGGCGGGCCGCAGCCGACCCTGCTCGCGGTCGACGGCCAGCCGGACCAGCTGACGCTGCAGGCGCTGTGCGCCGGCGAGATGACCTGGCAGCAACTGGAAGACATGAAGAAGGCCGGCGCGCGCGAGCTGCTCGTGCTGCCGGTGGAGAAGATGCTGGCATGAAGCGGTTGGCATGAATCGGACTCGCATGAAGGACCGGCTGGCATGAAACGCCTGGACTGGAACGCACTCGATGAAGCGGCACGCCGCGATGCGCTGGCCCGGCCAGCGCAGTCGCGCGCGGATGAACTGCGCCGCGGCGTCGAGCAGATCATCGCCACCGTGCGCGAGCATGGCGACGCGGCGCTGCGCGAGCTCAGCGCGATTCGACCGCTGCGACGCTGGACGCGATCGCGGTGGACGAGGCCGAGTTCGCCGCGGCCGAAGCTGCCCTTGATCCGGCCCTGAAGGCGGCGATCGCGCGAAGCAGCCGCGCGCATCGAAGCGTTTCATCGCGCGGCGGCGCCGCAGCCGGTGGCGCGTGGACACCGCGCCCGGCGTGCGTTGCGAGCGCATCCTGCGCCCGATCGACCGCGTCGGCCTGTACGTGCCGGCCGGCAGCGCGCCGCTGCCGTCGACCGCGCTTGATGCTCGGCGTGCCGGCGCAGATCGCCGGCTGTCCGCAAGGTGGTGCTGTGCACGCCGCCGCGCGCCGACGGCCGCTGCGATCCGGCGGTGCTGTACGCCGCGCGCGCTGTCCGGCGTGCACGCGGTGTTCAAGCTCGGCGGCGCGCAGGCGATCGCGGCGATGGCGTTCGGCACCGCCAGCGTGCCGCAAGTGCGACAAGATGTTCGGCCCCGGCAACGCCTGGGTCACCGAGGCCAAGCAGCAGGTCGTCGCCGATCCGGACGGCGCCGCGATCGACATGCCGGCCGGTCCGTCGGAAGTGCTGGTGATCGCCGATGCCGACGCGAACCCGGAGTTCGTCGCCGCCGACCTGCTGTCGCAGGCCGAGCACGGGCCGGATTCGCAGGTGATCCTGCTGAGCCCGTCCGCCGAGTTGCTGGACGCGGTGCAGCGCCGAGGTCGAGCGCCAGTGCGCCGAATTGCCGCGCGGCGCGATCGCGCGCCGCGGCGCTGGCGCAGAGCCGGCTGATCGCCGTCGAGTCGCTGGCGCAGGCGGTCGCGGTCAGCAACCGCTACGCGCCCGAGCACCTGATCCTGCAAGTGGCCGCGCCACGCGCCTTGCTGGATGGCATCGACAGCGCCGGCTCGGTGTTCCTCGGCGCGTGGTCGCCCGAATCGGTCGGCGACTACTGCAGCGGCACCAACCACGTGCTGCCGACCTACGGCTACGCGCGCGCTACAGCGGCGTGTCGGTGGCGAGCTTCCAGAAGCAGATCACCGTGCAGGAAGTCAGCGCCGAGGGCTTGCGCGACATCGGTCCGTGCGCGGCGACGCTGGCGGCGGCCGAGCAGGCTGGAGGCGCACGCGCGCGCGGTGACCCTGCGGCTGGCCGCATTGGAGGCCAAGTCGTGAGCGTGCTCGATCTCGCGCGACCGGAGATCCGCGCGCTGCAGCCGTATTCCTCGGCGCGCATGGAGGCCAGCGGTGGCGCAGGTCCTGCTCAACGCCAACGAATCGGCCTGGGCGCCGGTGGGCGACGACGGCCTCGGCTGCAACCGCTATCCCGAGCCGCAGCCGGCGGCGCTGGTCGATGCGTTGGCTGCACTCTACGGCGTGCGACGCGAGCAACTGCTGGTCGGCCGCGGCAGCGACGAGGCGATCGATCTGCTGGTGCGCGCGTTCTGCCGCGCGGGCGAGACGCGATCCTGATCCAGCCGCCGACCTTCGGCATGTACGCGGTCTGCGCGCGGATCCAGGGCGCAGGCGTGATCGAAGTCGCCGTTGACGGACGGATTTCGCGCTGGATGTGGATGCGGTGCTCGCGGCGGTGACGCCGGCGGTGAAGCTGGTCTTCCTCTGCTCCCCGAACAATCCGACCGGCCAGCCGGTGCCGCGCGCCGATCTCGAGCGCCTGGCGCAGGCGCTGGGCGGCCGCGCGCTGCTGGTCGTCGACGAGGCCTACGTCGAATTCGCCGAACGCGGCAGCGTGGCCGGCCTGATCGACCGCTACGACAACCTGGCCGTGCTGCGCACCCTGTCGAAGGCGTAGGCGCTGGCCGGTGCGCGCGTCGGCGCGCTGCTCGCGCATGCCGAGGTGGTCGCGCTGCTGCGCCGGATCATGGCGCCGTATCCGCTGCCGCTGCCGTGCGTGGACGCGGCATTGCTGGCGCTGTCCGGCTGGGGCCGGGCGAACGCCCGCGAGCGCATCGCGCATCGTGCGCGAGCAGCGCGCGCGCATGCGGCGGCGCTGCGCCGGCTGCCCGGCGTGCGCGAGGTGCTGCCGTCGCAGGCGAATTTCCTGGCCGTGCGCTTCGACGATGCCGGCGCCGTCTACCGGCGCCTGCTCGCCGCCGGCATCGTGGTGCGCGACGTGCGCCGCTACCCGGACCTCGGCGACGCGTTGCGCATCACCGTCGGCACGCCCGAGGAGAACGATCGCGTGCTGGCCGTATTGAGGAGTCCAGCCATGGATGGCCGGGTTTCTGTCGAGGCGATCGGCATGAGCAGCGCGCAAGATCCTGTTCGTCGACCGCGACGGCACCCTGATCGAGGAGCCGGCCGACGAGCAGATCGACAGCTTCGAGAAGCTCGCGCTGCTGCCGGGCGTGATCGCCGCGCTGCAGCGCTGCGTCGCGGCCGGCTACGAGCTCGTGATGGTCACCAACCAGGACGGCCTCGGCACGGCGAGTTTTCCCGCAAGCCGCATTTCGAGCGGCCCGCACGAACTGCTGCTGCGGATCCTCGCCTCGCAGGGCATCGCGTTCCGCGAAGTGCTGATCGACCGCAGCTTCCCGCACGAAGGCAAGGACACGCGCAAGCCCGGCATCGGCATGCTGCGGCACTACCTCGCCGACGACGGCTGGAGCCGCGCCGCATCGGCGATGGTCGGCGATCGCGAGACCGACCTGCAGTTCGCCGCGAACCTCGGCGTGCGCGGCTTCCGCGTCGGTCCGCAGGGCGTCGACTGGGAGCGATCTGGCGCATCGCGCTGCTGCGATGCGCCGCGCACGGCCGACGGTCGAGCGCAACACGAAGGAAACGCGCATCCGCGTCAGCGTCGACCTCGACCGCGTAGCCGAGCCGACGGCGCAACCGGGCTCGGTTTCTTCGACCACATGCTCGAGCAGATCGGCAAGCACGGCGGCTTCGCGCTGGAGCTGCAGTGCGACGGCGACCTCGCACATCGACGAGCACCACACCGTCGAGGACTGCGCGCTCGCGCTCGGCGCAGGCGCTGCGGCAGGCGCTCGGCGACAAGCGCGGCATCGGCCGCTACGGCTTCGACGCTCTGCCGATGGACGAAGCGCAGGCGCAGCGCGCGCCGCTCGATCTGTCCGGCCGCGCCGTACTTCGTGTTCGAGGGCAGCTTCCCGCGCGAGCGCGTCGGCGACCTGCCGACCGAACTGGTGCCGCACTTCTTCCGCTCGCTGTGCGAGACGCCTGGGCGCGAACCTGCACCTGGCGCGTGCGCGGCGAGAACGCGCACCACATGGTCGAGGCCTGCTTCAAGGCGGTGGCGCGCGCGCTGCGCCAGGCGATCCGCCGCGAGGGCAGCGAGCTGCCGAGCACCAAGGGCGCGCTGTGATGAGCGTGGTCCTGGTCGACGCCGGCGGCGCCAATATCGGCTCGGTGCGCTATGCGCTGCAGCGGCTGGGCGTGGATGCCGCGCTGACCGCGGACGCGGCGACGATCCGCGCCGCCGACGCGTGATCCTGCCCGGCGTCGGCGCGGCCGGCCCCGGCATGGCGCGGCTGCGCGAGCTGGGCCTGGTCGACGTGATGCGCGCGCTGGACGCAGCCGGTGCTCGGCGTCTGCCTCGGCATGCAGCTGCTGTTCGAGCACTCCGAGGAGGGCGACACCGACTGCCTCGGGCTGATTCCCGGCGCCGGTGCGCCGCTTCGCCGAGGCGCCCGGCCTGCGCGTGCCGCACATGGGCTGGAACCGCTCTGCGCGTGCAGCGGCCGCATCCGTTGCTGGCCGGGCTCGGCGACGGCGAGCACGCCTATTTCGTGCACAGCTACGCCGCGCCGGTCGAGCGACTGGACGCTCGCCACCTGCGACCACGGCGAGGCGTTCGCCGCCGTGGTCGCGCGCGGCAATTTCTGCGGCGCGCAGTTCCATCCGGAGCGTTCCGCGCGCCGTCGGCGCGCGCTGCTGCAGAATTTCCTCGAAGCTATGAGCTGTCGATGCTGATCCCCGCGATCGACCTGCGCGGCGGCCGCGTCGTGCGCCTGGCGCAGGGCGACTACGCGCGCAGACCGCGCTATGCGGCCGATCCCGCGCGAACTGGCGCAGCGTTACGCCGACGCCGGTGCGCGCTGGCTGCACCTCGTCGATCTCGACGGCGCGCGCGCGGGCGGCTCGACAACCTGCGCCGTGATCGCAGCGCGATCGCCGCGACGGCCTGCAGGTGCAGGCCGGCGGCGGCGTGCGCGACGAGGCCGATCGTGCAGCGCCTGCTCGACGCCGGCGTGCGAGCGCGTGGTGGTCGGCAGCGTCGCGGTGCGCGATCCCGAGCGCGTTGCCGGCTGGCTGGACAAGTACGGCGCCGAGCGCATCTGACCTCGCGCTCGACACGCGCCAGCATCGACGGCCGCTGGACGCTGCCCAGCGCGCGGCTGGACCGAAGACCGAGACGCGCACGCTGGACGAGCTGCGCGCCGTGGTACGCCGCGCGCGGCGCGCGCCACCTGCTGTGCACCGACATCGAGCGCGACGGCATGCTGGCCGGCCCCAACCTCGAGCTGTACCGCCACCTCGCGCGACAGCGTGCCGCAGCTGGCGCGTGCAGGCCTCCGGCGGCGTGCGCGACGCTGGACGATGTGCCGCGCCGCGCGCGAGGCCGGCGCGCAGGGCGTGATCCTCGGCCGCGCGCTGCTCGAAGGGCGCTTCACCGTCGCAGGAGGCGCTGGCATGCTGAGCCGCCGCATCATTCCCTGCCTCGACGTGCGCGACGGCCAGGTCGTCAAGGGCGTGCGCTTCCGCGACCACGTCGTGATGGGCGACATCGTGGAGCTCGCCGCGCGCTACCGCGACGAGGGCGCCGACGAGCTGGTGTTCTACGACATCACCGCCAGCCCGGAGGGGCGCAGCGTCGATCGCGGCTGGGTCGAGCGCGTCGCGCGCGTGCTCGACATTCCGTTCTGCGTCGCCGGCGGCATCCGTCGGTCGACGAGGCGCGCGCGGTGCTGCACGCCGGCGCCGACAAGATCTCGGTCAACTCGCCGGCGCTGGAACGTCCCGGCGCTGATCGACGAACTGGCCGCCGCGTTCGGCGTGCAGTGCGTGGTGGTCGGCATCGACACGCTGCGCGATGCCGACGGCGAATGGCGCGTGCGCCAGTACACCGGCGATCCCGACGAAGACGCAGGCGCTGCCGCGCCGCACGCTGGACTGGATCGATCGAGGCGCAGCAGCGCGGCGCCGGCGAGATCGTGCTCAACTGCATGGGCAGCGACGGCGTGCGCGGCGGCTACGACATCGAGCAGCTGACGGCCGCGCGCGCGATCTGCCGCGTGCCGCTGGTCGCCTCCGGCGGCGCTGGCGCGCCGGAGCATTTCCGCGATGTGTTCGGCGAGGCCGACGTCGACGCCGCGCTCGCCGCCAGCGTGTTCCACTCCGGCGCGATCGCGATTCCCGAGCTCAAGCGCTATCTGCGCGCGCAGGGCATGCGAGGTGCGCCTGTGAGCATCAAGGACAGCCAGACGCATGAGCGACTCCGATTCGCGATTTCAGTCGCCTCGACTGGGACAAAGGCGGCGGCCTGCTGCCGGCGATCGTGCAGGACGGCGCAGCGGCGAGGTGCTGATGCTCGGCTACATGAATCGCGAAGCGCTGGCGCAGACGCAGGCCAGCGGCAAGGTCACGTTCTTCAGCCGCAGCAAGCAGCGCCTGTGGACGAAGGGCGAGAGCTCCGGCAACGTGCTGGCGCTGAAGTCGATCCGCATCGACTGCGACGCCGACACCTTGCTGGTCCAGGCCGAGCCGCACGGCCCGACCTGCCACCTCGGCACGTCCAGCTGCTTCGGCGAGGCCGTGCGCCCGCCGCTGGGTTTCCTCGCCGAACTCGACGCGCTGGTCGCGCAACGCCAGCGCGAGCGTCCGGCAGGCAGCTACACCACCAGCTGTTCGACGGCGGCATCCGCCGCATCGCGCAGAAGGTGGGCGAGGAAGGCGTGGAGACCGCGCTCGCCGCGGTGGCGCAGGACGACGCGGAGCTGCTGGGCGAATCGGCGGACCTGGTCTTCCACCTGCCGTGGTGCTGCGCGCACGCGGGCTTGGCCTGGCCGAGGTCGCCCGCGTGCTGGCCGACCGGCACGCGGGACACGGCTGAGTCGATCTATCGGGGCGAGGCAGCGGTTGCGTTGCTGGCCGATGCCTCCGGTTTGAATGGCAGTGCCGGCCCAGGCGTTACTCCCTTGCGCCACAAGGCGAGCTGTCCGGCGATGCCGCTGCCGATATCGATCTGCGGTTCCGACGGCGTGAGCTTGTCCTGCTGCTCCCATTGGCTGATCTGGCCGCTGGCGCGCGTGAATGCATCGATGAAATTGTCGGTGTGGTTCAGTGCGTCCACCAGCCAGGCCTTGCCGAAGTAGGTGATGTCCGAATCGCTGCCGCAGCCGAACGAGCTGCGGTCGCTGCGGGCGGCAGTGAGCACCAGGGTGCCGGGGCCACGCAGCGACGGCACGAAACCGCCCGAATAGCAGGCGTTGACCACCACCACCTTCCACTTGAAGGGATGCATGGACAGGATGCCGGCCAGGTCGCTGGCGCCGAGCTGGTCCAGCGGCAGCGGGTCCATGTCGACCAGCAGGCTATGGTCCTCGCCGCCATGGCTGGTGAAGTACAGCAGCAGGATGTCCTGGTCCGGCTGCATCACCCTGCCCAGGCCTGCAAGCGCGGCTTCCAGGTTGCTCCAGTTGGCCAGCGGACGGGTGGCCAGGCTGGCCGGGTTGTTTTCCAGCACCAGGCTGTGGGTGGTGGCACCGAAGCGCTGTGCGAACAGCCGGGCGGCGTATTCGGCTTCGTTGCGGAATACGTCCTCGCCACCGTCGCCGGCGAAGGCGAGCAGGTACAGATTCGGTTTGCCGGGCACGCGCGGGCCTAGTCCCGCCAGCGCATCGCGCATCATCCGCGGTTGCGCGTACAGCACCTGTTCCGGGGTCGGGGCCTGGCTGGGCCAGCTGTCGATATCGGCCTCGCTGTCCAGCGCGGCGTCCGGGTCCGCGCTGGCGGGTGCCGTGGGTGCCGGGTGAGCAACAATTGATGGCATCGCCGGGTGGCCGCGCCACCAGGTCGCCAGCAGCACGCCGGCGGCGAACGCGAGCAGGATGGTCAGGGCGCTACGCATGGCGGGGCTCGCGTGGCAGGTTCAGGGCGTGATCGCGTCGAAGTCGCGATGAACCGGGTGGCGCGGCGAGTCGGGCAGGTCCTGCGGCTCGCGCACCAGCCAGCCGGTGTGGAAGCCGGCCGCCCGCGCAGCGTCGAGTTCCTCCACGATATCGGACAGGAACAGCAGGTGCCGGGGCTGCTCCCCGATCGCCTCGGCAATGCGCCGGTAGGATTCGGCTTCGCGCTTCGGGCCGGTTTCGGTATCGAAATAGCCGGCGAACAGCGTGCTCAGGTCGCCCGCCTCGCTGTAGCGGAAGAACAGTTTCTGCGCCGGCACCGAGCCGGAGGAGTAGACGTACAGCCGCAGCCCGTCGGCGCGCCAGTCGCGCAACCGGGCGGCGACTTCCGGGTAGACGTGGGCACGGTAGTCGCCGGCCTCGTAGCCGTCCTTCCAGATCATGCCCTGCAGCGCCTTCAGTGCGGTGGACTTGCGATCCTGGTCGATCCACTGCAGCAGCAACTCGATGATGTCCTGGCGGCGGGCTTCCACCAGCCCGGCTTCCGTAGCCGCCTCGTGCAGCCAGTGCTGCACCTCGGGCTTGTTGCCGTGCGTCTCGACGAAGGCAGGCAGCCGCTTGCGCGCGTACGGAAACAGCACGTCGCGGACGAAGTCGATCGAACTGGTGGTGCCTTCGATGTCGGTGACGATGGCGCGGATTTCGATCATGGCGATGGTGGCGTGGGTGGGTAGGCCAGCATAAACGAACGGCGCATCGGCGGCCGTTATCAGCTTCTAACGTGGCTGCATCCGCGGGAACTGCTGCGCGATCTCGTCGCCGGTGAAGTTGGCCACCCAGCCTTCCTTGTTGGTGAACAGCCGGATCGCCACGAAGTAGGGCGATTCACTCATGTCGAACCAGTGGCGGGTACCGTCTGGCACGCCGATCAGGTCGCCCTGTTCGCACAGCACGTCGTAGACCTTGCCGTCGATGTGCAGGGTGAACTGGCCGGCGCCGGCGACGAAGAAGCGCACTTCGTCCTCGCTGTGGGTGTGTTCGCTGAGGAACTTCTGGCGCAGCGTGGCGCGATCGGGATGATCGGGTGCGAGGCTGATCACGTCGACGGCCTGGTAGCCCTGCTCGCCCATCAGCCGGTCGATGTCGCTGCGGTAGGCGGCGATCACCTCGTCCTGGCTGGCGCCCGGGGCGATCGGCTGGTTCGCTTCCCACTGCTCGAAGCGGACGCCGACCTTGCCCAGCTCAGCGGCGATCGCATTGTGTTCGTCGATCACCGCCAGCGGTGATTGCGGCCGGGTTTCGTCGAAGATGCGCAGTCGGCTCATGATGCCCTCAGCTTTTTCAGGTCTAGTTCGCAGCCGAGCAGGAACTCCAGCGCCTCCAGGTGGCGCTGGGTCTCGGCCATGTCGCGGCCCCAGGTGTAGATGCCGTGGCCGTCGATCAGGTAGGCGTGCAGCGGCTTGCCGGCATCCAGCCAGGCGTCGACCCGGGCCACCAGTTCCGGCATGTGCTGGGTGTTCGGAAACACCGGGATCTCCAGCACGCTCTCGTGGGTGTGGTAGCCGCTGATCGCCTTCTGCAGCTCCCAGCCCTGCAGGCGGATGATGCCGTCGCCGGCGAACAGCCGCGACGCCACGCTCTGCGTGCGCGAGTGGGTGTGCAGCACCACGTTCATCTCCGGCCAGCGCCGGTAGATCTGGGTGTGCAACGCCGTTTCGGCGCTGGGGCGGGCATCGGTGCCAACGGCATGGCCGTCCAGGTCGATCAGCATGATGTCCTCGCGGCCGAGCCGGCCCTTGTGCCGGCCGGACACGGTGATCGCCGCGTGATCAGCATCGACCCGCATCGAGAAGTTGCTGCTGGTCGCCGGTGTCCAGCCAAGCGCGGACAGCTCGCGTGCGGCGTCGGCGATGGCGTCGGCGCACTGCTCGAACGCTCTGGCGGGGATCGCGGCTGGAAGGGTCTGGGTCATGCGGTTTGGACGTCCAAATGATTGTCGACTATACCATGCGGCAGATCGCTTCCCGGCTGGAATGAGAGCCATTCTCGCAAGTCAGGAAAGATTTGGATGGTGGGCGTACCATCGCCAGGAGTCTGGTGCAGGGTGTGCCGGACAGATCCCGACGGAGGCTTGCCCATGTCGAAAGAACAAGATATCGAATCGCGTCGCCGATTCCTCAAGGTGGCTGCCGGCACCACGGCGGCCGCCGTGGTCCTGGGAGGCTTGCCGCGCTTTGCGCGGGCGGCGGACCTGCCGCCGCTGAGCGAGACGGATCCGACCGCGAAGGCGCTCGGCTACGTGGAAGACGCCAGCAAGACCACCAACGCGAAATACAAGGCCGGCGACGACTGCACCAACTGCCAGTTCTATACCGGCGGCGCCACCGGCCGGGGACCGTGCCAGTTGTTCCCGGGCAAGTCGGTGAACGCGAAGGGCTGGTGCGTGTCGCACACGCCGAAGAAGGCCTGATCGCCGCGTATCGCTTGTGCAATCGTCCCACCAGAAGGCCGGCTCATCGCCGGCCTTTCTGTTGCTGATCGGGGGAGGGAGTGGCTCGCATGCGATGTGCGGACAAAAGTGCGGCCCGGACACATCAGGCTGAGGAGCTTACCCACCTGACGCGCCGAGCCGCGATCCGGGGCCCACTGCCAAGTGATCAACCCGCGGACTGAGGATGATACTCCCGAGTTCGGCGAAAGGGCGACCGCTGCCGCGATTTCTCTTGAAAAGTTCTCGTTAAATCATTTAGAAACAATGATTTGACGTCGAAATCTTGAAGTTTATTGAGAACTGATCGAATTTGTTAGAATCGGCGACGTTGACGATACTTAGCCTAAAATCAGTGGTTTTCGCCGAAATACAACGAAATTCACGGATCATGACTTTGCGGCGTCGGCCGCAGCACGCCGCAGCAGGCTGTGCCGGCTGCCATAGCCGAAATAGATGACCAGCCCAAGAATGGTCCAGGCGATCATCAGCGACCAGTTGTACCAGGCCATGGTGGACAGCAGGGCGAGGCAGCTGAGGATGCCGAGCGTGCAGATCACCGGCGCGAACGGCACGCGGAAAGTACGCGGCAGCTCCGGCCGGGTATAGCGCAGGATCCACACGCCGGCGCACACCGCCATGAACGCGATCAGCGTGCCCATCGACACCAGGTCGCCCAGCACGTCCAGCGGGAAGATCGCCGCCAGCAGGGCGATGCCCGCGCCGGTGATCAGCGTATTCAGGTGAGGCGTGCGATAGCGCGGATGGATCCGGGTGAACACCTTCGGCAGCATGCCGTCGCGGCCCATGATCATGAAGATGCGCGGTTGCGCGATGATCATCACCAGCACCACCGACGACAGGCCGAGCAGTGCGCCGACTTCGACCAGCCAGCGCAGCCATTCCAGCTGCGGGTGTCCGTGCAGGGCAGTGACCACCGGCTCGTTGGTGCCGAGCAGGGTGTAGGAACTCAGCCCGGTCATCACCGCGGCCATCGCGATGTACAGCACGGTGCAGATCGCCAGCGAGGCGAGGATGCCGATCGGCAGGTCACGCTGCGGGTTGCGCGACTCCTGCGCGGCCACCGAGGTCGCCTCGAACCCGATATAGGCGAAGAACACCATCGCGGCGCCGCGCAGCACGCCGCCCCAGCCGTATTTGTAGTGCCCCTGGGATTCCGGCACGAACGGGGTCCAGTTGGACGGGTCGACGTAGCGCCAGCCGACCACGATCACCAGCGTGATCAGGCCGACCTTGAGCGCCACCATCGCTGCATTCGCCAGGCTCGACTCGCGGATGCCGACGTAGCAGACCCAGGTCAGCAGCAGCACGATGGCAACCGCCGGCAGGTTGAACAGGGCGCCGGTGGCGACCAGGTGGTGGTCGGCGGTGAACGCCAGCGGCGCCTGGGTGAGCGCCGCGGGCAGGCTCAGGTCCATGTTGAATGCGTGCCCGATGTGGTCGAGCAGGCTGAGAAAGTAGCCGGTCCAGCTCACTGCCACGGCGGAGGCGGACACGCCGTATTCCAGCACCAGGTTCCAGCCGATGAACCAGGCCATCAGTTCGCCCAGCGTGGCGTAGGCGTAGGAATAGGCGCTGCCCGAAACCGGGATCAGCGTAGCGAACTCGGCGTAGCACAGCGCGGTGAACGTGCTGCAGATCGCCGCCAGGACGAACGACAGGATCACCGCCGGGCCGGCGTGGTCAGCGGCTGCCTGGCCGGTGATCACGAAGATGCCGCCGCCGATCACGGCGCCGATACCCAGCGCGGTCAGCCCCCACGGTCCCAGCGTGCGGCGCAGGGTGGGGCCGTGGGTGTCGTCGGGTTCGTTGAAGTCGGTCTTGCGGGCGAGCAACTGCTTGAGCATGGGCGGTCGTCTTCGAAAACGGGGTATCCGGTTCCATCCGGGTGGCATCGCAAACGCGGCGGCCGGTGCCTTGTGCACCGGCCGCCGGTGGTTCGTCAGTGGGCGTTCTGGCGCAACTTGCTGTTGCGGTAGCCGTAGAAGACGTAGATCAGGAAGCCGATCGCGATCCAGCCAAGCATCAGCGGCCAGCGATCCTTGAACGCCTGCCAGAACAGGAACAGGCAGGCAGCCGCACCCAGCGGGCAGACGATCCACGGCAGCGGCACGCGGAACGCGCGCGGAAGATCCGGACGGGTGCGGCGCAATACCAGCACGCCGATGCACACCGTGGCGAAGGCCAGCAAGGTACCCATCGAGACCAGGTCGCCCAGCACGTCCACCGGGAACAGGCCGGCAAGGATGCAGGCGATCACGCCCACCAGGATGGTGCCGACATAGGGCGTGCGGTGTTTCGGGTGCACGCGCCCCAGTGCCGGCGGCAGCAGGCCGTCGCGCGACATCGAGTAGAAGATGCGCGGCTGGCCCATCAGCATCACCAGCACCACCGAGCTCAACCCCGCAAGGGCGGCGAACACCACCAGGATCTTCAGCGCGCCGAGGAGATAGCTGGATGCGCTGCCGGCAGCGACGGTGCCGAGCACATAGTTGATCGCGGTAGCGACCGGCTCGGGCGTATTGAGCATGCGGAACGGCGTCGTGCCGGTCATGACCGCAGCCATCGCCACGTACAGCACGGTGCAGATCAGCAGCGAGCCAAGAATGCCGATCGGCATGTCGCGCTGCGGGTTCTTGGCTTCACCGGCGGCGGTGGAGACCGCGTCGAAACCGATGTAGGCAAAGAACACCAGGGTGGCCCCGCGGTAGATGCCGCTCCAGCCGAACTTCGAGCCGCCCTCGTTGGCGGGGATGAACGGATGCCACAGGTCGGCGTTGATGTAGTTGAACATCACAACCAGGAACAGCAGGATCACGCTCACCTTGATCGCCACGATGATCGCGTTGACCGCTGCCGACTGCGTGATGCCGAGATAGCAAAGCCAGCTGATCGCGCCGACGATCAGAACGGCTGGCAGGTTGACCAGGGCGCCGGTGAACACCAGCTTGTGGCCGCCTGTCGCGAAGGTAAGCGGGGCCGAAGAGAGCGCCGCCGGCAAGTTGAAATTCAACCCCGTCATCGAACTGAGCATGCGCAGCATTTCGCCGAAGTAGCCCGACCAGGCGACCGCAACAGTCGATGCCGCGAACAGGTATTCCAGCACCAGAGCCCAGCCGACGAACCAGGCAACCACTTCGCCCAATGTCGCGTAGGAGTACGAGTAGGCACTGCCGGACACCGGCAGCATCGCGGCGAACTCCGCGTAGCACATGCCGGCCAGGCCGCAGGCAACAGCTGCGATGAGGAAGCTGAGGATCAGTGCGGGGCCGGCGAACTGGGCGGCCGCCGTGCCGGTAATGGCAAAAATGCCGGCGCCGATCACCGCACCGATACCGAGCATGACCAGGTGTCGTGCAGTCAGCACGCGCTTCAGGGTGACCTCACCTTCCGCGCTACCCTCGACGGGTTCGCCTGCATCCACATGAGGCATCGCCTCAATCGTGTGAGTGGCAAATAGACCCTTTATCATCAAGCTCCCCCTCAGTGAATTTTTTGCCCGCTTCCGCTCTGCGACGGATGGCTGGTACGGGCAGGCAATGGCGGGCCAACATAGCCCAGCCATACATGTTGTACAAGCTTCATTCATGTTGCGGCGAAACATGCCGTGACGCGTTCCAATCCACGCCAACAGATGTCATGCAACAGTCAGCCATCATCATGATCGATGCGATCCGGCGCTACCGTGACCAATGGCAGGGGGAGGCCGCGACTGCCACGCACTTCGAGACGTTTCTGCATACGCACGCGGATGCATTCGAGCGCAGCAACGCCATCGGCCATTTCACCGGTTCGTGCTGGCTGGTCAGCGCGGACGGTGCGCGCGTGCTGTTGATGCACCACCGCAAGCTGGATCGCTGGCTGCAGCCGGGCGGACATGCCGACGGCGATACCGACCTGGCGCGCGTGGCGTTGCGCGAGGCGCACGAGGAAACCGGCGTGGCCGGCCTGCGCGTCGAGGGCGGCATCTTCGATATCGACCGACACCGTATTCCTGCGCGCGCCGATGAGCCGGAACACTGGCATTACGATGTGCGCCATGTGGTGCGTGCAGGGATGGATGAGCGCTACACGGTGAATCAGGAGTCGCGTGCGCTGGCTTGGCGACCGGTGGTCGAAGTGGCAGCGGATGAAAGCCTCGACGCCTCGCTGCGGCGCATGGCGCGCAAGTGGCTGAGAGGCGAGGTGTAGGGCGGGCATCGCCCGCTGACTTTCTTTGGCAGATCAATATGGGCGATCGGCGGGCCGTGCCCGCCCCGCGGCCTAGCCGTATTTGGCCGGGGCCGGGTTGAGGTGGCCGCAGGCGGCGCAGGTGCGTGCTTCGCGCGAGCCGTAGAAGCGGCCGAACACCGGCGGGAAATCATGCTCGATGCTGTCGAGCACGAAGTACTCCTCGTACAGCTTGTGGTTGCATCGTTCGCAGAACCACAGCAGGCCATCCTTTTCATCGGCGACACGACGGCGCTCGATCACGAGGCCGATCGACGCCGGCATGCGCTGCGGGGAATGCGGCACGCGCGGCGGCAGGTAGAACATCTCGCCGGCGCGGATCGGGATGTCGCGCGGCTGGCCGTCGTCCTGCACCTTCAACACCATCTCGCCTTCGACCTGATAGAAAAACTCGGGGCCCTCGTCGTGGTGATAATCGGTGCGCGCGTTGGGGCCGCCCACGATCATGATGATGAAGTCGCCGTCGACGATGCACTTGTTGCCCACCGGCGGCTTCAGCAGGTGGCGGTGTTCGTCGATCCAGCGCTCAAGGTTGATGGGCGGCAGCAAGGCCATTGCGGTAGTTCCCGGGGAAGGTGGCGATCACCTTAGCGCCGCCGTGGCCGCAAAAAAAGTCGCGGTCGCTCAGACCTCCAGCGTGGCCAGGTCGCCCTTTTCCTCCAGCCAGGACTTGCGGTCGCCGGCGCGTTTCTTGGCCAGCAGCATGTCCATCAGCTTGGCGGTGCCGTCCTCGTCGTCGACGGTCAGCTGCACCAGGCGGCGGGTGTCCGGGTGGATGGTCGACTCGCGCAGCTGCGGCGGGTTCATCTCGCCCAGGCCCTTGAAGCGAGTGGTGCTGACCGCGCCTTTCATCTTCTCGCGCTCGATCCGTTGCAGCATCGCGTCCTTCTCGCTTTCGTCGAGGCAGTAGAACACCTGCTTGCCCACGTCGACGCGGAACAGCGGCGGCATCGCCACGAACACGTGGCCCTCGCTGACCAGCTTCGGGAAATGCCTGCAGGAACAGTGCCGCCAGCAGGGTGGCGATGTGCAGGCCGTCGGAGTCGGCGTCGGCGAGGATGATCACCTTGCCGTAGCGCAGCCCGGAGAGGTCGTCCTTGCCCGGGTCGCAACCGATCGCCACGGCGAGGTTGTGCACTTCCTCCGACGGCCAGCACCGAGGTCGACTCGACTTCCCAGGTGTTGAGGATCTTGCCGCGCAGCGGCAGGATCGCCTGGAACTCCTTGTCGCGTGCCTGCTTGGCGCTGCCGCCGGCCGAGTCGCCCTCGACCAGGAACAGTTCGGTGCGGGTGAGGTCGGTGGCGGTGCAGTCGGCCAGCTTGCCGGGCAGTTGCGGGCCCTGGGTGATCTTCTTGCGGACGATCTGCTTGGCCGCCTTCAGGCGCGCGCTGGCGCGCTCGATCGCCAGCTGGGCAATGCGCTCGCCCATCTCCACGTTCTGGTTGAGCCACAGGCTGAAGGCATCGTGGATGACGTTCTCGACCATGCCGGCGGTCTGCCGCGAGGACAACCGCTCCTTGGTCTGGCCGGCGAACTGCGGATCCTGCAACTTGCGCCGACAGCACGAACGACGAGCCGCTCCCACACGTCTTCCGGCGCCAGCTTCACGCCGCGCGGCAGCAGGTTGCGGATGTCGCAGAACTCGCGGATCGCGGTGGTCAGGCCGGTGCGCAGGCCGTTGACGTGGGTGCCGCCCTGCGCAGTGGGGATCAGGTTGACGTAGCTTTCCTGCACCAGCTCGCCCTCCGGCAGCCAGGCCAGCGCCACTTCCAGGCCTTCGACGTCGCGCGCCATGTGATGCACGAACAACTCGTTCGGCAGCGCTTCGATGCCGTCGAGTTCGCCGCGCAGGTAATCGCGCAGGCCGTCCTCGTAATGCCATTCGACGACTTCGCCGCTGGCGTCATCGGTGAGCTTCACGTTGAGGCCGGCGCACAGCACCGCCTTGGCGCGCAGCAGGTGCTTCAGCTTGCGGCAGCGAGACCTTCGGCGAATCGAAATACTTCGCCTCCGGCCAGAAGCGCAGGGTGGTGCCGCTGCGCTTCTTCGGCACGCTGCCGATGACTTCCAGCGGGCTGACCTTGTCGCCGTGGGCGAACACCATCCGGTATTCGGAGCCGTCGCGTCGGATCGACACCTCGACCCGGTCGGACAGCGCGTTGACCACCGACACGCCGACGCCGTGCAGGCCGCCGGAGAAGTTGTAGTTCTTGCCGCTGAACTTGCCGCCCGCGTGCAGCCGGGTCATGATCAGCTCGACGCCGGAGACGCCTTCTTCCGGGTGAATGTCCACCGGCATGCCGCGGCCGTCGTCGCTCACTTCCACCGAGCCGTCGTCGTGCAGCATCACCTCGATCGATCTTCGCGTGGCCGGCCAGCGCCTCGTCCACCGAGTTGTCCACCACTTCCTGCACCAGATGGTTCGGTCGGGTGGTGTCGGTGTACATGCCGGGGCGGCGTTTGACCGGATCCAGGCCGGAGAGGACTTCGATGTCGGCGGCGTTGTAGCGACTGCTCATGCGTGTGTTTCGATCCAGACAAGACGGCAAAGCATGGGGCGCGTGGGCGGCGACGGTCAAGCCGACCGGGTGGATCAGCGGTAGCCCTGCGCCTGCAGCGAGAACAGGTGCGCATAGTGGCCGCCCAGCGCCATCAGCTGCTCGTGGCTGCCGTGCTCGATGATGCGACCGTCCTGGATCACGATGATCTGGTCGGCCATGCGCACGGTGGAGAAGCGGTGCGAGATCAGGATCGCGATGCGGTTGCCGGCCAGTTCGCGGAAGTGCTCGAAGATGGTGGCCTCGGCGTCGGCATCCATCGCCGCGGTGGGCTCGTCCAGCACCAGGATGTCGGCGCGCGAGCGCATGAAGGCGCGCGCCAGCGCGATCTTCTGCCACTGCCCGCCGGACAGCTCGCGGCCGTCGTGGAACCACTTGCCGAGCTGGGTGTCGAAGCCGGCCGGCAGGCTGTCGATGAACTCGCTGGCCATGCCCTTGTCGCTGGCCTCGCGCCAGCGCGCCTCGTCCTCGAAGTGGCTGACGTCGCCGGCGCCGACGTTCTCGCCCACGCGCATCTGGTAGCGCGCGAAGTCCTGGAAGATCACGCCGATGCGCTGCAGCAGCGGTGCTTTCGTCCCACTCGCGCAGATCGGTGCCGTCGAGCAGGATGCGGCCGCTGTCGGGCGCGTACAGCCGCGTCAGCAGCTTGATCAGCGTGGTCTTGCCCGAGCCGTTCTGGCCGACCAGCGCCAGCGATTCGCCGGGGCGGATGTGCAGGTTGATGTCGTGCAGCGCCGGCTCGCTCGGCGCCGGGGTAGGTGAAGCTCGACGTGCTCGAAGCGGATGCCGTCGTCGGGCTTCGCGCCGCGTTGCGCGACTACCCGCGCGACGGCGGCACCGGGGTTTCCAGGTACTCGTACAGGGTCGACAGGTACAGGTTGTCCTCGTACATGCCGCCGATCGCCGACAGCATCGCCGACACCGCCGACTGGCCCTGGCGGAACAGCATCAGGTACATCGTCATCTGGCCGAGCGTGATGCGCGCCGACCACGGTGCTGGCGGCGATCCACGCGTAGGCGCCGTACAGCGTGAGCGTGCCGAGCAGGCCGAGCCCGAAGCCCCAGCTCTCGCGGCGGATGGTGAGGTCGCGATCGTCGCTGTAGAGCTTGTCGAAGATGTCGCGGTAGCGGCCCAGCAGCAGCGGGCCGAGGCCGAACAGCTTCACTTCCTTGGCGTGGTCCTCGCGCGCCAGCACGGTTTCCAGGTACAGCTGCATGCGCGTTTCCGGCGAGCGCCAGCGGAACAGCCGGAACGCATCGCCGGAAAATTTCGTCTCGGCGAAGAACGACGGCAGCCCGGCCAGCGAGCAGCACGGCCACCGCCCACGGCGAGAACTGGAACAGCAAGGCTGCCGTAGCTGACCAGCGAGATCGCGTTCTGGCCCAGCCCGAACGTGCGCGTCACCAGCGACAGCGGCCGGCTCGACGCCTCGCGGCGGGCGCGGGTGAGCTTGTCGTAGAACTCCGAGTCCTCGAAGTGCGCCAGCTCGCAGCGTCAGCGCCTTCTCCAGGATCATCACGTTGACGCGCTGGCCGAGCTGCGCGCGCAGCAGCGACTGGCACATCGACAGCCCGCGCTGCGCGCCGGCCAGCGCGGCCACCAGCACGCCTTCCAGCGCCACCCATTCGAATACCGGTCGCAACGAGGCCTGGCCGCTGGCAGTCCATGCCTGGCTGGCGGTCACCACCGCATCGACGATATGCGCGCCGACATACGCCACGCCGGCCGGCAACAGGCCGGCGACCAGGGTCAGCAGCGCCAGTGCGATCGTCAGCGGCCGGCTGGTGCTCCACACCAGTTCCAGCGCCCGCCCGCTGTAGCGGAATACGCCCAGGAAACTGCGGGTGAGTTCGGTCGATTCGTTGGGCGCGGAAGATGGCGTGGGGCGGCACGTGGGGAGGTCATCGGGTCGTCGGCGCGGCTTGCGCGGAACTCCCGAGATGGGGGCCGTGCCGCTTCACGCAAGACGGAAGGCGTGAAGCCTCACGCGGTGTCAATGCGGCTGGACGTCCACGACCTGCCGGTCCGGCTGGTACAGCGCCGGGAACGATTGCTTCAGTGGGCCACCTTCGGCGCGTCGTTGAAGACGATGTAGAGGTTGTCGGGATGCTCGCTGGAAATAGTGCTGGTGGTAGGCCTCGGCCGGGTAGAACGCCTGCAGTGGCACCAGCTGGGTCACGATCGGCGCCGGGAAGGATTTCGCCGTGGTCAGTTGCGCGATGTAGGCGCCGGCGATCCGCTTCTGCTCGTCGTTGCCGTAGAAGATCACCGAGCGGTACTGGCTGCCGACATCCGGGCCCTGCCGGTTCAGCTCGGTGGGATCGAGCGCGACCGAGAAGAACACCTGCAGCAGGGTGCCGTAACTGACCTGGGCGGGTCGTAGTGCACCTGCACCGATTCGGCATGGCCGGTATTGCCTTCGCCGACCTCGTCGTAATGCGCGGTGTCGGCGTTGCCGCCGGAGTAGCCGGCCACCACCTTGTGCACGCCCTTGACGTGCTCGAACACCGCTTCGACGCCCCAGAAGCAACCGCCGGCCAGCACCGCGACCTGCTCGTCGTGGGCAGCGGTTTTCGGGGCATCGACCGTCGGCGCCGGGAGCGCGCCGCTGGCAGCGGACACCGGCTGGCACGCGCTCACGGCCAGCAGCAGGGCGGCCAGCGGAATGACGTGGAATGTTCGGCGACGGATCATGTGGAGCCTCGCTGAGGCGGGTAGGCGAGCGGCCTGATACCCCATTCTTCGTCGGCCGGGTGTCATCGGTTACCTGTGCGGCGCTGGCTGGCCCGGTACCATCGCTGCGGGTTCGGCTTTCATGGGTACGGGATGCACGGTTCCATTGACCTGGGCGCCTATCTGCGGCGTGTCGACTGGCAGGGCGCCGTCGCCGCCGACCTGGCCACGCTGCGCAGGCTGGCGGTCGCGCACGTGGCCGCGATTCCGTTCGAGAACCTCAACCCCTTGCTCGGCCTGCCGGTCGAACTGGACACGCCGGCACTGGAGCGCAAACTGGTGCACGATGGCCGCGGCGGCTACTGCTTCGAGCAGAACCTGCTGTTCGCCGCGGCGCTGCGGACGATCGGTTTCAGCGTGTCGGGACTGATCGCGCGCGTGCTGTGGCAGCACCCGGAGGATGCTGTCACCGCGCAGACCCACATGCTGCTGCGCGTCGAACTGGATGGCGAAAGCTGGCTGGTGGACGTGGGTTTCGGCAACCAGGTGCTGACCGGCGCCTTGCGCCTGCGGGCCGACATCGAGCAGCCGACTGGCCACGAGCCGTTCCGGCTGGTCATGTGCAACGGCGACTGGCGCATGCAGTCGCAGGTTAATGGGCAGTGGCTGACGCTGTACCGCTTCGACCTGCGGCCGAGCCAGATGGTCGATTACGTGCTGGCCAACCATTACGTATCCACCCACCCCGCGTCGCGCTTCCCGAGCAACTTGATCGTGGCGCGCACCGCCGCCGACCGGCGCTTGAGCCTGCTCAACCGCGAGTACACCGTGCGCCGGCTCGGCCAGGAACCCGAGCGGCACAGCTTGCGCGATGGCGCTGCGATACGCCGCGTGCTGGAGGAGGAATTCCTGTTGCGTCTGCCCGCGCACGCTGATCTTGACCGGCGGCTGGACGAGCTCCCGGACTGAGCGTTGCGACAAATTCCTGAGACCACGCGTGTAGGAGCCCGCTCGCGGGCGATGCTTCTGCTCTGATGCATGGGTACAGATCCAGAGCAAGAGCATCGCCCGCGAGCAGACTCCTACAAGAGTGGCGGAGCGTCGGCAGGTTATGCCTCGGGATCGGCCAACACGTGGATCTCCACGTCGTCGATGCCGACTACCTGGCCTGCATGGATCTTGCAGGTCTTGCGCAATTCCATCGCACCGTCGACGCGCACCGCGCCGCTGGCCACGATCGCCTTGCCGGCGCCGCCGCTGTCGCACAGGCCGACCAGCTTCAGCAGCATGTTGAGTTCGACGTAGTCGCCTTCCAATTCAAAGTCGATGGTTTGCATGGTTTTCCAGGATGAAGGGGCGGGGCGTTTTCAGGCGGGCGGATGGTGGTCGTCGAACGCGCTGTCGGGCAGCGCCAGGAACGCGAACCACGGCATGTCGTGATCGCTGCCGAAGGTGGCCGCGTCGTCGAGGATGCCGAGCAGGATGTCGTAGTCGGCCGTGGCGGACTGGCGCAGTTCGTCAGCGTGCTCGAACAGCAGCACGTAGCCCCAGGCCGGCATCCAGCCGAGGTCGCGCAGGCAGTCGGCCAGGGCGTCCCAGTTGTGGCCGAAGGTGGCCGGCAGTTGCAGCGAGACGGCCATTCGGCGCAGCAGTTCGTCCTTGTCGTGACAGCCGGCGAGGTCGATGCGACAGATGCGCAGTTCGTCGCGGACGGCGGCGCGCGCCAACCGGTCGAGATCATAGACGCCGACGAAGTACACCCCGCTATGGGTAGGCTTGGTCAGGTCCAGGTCGAAACCGTGCGCGTTCATCGAGCTGCCTCGAAACGGCGGAAACTGCGGTAGTGGTCGTCGGTGTAGTACCAGACCACAGGCGGCGTGCCGCCGGTGATGATGCGCCGCGCGCCGCGGTTGCCCGCGCCAGGTGTCTCCACCGTGTACTCGTGATAATAGCCGCGCGGCTGGTTCGGCAGCAGGCCCTCGTAGTTGCCGAACACGCCGCCGTCCTGGCTGTGTTCGAACGGACCGCCGCGGGCGATCCGTTCCAGCGTGGCGTGTGCTTCCGTCGGCAGGAACGCAGGCAGGGTGGCCGGTGCGGCGGCTGTTGCGGCGGTGCGCTCCGGCGCCACGGTGGAAGGCGGTGATGGCGGCGCACGGTAATTCCAGAACAAGGCTGCACCGGCCAGCAACACGAGCCATAGCAGTGGTTTGAATCGACCCATGGAGAGAACGGTACCTGCTGCCCTGACGGGCGGATGGCGAAAGTGTAGAGCCTATCCCGGTGACTCCGTGCCGGATGGGCGCGGCGACGCGAGCGGTCGCCGGGTTCCGATGTCGCCTGATATCCTTTGCGGCATAACGATGTGCTCTCTTTCAAACCCGGGACTTCAGCATGATTGGCTATGTCACCCTCGGCACCAATGATCTGCCGCGCACGGCGCTGTTCTACGACGCCCTGCTGGGCGAGCTCGGCGCGAAGCGGCTGATGGAATCCGACCGCTACATTTTCTGGGGCGTGTCGTTCCAGCAGCCGAGCGTCGCACTGATCAAGCCGTTCGACGGCCAGCCGGCCAGCGTCGGCAATGGCGGCATGGTGGCGTTGGCGATGAACAGCCGCGACAAGGTCGATCGCCTGTACGCGAAGGCATTGGCGCTGGGCGCCAGCGACGAGGGCGCGCCGGGCGAGCGCGGCGGCGGCTTCTACGCGGGCTATTTCCGCGATCCGGAAGGCCACAAGCTCAATGCGTTCTGCATCGGCTGACGGGGCGCGGGCGGGTTGCCGTGGCGGCCATCGCCCCGGGCAGGGGTTTCGTATTCGCAGGAAATTACGCACACTCGGGGATTGAGTGCCGATATCGCAGCCTGCGAGCCGGTTCCGTGACCTTCAGGAGCGTGGATGAGTATCGCCACCGACACCGCCCCCCACGGTGGGCGCATGCCGCGGCAGATCCCCTACATCATCGGCAACGAGGGCTGCGAGCGCTTCAGCTTCTACGGGATGCGCAACATCCTCACGGCGTTCCTGATCGCCATCGCTGCTGCTGTACGTGCCGGAGGCCGAGCGCGCGCGGCGCGGCGAAGGAGGTCTTCCACACCTTCGTCATCGGCGTGTACTTCTTCCCGCTGCTCGGCGGCTGGCTGGCCGACCGCTTCTTCGGCAAGTACAACACCGATCCTCTGGCTGAGCCTGGTCTACTGCGTCGGCCACGCCTGCCTGGCGCTCTTCGAGCGACAACCGCCACGGGCTTCTACACCGGCCTGTTCCTGATCGCGCTCGGCTGCGGGCGGCATCAAGCCGCTGCGTGGCGTCGTTCGTCGGCGACCAGTTCGACCAGACGAACAAGCACCTGGCGAAGGTGGTGTTCGACGCCTTCTACTGGATCATCAACTTCGGCTCGTTCTTCGCGTCGCTGCTGATGCCGCTGTTCCTGCACGCACTTCGGCGCCGGCGGTCGCCTTCGGCATTCCCGGGCGCGCTGATGTTCATCGCGACGGTCATCTTCTGGGCTGGGCCGCCGGCAATACGTGATGCGTGCCGCCGACCGCCGCCCGATCCCGCACTCGTTCCTGCAGCGTGGTGCGCACCGCGCTGCTGACCCAGCGACCCGGGCAGGCGCGGCCCGGTCTGTGGATCGCGGTTGCCGGCGTGCTGGTGGCGCTGGCCGCGCTTCAGCCATGATCGACTCGCTCGGCTTCGTGATCGTGCGCCTGTCTCGCGCTGGTGGCTGCTGATCGGCGGCATCGGCGGCGGCGCGTGGCTGCAGCTCGAGCGCGCGCGCGGCCTGCATCCGGACGAGGCGGTCGAGGGCGTGCGCGCCGTGCTGCGCGTGCTGGTGCTCTTCGCGCTGGTCACGCCGTTCTGGTCGCTGTTCGACCAGAAGGCCTCGACCTGGGTGCTGCAGGCCGACGAGATGACCAAGCCGTGCGTGGTTCCAGTCCGTCGCAGATGCAGGCGCTGAACCCGCTGCTGGTGATGCTGCTGATCCCGTTCAACAACCTCGTGCTGTACCCGGCTGCTGCGGCGGCTCGGCTGCGAGCCGACCGCGCTGCGCCGCATGACCGCCGGCATCGCGTTCGCCGGCCTGGCGTGGATCGTGGTCGGCGGCATGCAGGTCGTGCATCGACGGCGGCGACCCGCTCTCGATCGTCTGGCAGGTGCTGCCGTACGCGCTGCTGACCCTCGGCGAGGTGCTGGTCTCGGCGACCGGCCTGGAGTTCGCCTACAGCCAGGCGCCGGCGGCGATGAAGGGCGTGATCATGAGCTTCTGGAACCTCGCGGTCACGGTCGGCAACCTCTGGGTGCTGCTGGTCAACGCCGGCGTGCGCAACGACGCGGTGACCGGCGCGATCGCCGCGCACCGGGCTCGGCGTCACCGCGTTCCAGATGTTCTTCTTCGCCGCCTTCGCGCTGCTCGCCGCGCTGGCGTTCGGGCTGTATGCACGGCGCTATCGCGAGGTGGACAACTACCGTTCCGGCTGAGCAATAGCTCGCGTAGGGCGGGCACGACCCGTCGATTTTTCGATATACCACTACGAGCGGCGGGCCGTGCCGTACTACGGCTTCATGTCGACGCGCGACTGCAGCGCCATCGCCGCGGCCGGGTTGCGGTGTTTGGCGGCGCTGATGAAGAACACGAACACGTCGCGCGGCGCGGCGGACGGCAGCAACGCGGCCACGTGTGGCAGGGCGGCGATGTCGCCGCCGGCGGCCCAGTCGCGTGCATGCTCGGCCCAGAGGTTCAGCTCGGTTGGCGCGTAGCCGGCGGGGTGGCCGTCTTCGCTGCGCATCAGCCGGGCGTAGGCGAAGTCGCCGGTGAGGTCGGCCAGCGAGGGGTAGTCGGGCGAGTCGGTGAACACGGTGGGCACGCGATGCGCGCGGGCCAGTTCCACGTAACGTGCGTCGAGGAAGCTCGGATGGCGCACTTCCAGCACGTGGCGCAGCGGCTGGCCGTCCAGTTCGCGCGGCAGCGCGTCGAGGAAGGCGGCGAGGTCGTCGGCATCGAACGGCCGCGACGGCGGCAGCTGCCACAGGATCGGCCCCAGCCGGTCGCCCATTTCGGCCAGCCCGCCGTGCACGAAGCCATGGATGCCCTTGCCGGTATCGGCCAGTCGCTTGCCTTCGGTGACGTAGCGCGGCGCCTTCAGCGAGAAGATGAAGCCGGCCGGGGTTTCCGCCGCCCACTTCGCGTAGGTCGCCGGCTTCTGCGCGCCGTAGAACGTGCCGTTGATTTCGATCGCGCGCAGCTGGCGGCTGGCGTATTCCAGTTCGCGCCGCTGCACCAGCTTGGCCGGATAGAAGTTGTCGCGCCACGGCGCGTAGGTCCAGCCGCCGATGCCGACGCGGATATGCGGGCCGGTGGGATTGGCGGGAGCGAACAGGTCGTTCATGGCTGCACTCCTGGTGCCGGCTTGCCCAGATATTCGGCGGCGCCGATGCACAGCACCAGCCACGCCGCACCAGCAGCGTAGCCGGCCACCACGTCGCTGAAATAGTGCACCTGCAGCATGATCCGGCTGATCCCGATCACGCCGACCAGCAACACCGCAGCGGCGATCGTCGCGCGGTGGAAGCGCGGCGGCAGCAGGCGCAACAGCACGTAGGCGAGCATGCCGTAGAACACCATGGAACCGAAAGCGTGGCCGCTGGGGAAACTCCAGCCACGTTCGACGATGAAGCCGTGGTCGTGCAACGGCCGCACGCGACGGAACAGCGCCTTGAGGCCGCCGTTGATCGGCAGTATGCCGAGCAGAGCCACCACCCAGATAGCCGCCAGTCGCCAGTGCCGGCGCAACAGCAGGAGCAGGGCGACCACAGCCGCCGCCGGGGCCACCCACAGCAAGTCGCCGACATGGGTGGCCATGGCGATGCCGCGCAGCGCCGGCAGCGGCAACTGCGCACGCAGGTTCTCGGCCAGGTCGGCGTCGAAGCGCGCCAGTTCGCCGGCCGGCTGTCCGGCGATCGCGGAGGCGATAGCCAGGAACAACAGGGCCAGCACCAGCAGCAGGATCAGGCCAACCTGCCAGCGCAGCACGGTCGGCGCATGGCCGCGGGCGAGCGTCTGGTGTTGCCAGCGCGCGTTGCGCCGCCAGGCAAGGTCGCCAGCCAGCAGGGCCAGCAACAGCAGCAACGCCCACAGCCGCAGGGCATGGGCGGCGATCCATTCCACCATGGGATCCATCGGTCTCCTCGGTCCGGCGCGGCCGCAGTGTGCGGCACGATGGCACCATGATCGGCGTTGCCGGCCATGACTTCCAGCGCTGGCCTTGCATCCGGTTTGCCGCGATAGTTGCGCGACTGTCACCCGCGGAGTCTTCGATGTCCCAGCGACCCCTCTCCCTGCGCCTGGCGCTCTGCTGCGCACTGCTCGTTTCCGCCAACGCTGCCATGGCGCAGGCTCCGGCCGCGAAGTCGCCGCCGCCGGTTTCCACCGGCGACCTCGTGCAGCCGATGCTGCCGGCGCAACTGCAGGATTTCGGCGCCTACGTCGACAGCGCTCGCAAGACCTTCGACGTGCCGGGCATCGCGGTGGCAATCGTCAAGGACGGCAGGGTGGTGATGGAGCAGGGCTTCGGCCTGCGCGAGATCGGCAAGCCCGAGCCGGTCGACGCGCGCACGCTGTTCGCGATCGCCTCCAACACCAAGGCATTCACCGCCGCGGCGCTGCAGCAGCTCGCCGGGCAGGGCAAGCTGAAGATGGATGATCGGGTGATCGACCACCTGCCGTGGTTCCGCATGTCCGACCCGTACGTGACCCACGAAATGCGCATCCGCGACCTGCTGGCGCACCGCAGCGGCCTCAGCCTCGGTGCGGGTGACCTGCTGTACTGGCCGCCCACCTCGTACAGCACGAAGGAAGTGGTCGAGCGGCTGGCGCACGTTCCGATCAAGAACGGCTTCCGCGCCGGTTACGCCTACGACAACATCCTGTTCGCGGTGGCCACCCTGGTGATCGAGCAGGCCTCCGGCCAGAGCTTTGCCGACTACGTGCGCGAGCACCTGTTCAAGCCGGTCGGCATGGACGAGTCGCTGGTCGACATGACCGGGCTCAAGCCCGGCATGGACGTGGCCACCGGCCACGCCAAGGCCGACTTCAAGGACCTCGAGCCGGTGCCACCGATGGCATGGCTGAATGATCCGGGCGCCGGCGGCATCTATTCCAGCGTGCACGACCTGGCGAAGTGGATGAACGTGCAGCTGGCCGGCGGTGTCTTGCCGGCGACCGGTACCGATGGCAAGCCGGCGCGGCTGTTCTCCGAGAAGAGCCACCAGGAAATGTGGAGCGTGCTGACCCCGATCAAGATCGGCAAGCCGCCGATCCCGGAACTGGCCCCGCTGGTGCCGAATTTCTCCGGCTACGGCGAAAGCTGGTTTCTGTCCGACTACCGCGGCAAGAAGCTGGTTTGGCACACCGGTGGCTGGCCCGGCATGGTCTCGCGGGTGACCCTGGTGCCGGAGCTGAAGCTTGGGGTGGTGGTGCTGACTAATGCCGAATCCGGCGCCGCGTTCAATGCGGTGACCTACCGTGTGCTCGATGCGTACCTGAATCCGGAGCACAAGACCGACTGGGTTGCCGCGTACGACAAGGCCGTGAAGAAATCCGAGGCCAAGGCCGACGACAGCCTGGCCAAGCATGAAGCGGCGCGCGACAAGCGCAGCAAGCCCTCGCTGCCGTTGGCAAAATACGCCGGCACCTACCGCGATCCGTGGTACGGCGATGTCATCGTCAGCCATGAGGGCGGCAAGCTGCGCCTGCGTTTCTCCAAGACCGCGCAACTGGTCGGCACGATGACGCCGTGGCAGCACGACACCTTCACCGTGCGTTGGGACGACCGCACGCTGAACGCCGACGCGTTCGTCAACTTCAGCCTGGACGTGGACGGCCATGTCAGCGAAGTGCGCATGCAGCCGATCTCGCCGATGACCGACTTCAGCTTCGACTTCCAGGACCTGCGGCTGACGCCGCTGAAGGTCGACACGTCGCGGGATTGATCCATCGCCAGTGACCTCGCCTCAGCTCGCGGGGCACAGGCTTGGCGAGCTGGCCAGGGTGCGGGGCGCGTCGTCGATGCACATTGGCTCCGCAGGGCGGGCGCTCGGGATTCGCTCCAGGCGCCGTCATCCCAGGAACCATCGCCACGCAGTTCAGGGCAGGCGCAGGCCAGCGAAGCTGCAATGGCGCAAGAACCGAACCGACAGGCTGCGGTGCGGACCGGATGATGTCGGTCATCCACAGGAGCCACGTCATGAAGACCGTTACCCGCAACGACTATCTGCGCCGCATCAACCGCGTCGTCGCGCTGCTGCAACAGGCGGTGATACGGAGCACCGAGCTGCCCGAACTGGGCGAGCTGGCCCAGGCCGCACATCTTTCTCCGTTTCATTTCCATCGTGTCTATCGTGCGCTGACCGGTGAAACCATCGGCCGTACGGTGGCGCGGCTGCGCCTGCTGCGCGCCTTGCAGTTACTGTCCGATCCGGGGCTGGCCGTGGCCGATGCCGCACTGGCCGTCGGCTACGAAACGCCGCAGGCCTTCGCGCGGGCGTTTCGCCAGGCGTTCGACGCCAGCCCCAGCGAGTTGCGTGTGCAGCCGGCGCGGCTGGCCAGCGAACTCGCGCGGCTCAGCCGGGCGCCGGTGGACGAGGCCATGCCAATATCGCTGCTGCGGGTCGAGGTGGTCTCTCTGGAGCCGTTCTCGCTGGTGGCCACGCGCAACACGGGCGACTTCGCCGACCTTGCCGTGGCCTACGAGGCGCTGTTCGGCTGGGCCGCGGAGCATGGCCTGATCGAGAGCATCGCCGGCATCTATGGCGTGCCATGGCAGGATCGCCGTGACGTGCCGGCAGCCGAATGCGAGTTCGATTGTGCGCTGGCGTTCGAGGGCGACGTGGCAGCGGGTGAGGGCGTCATGTCGCTCACCCTGGGTGGCGGTCAGTGGGCGCGACTGCGCCACGTCGGGCCGTACGCCGGGCTGGAGCCGCTCACCGATGCGCTGCTCGCCTTTTGGCTGCCGGGCAGCAGCCATGGGTTGCGCGACGAGCCGCTGTTTCACCACTACCTCGACGATCCGGAGCAGACGCCGGAGGCCGTGCTGCGCACGGACATCTACTTGCCGGTCATGCCGTTGCCGTAACGTGCGTCGGGGGCAATTTCGCAAGTTCGTTCGAAACTGCCGACTAGCGGATGAATGCCGCGTGGCCGTCGCATTTTGCGGTCACGATTTTGCGGCATAGTCGCGCTGCAAGCACTGCTGTTGCGGGTGCTTGGGAGTGTCTTCGCGAATCCACGTAGGAGGGAATCTGGATGAAATCGTCAAGTTTGTTTGCCATTGCATTGGCCTGTCTGCTGGCTGGCCCGGCTGTTTATGCGCAACAGGCGTCCGCTCCCGCCGGCTCGACCGGCCAGTGCAAGGACGGCAGCTACACCAGCCAGGCCACCAAGAAGGGAGCCTGCAAGGGTCACAAGGGTGTGCAGGAATGGTATGCCGCGGCCAGCACCCCAGCGGCCAAGGCAGCACCGGCGGCCGCCGCCGTTGCCCCACCCGCCGCTGCACCCGCAGCTGCCCCGGCTCCAGCCGCGGCGCCAGCCCCGAGCGGAGCCATGAAACCGCACAAGGCGATGCCGGCACCGGCGGCGAACGCGGCGCCGGGCGGTGGTCCGGGCATGGTCTGGGTCAACGACAGCAGCAAGGTCTACCACTGCTCCGGCGACAAGTGGTACGGCAAGACCAAGCACGGCGAGTACATGAGCGAAGCCGACGCCAAGGCCAAGGGCAACCATGCCGAACATGGCAAGGCCTGCACGCCGTAACGCTTTCAGTTGCACGCTTGACGGAGGCCGGCGCAAGCCGGCCTCTTTTTTAGGGGGCTACCCCGACTGCCACGGGTCGTAGCTGCCGAAATACCACAGGTGCCCCTCCGGGTCGTGGCAGCTGTAGCCGGCACCGCCATAGTCCTTCTCGGCGTAGTCGTCCACGATCACCGCGCCGGCGGCTTTCGCCTGCTGATAGTGCGACTTGCAGTTCGCCACGATCACGCAGGCGCACTGCGTTTCGCGGCCGCCGATCTCGTCGGGCTGGGCGATGTGCCGGCCAAACTCGTTGTCGCGCACCTCGCCGAGCATGACCATGCCGCTGCCAAAGGTGAGCTGGGCGTGGTCCACGCCGCCATCCTCGTTCTCGTAGACGGCCTGTTTCTCGAAGCCGAATGCCTTGCACAACCATTCGATCGCGGCGTGGGCGTCGCGGTAGCGCAGGCAGGGGATGATGGTGCTGCCAGATGTCGAAGTCATGATGCGGGCTCCGGTGTGAACAGTGCTGCAAGTTGATGCCGCGGGCGACTTTCGTGTGGCGCAGGCTGGCCGCAAATGGCGAATGCCCTTCGATTTCGCCTGCGAAAACGCAGGCTACGCTCAGGGCGAGCGATTTCCCACCACCATTCGCCCAGAGCGTAGCCGCGCAGCGGCGAAGTCGAAGGGTCGCCTCGCCACTTCGCTCATCCTTGCTCGTCGAGATCCTCGACCAGCGGCGGCAGCGTGCGCACCAGCATGCTCTGCGGGCTGGTCATCGGCAGCCGTTCGCTGCGCAGCCGTTCGAGGATCTCGAACAGCAGGTCGCTCTTCACGCCGCCGACCTCGCGCGGGCTGCCGACGAAAGCGACGCAGTTGAACGTCATCACCCCGGCGGCGACGTTTTCCAGCTGCACGTACGGCGCCGGCGTGGCCAGCGTGCCGTGGTGCGCGCGCAGGATCCCAAGCACCAGTTCACGCACCTTGCCGGCGTCGGTATCCAGCGGCATCGGCAGCTTGATTTGCACGCGGCCCTGCGCGTTGGCCAGGGTCACGTTGCGCACGTTCTGGGTGATCAGCTGCGAGTTCGGCACGATCACGGTGGAGCGGTCCCACATCTGGATCTCGGTGGCGCGCACGTTGATGCGGCGGATGTCGCCCTCGACGTCGCTCGACAGGCTGACCCAGTCGCCCACCTTCACCGGCCGCTCGACCAGCAGGATCAGGCCGGAGATGAAGTTCTGCACGATCGCCTGCAGGCCGAAGCCGATGCCCACCGACAACGCACTGACGATCCAGGTGATGCTCTTCAGGTCCACGTGCAGCGCCGCCAGCGTCAGCACCACCACCAGCAGGCCGCCGACGTAGCCGAGCAGGGTGACGATGGAGTCCTGCATGCCTTTTTCCATCATGGACTTCGGCAGCAGCTGCTCGGCCAGCCAACGCTTGAGCATGCGCAGCACGAGCATTCCGGCGACCAGCACCAGCAGGCCGCCGAGGATGGTGCCCGGGTTGATCGCCAGCTCGCCGAGCCTGAAGCTGCCCAGCGTCTGTTCGGCGCTCGCCAGCAGATCCTTCGGGCCGGCGCCGAACGGGGTCAGCACGGTCGCCAGCGCCAGCAGCACCAGCCCCACGCGGCATACGCCGGCAAGCAGGATGGCGGTCTGCTCCAGCGTATGCGGCGCAATCTCGAAAGTGGCCTGCAGCCGCTGCCCGCTGCGCCCGTGCGGCGACAGCAAGGTTTCGATCAGGTCGGCAAGCAGGTGGATCAGCAGGTAAACCGTGGCCACGATCACGCCGACCCACAGCATCTGCACGGCGACGAAGAACGCCAGCGCGATGAAACCGCTGGCCACGCCGAGCCAGCTGACCGCCACGCCGAATGCGGCGGCGGCGCCAAGCAGTCCGACCCATACGCGCCGGTGCTCCGGCTCGGCGCCGTCGGCGGCCAGTTCCCGGCGGGTGCGGCGCAGGCGCAGCAGGGCCAGGCCGATCAGTCCGCTGATGACTAGGGCAAACAGGCCACGTGTGGCCACCGTGGCCGGCAGGCTGATGCCGGTCGCGCGGCTGACCCGGTCGAGCAGACCGAACAGCAGCGCGGCCGCGGCCAGCAGCCAGGGGAACGGGCGCAGCCGCTGCGCCGCCAGGTCCGACAGCGCCGGCAGGCGCCAGGAAGGCCGCCGCACCGACAGCAGCGCGCGGCCCAGGCCGGTTACGTACGCAGCGAAACACACCAGCCCGACCACGCCGGTGGCCAGTGCGGCGAGGTCGTCGTCGAGGATGCCGTTCCAGTTCAGCCCCAGATAAGCCAGTTGCGCGGCCAGCCCGGTGGTGAGGACGGCGGTCAGCGCCACCGCCGTTGCCATCGCGCTGCGCCGCAGGTGGCCATCCGGCACGTGGCGCGTGGCGAGCAGCAACAACAGTCGTTCCAGCACCCAGCGGCCGCCGCCCAGCAGAAGCGCGGCAGCGATCAGGCACCACACCAGTGATTGCCGGTTTGGCGGCTGCCACGCCTGCCCCACGGCGCCGGCGAAGCGCGCGCCGAGACGCTTGAGCCGCACCACATCATCCGGAAGCGTTCGCACCGGGTCGGCCCAGAACGTGCGGCTGAACGGCGTGGCCGTGCGCGAGGCCAGCCGCGCCTGGAACTCGTCGTTGCGCAGGCCGGTGATCTGCGCCGCCAGTTGCGCCGCGTTCTGGCCGAGCAACTGCGCCTGCTTGATCTGCGCGTCCAGGTCGGCCTGCGCCTTGTCCAGCTTGCGGCGCTGCGCGGCGACCTCCGGTGCCTCAGCCGGTGTTCCTTTCGCTGGCGCCGGACCCAGCACGGCGAGTTGCGCCTGCAAGGCGGTCATCTGCGGCGCGAGGCTGGCGGCCAGCTGGCGCGTCTGGTCCTGCACGCCGAGAGCGCTGTTGCGCAGGTCGGCCAGCGGCACCTCGGATTTCTTGTCCTTCAGCGCGGCTTTGACCGTGTCGAGCTGGCTGCCCAGCTGATCCAGGGTTTGCGCCGGAGTCGCCGCCGGTGCGGTGGCCAGCGGCTGGTCGTTGTTTTGGGCAAGCGACGCGGCGCTGCCGAGGGTGAGCAGCAGGAACAGCAGGCAGCGGAGCAGGGTAGGCATCCGCCCATGATCGGAGCGCCGTCGCAGGCGGTCAATCGCGCCGACGCAGCGGGCCGGCTATTCGGAGGGTGATGTTCAGATTGGATCGTCTGAGCCGGCAGGGGGCGGCTTGTGCATTCATCATCGCGAGGCTCGCAGCACCGCCCGGCGGGCCAGGCTTTCGGGTGACCACACCTGCTCAATGTCGTAGAACTCCGGCACCGCGGGCACGCCCGGCGGCAGCGTCACCCACGGTTGCCGGGTCGAGGTGTAGATGTGGACGCCCGGCGGCAAGCGCCACGGTTCCTTCAGCGTGCCCACGCGCACGAATGCCACTGCCTTGCCGCCGCCGGGGTAGTGACTCCACAGTGCGACGTGGCATTGCGCACAGCGCGCGATCTGCTGGCCTTTGCCACTCTCTGACGGCGTGTCGACCATGATCGGTTCGCCTTGCAGCAACTGCAGCCGGTCGGTCTCGATCATCGCGTTCAACGCGAACGCGCTGCCGGTCTCGCGCTGGCACCAGCTGCAGTGGCAGCAGTGGACGATCAGCGGCGCGCTGGTAAGCCGGTAACGGATGGCGCCGCAGGTGCAGGCGCCTTCGAATGTGGCGTTGACGGGCATCGCGATTTCTCCCAGGTGCCGCTTCAGCCGGCCCATGCGTCAGCCGACGACGGCACGGCAGGTCGCCGGATTCTGCCACGGGCAAGCCGCGGTTGCCGGCCCGGAGATACCTTCCGGAGGGTACTTGACGTCATTTGGTTTGCATCGCAAACTTATTTGCAATAACACAAATCAGGGCGCGGCCATGTCTACAAATGTCGAAACCCGCATGCACGAACTGGAGTCGCTGACCCGCAGCTACGCGCGTTATTCGCGCAGTGCAGGTGGTGTCGGCTCGGTCCTCGGCGGCCTGCTTTGCCTGATCGCCTATGCGGGTGCGCCGCTGCTGCCGATGACGGCACTGACACGCCTGCTGCTGATGGCGATCCCCGCCGTATGGTTGCTGGCCAAGGGCTGGATGGTGCGCAGCTACTACCAGCGATTCGGCCATGTGGAGGAGCAGGAGAGCGTGCTGGAGCTGCGCATGCATCGTCTCTACGTGGCGGTGACCTTGCTGGTGGCGATGGCGATCACCATCACTGCCGGCATGGCGGCGTCCGCGCGTGGTTGGTCGCTGCCGACCGGCGGTGTCGGGTATCTGGCCCTGGTGTGGTTGCTCGTGTTGGCGGCATGGCGGTGGCTGCGCACACCACTCGACTTCATCATCGGTGTCTTCCTGTTCTGCCAGGCAGCCCTGGTCAGCACCGGGCGTTTTTACCCCCTGATCGGCACCGCCCACACGCAGGAGGCCGCGCTGATGTCACTGCTGGCGTTGATGTTTCCGCTGCTCGCCCTGGTGATGATCGCGGTTGGGATTGCCGAGCATCGCCAGTTCCGCGGTTTGCGCCTGCGCCTCGAGCAACTGCGCGTCGCGCCCGCGGGTGAGGCGTGAGCCGGGAGAGCCGCCTCGGCGAGGTAATGGCGCTGGATCGGCTTGTGCACGAGCCGGCGCGGCTGCTGATTCTGGCCGTGCTTTCCGGCGCGAAGGAGGTCGAGTTCGGCTTTCTGGAACAGATGAGCGGGCTCAGCAAGGGCAACCTGTCCAGTCACATGAGCAAGCTGGAGGCCGGTGGCCTGATCGAGGTGAAGAAAAGCTTCCGCGGCAAGCGCCCGCTGACTGAGCTGTGCATCACGCCAGCCGGCCGCCGCGCGCTGGCTGCCTATCGACAACAGCTGGCGACGGTCATGCAGGAACTGCCTGACCCGGCGGCCGGTCCGAAGCGGAGATGACGTGATGAAGCATTCCCTGAGACTGCTGCTGGCTGCCGCGCTGTCGCTGGCCGTGTCTACCGTTGCCGCCGCCGATCCCGCGGTGCTGCCGGCGCGCATCGCCGCGGTGGCGCAGCAATACGCCGATGCCGAGGTTTATCCGGCGATGGTGGTGGCCATGGTGGACGACGGCCACGTCCAGGTCGCCGGATTCGGCAAGCTGGCCGATGGCCGTGCGCCGGATGGCGATACCGTGTTCGAGGTCGGTTCGGTGACCAAGACTTTCACCGCGCTGCTTCTCGCGCGCGAAGTCGAAGCGAAGCGATTGAACCTGGATACCCCGGTGGCCACGCTGTTGCCGGGCTTCAAGATACCTTCGCGCGACGACAAGCCGATCACGCTGGGCTTGCTGGCCGAGCAGTATTCCGGCCTGCCGCGCCTGCCGGGCAACCTGCAGCCGGCGGACCTGGGCAATCCGTATGCGGACTACGGACGCGACCGACTCAAGGCGTTCCTGGCCGGCTACAGCTTGCCGCGCGATCCCGGCGCGGCGTACGAATACTCCAATCTCGGCTTCGGCCTGCTTGGCGATGCGCTGGCGCAGCATGCGCACGCGAGTTATGGCGAGTTGTTGCGGCACGAGGTGCTGGCGCCGCTGGGCATGCGTTCGAGTGATGTCGAGTTGACGTCCGCGTTGCGCGCGCGGCTCGCTCCCGGTCACGACGAACAGGGCCGGCCGGCGAAGCACTGGCAACTCGGCGCGCTGGGCGGGGCGGGCGCATTGCTCAGCAGCGGTTCCGATATGCTGCGCTACCTGCAGGCCAACATGGGCTTGCTGAAGACCCCGCTGGACGCTGCGATCGCGCTGACCCACACGCCGCGGCGCGACATCGCCGGCGACGACCGCATCGGCCTTGCGTGGATGATCCGCCACACGCCGCAGGGCGACGTGGTCTGGCACAACGGCGAAACCGGCGGTTACAGCAGTTTCATCGGCTTCACCAGCGATGGGCGTCGCGGCGTGGTGATCCTCACCAATGCCACCGGCGCACCGCAGGACCTGGGCTTCGCGGCCTTGCTGCCGTCCTCGCCGCTGCCGGTGGTGCACAAGACGATAGCCATGTCGCCCGCGCAGCTCGATGCCTATGTCGGCCAGTACGTTGTCGCACCAGGGCTTGCCTTGAACGTGTCGCGCCGCGACGGCCAGCTGTTCGCGCAGGCCATCGGACAGGGTGCGTTTCCGATCTTCGCCACGGCGCCGGATGTGTTTTTTGCGAAGGTTGCTGCGATCACCATCAGTTTCGAACGCGATGCTGCCGGCAAGATCAAAACGCTGGTGCTGCGCCAGGGCGGCGTCGAGCGCCGCGCACAGCGCACGGATGCGGCGACGGCAGTGGACGGGGCCCGCAGTATTCCGCTCGACCCGGCGGTGTTGCGCGGTTACGTGGGGCGCTACACCCTGGCCCCGGGCGTGGCATTTGCCATCACGGTCGAGCAGGATCAGCTCTACGCCCAGTTGACCGGCCAGGCCGCGTATCCGGTCTACGCTAAGGCGAAGGATCATTTCTTCTACACCGTGGTCGACGCCCAACTGGATTTCGAGCGCGATGCCACCGGCAAGGTCGACGCCCTGGTGCTGCATCAGAACGGACACGATCAACGCGCGGCACGACAGCCCTGACACGGTGTGACGCCGCTCTCGCCGTCGCAGCCACGGGGAGGTAGTGGCAGGCGGCCTCTTGCGAAACAGGCCGGCGGCAATCAAGTTAGCGATTCCACCTCATCGTGTGCTCCCCATGATCTTCCGCTGGTTCGAATCCCTCATCGACGCGTTCAGGGAACCGGTCGACGGCATGCCGCCGACGTCGGTGTGGCGTTTCTACGCGTTCTACCTGCGCCAGGTTTGGCCCGTGTTCGCGGTGGCTATCGCGGTGGGCTTCGTGGTGGCGATCGTCGAGGTGTCGTTGTTCGGTTTCATCGGCCGCATCGTCGACATGACCAAGGGCGCGCCGGCGGCGGGCTTCTTCCGGCAGCACGGCAACGAGCTGTTGTGGATGGGTTTCGTCGCGCTGATCGTGCGGCCGCTGGCGATCGGTGCGCACGACCTGCTGGTGAACCAGGCGATCGTGCCCAGCCTGACCAACCGCATCCGCTGGCAGAACCACCGCTACGTGATCCGCCAGAGCCTGGGCTTCTTCCAGAACGACTACGCCGGGCGGATCGCCAACCGCATCATGCAGACCGGCGGCGCGCTGCGCGAGTCGGCGGTGCAGATCGTCGATGCGATCTGGTACGTCACCATCTATACCGGCAGCGCGGTCGTGCTGTTCGCGCAGGCGGATCTGTGGCTGGCCGCCCCGCTGGTCGCATGGGTGTTCGCCTATGTCGGCCTGCTGGCGTTCTTCATCCCGCGCATCAAGGAGCGCTCGTGGCTGGCTTCGGAGGCTCGCTCGAAGCTGATGGGGCGCATTGTCGACGGCTACAGCAACGTGCTCACGCTGAAGCTGTTCGCGCATACGCGGCGCGAGGAAGCCTACGTGGCCGACGCAATGGCCGAGCAGACCGACAAGCTGCGCCGGATGACCCGCATCACCACCGCGCTGGACGCCAGCATCACCACGCTCAACGGTTTCCTGATCGTGGGCACCTCGGCGCTGGCGCTGTGGCTGTGGAGCGAGGGCCGGGTGACGGTGGGCGCGATCGCGCTGTCGACCGGGCTGGTGATCCGCATCAACAACATGTCCGGCTGGATCATGTGGGTGGTCAACGGCATCTTCGAAAACGTCGGCACGGTGCAGGACGGCATCACCACGATCTCGCGGCCGCGCGCGGTGCAGGACCGCGAGGGCGCGATGCCGCTGGAAGTCGTCAACGGCGGCGTGCATTTCGAGCACATCCACTTCCACTACGGCAAGCAGGGCGGGGTGATCGCCGGGCTCGACCTCACCGTGCGCCCGGGCGAGAAGATCGGCCTGGTCGGCCCGTCCGGCGCCGGCAAATCCACCCTGGTCAACGTGCTGCTGCGGCTGTACGACCTCGAGGCCGGACACATCCTGATCGACGGCCAGGATATTGCCCACGTCACCCAGGAAAGCCTGCGTTCGCAAATTGGCGTGGTCACCCAGGACACCTCGCTGCTGCATCGCTCGATCCGCGACAACCTGCTGTACGGCCGCCCCGACGCCAGCGAGGCGCAGGTGATCGAGGCCGTGCGCAAGGCGCGCGCCGACGAGTTCATCCCGAACCTCAGCGACGGCGAAGGCCGTCGCGGCTACGACGCGCTGGTCGGCGAGCGCGGCGTGAAGCTCTCGGGCGGCCAGCGCCAGCGCATCGCGATCGCCCGCGTGCTGCTGAAGGACGCGCCAATCCTGGTGCTGGACGAAGCAACCTCGGCGCTCGACTCCGAAGCGGAAGCGGCGATCCAGGACAGCCTGGACGTCCTGATGCAGGGCAAGACGGTGATCGCGATCGCGCATCGCCTGTCCACCATCGCGCGGATGGACCGGCTGGTGGTGCTGGACAAGGGGCAGATCGTGGAAACCGGCACGCACGCCGAGCTGATCGCGCACGAAGGTTTGTACGCACGGCTGTGGAAACGGCAGACCGGCGGCTTCGTGGCAGCCGAGGACGCGCCGGCCTGACTGTGACCTGGCTGGATGACCCCATACCCCTCAGCTTCTTGTGGATGACCCGAGATGATCGAGAAAAACGTTGCATCCCGATTCGAGGCGAGGCTGTTGCGCCCGCTGGAGCCTTGCGATGCGTCGTGGACGTTCGTGGTTTTGCCCGCGGAAGCCAGCGCCAGGCTGCCGCGGCGGGGAAGGACAACCGTGGATGGCACGCTCAACGGCCGGGCGTTCCGTGCCACGCTTGAGCCGGATGGCCGGCTGAGCCATTGGCTCAAGGTGGATGGGGCGCTGTGCGAAGCCGCCGGCGTCGCCGCTGGCGACGTGGTCACGCTCGAGATGACGCCGGTGGCCAGGGAACCGGAGCCGGAACTTCCGCCGGACCTGCGCCGGGCGCTGGATGGTGCCCCCGAGGCCCGGGCGGCCTGGGACGGCATCACCACCCTGGCGCGCGTGGACTGGATCCACTGGATCACGTCCGCCAGGCAGCCGGCCACTCGCGCCAAGCGGATCGCCGACGCCGTCGACATGCTTGCTTCCGGCAAGCGGCGGGTCTGCTGCTTCGACCCGTCCGGCTACTACAGCAAGGCGTTTGGGGCGCCGGAAGCGACGGATGGGCAGTAGGCGAGTGGCGGGCGACGATCGCGCCTCAACATGCTGCACCGGCGCAGCAGCCGGGTTTGCCCGTGGCGACTGCGGTTTTCGCGATGCCCTTTGCCATCTCGCCCTTTGCCATCTCGGTCGCCGCCGGCATGTCCTCCGTCACTCCAGCGGCGACCGAGATGGCACGCGCCGCGGCGGCGCCCTTGCGTTCGCTGTAGCGGTCGACCAGGTAGTCGCTGCGCCCGCGCACCAGCAGGGTGAACTTGAACAGCTCCTCCATCACGTCCACCACGCGGTCGTAGAACGGCGACGGCTTCATCCGGCCATCGTCGTCGAACTCCTGCCAGGCCTTGGCCACCGAAGACTGGTTCGGGATGGTCACCATGCGCATCCAGCGGCCCAGCACGCAGCGCATTGACCACGTTGAACGACTGCGAGCCGCCGCTGACCTGCATCACGGCGAGCGTGCGTCCCTGCGTGGGCCGCACGCTGCCGTCTTCCAGCGGCAGCCAGTCGATCTGGTTCTTGAACACGCCGGTGACCGCACCGTGCCGCTCGGGGCTGACCCAGACCTGGCCTTCGGACCACAGCGACAGCGCGCGCAATTCCTGCACCTTGGGATGGCTGGGCGGCACGCTGTCCAGCAGCGGCAGTTCGTGCGGGTCGAACACCCGCGTCTCGGCGCCGAACTGGCGCAGGATGCGCGCGGCTTCCAGCGCCAGTTTGCGGCTGAACGATTGCGGGCGCAGCGAGCCGTAAAGAATCAGGATGCGCGGCGGATGGCCGGCGTCGGCCGGCAAGGCCAGCTTGGCTAGGCTGGGGGTGTCCAATATCTCGGCGGCAATATGCGGCAGGTCCTGGATCGGCACGGGCATGTTTCCTGTTGCGTTGGTTTGATGATTCTATAATCATGGAAATATAGAAACCAGCCGGAATCGCCTTCATGCACCCGTGTCGCGTCCTGTTCATCTGCACCGGCAACTCGGCCCGCAGCATCCTGTCGGAGGCCACCCTCAACCACCTGGGCCAGGGACGCTTCGAAGCGTTCAGCGCCGGCAGCCAGCCGACCGGGCGCGTCAACCCTCATGCGATCGAGGAGCTCAAGGCCCTGGGCATCGCTACCGAAGGACTCAGCAGCAAGTCATGGGACCGCTTCACCGAAACGGGCGCGCCGCCGCTGGATATCGTGATCACGGTTTGCGACAGCGCCGCGAACGAGGCCTGCCCGGTGCTGTTCGGCGACTTCGTGAAAAGTCATTGGGGCCTGCCGGATCCGGCCACCACCCAGGGTGCGGAGGCCGCGGTCGCAGCGTTCCGGCGGGCCCACACGTTGATCCTGTACCGGATCGCGGCGCTGCTGAAGCTGCCGGTGGAAACGATGGGGCGCGACGAGTTGAAGCAGGCACTCGATCACATCGGCAGCATCACCGACGAAGAAGCAGACGCATGAACCAGGCATCAGCAGAACTGGTCGCCCGTCCGGTCCCCCCGGATGGCGCCCGCATCGGCTTCTTCGAGCGCTGGCTCAGCATCTGGGTGTTGTTGTGCATCGTCGCCGGCACGCTGCTGGGCCATCTGCTGCCCGGCAGTTTCGAGGCGCTGGGCGGCATGCAGGTAGCCCAGGTGAACCTGCCGGTTGCCGTGCTGATCTGGCTGATGATCATCCCGATGCTGCTGAAGATCGACTTCGGCGCGCTCGGCGGCGTGCGCCGCCAGTGGAAGGGCATCGGCGTCACGCTGTTCATCAACTGGGCGGTGAAGCCCTTCTCGATGGCGCTGCTGGGATGGATCTTCATCCGCCACGTCTTCGCCGGTCAGCTGCCGGCCGCACAGCTCGACTCCTACATCGCCGGCCTGATCCTGCTGGCTGCCGCGCCCTGCACGGCGATGGTGTTCGTGTGGAGCAACCTGTGCAACGGCGAGCCGGCGTTCACGCTGAGCCAGGTCGCCCTGAACGACGCCATCATGGTGGTGGCGTTCGCGCCGATCGTGGCATTGCTGCTGGGCATCTCCTCGATCACGGTACCGTGGAACACGCTGCTGCTGTCGGTGCTGCTGTACATCGTGGTGCCGGTGGTGCTCAGCGTGCTGCTGCGGCGCCGGGTGCTTGCCGGTGGTGGCCACGCGCGGTTGCAGAAGCTGCTGCAGCATCTGGGGCCGGCGTCCCTGTTCGCGCTGCTGGCCACCCTCGTGCTGCTGTTCGGTTTCCAGGGTCGGCAGATCATCGCGCAGCCGGCGATCATCGCGCTGCTGGCGGTGCCGATCCTGATCCAGGTGTATTTCAACGCCGGCCTGGCGTATTGGCTCAATCGCCGTTTCCGCGTGCCGCACTGCGTGGCCGGTCCCTCGGCGCTGATCGGCGCCAGCAATTTCTTCGAGTTGGCCGTGGCCACCGCGGTGGGCCTGTTCGGCGTGCATTCCGGTGCAGCGCTGGCGACCGTGGTGGGCGTGCTGATCGAGGTGCCGGTGATGCTTTCGGTCGTGCGCATCGTCAACCGCAGCAAACGCTGGTATGAATCACCGTAAGCAACAGGAGTCTCGTCACCTCATGCAGAACAAGCAAGCCATCACGATTCTCGCCGCGCTCGCCCAGGAGTCGCGGCTGGCGGTCTACCGGCTGCTGATCGAACATGCGCCGGAAGGACTGGCGGCCAGCGCGATCGCGGAGACGCTGGGGCTGCCGAACGCCACGCTGTCCTTCCATCTGAAGGAGCTGTCGCGTGCGGGCTTGGTGAGCAGCCGGCAGAGCGGCCGTTTCATCTACTACGCGCCGGTGATCGAGACGATGGACGAGCTGGTCGGCTACCTGACCGATCACTGCTGCAGTCAGTCCGATGGCACGTGCTCGACCACCGCCGCCAAGTGCGCCCCGGGCAAGCGGGTGGCCGCAGCCAACAGGCGCCGGCCAAGCTCGGCCTGAGCCGCCTGACGTCGCCGCGATCAGTCCACCAGATCCTGGATCGCCAGCCCATGGTCGCGGCAGTAGCGCTGGTATTCCGCCAGCTGGGTGCTGGCCGAGGCGCGGCCGGTCACCACGCCGCCGGGGCCGAGGAATTCGACCATGCCCATCACGATCACCAGCGCCAGCATCGGCTCGTCGCCGACGATCTTCCACCAGTCGGTATTGCCCGGCGGCTCGTACACATAGTCGCCCGGACCGATCAGCTCGCCGGTGCACAGCTTGCGCGTGCCGCTGAGGTTGTACGCGTGGATCTCGCCGCTGTGGCGATGCAGCGGCATCACCACGCCGGGCTCCATGCGCAGCAGCTCCACGAAGCCGCGGTCATCGGCGAAGAAGCGCAGCGGACTGGAGGATTTGCCCGGTGTCGCGGACGGGATCCATTGCCGTTCGGCCGCGCTGCTGAATCGGGCGGGCAGGTAATCATGCAGGCGGGTGGCGGTCATGCGGGCGGACTCCTTCAATGCGCGGACGGGGCGCGCGATCAGACGGTCAGTGCGGCGAAGTAGCGTTCGAACGAGGCGTCCACGGCGGCACGACCACCGCCGATGATGTTGCGGCCCCAGGTGTAGCCGTAGACGTCCTCGAACGCGTAGCCCGCGAGGCGCGCCTGCATGCCGCGCACGGCGGCGGGCTGCATCGGCATGTAGTTCGGATAGCTGTACATGAAGCCGACGTGGCGCCGGTCGCTCGCCACTTGCGGCGTGTCGCCCGGGAACAGCGCGCCGCCGGCGCGTGGGCCACCCTTCCAGTGCAGCGCGGTGCTGCCGGGGAAATGGCCGCCGGTGCGGATCAGCGTCACTGCATCGGACAAATGGTGCGTGTCGCCGTGCCAGAACCGGATGTTCGGCGACGGTCGACGCACCCAACCGCGGTCCGCCTCGTGCAGCAGGATCGGCGCGTTGCCGAGTGCCTCGCTCCACGCCAGCATCGACGAATAGAAATGCGGGTGCGAGATCGCGATCAGGTCCACGCCGCCGCGCGCCTGCAACGCGGCGACCGCCTCGTCGGTAACCAGGCTGAGGCATTCCCACAGGATGTTGCCCGCGTCCGTGGGCAGGTACAACGCGCGCTGGTTGATCGCGAACTCGGGCGCCAGCCCGATGCCGAGCACCCCGGCCTCCTCCCGCATGCGCAGCGTGTGGGTGGCCTTCAGGGCCTCGTGTGTCGTCCAGGTCTGGCCGTTCGCGCCGACGTACTGGCGCTCGTCTTCGCATACGGGACAGTGGCTGGGCGTGTCCGCGTACTGGGTGCCGCAGGTCTCGCAGATCGACATCGTCATGGTTTGGCCTCCGTGGATTCGAACGTCGCTTCGAAGTTCACTCTAGGAGTAACCTGGATCCTTTATTGATCCATTCATGAGATATTTCATGGAGCCAGTTTTCCCGTTTCCCGTGAGCCTGCCGCACAGCCACGGCAAGCTCGCCCACGAATTGCACCAGCAGTTGCGCGCGGCCATTCTCGACGGCCGCCTGCCGGCCCATTCGCCCTTGCCTGCGACCCGGAAAGTCGCCGCGGCATTGGGCGTGGCGCGCAATACGGTAGTCACCGCCTACGACCTGCTGATCGCCGAGGGCTATCTGATTCCACGCAAGGGCGCGAAGCCGCAAGTCGCCGAATTCGCCCGACGCCGGACGGCGAAACCGTCCAGGGTTAGCATCGGCATCGACGAGTCGCGTTTCGCATCGACCTGGCGTACGCCGTTCCTGCAGCCGTCGCCCGCGCGCGTGCTGCCCGAGCGCAACTTCCGCCTCGGCATTCCCGACCATCGCCATTTCCCGCACGACATCTGGCGCCGGCTGATGGCGCAGTCGCTGCGCAAAAGCTCGCGCGAACCGTTCGCCTATGCACCATCGCAAGGCGTCCCCGCATTGCGCGAGGCGATCGCGCAGCACGTCGCGTTCGCCCGCGCGGTGGCCTGCACGGCCGACGACGTGATCGTCACCTCCGGCGCGCAGCAGGCGTTCGACCTGATCGCCCGCCTGCTGGTCACGCCGGGGCAGACGAAGGTGGCGGTGGAGGAGCCGGGTTACCCGCCGGTGCGCGCCGCGTTCGCCGCTGCCGGCGCGCTAGTGGTGCCACTGCCGGTGGACGATGAAGGCCTGTGCGTGGATCGCCTGCCGGATGACGTGCGCATCATCAGCGTCACGCCCTCCCACCAGTCGCCCACCGGCGTGGCGATGTCGCTGCGCCGCCGCAGCGCGTTGCTCGAGTTCGCGCGTCGCCGTCACGCGGTCGTCGTCGAAGACGACTACGACGGCGAATTCCGTTTCGGCGGCCGCCCGCTGGATGCGCTGCAGACGCTGGATCGCGACGCCGTGGTGTTCTACGTTGGCACGTTTTCCAAGAGCATGTTCCCCTCGCTGCGCAAGGGCTTCGTGGTGGCGCCGGCATGGGCGCACGGTGGCCTCGTCACCGTCAAGCACTGCACCGACTCGCACTGCGACACGGTCACCCAGGCCGCTCTTGCCGCCTTCATCCGCGACGGCCACCTTGCGCGCCATGTGCGCCACATGCGGCCGATCTACGCCGCACGCCGCGAAGCTCTGCTCGATGGATTGCAGCACGAACTGGGGCGCTGGCTGCAACCAATCCCCAGCGAAGCCGGCCTGCATCTTGCTGCACGCCTTCGCGACCCGGCGCTGGTGCCGGAGATCATGCCGACGATCTTGCGTTTCGCTGCTGGCACGGAATCGACCGCGGATTACGCGATGACGCGCGGCATCGAACCGGCGGTGACGTTCGGGTATGGCGTGATCGACGCGGCGGAGATCGCGGCCGCGTTGGGAAAGACGCGGCGGGCGCTGGAGAAAAGTTTGGGAAATGAGCGCGGAGAGCATTGATTCTGTTCAGGCGTCTCCCTGGCCCTCCGACGTTGTGCCGCCATTGCCACAGGCTCTTGACTCTAGACCTTGATCAAAGGTCTAGACTGTGCGCCATGAACACACAGACTCCTTCCTTGACCATCGGTGCCGTCGCCAAGCGCGTCGGCGTGGCGATCGACACGATCCGTTACTACGAGCGTGAGGGCCTGCTCCCCGAGCCGCAACGGCGGGCCTCGGGCTATCGCAGTTACGGTGACAGCACGATCGCGCAGCTGCGCTTCATCCGGCGGGCCAAGGATCTCGGCTTTACGCTGGAGGAGATCCGCGAGCTGCTGGCGTTGTCGGCCGATCGCCGGCGCGGGGTGAAAGCGGTGAAGCAGCGCGCGCAGCAGCGGCTGGCGGCGATCGAGCAGCGCATTGCCGAGCTGCAGCGTGTGCGCGACGGGCTGGCGCAGCTGGTCGAATCGTGTCCGGGACACGGCAAGCCGGAGGAATGTCCGATCCTGCGCGCGTTGAGCGACGATGAAGAGGCGAACTCATGAATGAGCAGGTGGCCTGCTGCGGGGGCGGCGACAAGGCGGCCGGCGTCAAGGTGATCGACCCGGTCTGCGGCATGACGGTCGACCCGGCCACGGCGAAGCAAGTCAGCGGGCACGACGGGCGAACGTTCCATTTCTGCAGCGCCGGCTGCAAGGCGAAGTTCGACGCCGCGCCGGCGACGTATCTGGGCGATGTCGGGAAGAGTACGACGAGAGGCTGCTGCGAGGCGCCGCCGGCAGCACGAGATGAAGCGCATCACGACCAAGGGCAGCAAGCGCATGCCCATGACCATGTGCGCACGGTGAAGGATCCGGTATGCGGCATGACGGTGGATCCGCGGACTGCGAAGCATCGCGCCGAGCATGAGGGGCACGCGTACCATTTCTGCTCCGCGCGCTGCCGCGAGAAGTTCGTGGCCGATCCGGCGGTGTATCTCGGCGAGCGTGAACCCGCGCCGCCGGCGCCGTCCGGCACGATCTACACCTGCCCGATGCACCCGCAGGTCCAGCAGGTCGGTCCAGGCGATTGCCCGATCTGCGGCATGGCGCTGGAAGCGATGATGCCGACGCTGGACGAGGACGGCGGTGGCGAACTGTCCTCGATGACGAAGCGTTTCTGGCTGCTGGTTGCGCTGACCGTGCCGGTGTTCGGGATGGCGATGGGACCGCACCTGTTCGGCTGGCAGCTGCCCGCGCTGTGGAGCGGCGTGGCCGGTTGGGTCGAGGCAGTGCTGGCCAGCGCCGTGGTGCTGTGGGGAGGCGCGCCGTTCTTCGCGCGCGGCTGGCGTTCGCTGAAGCCGTGGCACCCGAACATGTACACGCTGATCGCGCTGGGCACCGGCGTGGCGTGGCTGTACAGCGCAGTCGCGTTCCTGCTGCCGGGGATCTTCCCGGTCGGCTTTCGCGACATGCACGGTCGCGTCGCGGTGTACTTCGAGTCGGCCGCGGTGATCGTCACCCTGGTCACCCTGGGCGATTTCCTGGAACTGCGCGCGCGCCGGCGCACCGGCGCGGCGCTGAAGGCGCTGCTGGGGCTGGCGCCGAAGACCGCGCGGCGCATCGCCGCCGACGGCAGCGAGAGCGACGTGACGCTGGACGAGGTGCACGCCGGCGACGTGCTGCGCGTGCGTCCCGGCGAGAAGGTGCCGGTCGACGGCGTGGTGCTGGACGGCGAAAGCCACGTCGACGAGTCGATGCTCACCGGCGAGCCGATGCCGGTGGCCAAGGCGAAGGACGATCCGCTGACCGGCGGCACGGTGAACCAGGACGGTGCGCTGACCATGCGCGCGCAGAAAGTCGGTGGCGAGACGATGCTGGCGCAGATCGTGGCGTTGGTGGCGGCCGCGCAGCGCAGCCGCGCGCCGCTGCAGCGCGTGGCCGACCAGGTCGCCGCGTGGTTCGTGCCCGCGGTAGTGGTGGTGGCGCTGCTGGCGTTCGCGGCGTGGGCGATCGTGGGGCCGGATCCACGCTTCACGCACGCGCTGATCGCCGCAGTATCGGTGCTGATCATCGCCTGTCCCTGCGCGCTGGGCTTGGCCACGCCGATCTCGATCATGGTCGCCAGCGGCCGCGGCGCGCAGCACGGCGTGCTGTTCAAGGACGCCGGCGCGATCGAGGGGCTGCGCGACATCGACACCTTGGTGGTGGACAAGACCGGCACGCTGACCATGGGCAAGCCGGCGCTGACCGAACTGGTGGTCCTCGGCGGCCAGCCGCGCGAACGCCTGCTGGCGCTGGCCGCTGCGCTGGAGCGGCCGAGCGAGCACCCGCTGGCGCGGGCGATCGTGACCGCGGCCGATGCCGAGGGCGTGGCGATGCTGGCGGCGACGGATTTCCGTTCGCTGACCGGCCGCGGCGTCAGTGCGCGGGTGGACGGCAGCGAGGCGGCGCTGGGCAATGCGAAGCTGATGGCCGAATCGAGCGTCGCGATCGGTGACGGTGCGAACGCCCGTGCCGAACAACTGCGCGGGCAGGGCGCCACGGTGATGTTCCTCGCCGTCGACGGCGCGCTGGCTGCTTTGATCGCGGTGGCCGACCGGATCAAGCCGGACACGCCCGCCGCGATCGCGGCGCTGCATGCGGCCGGCCTGCGCATCGTGATGCTCACCGGCGACAACGCCACCACCGCACACGCGGTGGCGCGCACGCTGGGCATCGACGAGGTGCACGCCGACGTCTCGCCGGCCGACAAGGCGGCGGTGGTGAATCGGCTCAAGGCGGAAGGCCGCCGCGTGGCGATGGCCGGCGACGGCATCAACGATGCGCCCGCGCTGGCGGCGTCCGACATCGGCATCGCGATGGGCAGCGGCACCGACGTGGCGATGGAGAGCGCGCGGTGACCCTGGTGAAGGGCGAGCTGGGCGCGATCGTGCGGGCACGCAAGCTGTCGCGGGCCACCGTGCGCAATATCCACCAGAACCTGTTCTTCGCCTTCGTCTACAACGCGGTCGGCGTGCCACTGGCGGCCGGCGTGCTGTACCCGTGGTTCGGCATCACGCTGTCGCCGATGATCGCGGCGCTGGCGATGAGCCTGAGCTCGGTGTCGGTGGTGAGCAATGCGCTGCGACTGCGGCAGGTGCCGCTGTGAGGCCGGCGTTGTGGTGACGGTTGTCACCGGCGATGATTGACGCCCGCCCCTGTGACCGACGCAGCCGCCGGGCGATCATTCTCCTGCACCATGGGGTGCGGGAGAGTACGCATGAACGTCATCAACGACACTCGCAGCACACTGGAAAAACACCTGCCGCTGTTGCTCGGCCTGCTGGTGGCCCTGGTGGCCGGCAAGGCGCTGAAGAAAATGTTCTGGACCGCGTTCGGCATGTACATGGCGTTGCACTACAGCGGCATTCATCCGTTCGGTTGAGTCCATGCCTTAGACTTCGTGCTTACCATCCGTGCGGAAGTGCGGATGCTGCTTGATTCATCTGCACGAAGTCACCGCATGAGCCGCACTCTCGCCGAATGGCTGGCGTACCAGGAACGCGTCAACGTCCACAGCATCGAGCTGGGGCTCGACCGGGTGCGCGAGGTGTGGCGCCGGATGGGCGCGCCGGCGCCGGCGAAGCAGGTGATCACCGTGGGCGGCACCAACGGCAAGGGTTCCACCGTGGCCTTGCTGGAGGCGATGCTGACGGCGGCAGGCTTGCGGGTAGGCGCGTTCACCTCGCCGCACCTGCTGGAATACAACGAGCGCGTGCGCATCGACGGCGCGAATGCCGATGACGCTGCACTGGTCGCTTCGTTCGAACGGATCGAGGCGGCACGCAGCGCCGCTCTGGGCGATGCCGTTCCGTTGACCTATTTCGAATTCGGCACGCTGGCCGCGCTGGACCTGTTCGCCCGTGCCGGTGTCGACGTGGCGGTGCTGGAAGTTGGGCTGGGTGGCCGGCTGGATGCGGTCAACATCATCGACGCCGACGTGGCGGTCATCACCACGGTGGACCTGGACCACATGGACTGGCTGGGTCCGGACCGCGACAGCATCGGCCGCGAGAAGGCCGGCATCGCGCGGGCCGGGCGCCCGGCGATCGTGGGTGAGCTGGAGCCGCCGGCGGGTTTGCTTCAGGCACTGGCCGCGTGCGGTGCGCGGGTCGAGCGGGCCGGGATCGATTTCAGCGTCGAGCGGCACGAGGACGGCTGGCGCTGGCGTCACCGCGACGGCAGCGCGATGGAACTGCCCGATCCCGCGCTGGCGGCGCCGGTGCAATACGCGAACGCGGCGACGGCGATTGCCGCGCTGCATGCGCTCGACCTGGGCGCGCTCACGCCAAGCGCATTCTTCGCGGCGGTCAGTACCGGCCTGCACGAAGTGCGGGCGCCGGCGCGGCTGCAGTCGATCGGCGGCGAACCGCCGGTGATCGTGGACGTGGGCCATAACCCGCAAGCCGCGCGCGCGCTGGCCGAGTGGCTGGATGCGCAGCCGCCGGCGAAAGTGCACGCGGTGTACGGCGCGCTGGCGGACAAGGACGTGGCCGGGGTGATCGGCGCGCTGGGCACGCGCGTCGACCACTGGCACCTGGCCGGGCTGGACCGGGTCACTCCGCGCGGTCTGGAGGTGACGGCGCTCGCCGCGGTCCTGCGGCACGTCCTGCCGCAGGCCCGGTACGATGCGCACGCCGATGTGGCCGCCGCGCTGGCGGCGGCACGCGCCATGGCGCAACCGGGCGAGCGCATCCTGGCGTTCGGCTCGTTTTTCGTGGCCAGTGCGGTGCTCGCTGAACGCATCGGCTGAGGGACAAGTCGTGGCGTCCGGCGCGGCAGGTATAATCGCGCCGTTGCGCACCGCGTTTGCCGCCCTGGAGCGAAAACTTGAAAACACGCCTGCTGGGAGCCGCCGTCTTGATTGCCTTGGCGGTTCTGTTCGTGCCGATGTTCTTTTCCAGTACCCCGCCGGCGCCGGGCGGTGACCAGGCGGTCAGCCTGGCCATCCCGCCGGCACCGGACCGCGACCTGCAGACCCGCACCATGAGTCTGACGCCGGATGCCGCCGCCAGCGGGTCGAGCGCCGCCACCCTGCCGACGCAATCGGTGACGCCGGCATCGAGCGACCGGCTGGCCACGGTGAACATCGGTTCCAGCCGCCCGCGTGACGTCGAAACCGATCCCGAAGCCGGCAAGCCGCCGCAACCGACCACGGTGACCACCGGTTCGGGCACGTCGCCCAGCCAGCCGGTGATTCCGCGCCAGACCAACCCGCAGCAGCCCAGCGCGAACACCGGCACACCGCCGGCAGCGAAGCCTGAGCCTGTGGCGGCCACGCCGCCCAAGCCAGCTGCGGCGGTGCCATCTGCGCCCGTACCGGTTGCGCCTGCCGCAGGGCGCGGCAACTACACGCTCAACCTCAGCGCCTACGCCAGTGCGGCTGGCGCCGCCAACCTGGAGCGCCGCGTGCGTGAGCTGGGTTACCCGGTCACGGGCCGCGCCATCAACCAGGCAGGCAGTCCGCGCACCCTGGTCATCGCCGGACCGTTCGAGACGCGTGCCGCGGCCGAAGCCGCGCGACTGAAGATCACCCAGACGATTCCCGGGGTGCCGGCCCGGCTCGAACAGGACGCCAGCCGTGAAAGCACGGCGGCGGCGCCCGCGGCCGCGGCAACCGCCAAGGCCGGCGGTTGGGCCGTGCAACTGGCCGCGATGAGCAACCAGGCCGACGCGAATGCGCTGCGCGACAAGCTGCGCGCGAACGGTTTCGACGGCTTCGTGGATTCGGTGCAGTCCGGCGGCAAGCAATTGTGGCGCGTGCGGGCCGGCCCGCAGACCCAGCGCAGCGACGCGCAGCGCGTGCACGACCAGGTCAAGGCGAAGCTGGGCATCGACGGCAACGTCGTGCCGATGCCCTGAGATCTTTGGCAGGCTCTGAGCATGCCGGCACCGGCACGCGGACCAGGCGGATGAACGGATGAACTGGACCGACTACATCATCATCGGCGTGCTGGCCCTGTCGGTGCTGGTCGGGCTGTGGCGCGGCCTGATTTCCGAGGTGATGGCGCTGGCGATCTGGGTTGCCGCGTTCTGGGTGGCGTGGACGGTGGGTCCGATGGTGGCGGAGCGGCTCGGGCATGTGATCGAGCTGCCGTCGGCGCGGATCATCGTGGGTTACGGACTCTGCTTCGTCGCCGTGCTGATCCTCGGCGCACTGCTGCGTTTCGTGATCGGCAAGCTGGTCGAGGGCACCGGGCTGTCCGGCACCGATCGGCTGCTGGGCATGCTGTTCGGCTTCGTGCGCGGCGTGCTGCTGGTGACCCTGCTGGTGTTCCTGGTCGGCTTCACCGCGTTCACGCGCGACCCGTGGTGGCAGCAGTCGGTGCTGTTGCCGCAGTTCCAGCATGTGGCGGCCTGGCTGGGCCAGCAGGTACCGCCAAGCGTGCGCGAGTACATCCATCCACCGGCGGCGCTTGGTCGCCTGTCCGGCTTGCCGGCTGCGTGGCCGGCCCCCATATCGGGCACGACGCCAGCGCCAGCGGCGAGCGTGTCGCGCCCGGTGCTACCGGCGGCGGCCAGCACGGCCGGTCCAGCCACGGCTTTCTGAACAGACCCTCTGAAGCAGGCAACAAACCATGTGCGGAATCATCGGCATTGTCGGTACCACCGAAGTGGCATCGGCGCTCTATGACGGCTTGACGGTGCTGCAGCATCGCGGCCAGGACGCGGCCGGCATCGCCACGGTGGACGGCGCGCGGCTGCGCCTGCACAAGGGCAACGGACTGGTGCGCGACGTGTTCGGTCAGGCCGCGATGAGCGGCCTGCGCGGGCGCATCGGCATCGGCCATTGCCGCTATCCCACCGCTGGCTCGGAAGGCTCGGCCGAGGCCCAGCCGTTCTACGTCAACTCGCCGTATGGCATCGCGTTCGCGCACAACGGCAACCTGGTCAACACCGACGCGCTGCGCCGCGAGATGTTCCAGGACGACCGCCGCCACATCAACACCGAGTCCGATTCCGAGGTGCTGCTGAACGTGCTGGCGCACGAGCTGCAGATCCAGGACCGGATGGAGCTGACCCCGGACCACATCTTCAAGGCGGTGGCCGGCGTGCATGCGCGCGCCCGCGGCGGCTATGCCTGCATCGCCCTGCTGCTCGGCTATGGCCTGATCGCGTTCCGCGATCCGAACGGCATCCGCCCGCTGGTGCTGGGCGAGCGGGTCAGCGCGGAAGGGCGCGAGTACGCGGTGGCTTCCGAATCGGTGGCGCTGGATGTCCTGGGCTTCAAGCGCATTCGCGACGTGGCACCGGGCGAGGCGGTCATCATCACCGACGATGGCCAGTTGCACACCCGCCGCTGCGCCGAGGGTGCGCCGCATACGCCGTGCATCTTCGAATACGTCTACCTGGCCCGGCCCGATTCGATGATCGAGGACGTCTCGGTGTACAAGGCGCGGCTGCGCATGGGCGAGAAGCTGGCCGAGAAGATCCTGCGCGAGCGGCCCGACCACGGCATCGACGCGGTAATCCCGATTCCCGACACCGCGCGCACCGCCGCCAGCGCGCTGGCCGGCGCGCTCGGCGTGCCGTTCCGCGAGGGCTTCGTCAAGAACCGCTACATCGGCCGCACCTTCATCATGCCGGGGCAGGGCGAGCGGGTGAAATCGGTGCGCCGCAAGCTCAACGCGATCGACCTGGAATTCCGCAAGAAGAACGTGCTGCTGGTCGACGACTCGATCGTGCGCGGCACCACCTCGAAGCAGATCATCCAGATGGCCCGCGACGCCGGCGCGAAGAACGTCTACTTCGCCTCCGCCGCGCCGCCAGTGCGCTACCCGAACGTGTACGGCATCGACATGCCGTCGGCTTCGGAGCTGGTCGCCGCGGGGCGTACCGAAAAGGAGGTCGAGCGGACGCTCGGCGCCGACTGGCTGATCTATCAGGACCTGAAGGACCTGATCCGGGCGGTGCAGGACGGCAACGAGGAGCTGAAGCAGTTCGATACCTCGTGCTTCTCCGGCGAATACGTCACCGGCCTCGACCAGCGCTATCTGGAGCAGATCGAGATGCTGCGCTCGGACGACGCCAAAGCCGCGCGGCGAGCGGTTTGAGAGTGGGGACGAAGGGCGAGCTTGCCGCTCGTCCGCGCGTTGCCGCAATGAACGATCTCCACGCCGCCGCCGAACGCTGCCTCGATGCCACCGACCCGGCCGAGAAGCTGCGCCTCACCCATGAGACCTGGCAGGCCTTCCTTGCCGGTGAACTGCGCGCCGACCCGGCAGCGCCGCCACCCGCGCCGATCGGGCAGCCCGGCCGCCCGGCGAAACCGCAACTGGTCAACGCCCGCCAGCTGCCGCAGCGCGGCCTGGGCAGCGACGAAGGCCGCGCCGCCTTGGTGCACGCGGTGGCGCATATCGAATTCAACGCGATCAACCTGGCCTGGGACGCGGTCTACCGCTACCGCGGCAAGCCGGATGCGTACTACCGCGACTGGGCCAGCTGTGCCCACGACGAGGCGCGCCACTTCGCGCTGCTGTCCGGGCGCCTGGCCGAACTGGGCCATGCCTACGGCGACTTCGACGCCCATAACGGCCTGTGGGCGATGGCCGAGAAAACCGCCGGCTACGACACCGCACGAATGGCGTTGGTGCCGCGCGTGCTGGAGGCGCGCGGGCTGGATGTGACTCCCGGCATGATCGAGCGCCTGCGCCAGCTCGGCGACGAACGCACGGTGGCGATCCTGGAGGTAATCCTGCGCGAGGAAGTGGCCCATGTCGCTGCCGGCACCCGCTGGTACCGCCACTGCTGCGAACGCGACGGCGTCGATCCAATCGAAACGTTCTTCACCCTGCTGCGCGATTACATGGGCGTGAACCTGCGCGGGCCGTTCAACCGCCCGGCGCGGATTGAAGCTGGCTTCCTCGAAGCGGAGCTCGACCGGCTGGCTGCCTTGGCCCCGAGCGGCTGACGAAGCCATGCGGGACGCACAAAAAAGCCGGCGCGTGGCCGGCTTCTTGTCGAATTTGGTCGGGGTGACAGGATTCGAACCTGCGACTTCTACGTCCCGAACGTAGCGCTCTACCAGGCTGAGCTACACCCCGTGGGAAGCCGCGTATCTTAATCGTCGATCGCGGGCTTGGCAACAGGTTCGATGCATCCGACCGACGATCCGCTGGGGAAGGGCGGCGGCGTTCTGTTAATCTTGACGGCTGCCGTCGTGCGGCCTGCTGCGCGACGGAATGTCTCCCATCGAACGTAGAGGATTCCATGGCGCTTACCCCGGCCCGCACCATGCCCGGCGTGCTCGAACTGCTGCCGCGCGACCAGATCGCGTTCCAGCGCATGCTCGACGTGATCCGTCGCAACTACGAGCGCTTCGGCTTCCTGCCGGTGGAAACGCCGGTGATCGAATTTTCCGACGTGCTGCTGACCAAGACCGGTGGCGAGACCGAGCGGCAGGTGTACTTCGTGCAGTCCACCGGCGCGCTGAATGCGGCCGACAAGACCCACGACGGCGTGCCCGAACTGGCGCTGCGCTTCGACCTCACCGTGCCGCTGGCGCGCTACGTGGCCGAGCACGAGCACGACCTCAGCTTCCCGTTCCGCCGCTACCAGATGCAGCGCGTGTATCGCGGCGAGCGCGCGCAGCGCGGCCGCTTCCGCGAGTTCTACCAGTGCGACATCGACGTGATCGGCAAGGACGCGCTGTCGGTGCGTTACGACGCCGAGATGCCGGCGGTGATCTACAGCGTGTTCCGCGAACTCGACATCGGCCCGTTCACCATCCAGCTCAACAACCGCAAGCTGATGCGCGGCTTCTTCGAGGGCCTGGGCATCGCCGACGGCGAGCAGCAGATGCTGGTGCTGCGCGAAGTCGACAAGCTGGACAAGCGCGGCGCCGACTACGTGCGCGACGACGCTGACCGGCGAGGCGTTCGGCTTGAGCGCCGAGGTGGCCGCCAAGATCCTCGCCTTCGTGCAGGTGCGCTCGACCTCGCTGCAGGACGCGCTCGACAAGCTCGACGCGCTGGGCGCCGGCACCGAAACGATGGAGCAGGGCCGCGCCGAACTGCGCGAAGTGCTGGGCCTGATCCAGGCGCTTCGGCGTGCCGCGAGACGCACTACGCGCTGAACCTGTCGATCGCCCGCGGCCTCGACTACTACACCGGCACCGTCTACGAGACCACGCTGAACGACCACCCGCAGATCGGCTCGATCTGCTCGGGCGGCCGCTACGAGAACCTGGCCGGCCACTACACCAAGTCGAAGCTGCCCGGCGTCGGCATCTCGATCGGCCTGACGCGGCTGTTCTGGCAGCTGCGCGACGCCGGCCTGGTCGACACGGCGAAGAGCACGGTCGACGTGCTGGTGACCCAGATGGACGAGGCGCAGCTGCCGGCGTACCTGGCGCTGGCCAGCGAGCTGCGCGCCGCCGGCATCGCCACCGAGGTGGTGCTGGAAGGCGGCAAGCTGGGCAAGCAGTTCAAGTACGCCGACCGCGCCGGCATCCGCTTCGTGGTGGTGCTGGGCGAGGACGAGACTCGCGCGCGGCGTGGTGACGGTGAAGGACCTGCGTCGCGAGGAGCAGTTCGAGGTGGCGCGCGGCGAACTGGTCAAGGCGCTGCGGGTGGAGCTGGAGCAGGCAGCGGCGATGGGGTGAAACCCACCGCTGGCGATCCAGAACAGATCCGAGCAATCCATCCAAGAGGCAGCAGTGAGCACAACCGACACCATCGTCCTCGACGGCACAGCCTCACCCGCGCCCAGCTGGTGGCGGTGGCGCGCCACGGCGACAAGGTTTCGACTGGATCCGGCCGGGCTCGCGCGCGTGCAGCGCGCCGCCGATTTCCTCGCCGAAAAGGTCAGCTGCGGCGAACCGATCTACGGCGTCACCACCGGCTTCGGCAGCAATGCCGACAAGCTGCTGGGCGCGCACCGCGTGCGCGACGAATTGCCCGGTGGCAATGCGCATGCGCGCGGAAGGCACGCTGCTGGAAGAACTGCAGCACAACCTGATCATCACCCACGCGGTATGCGTGGGCGAACCGTTCGGCGCCGGATGTGGTGCGCGCGATGCTGCTGATCCGCATCAACACGCTGATGCGCGGGCACTCCGGCATCCGCGTGGGCACGCTGCAGGCGCTGGCGGCGATGCTCAACGCCGGCATCGTGCCGGTGGTGCCGGAGAAGGGTTCGGTCGGCGCCAGCGGCGACCTGGCGCCGCTGTCGCACCTGGCCATCGTGCTGCTCGGTGGTGGCGAGGCGTTCTACGAGGGCGAGCGCGTGTCGCGGCGCCGAGGCGCTGAAGCGCGCCGGGCTCGCGCCGGTCCGGCTGTCGTACAAGGAAGGCCTGGCGCTCAACAACGGCACCGCGCAGATGCTGGCGACCGGCGTGCTGGCGCTCGACGCGCTGGAGCATCTGCTGGAGACCGCCGACCTCGCCGCGGCGATGACGCTCGACGCCTTCGCCGGCCGCCTGCGGCGCCTTCGCGCGGACGTGCACGCGCTGCGCCCGCATCCGGGCCAGGTGCGAGACCGCCGCGCACCTGCGCGAACTGCTGACCGGGTCCACGCTGGCTCGACATTCCGTATCACCTGGTGCCGCGCTTCCGGCCGTGGAGTGCCGACGCAGCTGGAGCGACGCCGGACGATCAGGCGCTCAGTTTCGACATCGGCTGGGACTGGGTGCCGGTCAACCAGCGCCACGGTCGCGAGACGTTCTACAGCCGCTTCCTGCCGTTCCGCGGCGGCAAGAAGCACCAGCCGCAGGACAGCTACTCGCCTGCGCTGCATGCCGCAGGTGCATGGCGCGGTGCGCGATGCGCTGGCGCAGGCGCGCCGCGTGATCGACATCGAACTGAATTCGGTCACCGACAACCCGCTGATCTTCCCGGACAACGGCGATGCGCAGTTCATCGAGGAGCAGGTGATCTCGGCCGGCCACTTCCACGGCATGCCGCTGGCGCTGGCGATGAGCTACGTCAAGGCGGCGATTCCGGTGCTGGCCTCGATCTCCGAGCGTCGCCTCAACAAGCTGGTCGACCCGGCCACCAACGATGGCCTGCCGGCCTTCCTGATCGGCAACGAGGACGGCACCGACTCGGGCTTCATGATCGTGCAGTACACCGCCGCGGCGCTGGTCAACGACCTGGCCAGCCGCGCGCATCCGGCCAGCGTGTACTCGATCCCGACCAGCGCGAACGCCGAGGACCACGTCTCGATGGGCGCCAACGAGGCGCGCCACGTGCTGGAAATGATGGAGGACCTGGGCCAGGTGCTGGCGCTGGAGCTGTACACCGCCGCGCAGGCGCTGGACTACCGCCACGACATGATCAACGCCGCGCGCCGGCTGGCCACTCGCGGCGGCTGGCCGGCGCTGGCGGCGAAGATCGCCAATGCGCCGCGCGAGGGCCAGCCGCACTACGCACAGTTCGTCGCCGAAGTGCAGCAGCTCGCCACGGCGCTGGCCCATGCCGGTGATTTCCATGCCGGCGGCGCCGTGCGCGACGCCCATGCGATCCTGCGCCGGCACATCGGCTTCATGCATCGCGACCGCGCGATGGACGGCGACGTGCGCGCGGTCTGCACGCTGGTGCAGCAGGGCGACCTGCGCTGACGATTGTCGCCACGGCCGACATGGCCGTGGCAGGCGTATCCTGCATCGGCACAGGTCCTTGGCCGGGGAGGGCATGCCGATGCGAGCTTTCTATGCGATGGGGTGGATCGGTTTAATGCTGGCTGCGAACGCTGTGGCCACGCCGCCCGCGCGGGTGGATCGAGTCCTGCACGCGCTACAGGAAGGAGCGGTGTCCTCGCAGAGCGACGCGATGGAGATCGCATCAACCTTTTCCACGGAAGTAAAACCATGAGCCTGATCCAGACCCCGGTGTCCTACGGCGAGCTGATCGACAAGATCACCATCCTGGAGATCAAGTCGCGCCGCATCAGCGATACGGCCAAGCTGGCCAACGTGCGCAACGAGCTCGACTTGCTCAATGCGACCTGGGCCAGCGACGCGGCTTCGCAGACCGACATTTCCGACGAACGTGCCCGCCTGCTGGCGGTGAACGAGCTGTTGTGGGACATCGAGGACCGCATCCGCCTGAAAGAGCGCGCACAGGCGTTCGATGCCGAGTTCATCGAACTGGCGCGCTCGGTATATTTCCGCAACGACGAGCGGGCGGCATTCAAGCGCGAGATCAATCTCAAGCTCGGCTCGCAGCTGGTCGAGGAAAAGTCGTACCAGGATTACCGCGCGGTCTGATGCTGACGTGTAGGAGCGCCCCTGGCGCGATGCTCTTGGCGCATGACGATCCAGACGAAGAGCATCGCCGCACAGGGTGCGCTCCTACAGCAGCCGCATGTCGCGCGCGGCGGCTTCGTAGCGTTCGATCACCTCATCGACGCCGATCAGGTCCATGACGCCGGGCTTCTCGATCTTCGTGCCCCAGGCCAGCTCGCTGGCCGGCTTGCCGAGAAACCGGCGTGCGGCCTCGTCGTACTTGTCCACGCACCAGCGGCGGTCGGAGTAAGGGCCGGAACGGTCCGGGTTGCTCGCCGCATGCAGGCCAAGCACGCGGGTGCCGACCGCGTTCGCCATATGCATCGGACCGGAGTCCGGCGTAAGCAGCAGCTGCGTGCGGGAGAGCAGGGCCAGCAGCTTCTTCAGCGTGTCCTTGCCGGTGAGGTCGAGCGGCGGCGACTGGCATGCCGCCAGCACGGCGTCGGCCATCCCGCGTTCGAAGGCTGACGGGCCACCGACCAGTGCCACGCGCCAGCCGCGGGCGGCGGCATGGTCGATCACCGCGGCGTAGCGTTCCGGTCGCCAGTTGCGCAGGGCATGACTGGACGTGGGGCTGACCAGCAGGGTCGGCGTATCGCCGGGCAGCTGCTCGGCGGCCCAGGCATGCGCCTCGTCGGGAACCGGGATGTCCCAGCGCACCCGGGTCTGTTTCAGCCCCAGCGGTTCGCAGAAGCTGCCGATCGCATCCAGCACGTGCTCGCCGGTGCGCGCCGGGATGCGTTCGTTGATCACCAGGCCGTGCAGGTCCTTCGCGCGGGCGCGGTCGTAGCCGATGCGGCGGTCGGCCCGGAGGCCCAGGCTGAGCAGGTTCGAGCGCAGCGCCACCTGCATCTGCAGCAGCGCATCGAAACGTCGGCCGCGCAACGCCGCATGCACCGCACGCATGCCGGCCCAGCCGGCGCCCTTGTCGAAGGTGACGAACTCCACGCCGGGCAGGTCGCCGACCAGCTTGCGTTCCAGCTTGCCGACGATCCAGGTCAGCGAGGTTTGCGGCCACGCCTGTTGCAGGGTGCGCACCAGCGGTACCACGTGGGTGACGTCGCCGATGGCGGAGGTGCGCAGCAGGCAGATCGAGGCGGGGGTTGTCATAAGGCCTGGGTTAGAATCGTGGGCAGTCACCGGGCATGATGACAACCCCCGCCTCGATCTGCCTGCTGCGCACCTCCGCCATCGGCGACGTCACCCACGTGGTACCGCTGGTGCGCACCCTGCAACAGGCGTGGCCGCAAACCTCGCTGACCTGGATCGTCGGCAAGCTGGAACGCAAGCTGGTCGGCGGCCTGCCCCGGCGTGGAGTTCGTCACCTTCGACAAGGGCGCACGGCTGGCGAGCATTGCGGTGCATGCGGCGTTGCGCGGCCGGCACTTCGATGCGCTGCTGCAGATGCAGGTGGCGCTGCGCTCAATCTGCTGGCCTGGGCCTCCGGGCCGACCGCCGCATCGGCTACGACCGCGCCCGCGCGAAGGACCTGCACGGCCTGGTGATCAACGAACGCATCCCGGCGCGCACCGGCGAGCACGTGCTGGATGCGATCGGCAGCTTCTGCGAACCGCTGGGGCTGAAACAGACCCGGGTGCGTTGGGACATCCCGGTTCCCGACGAGGCGCATACCTGGGCCGCCGAGCAGCTGCCCGGCAATACGCCGGACTACCTGCTCGTGCCGCTCCTGGTGTTCGCTCACCATCAGTACCAGGTCACATCCGCGGCGGCCGGCTCGCCGAGCGGGACCTACGACTCCCTGTCGTTCTACTCCGTGCTCGTCGAACATGGCCTGGTCGCTGTGGGGCTACCAGCCGGACGCGATCACCGTGCTGCTGGCCGCGATGTGGCCGTTGTTCCTGCTGCTCTCGCTGGTGCTGCTCGGCCGCGGCGGATCGCGCCAGACGACGGGTCCTCGCCGCCGCCGCGATCGCGCTCGTGGGGCTGCTGATCGTCGTGTCCGCGTTCGATCGCTCATTTTTCGAGGTGCGCAACTTCCTGATCCTGGTGCCGCTGGTGCTGCTCCTGATCGCGCGGCTCGTCACCGGCTGGATACGCAAGCCCGAGGGCCCGATTGCTGGTCGCCGGCGGCGTCGTCGCTGACGCTGCTGATCGGCCTGGCCGATCAGCAGATGAACAAGAGCAATCCGCGGCTGTTCGACTTCCGCGGCGCGATCCAGGACATCAAGGCGGACGCCGGGCCGAACAGCCTCGTGCTGTTCGAGCCGCCCGACATGCGCTACGTGCTCGAGTACTACGCGCCCGAGCTCCGGAGCCAGCCGCTCACCGCCCGAAGTGTCCGCGCGAGACGGAGGGGAGCCCGGTGTTCGTGCTCGCCTCGTTCCAGGACAATAAGCACGTTCTTCAACCAAACGAACAAGGTGGTCGGACAGCTGACCTTCTTCCGAAGGCTCGTGCGCCGCTTCAAGACAGCGCAAACGCTCGTGTGGGAGTTCCAATGAGCAGCCGGCCCTGGGACGTCCGTCTTCGGCGGGTGACGTGGCAGCCGGTGCCGAAGGGCTGGAGCGTGCGCCGGCGGGTGCGGCATCCTGATCCTCCTCGGGCTGCCCTGCGCCGTCTGGTACTTCGGCTGGCTGCTCAACCCGGACCGCGTCGGCACCGCCGTACCTGTACGGGATCCTGATCGCCGCCGAGCTCTTCAACCTCGATCCAGGCGCTCGGCTTCTGGTGGACGTGCTCGAACGAGCGCGTGCGCGAGAAGCGAGCGCCGACCCAGCCGCGTGGCCGTCGACGTGTTCATCCCCGTGCTACAAGGAGCCGGTCGACATCGTCGACCTGACGGTCGCCGCCGCCGTCGGGCCTGCGCGGCGCGGAGGTGCGGGTCTGGGTGCTCGACGACGGCAACGACGACGCGATGCGCGACCTCGCCGCGCGCTACGGCGTCGGCTACATCCGCCGCGACGGAGCACACCGGCGCGAAGGCGGGCAACATCAACCACGCGCTGACCAAGACCGACGCGCCGTTCATCGCCGTGTTCGACTCCGACCACGTCGCCGACCCGGCGTTCCTCGAGGCCACGCTCGGGCTGGATGGAGGACCCGAAGATCGCGTTCGTCCAGACGCCGCAGTACTACGCCAACACCGAGCACAATCGCATCGCGGCGGCCTCCTGGGCGCAGCAGGCGCTGTTCTTCGGCGCCATCTGCCGCGGCAAGGACGGGCTCGACGCCGTCTTCTGCTGCGGCACCAACGTGCTGTTCCGCCGCGAGGCGTTCGAGAGCGTCGGCGGGTTTCCCGACGAACTCGCTCACCGAGGACTTCGAGCTCTCGATCCACCTCCACGAGAAGGGCTGGAGCTCGGCGTACGTGCCGGACGTGCTCGCGCGCGGCCTCGGGCCCGAGGACACCGCCGCCTACGTCTCCCAGCAGCAGCGCTGGGCGCGGGGCTGCCTGTCGGGCATCCCGCGCGCGCTGCGGGCGCGGCTCCCGCTGAGGCTGAAGGCGCAGTACCTGCTCTCGGGTCTGTACTTCCTGTCCGGCTGGACCGTGCTCATCTACATGAGCTTCCCGGTGGTCCGGCTGCTCGGCGGCGGCCAGCCGATCGGCGGCATCGACGCGCCCGATGTTCCTGCTCCACTTCGTGCCCTACTACGCCGTCGCGCTGACGATGGCCGCGGTCGCCGGCGCCGGCTCGTACACGTTCGCCGCGTTCGCGCTGTCGGCCGCGAACTTCTGGATCCACATCCTCTCCACGATCTACACCGTGCTCGGCAAGAAGGGCTCGTTCGTCGTGACCCCGAAGAAGGGCGCCGGGGCCCGCCAGCCGGGCGCGGTGATGCCGGCGCTCGTGGCCGTCGGGATCCTGGTCGCGGCCAGCATCTACGGCCTCGTTCGCAATCCGGACGCCGCCACGATCAACAACGTCTCGTTCGCCGCCGTCCACGTCTCGATCCTCATGACCGGATGCTGGGCGGCGCTCGCAGAAACCGCGCGGCTCCCGCCGCCGGGTCGCTCGAGCCCGCCGAGGTCGCGGCTTGAGTCGGCCGTGCGAGAGGATGGTCGTGGTCGTCTGGCGCGTGGCGCTGGGAGGGATCGCGCTGCTGCTTCGCTCAGCGGGCTGCGGCGGGATCGAGCTCGTCGCTCGAGCGCTCCACCGTCCAGCCCCGGCGATCCGGGCCGCGGCGGCCGCTGCCGCAGCACTTCCTCGACCGCTACGTCAACCCCGACGGGCGCGTCGTCGCGCCGCGACCAGGGCGGCGACACGGTCGGCGAGGGGCAGGCCTACGGGATGCTGCTGGCGGCCGCGATCGGCGACGAGCAGCCGCTTCGACTCGATCTGGAACTGGACGAAGAACAACCTCCGCCGCCCCGACGGGCTGATCTCGTTCCTGTGGCGCAACGGCGCGTGTCAGGACCCCCAGGCGGCGTCCGACGCCGACCTCGACGCCAGCCGCGCGCTGCTGGTCGCCGGCTTGCCGCTTCAACCGCCCCGGCGCTGCGACAGCGAGGCGATCGAGCTGGGGAACGCGATCATGCGGGTCGAGGTCGACCACGGTCCAAGGGCAGCCGGTGCTGGTCGGCCGGTCCGTGGGCGGTCACGCCGCCGGTCACGGTGAACCCCAGCTACTTCTCGCCCGCCACGTACGCGGCGCTGCGGCGCCGCCACCGGCGACGCCCGCTGGAGCGCTCTGGCGGCGAGCTCGCGCTCGATCACCGACACGCTGATGCCGGCTCCGTCGCGGCTGCCGCCCGACTGGGCGCGGCTCGAGGACGGCAAGCCCGTCCCGATCGGCTCGCCCGAGCGATCCGCAGCGCACGCCGCTGTTCGGCTTCGACGCGGTGCGCACGCTGGTCCGGATGGCCGAGGATCCGAACCCGGCCGGCCGGCAGCTCGCCGCCAGGGCCTGGCCGGTGTTCGAGGGCCAGAACCCGACCAAGCTGCCGGTCGAGCACGACCTCTCCGGGCAAGCCGGTCGGGTAACACCCTGCACCCGGTCGTGCTCGTGGCCGCGGCCGGGGCGGCCGACGCCGCCGGACAGACGGCCGCCCGGGACGGCCTGCTGGACGAGGCCGAGGCGCTCGACCGGCGCTTCCCGACCTACTACGGCGCCGCCTGGGTCGCGCTCGGCCGGATCATGCTCACCACGCAGACTGCTCGACAGCTGCTCCTAGTAGCCGGCGCCGCGCTCACGGCGTCTCGCCGACGGCCGCGAGCACGGCCGCTCCGGAAGGCCGCCGCGGTGGGACGCGCCGTCGGGCGCCTTGGCCATCGCGCGGCGCATCACCTCCTCGAGCGCGCCGGGCACGTCGGGCCGCCGCTCGCGCACGAGCGGCGGCTCGGCGTTGACCTGCGCCCACATCTTGGCCATCCCGCCCTTCTGGTCCGCGAACGGAGGCTCGCCGGTCGAGCATCTCGAAGAGCACGCAGCCGAGGCTGTAGACGTCGCCGCGCGCGTCGGGCTCGCTGCCCTCGATCTGCTCCGGCGCCACGTAGTCGACGGTCCCCAGCATCTGGTCCGCGCCGCGTCAGGCCGGCGGCGGTCTCGGCCCGCTTGGCCAGTCCGAAGTCCGTGAGGTAGACGTGATCCTCGGGCGTCAGGATCACGTTCGAGGGCTTGACGTCCCGGTGAACGAGGCCCTTCTCGTGGGCCACCTCGAGCGCCGACGGCGATCTGCGCGGCGGTCCGCGCCGCCCGTCCGGGCTCGCAGCGGGCCGTCGTCGTGGATCAGCGTGCCGAGCTCGGTGCCGTCGACCCAGCGCGTGACGATGTACACGGTGCCGTCCTCCTCGCCCGCCTCGTACAGCGGGACGACGTTGGGGTGGTCGAGCGCCGCCACCGTTCGGGCCTCGCGGCGCAGCCGCTCCCGAATCACGGGGTCGCGCGCGATCTCGGGCTCGACCAGCTTGAGCGCGACGGGCCGGTCGAGCCGCACCTGGCGGGCGCGGTAGAGGATCCCGATCCCGCCGACGCCGACGACGCTCTCGACCTCGTATCCGGCGAAGTTGGAGCCGGGAGAGAGCACGCTGCTAGAGGTCGCGCTCGGAGATCAGGCCGGCGGAGAAGGCGCGCTCGACCAGGCGGACTCGCGTCTCGCTCTGCGGGCAGCTGCCTCGACGCCGAGCTTCGCGTACAGCACCCGGAGATGGGCCTTGACCGCGCCGACGGACAGGAACAGCTCCTCGGCGATCTGCTGGTCGGTGGCCGGGCTGGCGAATCCGCTCCGGCCCTTGTACGGACGGCACAGCGCCACCAGCACGCGGCGCTGGGTGGTCGAGAGGGCGACGGCGGCCGGGGTCTCGGCGTCACGCCCGGGGGTGAACCGCCTCGCGGGAGCCGGGCTGGAGCTGCGTCCGCCGCCACCGGGGCTCGAACCGCCTCTGCGGGAACCGGGGTTTGAGCTGCGTCCGTGCCACCGGCGTTCGAGCTGCCTTCGCCGTGCTCGACTGCTCTCCTTGGGCGAGCGGAAGGTGGACCGTCGTGCTCCCGAAGCGCAGCGTGTCGCCGTCCTTGAGACGGCGCCTGCCGTTCAGGCGCTCCTCGTTGACGAACGTGCCGTTGCTCGAGAGGCCGTCGTCGACGATCTCCCACTCGTCCTCGACCCGCTCGAAGCGGGCGTGGAGCCGCGAGACCTGATCGTCCCAGTCGAGCAGGAGATCCGACGACGGCCGGCGCCCGACCGACGCCGCGCGGCGCCGGGCGCGAACAGGAGCAGCTGCTGCCTGCCATTGCCGTCCCTGAAGAGGAGAAATGGCCGCCGGCACCGCTCGGCCTCGAGGCGAGCCTTCAGGTCGGAGATGGACTGAGCGTCGGCGGGAGGATTCGCGGACACGCCGCACATTATCTATCGGAGCCCGGATGCTCGGCCCACCCACGAGCCCTGGCGGACGCCGTAGTCGGGGCGTTACGTTCGAGTCGATGGCGGGCGAGCAGCTGCGGGTGACCGAGGGCAAGGAGCGCGGCAAGCTTCTGAGCGTGGACGCCGACCTGCTGATCGGTCGCGAGGCCCCCGAGGACGACGGGCGAGCTCGGCGACGATCCCGAGACTCTCACGCCGCCACGCGCGCGTATCGCGCGGGGCCGACGGTCAGCTCGACGATCGAGGATCTCGGGTCGGCGAACGGGACGTTCGTGAACGACGAGCGCATCGACGCTCCGCCGGACGCGTCGAGGTCGGTGACGTCAGTGACTCGAGTCGGGCAGGACGGTCCTCGAGGTGACCGACAGCTCCGGCGCCAGGCGAGGCCAGTCGCCGCCCCGAGGCCGGAGACGCCGGCCGCCGAGCCCCGACCGATCCTGAACGCCGGCGCGAGGTCGCGGAGCTGGTGGTCACCGCCGGGAGCCGCTGCCTGGGGCCGCCAGCTCGCGCTCGGGAGACGAGCTCGTCATCGGACGCGAGGTGAGCGGAGAGGGAAGCTCAGCGACGACTCCCGAGCTCTCCCGCCGGCACGCCCGCGTCGCCCGCGACGCCGGCGGCGAGCTGACGATCGAGGATCTCGGGTCGGCGAACGGGACATTCCTGAACGGCGAGCGCGTTCGCGCCCGCAGGTGCTCAAAGTCGGCGACTCGGTCCGGGTTGGCTCGACAACCTTGCAGTTGACCGACGTCGGGCGAGTGACCCGCGGACCCGGCAGCTCCCGGCGCCCCGCCCCCGCCGCCGCGGCGCGGCCGCCCGCCCGCCCACGCGCGCCGGCCGCGGCGCGAGCCCCGCGCCGCGGTGGCTCCTGACCCGGACCGGGACAGGTTGACGCCCGAGCTCCCACTGGGCTCCGTGTTTGCGGGCTGCCGTGTCGAGGAGGTGATCGGCCATGGAGACATGGGGGTCGTCTACCGGGCCGAGGAGCTCGCGCTTCAGCGTCCGCGTGGCGCTCAAGCTGATCCTGCCCGAGTACTCGCGCGAGGAACGCTTCCGCGAACGCTTTCGGCGCGAGTCGAGGATCGCGGCCGCGATCGACCACCCAAACGTGATCCCCGTGTTCGACGCCGGCGACGAGGACGGCGTGCTCTACATCATGATGCGCCTTGTGGAGGGCACCGACATGCGCGCGGCTGATCGCCGCCGGAGGGGCGCATCGAGCCGCTCCGGGCCGCGCGCATCGTCCGCCAGGTCGGCGCCGCGCTCGACGCGGCCCACGCTCGCGGGATGCTGCACCGCGACGTCAAGCCCTCGAATGTCCTGCTCGGCCGCGGAGATCACGTGTACCTGAGCGACTTCGGTCTCGCCAAGCCTGCCGCCGCGACCCGCGCACTGACGCGGCAGGGATCGATCGTCGCGCGCGCGTCGAGTACGTGGCGCCCGAGCAGGTCCTCGAACCAGCGACGTCGACGCACGCGCCGACATATACGCGCTCGGATGCCTGCTGTTCGAGGCGCTCACCGGGGAGGCCCCGTTTGCCAGCTCGGCAGGAGGGCCCGGCCGCGCTGGCCCACGTCGACGCGCCGCTCGGCCGTCGCCCGTCGATCTGCGCCCGACGCTGCCTCGCGAGTTCGACGATGTGGTGACGCCGAGCGATGGCGAAGGATCCGAGCGAACGCTATCCGTCGGCCGGCGACCTCGGCGAGGCGGCGCTCGTGGCCGCCGGCGGCCTGCGGCGGGCGAGGCATGGTCCGTCGTCGCAACCGGGGTCGCGGCTCCGTTCCAGGGCGAGAGCGTCTGCCGAGGCCGGCGGCTCGCGTCGCTCGAGCCGCCGGCTGCGGCTCCTCGGCCACCGGTGGCGGCGGCCGCGCCGACCGAAGGGCCGAACCTGGTTCGATGGGCGATCCCGATCGCCTTCTTGGCGATCGTCTTCGTGGGCATGCTCGCCGCGCTGAACGGCATCTCAACCCTCTGACTCTTTCGGGGCCCTCGCCCCTCGTATGACAAGGCTCCCGCCGGCGCGCCCACGACCGGTATAACAGCCTGGACATGTCCGAAAGCGTGGGTCCGGGGTCTACGTTTGCCGGATGCCGGCTCGAGGCCGTCGCCGGGCGCGGCGGGATGGGGGTCGTCTACCGCGCCACGCAGCTCGCGCTCGAGCGCCCGGTCGCGGTCAAGGCGATCGCGCCCGAGCTCGCCGAGGACGCGTCGTTCCGCGAGCGCTTCCAGCGCGAGTCGCGGCTCGCCGCCTCGATCGATCACCCCAACGTCATCCCCGTCTACGAGGCCGGCGAGCGCGACGGCACGCTCTACCTGATCATGCGCTGGGTCGAGGGGACCGACCTGCGCGCGCTGCTCGCGCGTCGAGGGCCGGCTGGCGGCCGAGCGCGCCGTGCGAGCTGCTGCGCCCGTCGCCTCGGCGCTGGCCGCCGCCCACCGGCGCGGCCTGGTGCACCGCGACGTCAAGCCGGCGAACGTGCTGATCGCCCGCGGCGAGAGGCGAGGACGAGCACGTCTACCTGACCGACTTCGGGATCGCGCGCCGCGGACAGCGAGGCGGCGTGACGCGGCACGGGCGTGTTCGTGGGCACGGTCGACTACATGGCGCCGGAGCGGATCGAGGGCGGCACGCGGCGACGCCGCCGACGGACATCTACTCGTTCGGCTGCATGCTCTTCGAGGCGCTGACCGGCCAGCTGCCGTTCGACCGTCCGACCAACGTCGCGAAGATGTTCGCGCACGTCAACGACCCCGTCCCCGCGGTTCGATCGATCGCGCCGGCGGTTCCGGAGTGGCTCGACGCGATCGTCACCAAGGCGATGGCCAAGCGTCCCGAGGATCGATTTGCCTCAGCAAAGCTCCTGACACGAGCCCTTGGTGAAGCGCTCGAGGACCTGAACGCCCGAGAGCGTGCGATCGCGGCGCCGACCACGCACCACCAGCCTTCGGCGGAGCCCGCGGAGGCTCCGGCCGCGCCCTCGGAGGCGACGACGGTGCCCCGGGAGGCGCCGCCCGCAGAGCCGGCGCGCGGGGAGACGCCGACCGCGCCGGCCCACGCCGCCGGCGCCCCGGTGAGGCGCCGACCGCGCCCGCGGGGACACCGAGTCAGCCTTCAGACCCCCGCGACCCCGTGCGGCGTGTCGCGACCACTGCCGAGCAACCTGCCGCGCCTCCGACGCGCCTATCGGCGAGCCCACCAACCGAGGGCGAGCCCGCGGCGCCCGCGCAGCGACGACGCCGGACGGCCTTATGGGCAGCGCCGGTCGCCCTGCTGGTGGTGATCGCGGTGGTCGCGGCCCTGATCGCCAGCGGCGGGAGCAGCTCGCCGCCTGCCTCCTCGCAATCCTCGGCGGGAAGTACTCCTCCCTCGAACGAGGTGACGGCGATCAGCTCTGGCCTGACGAAACTTCAGGTGACGTCGCTCGGGAGCGCACCCGGTGGCATCGCCGTGACCGGGGGAGGCGATGTATGGGTGTCGTTGCCCGGCATCGGGACCGTGGTTCGATTGGCGTCGACCGGAGTCCTCACCAGACTCGCGGTCGGTGGTAGCCCACGTCTCCTCGCCGCCGGGCCCGCGGGCATCTGGGTGAGTGCACTCGTCATCCGGCGCGCTCGGCCTATTCGACGCACAGACCGGGCGGCCGATCGCCCAGTCGTCGCTCACGTCCCCGCCCACCGCCCTGGCAGTGGATCCTGGCGATGGGTCGGTGTGGGCCGCGGATTCGAGCGGGACCGTCGTGCATGTCGATGCGTCGGGCAGCCTCTCGGGACAGCAGGCGCGGGTCCCGCCCCCGGTCCTCGGCCTTGGCTGGGGGGAAGGTTGGCTCTGGGCGGTCAACGGCATGTCCAGCGGACTGGTGCGAATCAGCCTTGGGGACGCCTCAACCACGACGTTCGACACCCACGCAGGGCCGGTCTCCGTCGCGTTCGACCAGGGCGTCTGGACGGCACACTCGACCGGCGACGTGACCCGGTTCGATCCCCGCCCGGGCTCTCTGAACGTCAACACCGACAATCGGATCGCCCCCTCGCTCGACGCGATCGGCGCGATCGAGAACGAGCCCGCCGTATGGGCGACCAGCAAGCAGACACGGACGCTCTACCGGCTCTCGACGGGGACCGGCGCGCCCGTGACCGGGACGGTGCGGTTCGCCGGCGCCCCGGTCGCGCTCGCGGTCACAAGCTCAGCGGTTTGGGTCGCAACCGGGGATGGGAACCTGACCGCGATCGGCTTCTGAGCGCCACCCGCCGGACGGGGCGATGAGTTTCGCCGCCCGACGCGGTCTTTGCATCGATGGGCTCGGACGATCCCAGCGCGAGGACGCTGCTGCGTCGACGCCGCCGGCGCTCGACGCCGACGCGCGTGACGCTCGACGCGCTGGCGCGGCTCGCAGCTGACCGCGCGCCGCTGCGGCTTCCGAGCTCCGGCTGCGCGGCAGCTCGGCCGAGCTGCGCGAGCTGATCGAGTTCGCGGGGCTCGACGAGGCGCTGCCGGAGCGAGCCGCTAGGCCTCGAGCCGCGGCGGCAGCCCGAACAGCGGGAACAGCCGCTCGGTGGCGAGGAAGAACGTGAGCTCGACGATCTTGCCGCCGTCGAGCTCGAGCACCTGCAGCGCCCACGGGTCGTGGCCGCTGCCCGACTCGCTCGGCTTGTACTGGCCGAACGCGACGATGCCGTTGGCGCTGCCGGCGCGGGCAGCAGCCGCGAGCCCCTGCACCCGATGCCCGGGCCGAACCACCAGGTGAGGATGTCGTCGCGGCCCGACAGCCACATGTCGAACGGCGGCATCGACTGGGTCGCGTCCTCGCGGATCAGCGAGGTGAGCGCGTCCATGTCGTAGCGCTCGAACGCCGTCGACGTAGCGCTCGAGCAGCTCGCGCTGGCTCGTCGTCGAGCGCCGGCGCGAGTCGTCGGCCTCGATCTCCGCTGGCGTCGAGCGTCGCCCGCGCCCGCTGGAGCGCGCTGTTGACCGACGCGACGCTCGTCTCGAGCAGCTCGGCGACCTCGGCTGGCCTTCCAGCGCAGCACCTCGCACAGGATCAGCACGGCGCGCTGGCGCGGCCGGGAGGTGCTGGAGCGCGGCGACGAACGCGAGCCGGATCGTCTCGCGCTGCATCGCGACCTCGGCCGGGTCGCCCTCGGCGCGACCGGCTGGTCGGGATCGGCTCGATCCAGGTCGCCTCCGGCAGCGTGATCAGGTTCTCGACGACCGGCTCCTGCGCCGGGCCGAGGTCCATCGGCCGTCGCGCGGCGGTTGCGGCCGCCGAGCATGTCGAAGCACACGTTGGTGGCGATCCGGTACAGCCAGGAGCGCACCGCGGCGCGGCCCTCGAACCGGTCGAAGCTCCGCCACGCCCGGAGCATCGTCTCCTGGACGGCGTCCTCGGCCTCGAACGGCGAGCCGAGCATCCGGTAGCAGTAGCCGGTCAGCTCGCGGCGATGCTGCTCGAGCGTGCGCTCGAGTTCACCCGATGGAACCGGTGGCCTGCTCCATGACTGCCATGCTACGGATAGGACCGGGTGACGAAGTTAAAACTCATCGGAGGAGGAGCGAAAATGGCCCAGCCGGTCGTCCACTTCGAGGTCGTAGGTCAGGATGCGGACAAGCTGCGGGACTTCTTCGGTCAGCTGTTCGGGTGGGAATGGTCGGATCCGATGGGCCCGACCGACTACTCGACGGTGTCGAACGCCGACGGGATCGGCGGCGGGATCGGCGGCGCGCCCGAGGGCTACCCCGGCCACGTGACGTTCTACGTCCAGGTCCCCGACGTCGAGGCGGCGCTCGCTCAGGCCGAGAGCCTGGGCGGCAGCGGATGATGGGCCCCGACGAGGTTCCCGGAGTCGGGATCGTGATCGGGCTGATGGGTGACCCCGAGGGCCACGTGATCGGGCGTCATGTCGCAGCCGCTCATCAAGCTCGAGGCGTGACCGGCAGCGACTCGAGCCCGTAGATGCCGGAGGCGGAGCCGAACACCGGCTCGCCGGCGAGCGAGATCGAGCGCACCCGTTCGCCGAGGAACGCGACCGCCTCCTCCATCTCGGCGCGCGCGAGGTTGGCGCCGACGCAGTAGTGGATGCCGGCGCCGAAGGTCAGCACTCGCGCGCGCGGCCGATCGGCAGGATGTCGAACGCGTCGGGCTCGATCCCGTCGCGGTTCGCGTGCCAGGCGGACACCAGCACGATCGAGTTCGGCGGGAACGTGACGCCGCGGTACTCGATCTCCGCGGTCGTGATCCGGGCGGTGAACGGCGTGATCGGCTCGTAGCGCAGCGCCTCCTCGACCGCCGGGAGCGCCAGCTCGCGCGGGTCCGTCGCGCAGTCGCTCCCACTGGTCGGGGTGGAGCGCCAGCAGCCGCACCGCGTGCGCGAGCTGGCTCTGGCTCGTGTCGACGCCGCCGACGAGGATGTTGAGGATCAGGTTCCGGAGCTCGTCGTGGCTCAGGCGGTCGCCCTCGTCCTCCGCCTTGATCAGCTCCGAGATCAGGTCGTCGCCGGGGTCCGGTCGGCGCGCGGCGATCAGCTCGTCCTCGTACTCGTAGAACTCGGCGACCGCCTCCTCGATCAGCTCGCGCTCGGTCATCAGGCTGGCGGCGTCGAACTGGCGCTGGATCCAGTTCGACCAGTGGTGCAGGCGGGGCGCGTCCTCGAGCGGCGCGCCCATCACCTCGGCGATCACGAGCGACGGGTACGGCTTGGCGAAGTCGGCGACGAAGTCGACGTCGCCGTCCGCCGGCACCTGGTCGAGCAGCTGCTCGAGGAACCGGCGCATCGCCGGCCGGTAGCGCTCGACCGCGCGCGGC
>CAVOOH010000006.1:0-53395 GCA_963697495.1 uncultured Gammaproteobacteria bacterium | reverse complement strand
TCGGCCACCGCGAACAGGTCGGTGAGATAGGCGGCGCAGCTGCGCCGGTACTGGTCGGAGGTACCGGTCCAGTTGACCATGCCCATGACGAGTGAGGTCCGCCTGGCCGGGCTGCCCGCCGGTGCGGAGCGGGTCGTAGTAGCGAGAGGCCTCGCCGCCGACCCGGTACAGCGGTGTCCCGGTGCCCTCGCACAGCGCGCCGAATGCGTCAGCCAGCCCGCGGTTGCCGTTCAGGTTGACGGCGATCACCGGCTTGCGGCGGCGGATGGCCGCGTGCACGATCTGGGAAGCTCGTGGTCGTGGTGCCGGAACCCGGCGATCCTGCGCACAGCACGCCGCCTGCTACCTCGGCCCAGGACACCGCCACCTGCCAGCCGGTGGCGGCGTTCAGCCCGAGGCAGGCGCCGTCCCTGGTGACCACGCCGCCGGATGAGATGAATCGGGTCAGGTACGCGCGACGGCACCAGGTGATCAGGCCGGGACGGTAGCCGGGGAGCTTCCATTCGTCGGTGTGCAGCCAGGCAGCCAGGCCGCAAAGGCGGCTTCGCCCGCCGCCAGGATGAGCGCCAGCGGAAACTGCCGCGGCAGCCAGTGGCCGATGCGGCGTAGGCCGCGCCCAGGTGACCGAGCCTGCCGGGATGCTGGCCGACCCCGCCGATGTAGGCCGCGATCTGCGACGGCCCCTGGGCGAAGCCCGCAGCGGCCGCGGCCTGCCGATGGCCAGCACCCAGATCAGGCCGACGGCTGCCGGGACCGCCAGCCACCCCGGTCGCCATCGGCTCAGCCGGGTGATGATCACGAATGCGACGGCCAGGATCAGCGTCAGCTGGGCGAAGAGCAGATGCGCGACGACGGCCAGCACCGCGCAGGCAGCGATGAGCTCACCGCGGCGGGGGACGTCCCCGGGGATGAGATATCGGCCGGGACGCGGCATGTGCCCGGCCCCGGAGACGGCATCGGCTGGCATAGGCACTCAAGGTTCCCAGCCCATTGCGGTCTGTGTCCAGGTTCCTAGAGCCTGCCTGGGAACCCATGCCCGTCACGACGTGTAGCAGGGCGGGGATTTCCAGGCATGCTCTTCAGGGCGCGGCTGATCCCGGTACGGGGGGCCGCCAGAAGCAACGCCGGGACCGTCAAGGCTCGAGTTCCTGGCCGCCCGGGACCATATGCCGTCATCGCCGACCGCGACGGCAGCGGCGCGGGGGCCGTCCGGGGACTCGATCACGACCCGGAACCTCTCGGGCCGCAGGACCGCGGTGGTCAGCGCCATCGGAACGCCGGCGGACGCGTCATCGAACCTGACCGTCACGTCGACGGCGGGCTCGCCCGCCGCCAGCCGCAGGGTCCGGGCCACCGACGGGGCCGGCGGCTGCAGTTCGAGGTACATGCCTGCCGGACGCGGTACCGGCATCGTCGGCCGGTCGGCATCCGGGACGGCGGAGTAGCCGCAGGCCGGGGGTGTGAACTGCGACGTTCTCAGCACGTCAGGCAGGACGGGCGGGGCGCCTGCGAGGAATGATTGCCCCTCGGACAGATAGGTGGCCGAGTAGGCGACCGGGGACCCCGCGGACGCCCACAGGCAGCGGATGACGCATACCGGGTCGCCGGGGGAAAGCCCGAGAGCCCCGCCGATGTCCTCAGGCACTCGCCGCCACGACACGTGCCTGGACGCGCAGTCGATCGACATGCCCATCGGGTCGATCGAGGCCCGCAGCTCCGGCAGGCCTTCCAGCCTGATCAGGTAGTCGGCCGGGCTGGCCCGGTACACCTGGCCGTCGGGGGAGGCGCCGCAGCAGGTGCCGCGGTCGACAGTTCCTCGATCGCCGCTTCCATCTCGGCCGGGCTCACGCCGTAGCGGCGGGCGAGCGCACTGCGCCGGGGTAGCCGCCAGCCGGGCTCGTGGTGGATCAGGGCCGCAGCCACCCGGTCCGCGAGGACCTGGGCCGCCGACCGGCCCTCACCCGGCTCGCCCTCGGTGCTACCAGTCGCAGCGGGCGCGGCCGCCCAGCCATCATCGTCCCCCCGGTAGCCGGTCATTCCGCATGGCGCCGGGAAGTCGCGACGACCACCCGGCCCATGGTGATGATCACGACCGAGCCTCCCGCATCCACCGCAATCGGCACCATGTCCCTCGCTCAGATCGTCCCCGTGCTACTGGAGGAGGCTGGCTGGAAATCCGCATCGGCCACAACCTTCCTAGGCAGCGGAGGTGTCGCGCGGCTGAACCCGAAGCGCGCTGGATGGCGAAGACTAGATGAACGGCAGGGAAAGCAGCAGGTGGCGGCGCCGACCCGAGGGCCGGGCGCCGCCACCGCACGAGATCAGCCGTAGATCAGAGCGCCACTTCCACCGCGGCGAGACGGCCGGTGTCTGCGGTTACCGAGCAGTCCCCGTTCAGGCCGCCCGGGGCGAGCACGCGGACCGTCCAGGTACCCGCCGCGGCGAAGAACCGGAATCCCCCGTCCGCGCCGAGCGGCACCTCAGCCACGAAATCACCGCCGGAGTCGAGCAGCCGCGCGTACCCGGTGGCCACCGGGGCCCCGTCGTGCGTGACCCGCCCCTGTACCACCGCCTGGTCACCCACGTCCGCGGGGGCGCTGACGCCGCCGGCCTGCGCACCGCACCCGTCGCTGGCGGTCACGAGGACGCCCCGACCTCGATCGGGACGGCGACCAGGGACCCGTACTCGGTCCATGAGCCGTCGTAGTTCTTGACGTGGCACTTCTGCAGAGTGAGCGCTCAGCCGAGCGCCATGCTCAGGCCGATGCCCGCTCAGCGTGCTTTTCCTTTGGCAGTCCGCATGGCCCGCAGACGGGCCCTCGCTCCGGCAGCGTCGGCGTCGCCTCCCGCATCTTCGGATGGATGGGCCGGCGTGCGGCTTTCCTCTTCCGGCAGGCTTTTTTGCCACTCGAGAGGAAGCGGTGTCCGGTCGCGGCGGGTGTCGAGCACCGGCGGCACCGAAGATGACAAATCGCGATGCTTCTTTTCATGGTGGGCATGCATGCTGGAATCTCCGATGCATTGATGGCGTTGGCGCAGCGCCACCGCCTTCACCCTTGCAGCTCGCCGGTGTGAGTCGTGGCTCGATGCTTTCGGTACGGAACTTCCAGGGTCCTGCGGGTCCACCGGTGGCAACTCCGGCTGCTGCGGATCCGGATGGGTCGGATCAGGAAAGGCCGGCGGTGCCGGGTCCGGCTGCGGGTTTTCGGGATGGCCCTGGGTCGATGTCTCAACAACAAGGTTCATGTCGGGTCTTGGCGTAGTGGTTTTCGATCATCATGGCGTGCGCTGCGCCGACCCGGCGTGATTTTTATGCAATGCACGCGTGAGCGGACACTGCGACGCCACCCGCGCCGACCTGCAGGAAATGACGTGACCTCAGCGCCCACGCGCACCGAAATAATCGTCGCTCCCGTACCAGGACAGCACCGCTTCGGGTACCAGCGCCTGCAGGTCCATGCCCAGTGCGGCGTAGGCGTCCAGCACGTCGCGCAGGACCTTCTCCACATGCCTGCTGCCTTCATGCGGAGGCACATTGAAATGTTCGTACTCGATCATCTCCAGCATGCGCGTCGACCAGCCGAACAAGAGTTCGCTCCAGTCGGCGAAGCGCTCGCGCACCCATGAGCTCAGCGGTGCATGCAGCAGCGAATCCCTGCTCCTCGCAAATTTGCCGCGCCAGCACGTCCACCTGTGGAGACACGCCGCGGAACCACTCGGTATGTCCAGCCGCGGACCGCGGCACCACCAGCGGCGCAGGGGCGCGCTGGTCGGCGAAGGTGGTGATGAACAGGCGCTCGATGCGCCGGGCGTCACGCAGGTGATCGGTATGGATCAGCAGACCACGCTCCAGGTCGAAGAACTCGAAGAAGCGCCGATGAAGGGTGCGGAACCGGTCCAGCGGATCGCGCGAAAAACCCACTTTCAGGATGTCCTCGTGCCGGCACGGCAGCACGTAGACGAAGGTGCGTCCGCGACTGGCAAAGCGCGGGTAGATTGCTTCCTCGTCCACGACAAGACCTTCCTGCAAGCGCCTCTTTCATGCCGCCGCGACGCGGCCGACCCGCCCACACGGGCGTGCATCATGAAGATGCCGGAACAGACAGCTGCGCCATAAAAACGATAGCCAAGGGTCTACGGCAGGCTTGAAGTGTTTTCCGGCACTCGTCTGCGTGGCGTGCAAAACACCGTTGCCGAAGAGTTCGCTTCCGGTGCCGCATGCAGTCCTTGAACAACTCCATGCCGCGGCCATCACGCCGAATGTCCTTCACTGGACGTGCGTTTCGCAGCCCACCCTGGATCCACAACCAGGATCCCCCAAGGAGAAAACCTCCCATGAGCAATGACCACGATATCAAGACGCTGAACGGCCTCATCGAAACCACGCTGGACAGCGCGGACGGCTATGCCGAGGCGGCCAAGGACGCCAAAAGCACGCAACTGATTTCGCTATTCACGGCACGCGCCACCGAGCGCCGCGCGATCGCATCCACGTTGCAGCAATGCGTGCGTTCGCTGGGTGGCAAGCCCGAAGACGACGGCACCGTGCTCGCTTCCGCACATCGCATGTTCGTGAACCTTCGCACCAGCCTCACCTCGAAGGACAATACCGCGGTGGTGGACGAAGTTGAACGCGGCGAAGACCACATCAAGGCCAAGTTCGAAAGCGCAATGAAGGATACCGAGGTTTCCCCCGGGACCATGTCGACCATCGCCGAAGCCTACACCTCGGTGCGCAGCGGCCACGACCAGATGAGGGATATCAAGAAGACCATGCACGCCGTCAAATAGACGCTTGCGCGCGCAGGACGGACGGGCAGGACGACGGAAGATGCCGCCCGTCCTGCATGCCTGCCAGGTGTTCAGCTGGCCTTGCGGACGGGCGGGCGTTTCCCGGTTGTCTTCTTTACACTCGCCTTTTTCGCCGTCTGTCTTCTTCACGACGGGTGCTTTCCCTGTTGCCGTCTTGCGTGCCGGTTTTGCTGCGGCCTTTTCTGCCGGCGTGCGTTTCTTGCTGGCCAGGCTTTTCTGCAACAGCGCCATGAAATCCACCACGTTGGTGGTGGCGTTTTCCGGCATCTGCGCCTCCTCATCGGTCGGCGGCGTGACCACGCCCTTGGACTTGAGCCGCTTCTCGATGACCTTGCGCAGGCGATCGCGGAATTCGTCCCGGTAGTCGCCGGGCTTCCAGTCGCCGCTCATCGATTCGATCAGCTGTTCGGCCATCTCCATTTCCTTCGGCGAGATGCGGTGTTTGGACGCGGCGCCCTCGGGAATCTTGTAGTCGCTCGTGTCGACCAGCTCCTGCGGATAGCGCAGCAGCATGAGCATCAGCGCGTCGCCCTTCGGCATCACGGCCGACAGGTATTCACGTGTGCGGATCACCACCCGCGCAATGCCTATCTTGCCGGTGCGCCTGAGCGTCTCGCGAAAAAGCACATAGCCCTTCTCCGCCTTCTTTCCCGGCACCAGCACGTAGGGCTTCTCGAAATATTCCGGGCCGATCGAATCGCATCGACGAAGGCCTCCACCTCGACCGCCTCGCGTCCTTCCGAGGCGGCCGACTTGATATCTTCCGGCTCCAGCACGACGTAGCTGCCCTTTTCGTATTCGAACGCCTTGACGATCTCCTTCCATGGCACTTCCTCGCCGGTCTCCGCATTGACGCGCTCATAGCGCACCGGCGTGTTGCTGCGGCTGTCCAGCATGCGGAAATGCAGATCGACGCTGCGTTCGCCCGGCATCAGCGATACGGGCACGTTGAGCAGTCCGAATGAAAGTGTTCCGGTCCAGATGGGGCGGGCCATGACGTGCGCTCCGGCGGTGGTGAGGGTCGATCAGGACGCGTTCTTGGCGCGGGTCTTCGCCGCCTTCTTCGCTGCCGCGGAGCGGCCGGCTGCACCCTTGGTATGGGCGGCCTTCTTGGCAGCCGCGGAACGCGAACCGGCGCTGCGCTTCGCGGCGACCTTCTTCGCGTGGGACGACAGCGCGGATTTCGAGGCGGCGCCGTGGCCTTCCTTCTTCAGCGCCTTGGTGGTCGCCCGCGAGCGCTTCGCCGCCGGCTTGTGGTGATCGTGCGAAGCAGCCTCGTCCTGCGCAGCCTTCTTCCTGGTCGACTTGCTGGCGGTCTTGCCGGCCGGCACCTTCACGCCGGAACGCCGTGCCTTGGACAGCCCGATGGCGATCGCCTGCTTGGTCGAGCGGGCTCCATGCTTCCCTTCCCGCACATGCTCGATTTCCTCATGCACGTACTCGCCCGCCTGGGTACTCGGTGACTTGCCTTCTTTCTTGTCCCTGGCGGCGGCACGTTGGGTTTTCTTCTCGGGCATGACAGCTCTCCTGGGGGCAGTGGGTACCCGGACTATTCCCCCCGCGCTGTCGACGAGCTGTCAAATACACGCGCAGATGATGAACGCTTCACCCGGGGCGCACGAGCCGTTCGCTAGGGTCGTCGACCCGCCAACCGTTCGCGATCCATGGAGTGTCAGGTCCATGCCCACCAGCAAAACCACTTCGCGCACCGGCGCCACCATCAAACGGCAGCGCGCCATACAGGCCGCGACGGACCACGACGAGCAGCGCAAGACGAAGTCGAAGTCCACGTCGCCAAAAGCGTCGTCGAAGAGCACCCCTGCAACGACAGCCGGGCGCAAGCATCCGGGAAATCCGCTGCCCGCGCAGCATCTGCGCAAACCGGGCATCGAGCGGGATCTCGATCCGCGCCCACAGTTCCTGGCCCCCAATTACGTGGGCAGCGGCAAGTTGGCCGGCATGTCGGCGCTGATCACCGGCGGCGACTCCGGCATCGGCCGCGCCGTGGCCGTGCTGTTTGCGCGCGAGGGCGCCGACGTGGCGATCGTGTACCTGTGCGAAGACGTCGATGCGAAGGAAACCTGCGACTACGTCGAAGGCGAAGGCCAGCGTTGCCTGCTGATCCGCGGCGACGTCCGGGATCCCGCGTTCTGCCGGGAGGCCGTCGCGAAGACGGTGAAGGCGTTCGGCAAGCTTTCCGTGCTGGTCAACAACGCCGCGTTCCAGGAACACGCCGACTCGATCGAGGACATTACCGAGGCGCATTTCGACGAGACCTTGCAGACCAATCTCTACGGTTATTTCCACATGGCCAAGGCCGCGTCGCCACATCTCGGCAGCGGCTGTTCGATCATCAACACCGGATCGGAAACCGGGCTATTCGGCAACGACAGGCTGCTCGACTATTCGATGACCAAGGGCGGCATCCATGCGTTCACCAAGGCGCTGGCATCGAACATGGTTTCGCGCGGCATCCGCGTGAATGCCGTCGCGCCCGGCCCTGTATGGACACCGCTGAACCCTGCCGACCAGCCCGCGGAGCGCGTGCGCGACTTCGGCAAGTCCAGCGCCATGGGCCGCCCCGCACAACCGGAAGAGCTGGCGCCGGCGTATGTCTTCCTGGCCGCACCGTCCTGCGCCAGCTACATCTCCGGCGCGGTGCTGCCGGTGATGGGCGGTCCGACCAGCTGACCATGGGCAACCTGCGGGACTACCAGCGCAAGCGTGATTTCTCGAAGACACGCGAGCCGGCCGCCAACGAAACCGGCACGGCGGACCGTCGCGCCATCTTCGTGGTGCAGCTGCATCACGCCAGCCGGCGCCATTTCGACTTCCGCCTGCAGGTCGGCGACGTGCTGAAGAGCTGGGCGGTGCCCAAAGGGCCCAGCTATGACCCGCAGGTGAAGCGGCTAGCGGTCGAGGTGGAGGATCACCCCGTGTCGTATGCCGGCTTCGAGGGCGACATCGAACACGGCTACGGCAAGGGGCATGTCGACCAGTTCGACCACGGCGTATGGACCACATCGGGCGACGCCGAGGCCCAGCTGCAGAAAGGCCACCTGCGCTTCGAGCTGTTCGGCAAGCGGCTCAAGGGCGGCTGGCACCTGGTGCGCAGCGGCCGCAAGGAACGCCAGCCTGCGTGGTTCCTGATCAAGGCCAAGGACGCGTTCGCCGGCGATGTCGAGGCCGACGACCTGCTCGACGCGAAGATGACGCGCAGCACCCGCAAGGCCGCGAAGACCCCGGCGACGCAGGCCGCGGCAAAGAAATCGACCGCCCGGAAGAAATCCGTCCCCAAGCCAAAAAAATTGCCGCGCCTGCGCCTGGCCAAGGCGGCCGCCGCATTGCATGGCGCCCGGCCGGCGGCGCCCAGCAATGTCTTCTTCAAACCTGAACTGGCACGCCTGCGCGAATTTCCGCCGGAAGGAGCGCAATGGCTGCATGAAGTGAAATGGGACGGTTACCGCATTCTCGCGGCGATCGCCGAGGGCGAGGTGAAGTTGTGGTCGCGCAACGCGCTGCCGTGGAACGAGCGGCTGCCTGATATCGTGCAGTCGCTGGAATCGCTGGGCCTGCATTCGGCCCACCTCGATGGCGAACTCGTTGCGCTGGATGCGCGCGGTCGCAGTGACTTCAACGGGCTGCAGCAGACGCTGTCGGGCGAGGCGCAGTTGCCGCTGGTCTACATTCTGTTCGACCTTCCTTACCTCGAGGGCAGCGACCTGTCGCGGGTCGTCTTGCTGGAGCGCAAACAACTGCTGGAAAGACTGCTGGCGCATGCACCGAAACATCTCGCCTTCAGCACCCACACGATCGGCAATGGCCAGGACGCGTTCCGCATGGCGACCGAGCAGGAACTGGAGGGCATCATCTCCAAACGCACCGAATCGGCCTACCGCCCGGGGCGCGGTGACGACTGGCTCAAGATCAAGCGGCTGGAGAGCGACGAGTTCGCCGTGGTGGGGTACACGCCACCCAAGGGCAGCCGCAGTGGTTTCGGCTCGCTGCTGCTGGCGCGGCCCGACCCCCAGGTGAAGTCCGGCTGGATCTACGTGGGCCGCGTCGGCACCGGCTTTTCGAACGAGCAACTGCAGCAACTGGGCAAGACCATCGCCGACAAGGGCAGCGCCAAGCCTACGGTGAAACTCACCGCCATCGACCCGCTGCTGCGCGATGCGCGATGGGTCAGGCCGGTGGCAGTCGCCGAGGTCTACTACCGCGGCATCGGCAACAAGAACCTGCTGCGCCAACCGAGTCTCAAGACCATGCGTACCGACAAGACCCCGGCGGATCTCGCCGACTCCGATCGCGCCAGCAGCAAGCCGGCAGCAAAAAAGGTAGCTGCCGTGCGCCGCAAACCGGCCGCCCCGGAGCCGGCCGACGTCAAGATCACGCACCCCGATCGCGTGGTGTTTCCCGACGACGGCTACACCAAGCAGGACGTGGCCGACTATTACGCCAGCGTCATGACCTGGTTTCTGCCAGGCGTGGTGAATCGCCCGACGTCGGTGATCCGCTGCCCCGAGGGAACCGCAAAGGCCTGTTTCTTCCAGAAGCATCTGATCCCGGGCCTGAAACACGTGGGCAGTGCGAAACTGAAGGAGGAGTCCGGTGCGCAGGCCACCTACATCTACCCACTGGACGCCGCTTCGGTGCTCGAACTGGTGCAATTCGGCGCGCTGGAATTCCACCCATGGGGTTCGACCATCGCGCAGCCGGACCTGGCCAACCGGGTGGTGTTCGACCTGGACCCCGGCGACGACGTGGCTTGGCCGCGGGTCGCTGCCGCCGCGCGGCTGATGCGCAAGCTGCTCGCGCAGCTGGGCTTGGAATCGTTCCTGCGCACCACCGGCGGCAAGGGTCTGCATGTCGTCGTCCCGCTGAACCCCGGCTGCGCGTGGCCGCAGGTGAAGGACTTTGCGCATGCCTTTGCCGCCACCGTGGCGCAGGCGCATCCGCTGGAGTTCATCGCGACCGCGACCAAGGCGCAACGCGGCGGCAAGATCTATCTCGACTACTTGCGCAACAGCCGCGGCGCCACCAGCGTGGCGTCGTATTCGCTGCGCGCGCGCAGCGGCGCTCCGGTCGCCATGCCGCTGCGCTGGAGCGAGCTGGGCAAGCTCAAGAGCGGGCACGACTTCGATATCCACTCCACGCCAACGCGGCTGGCGCGCTTGCGTTCGGATCCCTGGGCAGGCATCGACGACGTGCAGCAGAATCTGGACGACATCATGGCGAAGCTGCGCTGAGTCACGCGCTGTCCTCAGCGCATTGCCATGCAATCACGATGCCGGTGTGCCCACCAGGCCGATGATCGCCTGGGCAAACGCGGGAATATCGTCCGGCTTGCGGCTGGTGATCAGCTGCCCGTCGCGGACGACTTCGCTGTCCTGCCACTGCGCACCGGCGTTTTCCAAATCCTTGCGCAGGGACGGCCATGAAGTGACCTTGCGGCCTTTCACCAGGCCGGCGTCGATTAAGGTCCACGGTCCGTGGCAGATCGCCGCGATCGGCTTGCCGGCGCCGCCGAACGCCTTGATCAGGGCAATCGCCGCAGGCTCCAGCCGCAGCCGGTCCGGATTCATCACGCCGCCAGGCAACACCAGCGCGTCGTAGCCGTCGACCTGGGCATCTTTCAGCGCCACGTCCACTTTCACCGATTCGCCCCAGTCTTTCTTGCTCCAGCCCCTGATCTGGCTGGCGCCACCGGGCGCGATCACGTCCGTCTTCGCGCCGGCCTGCTCCAGCAGGCGCTTCGGTTCGGTCAGCTCTGATTGCTCGAATCCGTCGGTGGCCAATACCGCTATGCGGCGTCCGCTCAACTTCGATGAGGTCATGAGGCGCTCCTGTCTGGGCCGGTCAGCATTACCCGCCGGGCATGCAGACGACGTCAGTTCATCGTTAGCGCGATGTGACCCGAAAGTGGCCGTCGTGTTGACGGCGCGTGCACCACCAAGCTGCGATGGTCCATGCGTCGCGCGCCGGCAGCCGCCTGGCGCGAAGTGCCCGCCGCGAACCCGGCCTGGGGTTTCGCGCTCATCACCAAGGAACCAACCATGTCGCTTTCATTGTTGCTGATCATCGTGCTGGTCCTCCTTCTGATCGGTGCATTCCCTTCCTGGGGATACAGCCGCTCGTGGGGTTATCGTCCCGTCGGCGGCCTTGGCATCATCCTGATCATCGTCATCGTGCTGCTGTTGATGGGCGTGATCTGAAAGCCCTGAAGTTCGCGGTGGTTGCCATGAGGCTCTATCCAGTACATTGCGCCGGAGAGCGTAGGCTTTCCCTATTGCCGAACTGTTCGCCAGACCCACTCGTCCTGAGCGGCCCCTGCTGCAGTTGAATTGAGGTTTTGGGCCATGGCATGGCAATGAAGCCACCCTGGTCCGCCACGCCGATCACCGGGCCACTTGCGCCGCACGATCATTTGCCCACGCAGCAGTCAGCAGCCCAGTCACGCAGGCTGAACGCCGCCTTTGCGTATCCGGACTCGATGATGTCGTCGAGGAACAGCAGGTACGGCTGGAGCATGGTGGTCGGTTGCAATGCCGATCGCGCTCATTGCTTGCTCGCCGGTTCAAAGCGCAGGTCCTGGTAGTCGTAGCTGAAGTCGGCCAGCGGCGAGACCGCCTTCATTGTGACGCGTTCGACCTTGCCGGCAGGATCGAGCGCAAAGGTGACGTAAGCGTCCTCAACCTCCGGCATCGCCCAGTGCGTGCGGAAGGTATCGTATTGCACATGCTCCAGCGTGCCCTGCATGCCGGGCGAGCGATCAAAACTGATCCGAAGCCCGCGCTTGACCTTCGCGCTGCCATCAAGGCTGACCGTGATCGTGCCGTACCACGGGTCGCTGTACACGCCCGCGTAGCCGGCCAGCGGCAGTGACGGGCCGACCGCCGCACGGCCCGGCTGTGCCGCCACCTGCACGGCCTGCAGCGCCTTTGCATTGCGCTGCTCGAATACCTGCCGGTAGGCCGCGATCCAGTCGGGCGAGGACATACCCAGCCAGGTGTCGAGCAGATGCTCACGCATGGCGAACAGCGTACCCACGTCCTCGGAGTTGAGCAGGATCGCGAACGCGACCTTGCGTTCGGGAATGATCACCACCGCCGAGATCGCACCCAGCACTCCGCCCAGATGGGTGACGACCTTGTGGCCGCGGTAGTCGCTGACCTCGAACCCCAGCGCGTAGGCCTGGAACTGCGGCTGGGCCAGCACCAGCGGCGGCGGCGCAGGCGAAATCGGGATCAATGTCTGCGGCGTCCATAGCGCCTGCGCCGCGGCGGCGCTGAACAACCGCCTGCCATCCGGCAGCACGCCGCGTGCCAGTTGTACATGCAGCCAGCGCGCCAGATCCGCGGCGCTGACCTGCAACGCACCTGCCGGCGCGAACGCGTCGCCCGACATCACCGTCCGCAGCACCGACGTCCGTCCGATGCCGCGCACCGGCCCGGACACCTTGCCGTGCAACGCTGCCTGATCGGGCACACGCGCGTCGATGCTCACCTGGGTGTCGCGCATGCCGAGCGGATCGAGGATGCGCTGCTGCACGAAATCCTCCCAACGCTGCCCCGACACCGCCTCGATCAACTGGCCGGCCACGGTATACAACACGTTGTCATAGTCGTAGCCGGCGCGAAACGAATGCGCCGGTTTCAGGTAACGGATCGCATGCACCGCTTCGGCGCGGGTCCGGTTGGTGGTCGGAACGAAGAGCAGGTCGCCCTCGCCAAGCCCGAGCCCGCTGCGATGCACTAGCAGGTCGGTGACCGTCATCTCGGCCGACGCGTACGGGTCGTACATGCGAAAGCCCGGCAGTTTGTCGACCACCCGGTCGTCCCACTGCAGCTTGCCCTCGTCGACCAGGATCGCCAACGCCGCGGTAGTGAACGCCTTGGTGTTGGAGCCGATCGGGAAGATAGTGTGCGCGTCCACCGCCGCTGCTGCACCCAGCTTGCGCACACCATACGCGTGGACGTGGCTCTCGCCATCCTCAACCACCACCACTGCCATGCCGGGGGTGTCGAAGGTCTGCATTGCACGCGCGGCAAACGCATCCAGCGAGGGTGCCGACTGAGCAATGGCCGGCACGCTGGCGAACGTCAGGCACACGACCAGCACGCCCGGCAGCCATCGCGGAAGGCCGGCACGTGCGTGGCCGGGGCGGATCACGGGCAGTGTCCGGTGCATGGTCTTCCTCGCGCGGTGGTCATGGATATCGGCCGTGTGACGACACGGCGCGCGTACTCATCTTTTTTTGCCGGGAGCGGAGCTGCGCGGCGGCGTACGCCTAGCCGCGTCGCCCTTCGGCTCGACGCTCTTGCGCTCGCGCCGGCCCGAGGCGGGTTCCTCGTAGCCAACAAATTTCTGCCGCAGTTCGGTGATGTCGCCGATGCGCCCGAAGATGTCGCCAAGCTCGCGCGTCACGTCGCTGGTCAACAGGCTGAACAGGCTCATGAACGCGCCGAAGCTGTGCCACGGCCGGTCGGTGTTCATCGGCACCATCAGCACGTTCGGCGTCAGCTGGCGCGCCCAGTAGCATTGCGTGTCGGTGATGATGACCAGCGGAAAGCCGCGTGCCACCACCTCCTCGGCCAGCTTGCGGAAGTGCTGGAAATAGCGCCGCACGTCGATCAGCACGATGCAGCTCCTGCCGGTGGAATCGAGCAACATGTCGGTGTAGGAACCGTCGATGCCCTCGGCGAAGGAGACATGCGGCCGCACGTGCTGCAGCAAGGCGGCGAAGCCCAGCCCGAGAAAGCGCCCATGCTGGAAACTGACGATCGATATGTCTTCCGCCTTGGCCAGCAGGTTCACCACGGATTTCCATTCCGGCGTGCGCACCAACGCATGCACGTCGTTCAACCCCCTGATTTCCGCCTGCAGGCTTTCGGTGACGAAATCGGCATCCGCGGGCTGCGGGTTCATGTACAGCTGCTGCCAGGGCGCGTCGCCGCGCAGCTCCTCCTTCAGGTCGCCGAGCCCCTCGTAGCCGAGGTTGCGCAGGAAACGCCCGACCGTCATCGCGCTGACGCCAACCCGCTTGCCCAGAGACGCGGCGGTCTCGAACGGTATGCCGCCGAGGTTGTTCAGCAGGTAGGTCGCGATTTTCTGCTCGGACGTGGTGAACGTCTCCCACCGGCTCTTGAGTTTCTTTTGCAGATCCTTGGTCATCGGCATTCGATCAGCGGGCAAGCGCCACGGCGGCGTTCGCGGTTCCATGGGTTTCCATTGCAGCAAGGCGTCGGCCGAGCAGGTATAGCAGCGTCGCCGCCACAACGGCAACGCCGCCAATCAGCGCAAAAAACCAGCCGTGCGGGAACACACTCCAGAGCGTGCCCAACGCACCCGCGAGCAGGTTTCCGAAGAAGCCGGCGAAAAACCAGGTGGCGATGCTGGTCGCGCGAAAACCTTCCGGCGCCAGCCGGCCAAACAGCGCCAGTCCGACCGGCAGGATGTAAAGCTCGCCGATGGTGAACAGCACGAACCAACCGAATAGCCACAGCCAGCTCGCCCGCGTGCCATGCGCCTCGTTCCAGCCCGCGACGATCCCGAGCGCAAGATACGACACACCGACGATCGCGGCGCCGAACGCCATCTTGCCGAGCAGCGGCGTCTCCACCCCGCGTCGAGCCAGGCGTGCCCAGCGGGCAACCAGCCACGGTGTGAACGCGAACACCGCCAGCGAATTGATCGACTGGAACCAGGTCATCGGTATCACCCAGCCGGACGCAAGCTGGCGGTCGATACCGGTATCGGCCCACAGTGCAATGGTGTTGCCGTTCTGCTCGTAGGCGCCGCGGAACACCACCACGATCGCCGCAATCCCGATCAGCAGCACGAAGCGGTCCCGCGCCGCCCGATCCAGCGGCGGCCGGGCAGCGCGCCCGTCGTCCGTACGCACGGGCTCCGCCGGCAGGTAGCGCGCGCCGGCGAGGTAAATCACCAGTGATAGCAGCATGCCGAAGCCGGCGGCGCCAAAACCCCAGTGCCAGCCGTACACCTCGCCTAGCGTCCCGCATACCAGGGGGGCGAGGAAGCCGCCCAGGTTGATGCCGACGTAATAGATGTTGTAAGCGCTCTTGCTGCGCACATCGCCTTCGCGATAGAGGCCCTCGATCTGGCTCGCCAGGCTGGGCAGGAACAGCCCGTTGCCCAGCGCGATCGTGGTCAGCGCCGGATAGAACAGCGCCTCGGAGGACATCATGAAATGGCCGAGCGCCATTGCCGCGCCGCCGATCACCACCGCATTTCGCTTGCCCAGCCAACGATCGGCCACCACCCCGCCGAACACCGGCGTGAAATAGACGAACGCCGCGTACGCGCCATACACCAGCGAGGCGTATTCCTGGCTCATGTCCAGGTGCTTGGTCATGTAATAGACCAGGATCGCACGCATGCCGAAGAAGGAGAACATCTCCCACATTTCGGTCAGGAACAACACGGTCAGGCCGCGCGGTTGGCCAAACCAGTTTTTGTGCCCGGGCGACACTGTCATGGCTGGCCTCACGCGCATGGGCCTCCCCGCTGATTGCAAACGCTGGTCATGCCGGGTCCGCGGACGGCCCGCCCCACAGGGTCTCGGGACACCAGATGGTGCCATCCGTGTACACCACCGGGGGCGAGTAGTCCGCCGTGAGGCTGACCGGGCCGTCCAGGTCAACCACGTCGCACAATTGCCCCACCACGAAGGCCGGCGCCATGGCCAGCGACGAGCCACCCATGTTGCCGACCATCAACTTGAAACCCAACCTGCGCGCATCCGCTGCAATGGCCAAGGCCTCGGTGAGGCCACCGCACTTGTCCAGTTTGATGTTGATGACGTCCACCCGCCCAACCATCATCGCTAGGTCGCCACGATCCTGCACGCTTTCGTCGGCCGCGAGGCGTATGGGTCGCCCCAGCCCGTCCAGCCATGCTTCGTTGCCGACCGGGAACGGCTGTTCGACCACGTCCACCCTTGCCTCCACTAGGGTCGGCAGCAATCGCGCGAACGACTCACGCGTAAAGCCCTGGTTGGCGTCGACCATCAGCCAAACATCCGGGCGCGCCTTGCGCACCGCAAGTACGCGTGCGGCATTGTTGTCGTCGTCCGTGAGCTTCAGCTTAATTGCGCGCGCGGTCGCATACTCACTTGCGCGCTCGGCCATTACATCTGGATTTTCCGCGCCGACGGTGTAGGTGGTCAGCAGCGGCCTCGGCGCCTTCAGCCCGGCCAACTCCCAGACGGGCTTGCCGGCGCGCTTGGCCTCCAAGTCCCACAACGCGCAGTCAAGCACATTGCGTGCGCCGCCGGCCGGCAGCAATTGCTGAAGTTCTTCGCGTGTGATGCCAGCCTCGACACGCATACGCAGCGCCTCGATCTGAGCCAACATCGTGACTGGCGTGTCCTGGAAATAGTAGACGCCTTGCGCTTCGCCGCAACCGGTGCGGCCGTGGTCATCGGTCAGTTCGACAATCAGCGCATCGAACGCGGTGAAGGTGTAGCCGGTGATATGGAACGGCGCCTTGATCGGCCAGCTCTTTAGGTTGGTCTGCAGTCGAAGGCGCCCGCAGCTTGGGGAATTCATTCGAGTTCCTGTGGGAAAGGGTGCGGCGACAAGGTTGCCGCCGCACGCGGTGGTTCTAGAACCTGACGTTGAAGCTGATCATCCGCAGCGCCACGATCAGCCACGCCAGGTAGACGGCGGATAACGCCAGCAAGGTTTCGCCGAGCAGCACCCAGCGGCCGCGTCGCGGTGCCATCCAGCTGCGCACCGAGTGGATCACGATCAGCAGCACGCCCACCAGCGCCAGCACGCCGAGTGCATAGAGCAGATACATCCACGGTGTCGCGGTGCCCTCCAGCAACAGGCTCTGGTCAACAGCCATGGCGATCATCAGGATCAGCCAGCCGAGCATGGTGATAAACAGCACCAGCGTACCCAGGCGAGACCACAGCCGGCTGAGGCGCTGCGGCGGCGACAGCTCGAGCACGCGCTTGTAATGGCGGCGAACCAGCCAGCCTGCGAACCAGACCAGCAAGGCAAGGAACGTCGTCAGCAGCGCCAGGGTACCGAGGAGCTTCATCGAGCCCAGCGTGTGAAGGCCGTTGACGCGCAAGAAAATCATGACGGGCACCTCGCCATCGGTGGCCCAGTAGCTGATCTTGCCATTCGCGTCGGTGATGAAATCCAGCCGGGCCGAACCATTCACCTGCTGGTACTTGAGCGGGCCGATCTCGCGCCAGTGCAATGGCTTGCCGGCGGGATTGTTGAACCCCGCCGCGATGATCGTGCCGTCCGGAAGGGCCTGTACCTGTGACTGGGTCATGGCATACAACATGCTCAGTCCGCTGACGTTGCGGCGACTGGACAAGTACCAGCCCGCCACCTGGGCCGCGTCGGTCTTCGCCGTCGCCGCCGTGGCTACGTCCTTGCTCGGTGCAGCCGGGAAATAGCGGTCCAGGAAAGCTTCGAACACCGCCTTGCGGATGACGTGGGCGCCGCCTTCGTTGCCCGCGCTGTTGAATGACATGAAGATGCCCACGTTCGCATCGAGCAGCAGATGCAGATCAGTGTGGAAGTAATTCAGGTCCCCCGCGTGGCCGATGATGCGCTGGCCGTGGCTGTCCTCATGGTAGAAGCCCAGCGCGAATCCGTTGAATCCAGGCACCTCGGCGCGCTGCTGGGTGTGCATCTCTTCCGCGGTTGCCTGCTGCAGGATGCGGTTATTGTCGTAACGCCCGCCCTGCAACTGGGCGAGCATGAAATGGGTCATGTCCTGCGCGGTCGTGGTCATCGAACCGGCCGGTGCCGGATCGACGATCTCGAACGCCTTCGCCTTGCCATCGGAGGCAGTCGAGTAACCCTCGGCCATCATCGGTGCCAGTGCTGCGGGCAGCGGCTGCCGAAAGGTGGAGTGCTGCATATCCAGCGGTGCGTAGATGTGCTGCTCGACGTAGTCGTCGAAATCCTGGCCAGATATGCGCTGCACGATATAGCCGGCCAATCCGCAACCGTAGTTGGAATACGCCACCACTTCACCCGGCGGAAAAATCCGTTCCGGCATGTGGGTTTTCAGGTATCGCTCGAGATTGACCGGCTTGTTGTCGGTTCCGATGAGATTGCGTGCGGTGTCCTCGAAACCTGGCGTATGCACCATCACGTTGCGAAGGGTGATCGGTTTGCCCTCATAGAGCGGGATCTTGAAATCCAGGTAGTCGTTGATGTCGTGATCAAGGTTCAGCTTGCCTTGCTCAACCAGCTGCATCACGGCGGTCCAGGTGAACAACTTGGACGTCGATCCGATCCGGAACAACGTGCGATCGGTTGAGACCGGCGTGCGCTTCGCCAGATCGGCGTAGCCATAGCCCTTGGCAAACAGCACCCTGCCATCCTTGACCACGCTGACCACGCCCCCTGCCATGTCACCGCGCGCAAGCGCGAATGGCATCAACCCGTCGAAGAACGTCGACAGGTCGCCCTCGTCCAGCACGTGCGTCGCGACGTGGGCGTCGTCGCCGGACGCGAGGGTGACGGCGGCCGGACTGGTGGTTGACGCCGGCGCCAGCGGGGCAGCGGCAGGCTTGAGCGGCGCGGGTGTCTGAGCCATCGACAGTCCGACGGCGCTGGTGATGATCAGGGCCACCACCATTTTGAAAAAGCGATTCATGATCACTCCGATGTAGGCTGGTTGGGGGGCGCTCAGAAACTGACGCTGGCCGATATACCGACCGTGCGCGGCATCACGTACACCGCGCCGAACGGTGAACCATGCGGATCGATAGTCTCGCTACCCATCGAGCTGATGCCGCGGTTGTTCGCCAGGTTCTTGACGTAGGCCTTGAACGTCCAATCGGCATAGTTCACCCCGGCGCGCAGATCGACGCCGTTATAGCTGGGCACGTCGAACCGCGGTCCCGGCACAGAAGCGAAATCCGTCTGGCGCGAACCGACGAAGCGGTAGCTGCCACCAACGAAGCCCGACCAGCCCGCGGCCAGCGGGAAGTCGTAGTCCATGCCCAAGCTGACGTTCCATTTCGGCACCCACGGCAGCCGATCGCCCTTGTAACCGTAAAGCCCCGGTGGGGTATCGGCGGACAGCTGGGCGTCGGTCCAGGTGGCGTTGGCCGACAGCACCAGGCCACGCGCCGGAGCGAACTGCCAGCTCGCCTCGACGCCCTGGCTGCGCGCCTTGCCGCCGTTGCCCAGGAAACTGAAGCCGCCGGCGAACGAGGTCAGCTGGATCTGGCTCCAGTCGATGTAGAACGCGGCCACATCGACCGTCATGTGCTTGTCGAGCGGGGTCGACTTCAGGCCGAGTTCGTAGCTGACCAGCTTGTCCGGGCTGAAACTCAGCGGCGCGCCCAGCCCCGGCGGCACCCCGACGTTCGCACCGCCCGGCCGGAAGCCGGAGGCGACACGCGCGTACGCCATCAGGTTCTCGCTGAACTTGAAACTGGGGTTCAGCAGATACGTGGTCGGGTTATCCGAACTCTTGGTAGTGAATCCGCTGGGCGGGCCGACCAGCGCGCCTTCGCCAAACTGCGTGTAGCTGATGCGATCGCTGCTGTAGCGCGCGCCAACCAGGATGCTGAAGCGATCGCTGGCGTGCCAGGTCACGTCGCCATAGCCGGCCCATTCGGTGAAGATGGCCGGGCCGACCGTGATGTGGCCTAGCGCGAACGGCAAGGCCATCGGAACCCCGGTGGTGGGATCGAGTGCCAGCACGTCCTGGATGTTGTGGCTGTGCTCGCGGGTATAGAAAACGCCGACTCGCCATTCGAACAACTGGTTTTCCGGCGACTGCAAACGCAGTTCCTGGGTGAACTTGCCAAGAGAGATTGGAGTGTTGATCGAGTATCCCGCGTCAAGGCCGAGGGCCGGGTTGAGGATCGGTCCATACGCGGTCGTCACGTCGGTATTGGTCTGCCTGGCCAGCGTGCTGTAAGCAGTCGAGGACACCAGCCTGGCCCAGCCGAAATCCGCGTTGACCACAGCGTCGTATAGCCGGTAGCGCACGCCGAACTGTCCGGTGCCGGCGGCGCGCGTCTGCTTGAGATCGCCATGGATGGGCTTCAATGTCGCCGGATCGACATCCACGCTGCCGTCCGCCAGGGCATCGCCGCTGAGGTTCTGCGCCAGTGCCGACAGGCGTAAAGAAAACTGGTCCGCCGGCGTCCACAGAAGTTGCGCCCGCCCGCCGCGCACCTTCGCTTCGTTGACGTCCCTGCGGCCGGTGGTGATGTTGTCGATGTAGCCTGGATCCTTGCGGCCATAGGCATTGACGCGCAGTGCCAGCTTGTCGCGCACCAGCGGCAGATTGACCGTGCCATGCACGTCAGCACCGGTGCCGCCACCTTCCACGCTGCTCACGCCTGCCGCCACGCGGCCGGCAAAGCGCGTGCTGTCGGGTGGCGTGGTGACGAATTTCAACAAACCGCCAAGCGTGTTCGAGCCGTACAACGTGCCCTGCGGGCCGCGCAGCACCTCGATGCGCTGCACGTCGTCGGGGTCGATGTCCGGCGTCAGCACGCTGCCGGCGGCGTATACCGTACTCGAACCGTACGGCGTGTCGTCGATGTAGGTTCCGACGGTGGCATTCGCCGTGTTTGCACCGGAGGTGATGCCGCGCAACACGAGCTGCGTCTGCCCTGGCCCCTGCGACACGATGTTGAGGCCCGGGATCCGCGTGGCGTAGTCGGCAAAGCTCACCGCGCTCTCGCGCTCCAGTTGTTCGCCCGGCATTGCGGAGACTGCCATCGGCACGTCCTGCAGCCGCTCGCTTCGCTTGTTGGCCGTAACCACGATGGCGCTCAGGTCGGTGGGCGTGGAACTGCTCGAAGCAGGCTGCGACTGCGGGTCGGGTGTAGTGTCGGCCGCGTTTGCTCCGCTGCCGCCCGCAGCGGCAGGTTCAGGACCTGGATCACTGCTTGTCGGAGACGTCGGTTGCGCCGCCACGTCAAGCGACGCAAGCATGGCCACCGCGATCGCGACACAGATTCCCCGTCGAGCGTGCTGCAGATGCCGAAACCCCATGACGTTCTCCCCCCACGGTAGTCAAGTGGACAGCCCACGTTCGCAGTGTTATCTCGTTAACATTTATTTGTCAATGCTATCTTTATATCATTTGACGAGCTGCTACAGGCAGCGCCTCGATAGGAAGGCCCGACGAGTACAAGCGCTTGGCCCACGGTGCGGGAGCTGCGTCGTGGCGAACGAAGTCTCGCTAAGGGAACGATGAAGCGGCACGGTGAACGGAAGCGGGAGCCGGGTTCGATATAGCGCAGTTCGTGGATGTTGGCGCGGTTGAAGGCGTCCGGCTCCAGGCGAAGCGTCGGGTGGCCGCTACCTCGGGCATGCGCTGGAATGTGTGAGCAGGGCGACCACGCGCCAGTTCGCCCTGACCACGGGTCGTGCACGCGGTACTACGTATTATTCGCTGGATCGCTCAACGCACCTTGCCGGCATCGACGAGACGCTTGGGCAACGCGATCGGCCGCGCCAGCACGATGACTTCGTGTGGCACGATGCGGCACCAGCGCAAACCCCCGCTTCGTCGCGCCATGTCGGCCTGCTTCAGCGGAACGCGTGCGTGATGAGCGCGTCTCTCGGCACATCCACGGGCCATGCTTCCGCCAGCACGCGCGAGCGCGAACAGTACCGGATGCGTCGCCATTGGATCACCGCGCCTTCTTCGCGCAGAACATGGCGGGAGGTGTCCACGACGAAGACTTTCGACGCAGCGGGGCTTCGACGTCTCCGAGCAACAAGGGTTGTTCCTCGCCGCGCGGCCAAGGCCGCCGCTAGCCACCATAACGAAAAGCGGCAACTCGTGTCAGAGCCCTGAAGCGGCAGAAATGTCAAAAGTGGCGCTTTATGCCGTTTTGCCCATGGCACAGAAGCTCATGGAAAAATGGTGCGCCCGGCGGGATTCGAACCCACGACCCTTGCCTTCGGAGGGCAATACTCTATCCAGCTGAGCTACGGGCGCATGTATGGCCGCGCGCGGGGCTTTGGCCTGGGGCCGGCACCGCGGGGAGCGCAGTATAGCCGAGTTGCCGCCGGGGTGGACCGGGCGGGACCGGCGGCGTTGCCGCCCTCCCGGAGCATGCCGGGAAGGCGGCGGCAGGGCCTCAGCGGGCCTTGAGCAGCGTGCCCAAAGTGTCGGGCCTGCTGGTGTCGCGGACCAGGTGCGGGTACTTCAGGCCGTCGTGGTAGTCGATGCGCACGGTCTTGTACTGGTCGAAGTTCTTCACCAGCAGTTCGACCGGCTGGTTCTTGTCCTTTGCAGCGGCGGTGACGGCGTCCTTCAGCGCGTCGGCATCGTAGTCGTGGTTGTTGACCGCGACCACCGTCATGCCGGGCGAGATGCCGGCCTTGAACGCGGGGCCGTCCCACAGCACGTCGGCGATGCTGCCGTCCTTGCCTACCGACAGGCCGAGCGAATAAGTGAGGTCGGCGGAACGCCGGCGCGCCTCGAGTGCCTTCACCGCGGCGGACGGCTTGTCGGTGTAGACCAGCTTCCAGCCGTGCGCCTCGACGCCGCCGATCAGCGAGCTGTGGCCGTCCAGGCGGGTGCGCAGGTAGCTGGTCCAGTCGAACGGCTGGATGTCGTTGAGGGTCTTCACCACATCCTCGAAGGTGTAGGTGTTGACGTCCCACTTGCCGTTGTCCATGCCGAAGAACGACTTGGCGAAATCGTCGATGGAATGCTTGCCGCGGCTCAGATCACGCAGCTTGCCGTCCACGTCCAGCCAGATCATCTGGCCGGCGGAGTAGTAGTCCTCGCTGCCCTGGTAGTTGCGGTACGGCAGCGGCGCGCGCCTGGCGATGATCGGATCGTTGGTGGTGTCCTGCACGTTGCGCCAGCTGGCCAGGCCGGGGCGGCCCCGGTCGTAGGTGGAGGCGACGAAGGCGAGCATGTCGCGCGCCTGCTCCTCGCTCCACAGGCCCGAGCGTGCGGCCATCACCTGACCCCAGAACTGGGTCTGCCCCTCGTAGACCCACAGCAGCGAGTCTTCCATCGGCACATTGAAGTTCGGCGTGGAGAGGTCGGCGCCGCGGCGGTACTTGCCGTTCCATGAGTGATTGAACTCGTGCGGCAGCAGGTCGCGGCTCAGCGCGCTCTTGTCCCACTCGGTGAAGTAGCTGGGGCTGACGCCGTTCTCGCTGGAGCGGTGGTGTTCGAGGCCGTTGCCGCTCATCTTGTCGCTGAGCGAGAACAGGAAATCGTAGTGGTCGTAGTGATGTGCGCCGTACAACTTGTACATCTGCTGCACCAGGTTCTGGTGCACTTTCAGCTGCTGCGGGGTGATTTCAAGGTACTTCGGAGCATCCGCCACGATGTTCAGGTGCACCGGCGCCTTCGCGCCCGGGTCCAGGTCGACGCGCTTGAAGTATTTTCCGGCGTAGATCGGCGAATCGACCAGGTCATCGTACGCGATCGGCTTGAAGTGCACGGTGTCGCCATCGCGCGAAGCCACTTCCAGCGCGCTGCCGAACTGCCAGCCGGCGGGGAATTTCACGCTGGCCTCGGCGATGATGCGCTTGGCGAAATAGCCGGCCGGATACACCGTATTGGCGTTCCACTGCAGGTTCAGCATTTCCGGCGTCATCACCACGCGGCCCTCGCGCGTGCTCTGCGGCGACAGGAACTCGAACGACACCTCGACATTGCTGGCGCCCTCGGGCACGTCGACGTGGAAGGCGTAGACGTTCAGCGTGTCGCGCTTCCACGGCAGGGTCTTGCCATTCGCGGTCACCACCAGGCCGGCCAGCTTGTCGATCGGGCCGCTGGGCGAATGGTTGCCCGGCAGCCATTGCGGATACAGCAGGGTCAGCGGACCCGGCTGCGCCGGGATCACCTCGTGCACGCGGAAAATCCGCCGCGCCAGGTCCGTAGCGTCCACATTGATCTTCAAGGTGCCCTGGTACGGCACATCCTGTGGCGCCGGGACATCGGCGAGCGCGGTAAAACTGGCCAGGCCGAGAGCGGCAGCGGCGAGGGCGGAAGCGAAACGGGTGGCTTTCAATGCGTTCTCCGGGTGGGGGGTATGGGGCCTGCCGGGAGAGCCGGAACTCGCGGCGAGAGGCGGCCCAGGCCTGACAGGCTCCGGGACTGCCTGCCACGCAAGTTGCCGTGACAGGAATCCATGGGCACCGATGCTAGACCGGCGGCGCCAGGCTTCACCCCTGCCGAAGGTCACGACATGGCCAGTACATGAACCAGTGCGGCCGGCCGCCTGGGCCTGGCACCCATCTTGCTCGGCTTGCGCCGATGCCTCCACGCACACGACCCGACAGGACCCGCATGCACGCCTTGTTCAAACGCTTCCGGCGCGCCGGCGATCGAGCCCAGCGCCGCGAGTACAGCCACTATCTGGCGCGGCAGATGGGGCCGATGATCCACGCCTTGATGCTGGTCGGCGCGCTTGCCTATCTGGTCGCGGTGATTGCCGCCAGCCTGGTGCGCCATTCGCCGCTGCCGTTGTGGCTGCGGCTGGCGCCGCTGCTGCCGCTGCTGCTGATCGTCGCGGCGACCCGGCGTGTGCGACAGCCGCAACTGCTCAGCACGCTGACCTTGCTGTGCATCCTGCTGCTGGAGATTGGCATCAACCTCAACGGCCTAGGCGACGTGCACAGGCAATCCGTGGTATTGCCCGGGCTGCTGCTGCCGGTGGCGTCGTCGGTCATCTGGCTGGGCCGCTGGGATTTCATCGCGGCCATGTTGCTGTGTGCGCTTGGGCCGCTGCCGATGCTGCTGCTCGGCAGCATCGGCAGCGTGCAGGTCTTCCAGTACCTGGTCTACATGACGATCGCGATCGCGCTGTCGACGGTGTTGCGCGCGTTCATGGCGCGCACCCTGTTCGAGCAGTTCCGGCTGGAGCGCCAACTGCGCGAGCAGGCCAACACCGACGGCCTCACCGGCCTGCTGATGCGCAACCGCTTCCTCGAACTGGCGCAGCTCGCGTTGGGCGACATCTCCTGCCGGCAGCAGCCGGCGTGCGTGCTGTATCTGGACGCCGACCATTTCAAGCCGCTCAACGATGAGCACGGCCATGCCGCGGGCGACGCGGCGCTGGTCGCGCTGGCCGCGGTGATGCGCGCGCAGATGCGCCAGGGCGACCTGATCGGCCGCATCGGCGGCGAGGAGTTCGCGGTGCTGCTGCCCGGTCTCGACTTGCAGCAGGCCAGCGCGCGCGCCGAGCAACTGCGGCTGGCCACGCATGCGGTCCGGCGCCCGGACGGCCCATTGACCGTGAGCATCGGCGTGGCCGAATGCAACCATGCCGACGAAGCCATCGAAACCCTGCTCGCCCGCGCCGACCAGGCGATGCGCCAGGCCAAGCGCGACGGTCGCGACCGGGTCGTCAGCGCCTGACCCGGACGAAGCTCAGCTCCCGCTCGACGACGCCAGCTTGCTGCGGCGGATGCCGTAGGCGAAATAGATCACGCAGCCCAGCGCCATCCACACGATGAAACGCTCGTAGGTGATCCACGGCAGGCCGTAGATCAGCGCGACGGAGAACACGATGCCGAGCGGCGCGGTGAACCACACCGCCGGGGTCTTGAAGTTGCGCTGCAGCTCGGGGCGGCGCACGCGCAGCAGCATGATCGAGCCGCAGATGATGATGAAGGCACTGAGCGTGCCGATGTTGACCAGTTCGGCCACCTCGCCGATCGGCAGCAGGCCGGCCACCAGCGCGGTGAACACGCCCAGGATCATCGTCGGCCGCGCCGGCGTGCCGAAGCGCGGACTGACTTTGGCAAACCAGCCCGGCAGCAGGCCGTCGCGGGCCAGCGCGAACCAGATCCGCGCCGCACCCAGCATGAAGGCGAACAACACGCTGGTGACGCCGATCACCGCCGCCGCCGCGATGGTGATGCTGAGCCAATGCAGGCCGATCGACTCGAACGCGTCGGACACCGAGGCCTCGCCACCCAGCTTGCTGTAGTGGGTGATGCCGGTGAGCACCAGCGACACGGCGATGTACAGCACCATCGCGATCGCCAGCGACAGCAGCACCGCGCGCGGCAGGTCGCGCTGCGGATTCCTCGATTCTTCCGCCGCGGTGGTCAGCGTGTCGTAGCCGAACACCGCGAAGAACACCACGCTGGCGCCGGTCAGCACGCCCTGCCAGCCGAAGTGGCCGATGCCGGTACTGACGTCGACCACGCGCGCCGGGATGTACGGGTGCCAGTTCGCCGTGTCGATGTAGAACACGCCGACCAGCACCACCAGCAGCACGCCGATCACCTTGATCGCCACCACCAGCGTGTTGAAACGCGCGCCCCACTCGGTACGCACGGTCAGCAGCACGGCGACCGCCAGCGATACCGCGGCCGCGATCACGTTGAAACGGTGGCCGTCGCTGGGCCCGGCGATCGCCGTCGAGCCATGCAGGCCAAACAACTGCTGCAGGTAGTACTCCATGGTCTGCGCGCTCATGCTCTGCTGCGCCCACTCCGGCAGATGCACGCCGGCGGAGTTCAACAGCACCTGCACGTAGCCGGACCAGCCGATCGCCACCACCGCGACCACCAGCGCGTACTCCAGCAGCAGGTCCCAGCCGATGATCCAGGCGGCGAACTCGCCAAGCACCGCGTAGCCGTAGGTGTAGGCACTGCCGGTGACCGGGATCAACCCGGCGAACTCGGCGTAGCACAGCGCGGCGCAGGCGCTGCCGATGCCGGCGATGAGGAAGCTGATCGCGACCGCAGGGCCGGCGTTCATCGCCGCCTGCTGCCCGGCCAGTACGAAAATGCCGACGCCGATGATGCCGCCGATGCCGATCGCGGTGAGTTGCCACAACCCCAGCACGCGGCGGAAATCGCCGCGCGTGCTGGCCTCCGCCTGCAACTGCTCGACCGTCTTGTGCCGCACCAGCTTGTTGAAGAATCCCATCGCCTGCCCCTGAGTTAAGCAAGCGGCGATCATAGCGAATGCGACTGCAGGCACCCAGCGCGGTGCAACACGGCCCTCGCCGCAGGTCCGCGCGGATCTGGGGCGGGCACGGCCCGCCGCTTTTGTCAGAGCAGACCGCCGGCGGGCGGTGCCCGCCCTACCGCAGCGAAGCGGTTGCGGATTCGGCGGGAACGGCAGCCACGCCCGCGGCGGCCGACGACGAGCGCAGCCACGGCAGCGCGATCGCACTCAGCCCGAACACCGCCGCGAGCGCCAGCGCGATCGGGCCATCCAGCTGCGGGACGCCGAACCAGCGCCCACTGAGCAGCGGCACCGCCGCGGTGGCCAGCACGCGCACGCCTTCCGCCCACGGCGCCCAGCGGCGGCCCTCCATCAGCGCGCCGAGCACGCACAGGCCGGCGACCAGGTAGATCGCATAGCCGAGCAGTGCCGGCAGGCTGGCCGTAGCGGCCATGCCGAGGAACTGCGTGGTCATCCCCAGCAGCAGGGCGAACTGCAGCAGCACGTAGACCTTCAGCCGCGGCGACAGCGGCGGATCGAAGCGTTCGCTGGGCATCACGAAGTCCGGCTTCGGGTAGCGCGCTGCCACATCGGCAGGACGCCAGCCTGGCGGCTTCAGCCACACCAGCAGCTTGTCGCGCCAACGCTGCGCGTGCCAGGCGTCCAGCGCGGCATGCCAGTACACCTCGGCATTCGCCCACAGCGGGTTCCAGCTGCGCAGCGGCGAGCGCGTGCCATATACCGGCGGGTCGGTGTCGTCTTCCTCGACGAAGGTGCCGAACAGGCGGTCCCACACGATCAGGATGCCGCCGTAGTTGCGGTCGAGGTAGCGGTCGTTCACCGCGTGATGGGCGCGATGGTTGGACGGCGAGCAGAACACCCGGTCGAACCAGCCGAGCCGGCCGATCTGCTCGGTGTGCACCCAGAACTGATACAGCAGGTCGATCAGCGCCACGATCACGAACACCTTCAGCGGCACGCCGAGCACGGCCAGCGGCAGGTAGAACAGCCAGCCCAGCAGCACGCCGCTGCCGGTCTGGCGCAGCGCGGTGGACAGGTTGTAGCGCTCGCTCTGGTGGTGCACCACGTGCGCGGCCCACAGGATGTTCACCCGGTGCCCGCAGCGGTGCAGCCAGTAGTAGCAGAGGTCGTACAGCAGCAAGGCGCCAAGCCAGACAAGCCAACTGTCTTCCGGCAGCGCGAACAGCGCCAGGTGCTCGACGCACCAGGCATAGATGCCGATCGTCAGCAGCTTGCTGAACACGCCGACCAGCTGCGAGATCACCCCCAGCCCGATGCTGTTGACCGCGTCGTTGCTGGCGTAGGCCTCGCGCCCGCGCAGCTTCGCCACCAGCAGCTCGATCCCGATCAGGAGAAAGAACACCGGGGTGGCCCAGGTGATGATGAGTTCCTGCGTATTCACTGCGCCGCACCCGCCTCGATTGCGCCGACGCGCTGCACCGAGCGCGCGATCCACCACAACGCCAGATAATACGCTGCCAGCACCCACAGGCTGGCCAGCGGCACCGGGCCATGGAAGCGGTTCCACGCCAGCAGGCTGTCGCTGAGCATGAACGTCAGCGCGCCGAGCGCGGCCAGCCGCGCGGCCGGCGTCTGCGCGTCACCGCGCTGCGCGAGCAGCTGCGCCCGCCCCAGCGCCTGGCCACCCATGCTCGCCAGCACCGCCACGTAGACGAGCACCGGCACGCGCAACGGCGCGTCAATGGCGCCCCACAGCAAGGCAAGATTCACCGCGCCATAAGCGAGGCACGCCGCGAGCGGCCACGCCGGCGCGGCGAATCGGCTGTCGCCGAGGAACGCGGCGATGAAGCACAGGTGGCCGCACAGGAACGCCACGAGTCCCGGCACGAACAGGTCGCCCGGCAGCATCAGCAACACGTCGCCGAGCAGCGAGCAGGCGATGCCGGCCAGGATCCAGCGTCGGTAGCGCGGCGACTGCGCCGGTTGCGCGCGCCACGCCAGCACGAAGATCAGCGCGGTGGCCAACGGCTTGCCGCACCAGTGCAGCCAGCGCCAGCCTTGTTCCGGATCGGCGGCGGCCAGCAGCGCGCCGGCGATCGCCGCGAATGCCGCACCCAGCGTGGCGAGTGCGAGCCCGCGCGGATACGCGGCGGGCGCGGTTTCGAAAGCGGCGACAGACATGCACGGTCCGGGTGGCGAAGGTCACCCGATCATAGCCCGGCGCCGCCGGCGCAACGCCTTCAGCGGGGTGCTGCTGCCCCGGCCTGCTGCAGCCACGCCTGCCAGGTCGGCCGGTCCACCGGCACGCCGTCGGCATTGCAGCTGCCCAGCTTGCACAGCTCGGCGCGCAGGCGTGGCGCGTGCTGCACGATCACGTGGAAGATCACGTTCTGCTCCAGCTCGCCATGGAACGCGCCGGCACCGGGTCCGGTGGCGAAGATCGCCACGTCCTCGCCGCCGTGGCTCTCGCTCTTCAACGGCAAGATCGCCTCCTGCATGTAGTCGGGATCGGTGGTGTCGACCTGGCGCAGGTCGGGCCGGCCCTTGCTGATCGCGTCGTACTCGCGCGGATTGTGCGGGTAGCGCTTGCTGCCTTCCGGCTGCTTGTCGCTGGCGCCGGTGTAGCCGGGGCCGTTGGCGAAACCGAGCGTGGTGTACGGCAGGCCAGTGGCGTCGCGCGCCATGCCCGGCGCGCTTTCGTCGTCGAAGCTGTCGGTGTGGCCCGTCACCTTGCCCAGGATCGGGTTGCCGCGGCGCGGATAGCCGGCGAAGGTCAGCGTATGGCTGTGGTCGGCGGTGACCACGATCAGTGTCTCGGCCGGATCGGTGTGCTCCAGCGCAGCCTGCACCGCGTCGGCGAAGGCGATCGTCTCGTCCAGCGCGCGGTAGGCGTTGCCGGCGTGCAGCGCGTGGTCGATGCGGCCGCCCTCGACCATCAGGAAGAAGCCGTTCGGGTTCTGCTTCAGCACTTCGATCGCGCTGGCCGTCATCTCGGCCAGGCTCGGCTCGCCGGCCTTGTCGCGCGCGCGCTCGTGTTCGTAGTTCATGTGCGAGGGCTCGAACAGGCCGAGCAGGCGCGGCGTGCGCGAAAGGTCCAGCGCCTTCAGCTGCGCGGCATTCCACACGTACTTGCCGTCCGGATGCCTGGACGTCCATTCGCCGATCAGGTCGCGGCCGTCGAGGCGCTGGCCCACGCTGGTCGGATATTCCGGATCGTCGGCGCCGGCCGGCATGAATTCGGTGCGGCCGCCGCCCATCGCCACGGTGAGCCCGCCGGCGACCGGGAAGTCGATCAGCTGCGCGGCGAAGTCCTTGCAGCCGGCGGCCTTCGCCGCCTCGCTCAGGTCGGCGTCCACTTCCCAGTTGCGCTCGGGCAGGTGGCCGTAGGTGGCGGCCGGAGTGGCGTGGGTGAGCCGCGTGGTGGTGACCGCGCCGGTGGCCATGCCGGCGCTGGCAGCCAGTTCCAGCGCACTGACCAGTTCCTGCCCGCGCGTGCCCGCGCAATCCTGCCGGTTCGGCACCTGCGACACGCCGATGAAGCCGGCGCGGGATTTCACACCGCTCATGATCGCGGTCATGGTGCCGGCCGAGTCGGGCGTCTGCTGGTCGGTGTTATAGGTGCGGCTCAGCGCGCTGAACGGAAACTTCTCGAAGCTCAGCCGATGGCTCTCGCCGTCCCCGCCAGCCCGCTCGCCGGCCAGCACGTGCGCCGCGGCGATGGTGGGAATGCTCATGCCGTCACCGAGGAACACGATCACGTTCTTCGCGCGCTGGCCGTGCGTGTTCGCCTGCGTGGCGGCCAGCGCCGCCTGCGCCGCCCCGCTGCGGAACCACCACTGCGGCGTCTCGCCCTGCGGACGCTGGATGGCGGGAACGGCGATCGGCGACGTCGGCGACGCGGAGGGCGGCTGGCTGGCGCAGGCGCCGAGCAGGGACAAGCTGGCGCCCAGCAGGAGGGGGCGGACGGCGAACGGGAAACGGGGCATGCGGATCTTCCAGGGTGTCTGCGCGTGAACGTCACACGCGGGCGACCCGTGATGATAGCCGAGACATGCGAACGTTCGGTTGCAGCGCGGCGGCGACCGACACGCTGCGTCGTCGCGCGCAGCCTTCAATCCTTGCCGTACATCCTGCGATACACCGCGCTCACCCGCGCTTCCAGCGCACCACCCTGATGGCCCCACCGGAAGGCGTCGTTGAGTTGCTTCTCGGCGACGTGCAGATCGCGCAGGAACTGCCGGGTGTCGTTCGACAGGCCGCAGTCGGCCATCTGCTGCTCCAGGCCGGCGTCGGAGTTTTCAGGGCATTCTGGCTTGCGCTCGCTCATGCCCGATGGCAAGCAAGACACCTGCCAGCACGGCCGGACCGCGCCGGCACACGGCCCGCGCCCGGCCACCCGCCGGCCGCGATGGCCGCTGACGGCGGAAACTGCCGCTGTCGGTCAGCCGCTGCCGGTCCACCGCGACCGGCAGCGGCGCCGCCCGTCACTGGTACACGTGCAGCCGCCCGATCGTCCACGCGTGGTAGGAGGCCAGCAGGCCGGGCACCGCACAATCGGCATAGCGGCCCTCGCAGCGCGTGCGCAACGCGATCGCCGCGGAGAAATACGGGTCGGTCGGCACGCCGGCGGCCTGCAGCACCATGCTGGGCAGGAACGCGATGTCGAGCAGCGGGTACTGCGGCAACGCCGGGCCGGCGAAGTTGCTTTTCAGCATGTAGTAGGTGAGGTAGTCGCGGTACGGCAGCAGCGCGGGCGGCAGGTTGCGCGGCAGGTTGCGGATCTGGCCGTTGAAGGATGGCTGGTGGTCGCCGAAATGGACCAGCACGGTCGGCTGCGGGCGATCGAGAAAGGCTTGTTCCAGTCCGCGCATGGCCAGGTCGGAAGCGTGCAGGCGCGCCAGGTAGGTGTCGAAGTTCAGCGCCGTGTTCGCCGGCAATCCGCGCAGCAGGCCACGGTAGGGTCGTGGCAGCTTCGCCATCGGCTCGTCGTCGTGCGGACCATGCTGGTTCAGCGTCAGGATCATCATGAACACCGGCTGCCCCGGCTTCTTCACCTTGTCGTAGAGGCGCTTCGCCGCCGCGAACATCTGCGCGTCGCTTTCCTCCCACTCCTCCAGACCCAGTTCCCCGGCACCGTACAGGTGGTCGAAACCGTAGGCCTGGTAGGCGTTGCGCCCGTTGATGAAGTCGGCGCTGGTCGGATAGACGCCGATGGTGAGGTAGCCGACCCGGCGCAGCTGCAACGCCAGCGCATCGTGCACGTTCGGCGCCAGCACGTACGGCGCGTACATGCCGCCCGGGCCGAAGATGTCCTGCGGCATGCCGGTCAGCGCCGCGAACTCGCTGACCCAGGTGCCGCCGCCGAACGTGTGCACGCGCAGCGTGCCGTGGGCGCGGGTGCGCGCGTCGGGCCGGAACATCGCCACCCGGCACTGCGGCACGTTGCAGTCGTCATAGATCGACGGGTCGAAGGTGCTTTCCTCCAGCACCTGCACGATGTCCGGATACGGCGGTTGCGTGCTGCCCGGCACGCCCTGCGCGGTCGCGCCCCAGTCCTGCTCGGCGACGGCGTCGCTGGCCATCGCCGGCAGCTCCACGTCGGCGTCGTGCAGGTTGACGAAGAAATTGGTCAGCTGCGCATCGTCGGACATCTTCTCCCACGCATTGCGCGAGTGCACCTGCGCGAACGGTCCCGTGGGCAGCATGCACAACCAGAACGCCAGCGTGCACAACGCGATGCCGCCGATGCGCACGCCGGCGCCGCGCCACGGTCGCTGCGCGGCGGGCACGCGCCAGTCCCAGCGCCACACCAGGTACAGCAGCGGCGGCAGCAGCGCGCCCAGGCCGATCCCCACCGTGTACAGGTGCGGATAGTGGCGCAGCGTGTCGAGCAGGCTGGTGCGCACGTAGTAGATGAAGTCCGACGGCATCAGCTGCGAATCGAGGTAGCGCAGCTTCAACACCGCCACGAACTTCAACAGCAGGAACAGCCCGCCGCCGACCAGCAGCGCCGTGCCGAACCGGCCGAACGCAAACAGCAGCACGCCGAACGTGCACAGCATCAGCCCCGTGATGAAACCGCGCTGCAACGGCAGCGGCTCCTGCCAGGCGGTGAGCGCGATGCAACCGGCGAAGAGGGCCAGGGTGCACAGCACCACCGCACCTGCCCGCGTGGGGCGCAACGACATTCGACGCATGCTGGAAAGTCCCCCCGTAAGGACCGGTGTCACTGGAACGCCATCTTACGGCCTTGCAGCGGCAACGATCCGGCGCCGCGGGCGCGCCATTCCACTGGCGTTGGGCTTGGCCCGACGGCCCCCGCGCTTGTCCTTCCCTGCGCGTGGCCGGGGACTCCCGGCGCCGGCGTGCAAGCACCCGGTCACCCCGATCTGTTAATTTCCGCGGTCAGTACCCGCATTCCCACGGAACCGCCATGCCGTCACGCCTGCCCCCGTTCGCCACCCCGCTGCTCGCCCTCGCTGCCGCCCTGCTCGCCGGCTGCGCCGGGCTGCCCTGGCAGGGCGGCAGGACGCCGGACGGCGCGCGCGCGAACGTGGCGATCCTGGAAACCACCGACGTGCACGCGAACGTGCTCAGCTACGACTACTACAAGCTGAAGCCGGACGCCTCGCTCGGCTTCGAGCGCACCGCCACGCTGATCCGCCGCGCCCGCGCCGAGATCCCCAACACCTTCCTGTTCGACAGCGGCGACACCATCCAGGGCAGCGTGCTGGCCGACTACCAGGCGATGGTGAAGCCGGTGGGCTGCGACCAGGAGCTGGCCATCTACCAGGCGATGGACGCGATGGGCTACGACGGCGCCACCGCCGGCAACCACGAGTTCAACTACGGCCTGCGTTTCCTGTCGCAGGTCACCGGCACGCCGATGAACGTCGACGGCGGCCACGACAATCGCTGCGCGGGGCCACGCTTCCCGCTGGTACTGGCCAACGTCTACAGCGCGCGCGACGGCAAGCCGATCTTCAAGCCGTGGACGGTGGTGACGAAGAACATCGAGGCGTATACCGCCGACGGCAGCAAGCTCAGCGTGCCGCTGAAGGTCGGCATCATCGGCTTCACCCCGCCGCCGATCATGGACTGGGACAAGCAGAACCTGGCCGGCAAGGTCACCGTCAGCGGCGTCGTTGAAGCCGCGCGGAAGTACCTGCCCGAACTGCAGGCGCAGCATCCCGACCTGGTGGTGGCGATCCTGCATGGCGGGCTGAACACCGCGCCGTACACCCCGGACATGGAAAACGCCGGCTGGCACCTGGCCGGCGTGCCCGGCATCGACGCGCTGCTGCTCGGCCACTCGCACGCCGAATTTCCCGGCCCGCGCTACGCCGGCCTGAAGGACGTCGACGCCACCCGCGGCCTGGTGCGCGGCGTGCCGGCGGTGATGGCGGACTTCTTCGGCAAGGACCTGGGCGTGATCCGGCTGGTGCTGGACCGCAAGGACGGCCGCTGGGTGGTCGACCACGAGGAAAGCCACAGCGAGGTGCGGCGGATCTGCGCGCAGAAGAACGAGTGCGTGCCGGCTGATCCGGCGATCGCGCCGCTGGTGCAGCAGGCGCACGAGGCGGCGATCGCCTACGTCAACACGCCGATCGGCGAAAGCTCCGTCCACATGAGCAGCCATTTCGCCGACGTAGGGCAACATGACCGCGCTGGCGCCGGTCAACGCCGCCCAGGCCGACTACGTGCGCAGCGAAGTGGCGCGCTCGCACCCCGAGCTGGCCAACGTACCGGTGCTGTCCGCCGCCGCCGCGTTCCGCACCGGCTTCGGTGGTCCCGACGACTACACCGACGTCGCGCCCGGCCCGCTCACCCTGCGCAGCGCCGCCGACCTGTACTTCTATCCGAACACGCTGGCCGCGGTGAAGACCGACGGCGCCGGCGTGAAAGCGTGGCTGGAAGAATCCGCCAAACGCTTCAACCGCATCGACCCGGCGAAGACCGGCGAACAGGCGCTGATCAACAGCCACTTCACCGGCTACAACTTCGACCAGATCCAGGGCGGCATCCACTACGTCATCGACGTGTCGCAGCCGGTCGGCCAGCGCATCACCGAATTGACCTTCCAGGGCAAGCCGGTCGAGCCGGACCAGCCGTTCATCGTGGTCACCAACAACTACCGCGCCAGCGGCGGCGGCCACTTCCCCGGCCTCGACGGCAGCAACATCGTGCTGGCCGCACCCGACGGCACCCGCGAGATCCTGGCGAAATGGCTGGAAAGCAAGAAGCAGATCAGCGCGAAGGATCTCGAACCGACGTCATGGAAGTTCGCACCGCTGAAGACCCGCGGCCCGGTCGTGTTCACCGACGCCAGCGGCAAGCAGGCCGTGGCCCGCGCCGCCGGACTCGACAACATCCGCCAGCTGAAGGATCACGGCGACGGCACGGCGACCTACGCGATCGACCTGTCGCGCTGAGGATGGCATAAGCATGAGTGGCAACGTCCGCTTGAATGCGCCACCAAAGCGGACGTAAGGGACGTCTCGCGCTCGACCCTAGATTTGAGGAAATCCGTGCCTCACGCCGCCATCTCGACGATAAGCTGCTCCACTAGGGCATCCACTTTTGCTTCGGCAGCGGCGATGGACGCATGCAACCGCTCGTCGTTGAACTCGTCGTACTCGATCGCGACATAGTCGACTCTGTCGATGCCGATGTAGAGCAGTGGCGCCGTCACGCCAGCCTCCACGTGGTTGCGCGTGCCGAGACGCTCTCCGGGTTCGTACCCATGATCGCCACGCGAACTCAGCAGGACCATGCGTTTTCCCTGCCCAGCAACAAGCGGCCAGTAGGGTTCACCGGGGCGGCTACGGTCGAAGCCGAACGTGCGGCCCACGCGGACTACATTGTCGATCCAGGCCTTGAGCGTGGACGGCATGCCAAAGTTGTACATGGGCACTCCAATCACGACGAGGTCGGCGCCAATCAGCTCGTCGACCAGGCGATCACTTTGCGAGAGGACCTGGTGCATCCACGGCTCCCGCTGCGCTGGCGGGGCGAAGGCGGCATGCACCCATTCGCCGGTGACCGGCGCCGGAGGTTGTTCGGCCAGGTCGCGGTACACGACGGCATCCTGCGGCCTCAGCGCTTGCCAGCGACGCACGAAACGGGTCGACAGGCGACGCGTGTGTGAGCCATGCGCCAGCTCATCAGAACGACCGGGGCGTGCACTGGAGTCGATATGAAGCAACCTGATCACAATTCACCTGTAAATTGGGGGCGTTCAAGCATCAACCGCGAGGTCGCCGCCGTAAAATGATGATTTTCCATTCATCAGGTGCACAGAATTCATCCAGCGCCCGCCAGCTCCCGCCATTGACCGCCTTGCGCGCGTTCGAGGCGGCGGCGCGGCACCTCAGCTTCAAGCACGCCGCTGCGGAGCTGTCACTGACCGCAACCGCCATCAGCCATCAGATCCGTCAGTTGGAGGACCGCCTCGGTGTGCAGCTGTTCGTGCGCGGGACCCGGCGGGTGGACCTCACACCGGCTGGCCAGAGTTTGTTCCCTGCGCTTCGCGAGGGCTTCGATGCCATGGCGCATGCCGTGCAGGCGGTTCGGCCAGATGCGAGGCCACGCACCGCGGTGCTGAGCACGACCATGGCGTTCGCCTCGCGCTGGTTGATGCCGCGCCTTGCGCGCCTCGCGACCTCGCGACCGGACATCGTTCTGCACCTCCACACCAGCGACGAGCCGGTCGATCTGCACAGCGGCTCAGCGCATTTGGCCATCCGCTACGGCCCGGGGCACTACCATGGATTGAACGACGCGCCCCTGCTGCCCTCTCGCTTCGCACCGGTGTGTGCTCCCGGCCTTGGCGTCCGCAGCCTGGAGGATTTGGAGCGCGTGCCGCTGATCGGATTCGAATGGTTCCGCCGCGATTCAATGACACCGGACTGGCCTCTGTGGTTTGAGCGCGCACGGCGAGCGGCGGTGCCACGGCAGCTCCAGTTTTCCGACGAAGTCCACGCCATCCAGGCTGCAATCGCCGGCCAAGGCATCGCCCTGGTCAACCTGACGCTCACGGCGGAGGAGTTGGGTGCCGGACTGCTATGCCAACCCTTCGGCCCCGAGCTGTCGGGCCACCCTTTTCATCTCGTGTGGCCCGAGGCGGGCGACATGGATCCCGCGCTCGTCGAGGTGCGGAACTGGTTGCTCGATGAAGCGGCGAGCGTGCCCACCGCGGCGGCAAGCCGGCCCTGAAGGCGTTCCAGGTTGAGTACGCCTTCGCCATCGCGATCGGATCCGCTTTCGACCCATTTCTGCCGGTCGCATAGCCAAAATAATTGGGACGCGGTGGGGCCGGATTGGGGGTGCGGCAGGGGTTCGCTGAATCTCCAGCGGTTCAAGGGGCGCTAACTCACCTCGGTTTCCGGATACAGGTGGAAATATGTGAGAGTCGTTGACTCTCGACCTCAGTAAAGTACATCGGAGAAAGACTCCGATGCGCGTAAGATTTCAAGCAACGGAATAGGGGACGCGACTTGGTTGATTGCTTGTTGTTTTACATGGATGACTCAGGTTCGAAGAACCCGGACCACAACCCGGGAAACGCAAAGAACCAAGTTAACTGGTTTGGCCTTGGCGGTGTGTTAGTCCGTGAAAGCGACTACGAAACGGCCAATAGGCTCATTGCAGACTTTCGCCTCCGATGGCCGCAATTGGGCAAATCCCCCCTCCACTCCTATGACATCCGCCACATGCACGGCGACTTCCAGTGGCTTAGCCAGGACGACGAAATCGCGCTGAGGTTCCGAGATGATCTGAGCAGGCTCCTCTTGGAGCTCCCTGCCTACGTAATCGCATGCGTGATCGATCGTCCTGGCTACAACGCGAGGTATCAACCGAAGTATGGGGCAGAACGCTGGTCCCTCTGCAAGACGGCATTTGTGATCAGCGTCGAGCGGGCCGCCAAAATCGCGCGGCACATGAATCTTAAGCTTCGGGTCTACGTCGAAAGAAGCGATAAGAACACCGAGAAGATTCTCCACGGGTACTACAGGGGCCTGCGCGAAGATGGCCTACCCTTCGACGTCGACACCTCAGCAGGGCACGCTCCGCTAGACGCGGCTTCACTCAGGGAAACTCTGTACGAGTTCAGGGTAAAGACCAAACGGTCGCTGCCATGCAAACCGCTGACCTGAAGGTTGTGGCCTGTCTGCTTGGGCGGATATAAACCGAAGAACGCTGCGCTCGACATTCTCCGCCGAGGGAACAAGCTTGCGGACACCCTTTGCGCCGAGCACGAGGGACTGCGCGGGATCAAATACAGCTGCTTTCAGATCGAGTAGACACGAAAAAGCCCGCTTTCGCGGGCTTTTTGTCGGCCACCTAGCTTCGGGTGACCTCTTAGGCGTAAGCCTGCAGCGCATGCTATTGACGGAGCCGTCAATAGTCAACTTCCAATTGAAATCTTTGCGACGCTCGTTCAGCCTCGAGTTCTACCCCGTTAACGTGGCCCCTTCCAAGAAGTCCGTGGGTCCAAGGTACCTCGCCACGAATGACCATTCCTGGCCGATAGCGGGCATCAGCTCTCCACCAAAGGCTCAAATGCCGGCAGGATGTCTTGAAACTCCCCTTGGGACGTTCTGATTTATTCCCCGCCTGGCATCATAGCCAGCCGTTCCCAAGAAGCCCAACAGCGATGAAGCAGCGTTCCTTTGCCTCCCTGAGTTTCGAGTCGAAGAAGAAGCCGACGCGGCGCGAGCGGTTCCTGGGCGAGATGGACAAGGTGGTGCCGTGGGCGGCGCTGCTGGCGCTGATCGAGCCGAGCTATCCCACCTCGGGCCGCCGTGGCCGCCCACCGATGCCTGCCGCAACGATGCTGCGCATCCACTTCATGCAGCAGTGGTACGCGCTGAGCGATCCGGCGATGGAAGATGCGCTGTACGAGATCGAGTCGATGCGTCGCTTCGCCGGGCTGGAGTTGAACGAGGACGCGATCCCGGACGAGACGACGATCCTGAAGTTCCGCCGCTTCCTGGAACAGCACGGCCTGGCGGTGAAGATCCTTGAAGCGGTCAACGCGCACCTTGGGCAGCAGGGCCTGCTGCTGCGGCAAGGCACGATCGTGGACGCCACGATCATCCAGGCGCGTCGTCGACGAAGAACCGCGACAAGCAGCGTGACCCGGACATGCGCCAGACCAAGAAGGGCCAGCAGTGGTACTCGGGCAACCGCTCCTGCGTTGCCTCAACTCCGGCATCCATGCCGTCGTCGGCATGAAGGCCCACATCGGCGTGGACGAGGAATCGGGGCTGGTGCACACGGTGACCACGACACCGGCCAACGTGGGCGACGTGACCGAAGTGGACCAGCTGCTGCACGGCCAGGAGCAGACGGTGTATGCCGATGCCGGCTATCAGGGTGCCGAAGAAGCCAGCCCCCAAGCGGGGCCGCACGTGGTACATCGCGGCCAAGCGCGGCAGCGTCAAGGCGATGCCCGAGGGCGAACTGAAAGATGCGGTCAAGCACACCGAACACATGAAGGCCGCGGTTCGCGCCAAGGTGGAACATCCGTTCCGGGTGGTGAAGCGACAGTTCGGCTACCAGAAGGTGCGCTTCAAGGGCCTACTCAAGAACACCGCTCAGATACGACGCTGTTCGCGCTGTCGAACCTGTGGATGGCGCGACGAACGCTGCTGGCTTCCGCAGGGGATGTGCGCCTGTGAGGCGGAACATCGAGGTGATTCGAGGCAAATCGGCACGGCGAAGGCGGCGGGCCGCCCCAAATAGCACTCTTTCAGCGTAGCAAGTCCAGCATTTTCGTATGGCCGTTGTCTGGACGGCCGTTTCTAACTCAATTGATCAGAGCATTCTTAGGCCTCTTACTCAACATCAATGCGAGATTCCAATGACGTCATTCGCACTTATCGTTAAGCATCAAACTCAGCCCGGAAAGCGAGACGAAGTTCGTAAGGTTTGGGAAAAGCACATGGCACCGGCTATAGCCGTCAATCCCGGCCATACCGCGTACTTTTATTGTTTCGACAATGCTGATCCAGACTCTATTAGTGCTTTTCAGCAGTACGCCAGCACCAAGGACTCACAGGAGTTCCTAAAGACGGACAGCTATGCGGCATCGCTCAGAGACGTTAGCTGCTTCTGGCTAGCCCACCGCAAGTCACCGCACTAACTCCGATATGGTCTAAAGAGGTTTGACAATTAATTCAGGCCCAAGCCGCTTCGCGGCTCGGCTTAATTCTGGCGTTGAATTCACCGCTAGGAACGGTCATTCGCCACCCGCCACTCAGAAAGCCGGCACAGTCACCTTGTTCGTTGCAACCGCGAATGCTTCCCTCAGGACGACTGCAGCGCACGCGAGGGCAGGACGAAATCATGTCACACCGAAGCTTTCGCCTGCGGATTTGGCGCGAATGCACTACCGCGGAAGCACCACGCCCTCCTTTAAAAGGTTTCGCTGGAACCACGCGCGCAGTGCCTGCACATCTTCGCGTTGCGCAATCGCGGCGGGACAGACAAAACAGTAGGCCGCACCGGCAAGTGCTTGATCGAACGGGCGCACGAGCGCGCCCGCGGACAGCGCATCCTGCACAATCAACGGACTGCCAAGCAGCACCCCCTGCCCACCGATCGCGGCCTGTATGGCATGCAGGCTGTCGCCGAAGCGCGGCCCCGACTCGGTGTCGATCCCGTCCAACCCCGCCTCCTTGCACCAGCGCGACCAGTCGGGCGCAGGGCGGGGCGTGCGGTAACCCTCCACGTGCAGCAGTGTCGCGCGGCGCAGGTCTCGAAGGCTGCGCAGCCCGAGGGCCGGGCTGCAGATCGGCGTGAACTCGTCCTGCTGAAGCACGGTGGACTCCACCGAGGACAGTGCGCGTCCGCCATAGCGGATGGCGATATCGACACCGTCGTCCTGGAAGGACGTTGCCGACTTCGAGGCGTGCAGCCTCAGATCGAGATCGCGAAGTTGGTCTGCAATTTCGCGCATCCTCGGCACCAGCCACAGGCTCAGGAACGCCGGCGTCGCCGATATCGTCAGGAACGACCGCGCTCCACTTCGCCGCAGCCGCGCCGCCACCTGCCGGATGTCGGAGAAGCCTGAAGCAACCGCTTCGAACAGAGCGCTTCCCGCCGGCGTCAGCCGGCACGTTCTGGGCGTGCGTTCAAGCAGGCGCGCACCGACATTTTCTTCCAGGTGGCGAATGTGATGGCTGATAGCCGTTGGCGTCACCGACAACTCATCGGCGGCAGCCTTGAAGCTCAACCTTCGAGCGACGGCTTCGAACGCACGCAAGGCAAGCAGGGGCGGCAGCAGGTCGCGGGGCATGGTAATAGGATGAGTTATGCTCATCATGTATCGGCAAAGAACTAACTTTACACCATAAATCCAGGTACATAGGCTGAACGAGTGCTCGCTTAGGTAAAGCACAGCTCATCCTTCTCGCTTAACTGGACGTACCCCATGCTCTCCCTCAAGGCCGGAATCATCGATGTATTTGGAGAAACCCCGCTGTCAGGAAACCCGCTCGCTGTCGTCGAGGATGCAGACGCGCTGAGCGACCTGCATATGCAGGCCATTGCAAGGGAGTTCAATCAGGCAGAGACCACTTTCCTGCTGCGTAGCGAACGTGCGGACCGGAGGCTGCGGTCGTTCACGGCGTCCGGCGCCGAGGTATTCGGAGCCGGCCACAATGCACTCGGAGCCTGGCTGTGGCTGGGGTACCGCGGTCAGTTGGGCCCACTCGACACGCCAACGATGTTTCGCCAGGAGATCGGGGCCGACGTGCTTCCGATCATGCTGGAGCGAAGAGGTACGGCGATCCATGGCCACATGAAGCAGGCGCCCATGCATCTGCTCCGCGTCCTGGACGACATCCCGGGCCTTGTGGCCGCACTTGGAATGGACGAGCGGATGCTGCTGACGTCGCCTCCCCCACGGGTAGTGGATACCGGGGGCAACCATCTGCTCGTCAGGGTCGCGGGCAAAGCCGCCGTGGATGCGGCCAGGCCGCAGCACGAACTCCTGTTGTCCGTGCTAAGAAACGTCGGCGCGGAAGGCTGCTATGTATACGCCTACGACACTCAGCGCCCGGGTCACGCCTACACCAGGTTCTTCAATCCGACGGTCGGCTTGTGGGAAGACGCCGCGACCGGAACGGCCGCAGGACCGCTTTGCGCCTACTTGGGATGGGCGGATCTGTTGAACACGCGTGACGCGCTGACTGTCGAACAGGGCGTGCTCATGGGACGCCGCAGCGTGCTCGAAGTCCGCCTCACGCCCGATCCGGAGTTGTCCGGAACCGGTGTCCTAGTGCTCCAGGGCGAGATCTCGGTGGCGCGCCCGCGTGCAGGCGGGGTGGCCGCATGAACCAGACCGACGAATTGCACCTGCACCGGGCCATCGAGCTCGCGCGGCGCGCGCGAGACTTAGGCGAAGCCCCGTTCGGATCGATGTTAGTGGGCCACGACGGCACCGTGCTGATGGAGGCGCACAACACGGTGCGTTCGCAGCACGATATCAGCGCGCATCCGGAGTTCAAGATCGCGATGTGGGCCGCCAGGGAGCTGGCGCCGGCGTCCGCGGCGGGCACCACGATGTATACGAGCTGCCAGCCATGCCAGATGTGCAGCGGCGCGATAGACCGCTCGGGCATCGGCCAAGTGGTTTACGCGCTGTCCGAGTCGCAACTGCGCGAACTTCGTGGGCACGCGGGCATTGCCCGCGTCCCACAGCTCGGCCCGCACCTGCACGAGTTGGCGGCCGAGCCGCTTCGCGGCTACTTCCAGCGTTGATCCTGCCCCATTATCCCGACTGGCCGAACGCTCGCAAACAGCCCCACGCGCCTTGGCATGAACCTTTTCCGGCGAGCCAGCGCCTACTTCGCTTGGCGCAGCAAGTAGACCTTCGGCGCTTTGCAGAATGCCTTTAGCGCAGGCAGTGTCATGTCCCGGTGGAAATCGAGATGGCTGCGCACTGCCTCGTCGCGGAGGTTACCCAGGCGACGGTATCGATGCGGAGTTGAGGCAACGCAGGAGCTGTTGCCCGATGCCCTGTTGACAAACCCTGTAGCCCGCACGCGAACCTTGCGGACAGGATGCCCGCAAGGCGCGGAAGCGGGGCGGCCCTCTCTATTACTCCGGGCATCCTGCCCTACGCCCTTCGGGCCGTTTCGCCGTTCGCGCCGCTCCTGCGGCGCAGTGGTTACTTTCTCTTGGCCACGCAAGAGAAAGTGACTCGCCCTCCGAAGGAGGACGAAAGCTCTTGCTCTCAGCAGCTCCGCCGCAAACGCGAAGAAAGATCAAGAGCAAACCCCTCCCCAACCCTCCCCTGTAAACAGGGGAGGGAGCACACCACGCACCGCCACCGCTCAGTCGATCGGCGTATGCCGATAATTGCTGACATCCGCAGGCTGCACCGCCCCGCCTGGTTCGACCACGACTGGCGGATGTAGCCGACCACTGCGGCCACGTCGGCATCATTCAACTGCTGCGCGAACGGCGGCATCGAGTACGGCTTCGGGTTGCCGGCGGTGGCCGGGGCGAAGCCGCCGAGCAGCACGCTGCGGATCGCGTTGATGCCGGTCGGCTCGGTGACCGAGGCGTTGCCGTCGAGCGGCGGGTAGACGCCGGCCACACCGCGCCCGTCCGCACCGTGGCAGTCGGCGCAGCGCTGCGCGTAGAGCTTGCCGCCTTGCTCATGGCTGGCCGCCCGCTTGAACGGCGTCGGTGCGGCTGCAGCGCGCGGCGGCAGTGATTGCAGGTAGCTCGCCACCGCCTGCAGGTCGGCGTCGGTCATGTGCTGGGTGCTCAGGCGCACCACGTCGGCCATCGGCCCGAACGCCGTGCCTTTGCCCGACTGGCCGGTCTTCAGCAGGTCGACGATGTCCTGTGCGCCCCAGCCTTCGAGCCCGCCGCCGGGCTGGGTGCTGAGGTCGGGCGCATACCAGTCCAGCTGCGGAATCTGGCCGCCGGTGAGGTGCTGGTTCGGCGCGATGCCGCCCAGCGAATCGCGCGTGGTGTGGCATTCGTTGCAATGGCCCAGGCCCTGCACCAGGTAGGCGCCGCGGTTCCACTGTTCGGACTTCGCCGGATCGGGCTGGAACACGCCCGGCTTGAAGTACAGCGCGCGCCACGCGACCAGGCTGCTGCGCACGTTGTACGGAAAGCCCAGTCCCAGCGCCGCATCCGGCCGATGCACCGGTGGCAGCGACTTCAGGTAGGCGAAGATCGCCAGCGCGTCGTCGCGGGTCACCTTGGTGAACGAGGTGTACGAGAACACCGGATACAACAGCTCGCCCTGGCGGCCCTTGCCCAGATGCAGCGCATTCCAGAAATCGTCGAAGCTCCATTCGCCGATGCCGGTGGCCGGATCGGGCGTGATGTTCGGCGCCGGCACGTCGCCGAACGGCGTGCCCAGCGAGCGTCCGCCGGCGTAGTGCTGGCCGTCCCGTGCGGTGTGGCAGGCGGCGCAATCGCCGACCGTGGCCAGGTATTCGCCGCGGGCGATCAGCGCCGGATCGTGCAACGCGGCGGCATCCGCCTCGCGCTGCGCCGGCGACGACGTTTGCTGGCCGGCGCGGCCGAAGTACCGCCAGCCCAGCACGACCACCACCAGCAAGGCCAGCAGCCACCATCCACGTCGCCACAATTTCATTGGCCCGCTCCGCTCTTGCCCATCACGCACCAGCCCGGCAACGGTTCGGTCTGCGCACTGGCCGGCTCCGGATGCAGGTCGGCCGGCGGCTCATGGCTGGCCAGCCACGCGGAGACGGCGGTGATGTCCGATTCGCGCATGCGGTTGGCGACCACGCCCATGCAGTACGGCCCTTCGGCCGCGCGGGTGGCGCGTGCGCCACGACACCAGCTGGGTGCTGAGATAGTCGTACGACAGGCCCATCAGACCCGGCATCATGGGCTCCACGCCGGTGAGCTTGCCGCCGTGGCAGCTGACGCACGACGGCACGCCACGGGTCGAGTCGCCGCGCATCACCAGTTGCTCGCCGCGCCGCAGGGTCTCCGCCGACACCGCCGGCACCGGCAGCTTCCGGTACGGCACGTCCTGCTTCGCGAAGTAGCCGGCGATCTCGCGCAGGTACGCCGGGCTCAGCTGGCGCACCACGTATTCCATCGGCGCGTGCCGGCGCTGGCCGGTCTGGAAATACTCGAGTTGCTGGACCAGGTAGCCCACCGGCTTGCCGGCCAGACGCGGAACCACCACGCTGTCCGGCGAACCCTCGCCGTGCACGCCGTGGCAGCTGGTGCACGCGGCGACGCGTTGCTGCATGGTGTCGGGTACCGGTGGTGCGGCGCCCGCCTGCGGGGCCGCGGCCGACGCCGCAAGACTCCACATGCCGAGCGCAAGCAGCGCCAGAGCCGCACGTGGTGCATGTCCACGCAGCTGCTGGCGCAGTGAAACGAACCTGTTCATCCGCGAATTGTAGGCCGATCGGACCAGTGTCGACGGGCGGCCAATACCGTATCGCGACAACCTGCCACAGCGTGATGGGCCGCGACTGTCATTCAAGAAAGTTGCAAATGAATCCATTGACCGCAGCGCAACATCCGCCTTAAGGTCGAACCCATGTCGCCACTTTCCGCACCAGCACGCATGCACGTCGCCCCGGTTTCCACCGGGCGTGCGCCGTTGCCGGCCGGCGTCGTCAACCGCTCCGTCGCCACCACCACGACCACGATTACCACCCGGTCGGGGTGGGTGTCCGTGCGCGACTAGGTTCTTCATCGCAACGGCCCCGCCCTCGACAGAGGCGGGCCGGTGCACTCCCCAAGCACAAGCCGATCCGCCAGCGAGCACGGGCCTCATCCGGAGGTCATCGTGAACATCTGTGCGTCCCAACTTGCCGAGCTGCCGCCGCCGTCCGGTTTCGCCCTGCCGACCGCGCGGCGGCAGCGCGTGCTGGCGGTCGGCGTGATCGGCCCCGGCCGCGTCGGCAGCGCGCTGCTGGAACAGTTGCGCGCCGCGCAACCACGGCTGGCCCGCGACAGCGGACTGGAACTGAAACTCTGCGGCGTGGTGGCCAGCAAGCGCATGTGGCTGGACTGCGACGACGCCGAACTCAACGGTCGCCACGGCGGCGCGCAGATCTGGCGGCCGAACGATCTGGACGCGTTCGCCGAGCACGTGCGCGGCATCGACGGCCGCCACGCGCTGCTGATCGACTGCAGCGCGAACGACGAGGTGGCCGCGCACTACCCGCGCTGGCTCGCCGCCGGCCTGCACGTGGTGACGCCGAACAAGCTCGCCGGCAGCGGGCCGCTGCCGCGCTGGCAGGCGATCCGCGCGGCCTGCGCCAGCGGCGCGCGCTTCCGTTACGAAGCCACCGTGTGCGCCGGCCTGCCGGTGGTGCAGACCTTGCGCGACCTGCTCGATACCGGCGACGAACTGCTGGCGGTCGACGGCATGTTCTCCGGCACGCTGGCCTGGCTGTGCAACCGCCACGACGGCCAGCAGCCGTTCTCCGCGCTGGTGCGCGAGGCGCATGCGCTGGGCTACACCGAACCCGATCCGCGCGACGACCTGTCCGGCCTCGACGTGGCGCGCAAGCTGGTGATCCTGGCGCGCGAGGCGGGCTGGCCGCGGTCGCTGGACGACGTCGACCTGCAAGGCCTGGTGCCGCCCGCGCTGGCCGCCTTGCCGCTGGACGAGTTCATGCGGCGGCTCGACGAGCTGGATGCGCCGATGGCCGCGCAACTGGCCGGCGCGCACGCCGAAGGCGGCGTGCTGCGCCACGTGGCACGACTGGACCGGCACGGCCGCGCCAGCGTGCGGCTGATGGTGCTGCCGGCCACCCACGCGTTCGCGCATACCCGGCTGACCGACAACATCGTGCAGTTCACCACGCGCCGCTACTGCGATAATCCGCTGTCGGTGCAAGGCCCCGGCGCCGGTCCCGAAGTGACCGCCGCCGGCGTGTTCACCGACCTGCTGCGCATCGCCGAGTCGCTGGAGGCACGCGCATGAACCCTGCTCTCATGAGTACCGACCTGCTGGAACCCGTCATGGCCTCACCGCGCCGCGCCCAACCTCCGCAAGTCGCCTGCGCCTTCGCGCCCGCCAGCGTCGGCAACGTCGGCGTCGGCTTCGACCTGCTCGGCCACAGCGTGGCCGGCGCCGGCGATCGCGCCGAGGTGCGCCGCATCGACGAGCCGGTGGTGCGCATCGCGGCGATCCGCGGCTGCCTGCACCGATCTGCCGATCGACCCGCGCGCGAACACCGCCGGTACCGCGCTGCTCTCGCTGCGCAAGGCGCTCGGCCTGCAGCACGGCTTCGAGCTGGAGCTGGACAAGGGCATCGCGCTCGGTTCGGGCATGGGCGGTTCGGCCGCCTCGTGCGTGGCCGCGCTGGTGGCCGCGAACGCGCTGCTGGCACAGCCGCTGCCGCGCGAGGCGCTGTATCCGTTTCGCGCTGGACGGCGAAGCGGTGGCCAGCGGCGGCCGCCACGGCGACAACGTCGGCTCGATGCTGCTCGGCGGCCTGGTGCTGGCCACCCCGAACGGCTGGTGCGCATCGACGGTGCCGGCCGCGTGGCACTGCGCGCTGGTGCATCCGCACGTGGTGCTGGAAACGCGCAAGGCGCGCGCGGCGCTGGCCGGCGCACTACGCGCTGGACGAATTCGTCGCGCAGAGCGCGAACCTCGCGCTGGTGCTGGCCGGCTGCTACCGCGGCGATGCGTCGCTGGTACGCGAGGGCCTGAACGACGTGCTGGTCGAGCCGCGCCGCGCGCCGCTGATCCCGGACTTCGCCGCGGTGAAGCAGGCCGCGCTCGACCACCGACGCGCTCGGCGCCAGCATCTCCGGCGCCGGCCCCAGCGTGTTCGCCTGGTTCGACGATCGCGGCGACGCCGAGGCGGCGCGGCGCGGCGCATGCGGGCGGCGTTCGCCGACGGCGGGCTCGGCAGCGAATGCGTTCGTCTCGCCGATCAACGGGCCCGGCGGCGGCAGATCGCTCGCATGAAGCTACGATCAGCACGCGCGGCACACGCGCCCGCGGCTCGACGCTGAGCGACAGCGACTCGCCGCCGGACTCGCGCCCGACGGCGGCCTGTACGTGCCCGCAGGCGCTGCCCCGCTCGACCCGGCCGCATTCGACCCGCACGGCTCGCTGGCCGATACCGCGGCCACCCTGCTGGCGCCGTTCTTCGCCGGCGATGCGCTGGCCGACGAACTGCCCGCGATCTGCGCCGAGGCATTCACCTTCGACGCGCCGCTGCGCGCGCTGCCGGCCCACCCGCACGCGTCGATGCTCGAGCTGTTCCATGGCCCGACCGCGGCGTTCAAGGATTTCGGCGCGCGCTTCCTCGCCGCCTGCCTGCGCCGGCTGCCGCGTGCCGACGCGCGGCCGCTGACGATCCTGGTCGCCACCTCGGGCGACACCGGCGCCGCGGTCGCCGCGGCGTTCCATCGCCAGCCGGACTTCCGCGTGGTGATCCTGTATCCCGACGGCCGGGTCTCGCCGCGCCAGGCGCACCAGCTCGGCTGCTTCGGCGACAACGTGCAGCGCGCTGCGCGTGGCCGGCTCGTTCGACGACTGCCAGCGCATGGTCAAGGCCGCGCTCAACGACGCCGCGCTGCAGGCGCAACGTGCCGCTGTCCTCGGCCAACAGCATCAGCCTGGGCCGCCTGCTGCCGCAGATGAGCTACTACGCGCACGCCGCGCTGGGCTGGTGGCGCGAACACGGCACGCCGCTGAACTTCGTCGTGCCCACCGGCAACCTCGGCAACGCGCTGGCCGCCCTGTGGGTGCGCGAACTGGGCCTGCCGGTCGGCGAGGTCGACTGGCCTGCAACGCGAACGCCACCCTGCCCGACTATCTTCGCCGGCGCCGACTACACGCCGCGCGAAGCGATCGCCACGCTGGCCAACGCGATGGACGTGGGCGCACCCAGCAACTTCGAGCGGCTGCGCTGGACGTTCCCCGACGAAGCCCGCCTGCGCCAGCTGCTGCAGGCGCACAGCGTCGACGACGCAGCGATCCGCCGGACCATCAGCCACCATGCGCGCGAACACGGCGAAGTGTTCTGCCCGCACACCGCCACCGCGATGCACCTGCTCGACCGGCTGCGCGCGGACGGCGACGACGCGCCGTGGGCGGTGGTCGCCACCGCCCATCCGGCCAAGTTCGAGAGCGTGGTGGAGCCGCTGATCGGCCACCCGGTCGAGGTGCCCGCTGCGCTGGCCGCGATGCTGGCGCGCGGCGCCCGCGCCGAGCCGCTGGCGGCCAGCGACACGGCCCTGCGGGACTGGCTGCTGCTCTCGTAGAAACATTTCCATGCCTGTCCGACAAAACCATCTGGACATCTGGACGTCCAGAGCAAGCCGGGCAACTGATTGCAATGAAACTGTTGACACCGCCGCACGCGCGCATGCGGCTGTGGACGGGAGCACGCATCCGGCCTGCCAATTGCTGCTGCGTCGGTGACCGCTCAGAACAGGTCGATGCTTCCCGCGGCCACCTCGCGCCCCAGCAGGCCGCGCGCATTCAGGGTTTCGTAGCCGTAGGTGCCGTTGCGGCCGTGCTGTTTCGCGAAGTACAGCGCCTTGTCGGCGCGATCCAACGCACTCGCCGGGTAGTCGTGCCGGCCGACAGCGGCATAGCCGATGCTGACGGTGACACTGCCCACCTGCGGAAAGGCATGCTCGGCGATGCGCTGGCGGAAACGTTCCAGCACGGCGTGCACGGTGGCCTGGTCGGTCGCACCGAACAGGATCACGAACTCCTCGCCGCCAAAGCGGAACAGCACGTCGCCGCGGCGGAAACAGGCGCGCATCTGCTGGGCCACCAGCAGGATCACCTCGTCGCCATAGATATGTCCGTAACTATCGTTGATGCGCTTGAAGTGGTCGATGTCGAGGATCGCCAGCCACACCTGCGGCGGTTCCGCGGCGGGCATGGCATGTTGCCCGTCGATCTCCGTTCTCGCCATGACCGCCTGCTGCAACAACCGTTGCAGTTGCCGTTCGAGGCTGCGCCGGTTGTACAAGCCGGTCAGCTTGTCGCGCTCGCTTTCATGGAGCAGCGCGGTGTAGTTGGCATAGATGCGCGCAAACCCGTCGGCGAGCGGCCGACTGGCGGCTGGCGGCATGTCGCTGTCGAGCTGCAGCGCCCCGATCGCGCGACCATCGTGCTGGATCGGCACGACCAGCCGATGCATGCCCTCGACCATTTCCGTCTGCACTTCCAACCGCTGCATGCAACGGTGCAGCAGTTGCAGCGCCGGATCGGCCAGGTCCGGGTTGGCCACCTGCACCTGATAGATCCCTTGCGCGTCCGGCGTGCAACGCACGATGCCTTCCACGTATGTCCCGTCGATCGCCCGGTTGGCCAGGACCACGCTGCGCGCCGAGGCCAGTTCGGCCAGTGAAAGCGCCAGGCTGTGATCGAGCGCGGCGATGTCGCGGTGGTGGGTGAATGCCGCCACCGAATCGAGCAGACGCGAATGCGCGAACGAGCCAGCCGGCGCGGACTCCGCCGCCACCGACGCGGACAGACCGGCAGCGTCGTCGCCAGCCACGGGCGCATCGCCCGGCAGGGTGGAATCCTCTTCAGTGGTTTCGCTTTCAGCCATCAACATTCCGGGCACCGGCGGCCCTGGGCTTCGTACGGCGCGTGCATGGCGTTGCCACGAACGGCATCACCCATCGGCACTATCGGCCGCCGGACGCCGGACTTTAGCCGGGCGGCCGGCTGACGGGTGACCCATCGCGCGGTTCGGGGCCGCACGGCGCGCTAGACTTCACCGCATGGCTCCCTCCTCCCGCAAACGCCAGCGGCGCACTGCCGCGCCCCCGTCCGCCAACCGGCCGCGGCCCGGCCCGGCGAAACCAACCGCCAAATCGGTGCGCCCGGCGGACAGTTCGACCCGCGCCATGCGGGTGCTGGACTGGCTGCTGCAGAAACTGCCGGCGCGTTATCGCGAAAAGGCGCGGGACTATCTGGTGCTGACCCGGATGGATCGCCCGGTCGGCGCGTTGCTGCTGCTGTGGCCGACGTGGTGGGCGCTGTGGCTGGCGGCGGGCGATTTCCCGCCGTGGAGCACGCTGATCATCTTCACCCTCGGCGTGTTCGCGATGCGCGCGCCGGTTGCGCCATCAACGATTTCGCCGACCGCAAGCTCGACCCGCAGGTGGCGCGCACGGCCGGCCGGCCGATCGCCAGCGGGCGGGTGACGCCGCGCGACGCGCTGGTCGTGTTCGGCGCGCTGATGGCGCTCGCTTCGTGCTGGTGTTGCTGACCAACCGACTCACGATCGAGCTGTCGTTCGCCGGCGCCGCGCTGGCGGCGATCTATCCGTTCACCAAGCGCTATACCTACCTGCCGCAGGTGGAGCTGGGCGCGGCCTTCGGCTGGTCGATCCCGATGGCGTTCGCGGCGGTGTCGGGCACCGTGCCGCCGGTGGGCTGGCTGCTGTTCATCGGCAACATCCTGTGGTCGGTGATCTACGACACCGAGTACGCGATGGTCGACCGCGACGACGACCTCCAGGTCGGCGCGAAGTCCACCGCGATCCTGTTCGGCGACGCCGACGTGGCGATTCTCGGCGTGCTGATGGGCACCTTCCTGCTCGCGATGCTGTTCGTCGGGCAGCGCGCCGGACCTGGGCTGGCCGTACTGGCTCGCCCTGCTGGTGGCGGCCGGCCTGTTCGCCTACCAGCAGTGGCTGATCCGCGACCGCCGCCGCGACGCCTGCCTCGCCGCCTTCCGCCACAACAACTGGGTGGGCCTGGCGGTGTGTCGGCATCGTGCTGGCGCTGGCGCTGAAGCTGAGCAATGCGTTGCAGGAGCACACCCTGTGCGCGATGCTCTTGCGTGACGTGACGAAGAGCATCGCGCACAGGGTGCGCTCCTACCCGTTTTTCCCCCGCGGCGCACGCGCCAGCGCCCACACATCCACGCGCGGCACGCCGGCACGAGCGAGCACGCGGGCGCACTCGGCCAGGGTGGCGCCGGTGGTCATCACGTCGTCGAGGATCGCCACATGCGCGGGCAGCGCGACGCCCGCGCACGCGAAGGCGCCGTGCACGTTGCGGCGGCGAGCGATCGCGTCGAGTTCGGTCTGCGCCTCGGTTGAGCGCACCCGGCGCAGCAGCGCGTCGTGGCGCAGCGGCACGCCGAGCGCTCGCGCAGCGGGCGGGCCAGTTCCAGCGCCTGGTTGTAGCCGCGCCGGCGCAACCGCCAGCGATGCAGCGGCACCGCTCAGCAACAGTTGCGGCGCTTGACCGGGCACGGCTCGCGATGCCACAGCAGCGGCAGCACGCGGCCGGCGGCGAGGTCGGCGCCGAACTTGTAGCGCGACTCCAGCCGGTCCAGCGGCCAGCCGTAGCGGAACGGCGCCCACGCCGCATCCCACGGCGGCACGCGGCGCTGGCACTCGCCGCACAGGGCCGCGGCGTGGCCAGCGGCAAGGCGCAGCGCGCGCAGCAGCTGCGGTTGCGTGGCAGCTCGGCCGCGCAATCGGCGCACAGGTCCATGCCGTCGGCACCGCGGCGCCGCAAACAGGCAGCGCAGGGGCAGCACGACACGTGCAGCCGTCGCCGGCGTGAGCGGCGGGACCAGGCGGACGGCCCGGGCAGCGGGATGGTGTGTACACGCCGCCGGGATCGACCGCAAATGGATCAGCCAGCCGTGCAGAAACGACCAGCACCGCCGCCAACGAACATGGGGATCGCCAGCAACCGCGCCTCGCACCACTTGGCGCAGCGGAGTGAGCGCCTGCGGTCGCCGCGACCGTCGCCTACTGCCTTGCGCCCTCACCGCCCGCCGGCGGGATGTAAGCTGGTGCTGCCACGGAACGACGGGAAACGGCCGGAGCCCCCGCGGCCTGCCAAGCGTACGTCCGCATCGAGTTGACACCTTCCCGGAGCGGCTTCCACACTCTCGCGTTCTGTCCGGGAGCCTTCGCCGATCCATGGCCCGCACGCCCTGCGTCACGACTGGAGCCGCGCGGAAGTGCTGGCGCTGTTCGACCTGCCGTTCAACGACCTGATCCTGCAGGCCCAGGCCGTCCACCGCGAGCACTTCGCGCCCAACCAGGTCGAGTCTGGCACGCTGCTGTCGATCAAGACCGGCGGCTGCCCCGAGGACTGCGGCTACTGCCCGCAGGCGGTCCGCTACGACACCGGCGTCGACGCCACCAAGCTGATGGACGTCGAGGCCGTCGCGGCCGCGGCCCGCACGGCCAAGGCACGCGGCGCCACCCGCTTCTGCATGGGCGCCGCGTGGCGCGCGCCCAAGGATCGCGACATCGAGGCCGTCTCGGCCATCGTGCGCGAGGTCAAGTCGCTGGGCCTGGAGGCCTGCTGCACGCTGGGCATGCTGACCGAGCCGCAGGCGCAGTCGCTCAAGGACGCCGGGCCTCGACTACTACAACCACAACCTCGACACGGCCCCCGAGGCCTACGGCCGCGTCATCACCACGCGCGACTACCAGGATCGCCTGAACACGCTGGGCCACGTGCGCGGACGCCGGGCATCAACGTCTGCAGCGGCGGCATCGTCGGCATGGGCGAGAGCCGGCGCGAGCGCGCCGGCCTGGTCGGCCCAGCTGGCCAACCTCGACCCGATCCGGAGTCGGTGCCCATCAACGAGCTGGTGCGCGTCGAGGCACGCCCATGGCCGAGAAAGCCGCTCGACCCGCTCGAATTCGTCCGCACGATCGCGTGGCGCGCATCACGATGCCGCGGGCGCGCGTGCGCCTGT